>JBBALI010000043.1:0-29603 GCA_040403095.1 Crocinitomicaceae bacterium
TAAATTGGCTGGATTTGGATTGGCTGTATAATAAGCACTCAAACCATTATCTAAAATAAAGATGGTATCCAATGGATAAACAACAACACAATTGTTTAAATCTGTAAGTGTTACATTCGGAATAAATGTACCAAAATCGGTATAATTGTAAACGAAATTCAAAGAATCATCAAACGATTGACCATCTCCCATATTCCAAACAATTGAAGCTGCATCCGTGACGTCATCAATATCAAACTCCACAAATTGACCGCAATATTGGGCTGATTGTATAAATGAAGGATCTCCTGTTGGACCGAAAATGGTCAAATAATTGAAAAGCGTGGTATCGGAATTACAACCAAATTCATCAATGATGTGTAAAGAAGTACTATAAACACCCGGAAAAACATAAATATTACTTGGATTTTCTGATGTTGATAAATTGGCATTGTCGCCAAAATTCCATTCCCAAAAAAGGATATCTCCTAAGCTTTCTGTTTGGTCTTCAAAATCAACAAAAACTGGCGGACATGTGTATTCACCAAGCGAATTTACTGCTCCTCCTGTCAAGGTGTAATTTATTCCTGCAACTGGCATTGAAACAATTAATGTTACTGTATTTGTGTCTTTACAACCGTTTCCATCAGTGGCCACAAGTGTCAGAAAATGATCTACATGGGTATAAGAATTACTTGGAACTTCATCAAAAAACCCATTGACGTTGGTTGTTGTTGAATCAATATTTCCATCTAAATACCATTGATAGGAAAGTGGACCAATTCCAGTAGTTGTATTTTGTGTTACATAAGTTTCTAAATCACAGATGATAGAATCAATCAAAAAAATTGCATTCGGTTTTGTGACCAAAACAGGTGTGGTTGCTGGGACTGAATTACATCCAAAAATATCAGTTGCCACTAAACTGACGTTAAAATTCCCTTGAGATTGAAAAGTATGGTTTACTGAAGTATTTACATTGTTTGTGGTTTGAGTAGAATTATCATCTGGGAAGCTCCATGTGAAATATTCTAAAGGCAAACTTGTGCCCTGCGTGGTGGACGTATTGCTAAAATTTACGAGCAAAGGCGCACAACCTATATTTAAATCAGAACTGATTTGAGCTATTGGTAATTCCAAAACTTGCAAAGGGCTGATAGTTACAGTGTCTTTACATCCAACATTATTGGTTGCAATCAAACTTACAGCATAAGTCCCTGGAATTGTATATGAATAAGCTGTACTTTGACCGTTTGCATAATCGCCATTGCCCATGTCGTAAACCCAAGAAGTGATTGTATTAGACGAAGTACTTCCGCTACCATCTAATAAAAGATTTGAATTCTTGCAAACTGAATCATTGACCAAACTCAAAACAGCATTAGTTTGAGAGACAAAAATGGTTGTTTGTGAGCTATCTGCACAGCCTGTTGAATAATTAAAAATGACTTGTCTGACAACGTAGGTGCCATAATTTGAATAGGTATGAGAGGAGGTTCCTAAATTGGCATCATCTAATGCAGGGTCTTCCAAAGTAATTTCAGTTCCGTCTCCCCATCGCCAAATCATTTTCACGTCGTCAGAAATTTTTCCTATCAAAGAAATATCATTCACAGTTAAATTTACAGGCAAAGCACCAGGATTACAAAACAAACTCGTTGAAGGTTGAAATCTTGAAATTGGTGCTTTGATTCTCACTGCATTTAAGTGTGTTACCGAATCAATACATCCTCGAAAACTAACGATTAATTTTACATCAAAATAGCCTGTATCTGCTGAATAAGAATGCGTTGGTGAAGTAACAAAAGCCGTTCCGCCATCACCAAAATCCCAAGTGTAAGCGACTTCGTTTGGCGAATGTGGCGTTGTGATAGATGTTAAATTTGAAAATTGAATGGGAGTCTTTGCACACTGTTGAATAGGCGTGGCTGTAAAATTAATCAAATCTATGTTTCCAACTACAATATAGTCTGGAACGGTGAGTGTTGAAATACATCCTGAAACTGTTGAAATTGTAAGTGTTACATCAAAGCTTCCACTTGAATAATTATGAATCGGAGGATTTTGACCAACAAAAGTTGTATTATCTCCAAAGTCCCAAGACCAACTGTTGATTGGATCTGAAGATGGATTTTGAGCGACGGACGATTCTGTAAATTGAATTGCCAAGGGCGCGCAACCATCAGTAGTTAAGCTTGAAAATTGAACTACAGGATCTGATAAATTAATCAAGTTTACTAGAGTAACTGAATCCTTACAACCATTTATTGAGGTCATAACAAGTGTAACAGAATAAGATCCATTTCCTTGATAAGCATGAGTTGGAGAATTTTGACCAGAGAAAGTTGAACCATCCCCATAATTCCACACAAAAGTACCTGCGCCCACAGAAGTATTGCTAAAACTTACTGGAAGTGGTGAACAACCTGTTGTTATTGAATTTGCTGTGAATGATGGTGTAGGTGCAGGAAGAATGTTTATTTGCTGTGTTGCGCTTGACGAACAACCTGCAGTAGTGTTTTGCGTTTGCAATGTGATTGTGTACGTTCCAGGTGTATCATAAGTAAAAACTGGATTTGGTGCGTTTGATCCTTGCGTAGTGCCGGCATTCCAATACCAATAATTGGTTCCAACTGTTGAGTTATTTAAAAATTGAATCGGCGTTCCTGCGCAACCTGTAAGAGGAACGGTCATTGCAGCTCTATAATTTGAAACAGCAATCGGAACACTGAAAGTAGCATTACAACCTGAATTTTGATTTGTAACCAATAAACTGGTAGTGTAATTTCCAGTTGTATTGTAAATTATAGTATCAGGATTTAATAAGGTTGATGTTTGCCCATTTCCAAAATTCCAGTTATAAGTAATCCCAGGACCTGTTGTTGAAGTATTTGTATAGTGCACTCCAAAAGGAACAATACAACCGATTCCTTGTGTATTAAATGACGCTGATGGAAGCGGATTAATTACAATATAACCTGCTTTTACTTCAGCATCTGCTTGACCATTTGCGGTTTGAACAGCAAGCGTGATAGTGTAAGTTCCTGGAGCAGGATAAGTATAAGAAGGATTGACTTCTGTACTCGTTTGTCCATTTCCAAAATTCCAAGAATAATTTGTAATCGTTGAATTTCCTGGAGTTGATGTATTTGTGAAATTAATTGTACCGCCCAAACATACTGAAAGTGGTGACGCTGTAAAGTCTGCATTCGGCGCTTGCGAATAGCCAACTATAAATGAAAAAAAAGTAAATAATAAAAAAAGAAACTTCATATCAGTACTTATGTTACATCAAATCTATTAAAAACAGACGAAATAAACGGTTAAAAAGATTGCTTATAAATAAAAATCAATCATTTATTTCTCTTTTTTAATGAATAACACTTCCTAACCAACGTTCCATTTCCTCTTTTGTTCGATTTTTTCTTTCAGCAATTGATGCAACTTGCTCATTTGTAATTTTTCCTAAACCAAAATATTTAGCTTGAGGATGAGCAAAATACCAACCGCTTACAGCTGCAGTCGGAAACATCGCTAAACTTTCAGTTAATGTAACTCCAGTTAATGCTGTGGCATTTAGCAATTCAAAAATGGTTTCTTTTTCTGTATGGTCTGGACATGCTGGATAACCTGGCGCTGGTCTGATGCCTTGATACGATTCTTTGATTAAATCAATATTTTCTAAATTTTCATTTTGAGCATAACCCCAAGTTTCTTTGCGAACAATTTCATGTAATTTTTCAGCAAATGCTTCTGCTAATCTATCGCCCAATGCTTTGAGCATAATGGAATTATAATCATCGTGATCTGCTTCAAATTGTTTTACTTTTTCATCTAGTCCAATTCCTGTTGTTACAACAAAAGCACCAATATAATCTTGAATTTCAGTGCTTTTTGGTGCAACAAAATCAGACAATGCAATATTTGGGACTCCAGCTGCTTTACGCGTTTGTTGTCGCAAAGTATATTGAGTTCCAATGATTTTATCCCCTTCAGGATTCTTGATTTCAATGTCATCTCCCAAACTATTAGCTGGAAAAACACCATAAACAGCTTTGGCAGTTAGCCATTTTTCTGAAACGATGGATTGCAACATATCCTTTGCGTCTTTAAATAGACTTTTCGCTTCACGACCAACAACTTTATCTTCTAAAATTTGTGGAAATTTTCCATGAAGTTCCCAAGTTTGAAAAAATGGCGTCCAGTCGATATAATCAACTAATTTTTCCAATGGATAGTCAATCAATTGCTGTATTCCAAGTTGATTTGGTTTGTGAATATCTTCTTTTTTCCAGTCGATTTTAAATGCATTTTTTCTGGCTTCTTCCAGCGGAAGTAAAACCTTGGCATTTCTATGTTTTTCATGGTGTTCACGCAGTTTTTGATATTCAATTTTGATACCAGCCACAAAATCTGTTTTTCTCTGTCCCAGCAAACTTTCCACAACGGTAACTGATCTTGAAGCGTCCAATACGTGAATAGTCTGACCTTTGGTGTAGTTTTGCTCAATCTTGACCGCTGTGTGCACTTTAGACGTTGTCGCACCTCCAATCATCAAAGGAATCGACAAATTGGCTTTCTCCATTTCTTTGGCCAAATGAACCATTTCATCCAATGAAGGTGTGATCAAACCACTCAAACCGATTACATCAACTTTTTCATCAATGGCTGTTTGGATGATTTTTTCAGCGGAAACCATCACTCCCAAATCTACCACTTCATAATTGTTGCAACCCAAAACAACGCCTACAATGTTTTTTCCAATATCATGAACATCGCCTTTGACAGTTGCCATCAAAACTTTTCCAGCTGATGAACTTGCACCCGCTTTTTCCAATTCAATGTATGGCAACAAAACTGCAACGGCTTTTTTCATTACGCGCGCTGATTTTACCACTTGCGGAAGAAACATTTTGCCACTTCCAAACAAATCGCCAACGATGTTCATTCCATCCATCAAAGGACCTTCAATTACTTCAATTGGTCTAGGGTATAATAATCTACAAGCCTCAGTATCTTCTTCTATGAACTCAACAATTCCTTTCACCAAGGCATAAGAAAGTCGTTCCTGAACTGCTTTTTCTCTCCAACTTAAATCAACTTCTTTCTTTTTTCCATCGCCTTTGACCGTTTCAGCTAATTCCAACAATCTTTCTGTAGCATCATTTCTGCGATTAAGAATCACATCTTCCACATGTTCTAGAAGAATTGGATCAATATTGTCGTAAATTTCCAACATCGACGGATTCACAATGCCCATATCCATTCCATGTTTGATTCCATGGTAAAGGAAAACAGAATGCATCGCCTCGCGAACCTTATCATTTCCACGGAATGAGAAAGAAACGTTGGAAACACCGCCACTGACATGCGCTCCGGGAAGGTTTTCTCGAATCCATTTGGTTGCATTGAAAAAGTCTAATGCGTTGTTATTGTGTTCCTCCATTCCTGTAGCAACAGGAAAAATATTTGGATCAAAAATGATATCTTGCGCAGGGAATTTGACGGTATCAACCAAGATTCTGTATGATCTTTCGCAAATTTCGATTCTTTTTTCGTAATTATCCGCCTGTCCATTTTCATCAAATGCCATAACAATAACTGCAGCACCATAACGCTTGATTTTTTTTGCCTGCTCAATAAAGTTGGCTTCCCCTTCTTTCAAAGAAATTGAATTGACGATTCCTTTTCCTTGAATGCATTTCAATCCAGCCTCAATGATTTCCCATTTGGAACTGTCAATCATCACTGGAATTCTAGAAATATCTGGTTCTGAAGCCATCAAATTCAAAAATTTAATCATCGCAGCTTTGCCATCAATCATACCTTCGTCCATGTTGACATCAATAATCTGCGCACCGCCCTGCACTTGCTCAAGCGCAACGGACAAAGCTTCTTCATATTGACCTTCTTTGATCAATCTCAAAAATGCACGAGAACCGGTCACATTTGTTCGCTCCCCAATATTGATGAAATTCGATTCTGGCGTGACAATTAAAGGTTCAAGACCTGATAATTTTAATGGCGATAATTTCATATTTTTTTTGAAAATTTTAATTTTTTCAATTTTACTATTTCATTTCTACAAGTTCGAAAAGCAGATTGAGAATGATTAAAGACCTTCCCCCAGCATCCTTCAGTTTTTACTTCCCACTCTTCACTTTATTACACTGAGCTAGTCGAAGCGCACTTTATCACTATGAGCTTGTCGAAGTGCCTTCACTAAAAATCTTCCTAGGCTCATATTCTTTCGCTAAATCAGCAATCACTTTGATATGTTCGGGCGTCGTACCGCAGCATCCTCCGATAATATTGATCAAATTTTCGTCTAAAAATGTTTTAATTTGTTCGCCCATTAATTCTGCCGTTTCATCGTATTTTCCAAATTCATTTGGCAAGCCTGCATTTGGATGAGCGCTTACTCCGAATGGTGCTTGTTTGCTAAGTATTTGCAAATATGGGCGCATCATCGAAGCACCAAGTGCGCAGTTTAATCCGATGCTCAATAACGGCATGTGAGAAACTGAAATCAAAAATGCTTCGGTCGTTTGACCAGTTAAAGTTCTTCCGCTTTGATCCGTAATTGTTCCTGAAACCATAATTGGCAATCGCACATTTTTATCTTCAAAGTAGGAATCTATCGCAAAAAGTGCGGCTTTTGCATTCAAGGTATCAAAAACTGTTTCAACCAACAAAATGTCAACTCCGCCATCAATCAAAGCACCAACTTGTTGATAATATGCAGTTACTAGTTCATCAAATGTAATTCCTCTAAATCCAGGGTCATTTACATCTGGAGAAATACTCGCTGTTCGATTTGTAGGACCAATCGATCCCGCTACAAATCTCGGTTTGTTTGGATTTAATGCAGTAAATTCATCCGCTACTTTTCTAGCAATTTTAGCAGAATGATAATTGATTTCATACACGAAATCCTGCAAATCGTAATCTGCTTGAGCGACTGTTGTTCCAGAAAATGTATTTGTTTCAGCAATATCAGCACCAGCTTCAAAATATTGGCGATGAATGTCTTCAATGATTTCAGGTCTTGTCAATGACAATAAATCGTTGTTTCCTTTCAAAGATTTATGGTGATTTTCAAACCAACCTTTCCGAAAATCTTCTTCTTCAAGTTTGTGTCGTTGAATCATCGTTCCCATTGCACCATCAAGGACAAGGATTCTATTTTTGAGTATTTCTTGAATTTTATTCATGTTTCTTCCAAAAGTAAATTCATTCAATTTCAATCTCGGAGACTAAAAATGAAAAATTAAAATACATTAAGAAAGTTTGGAAAACAAACATGAACTTATCTTTTCAGCCAGCTGACTGATCGGATTTGGCACCTTTTCTCAATTTCTTGCGATAGGTTGCCAAGGTTTCGTAGGGCCTGTCCCTCCACCTTTCTTAATAAGTTATATATAAATGAACTGCCGCAAAGGTAAACTAGAAATTTTGGTATTCAAAGAATTTTCTTTAAAAAATGAAATTTCAGAAATTAATCTACTTTCAATAGTTTGTAGTCGAATTTTTTTTCAGACAAAAGTTCTGTTAATGCAGGCAGAAGTATTTTTTGTCTCTCAGTAATTTTTGGATTGTCGTGCAAAACCAAAATATCTCCACCCTTGATTTGTTTTTTTCCTTTTTCAAGAATTTTTTCAATCGAAATAGATTGGTCAAAATCATAAGACAGCCATGACCACATCACGATGATGTATTTGCTTCTTATTTTTTTTGCCAAAGTAGGAGTGAGCCTTCCATAAGGCGGTCTGAAAAGTTTGGATTGAATCAATTTTTGCGCCTCTTCAATTGATTTCAAGTAATCTTTTGGTTTCACTTTGAGTGCATTGAGATGCTTCATCGTATGATTTCCAACAGCGTGTCCTTCGTCAATAATGCGTTGATAAATTTCGGGGTAGCGCGCAACATTTTCACCAACGCAAAAAAAGGTTGCAACCATGTTTTTTTCTTTCAAGAAATCCAAAATCCAAGGCGTGATATCTGGATGTGGTCCATCATCAAATGTTAGATAAATGGCATTTTTGTCCAAAGAAAAACCCCACGTTCTTCGCTTGAAAATCAAACGCAAAAAACGTGGGGTTTTGTATAACTTCATTTTTTAATTTATTCTTGCGCTTGACCTTGTGCTTCCATCAATTGCTTGATTTGTTCTGGTGTCAAACCGCTTGCTCCTCCTGCAGAAGGATTTGGAGCAGTTTCAATTGGTCTTTGAATGTAGCCAAATTGCATACCGACAGCATCCAAATGACCTTTCAATTCAGTCAACATTGAACCATAACCAGTTCTTGAACCTTCACCACTTTGAACTGACAAATCTTTCAAGTCTCTGTATTTATTTTCAAATACATTTTGGTACAATTGTCTGATTTTTTTATTCATTCTGATTGCCAATGCACTATTAGGATTTCCAAGTTCAGTGTCAGAAACAATCATTGCCATGGTCATGTAGTTACTCAAAGCAGCAACTAAATCAGTTTTGTTTCTTGAAACGATTACTGCGGAACTGTTTTCGAAATAATTGAAGATTGTTTCAATTTCTTGCGCGATTTGAGTGCCTAATTTTTCTCCACCTGCTTTGTCGCCAGCTCTGTATAGAATACTTACGTAATCATGTAAACTTCCATCTGCAAAACTTTGGTAGGATGCACCATCAGTACCTTTCATTTCACGACCATCAGGATTTGGTTCACCATAATCGATTACCAATTCTACTGGCATCACTTTCAGCGATTTCTGAATCAAAGCAATTGCTTTTTTGTTATTTCTAGCAGCTCTTTCGTCAGCTCCAGCGATTACATTTTTCAAAGAATCAGCCAATCTATTGTTTCCAGCTGCTTTGAATCTAGCAATTTGAGAAGTATAATTTTCTTTTCTAGCCATTTCAAATTCAGCGTCACGAACATAATTTTCAGCCAGTTTCACAAAGTTTGTTCTGAATTGACTTGTATGACGACGAGAATAGTAATCAGTTAAAACACCTTTTTGGTTCATTTTTCCGTAATCGTAAACCTCCATGATGTTTTTATACATTTTCTCTACGTTCACAGGGTTATTGTCTTTCGCTTTTACTGGAGACAATTCGTAAACGATACCATTTTGTTTCACAAATCCCGCTTGGAACAAGGCAATTGAAACACTTGATCCATAAGGAGAAGAGAAGTAAATCGCGCGTTTCCAATCATTGTTTGCCAAAATGTCCATCATCATTACTTGTTCTCTTGTCAGGTATTGTTTGTCGATGCTGAATCTAATTTCTTTGGCAACTGAAGAAACTTCACTAGCCTCAATAATTCCTGATTTCAAAGCATTCGCTTTACTAATTGGCAAGATGAATCCTTTACATGGGAAAATACGCATTTTACTGCCTCTGGTAGCAAACATATTATCGTCATTTCTAGTAAATTCCATTGCTTCCTTGATAGGCATGAAATCCCAAGGTTTTTCCCAATCAACCAATGAAGTTTGCAATTGTTGCAATGGTTCTTGCTCACCTTCAATTGTTCCACCTGAATAACTGGCGAAAATATCTAAAGCATAATTAATTGTTGCTTCGATATCTGCTGCCGTTGGATTTTCAATCACAAGTCCCAAGTTTGTTTTGATAGTGTTTAATTTACCTTCTGTCGCAGGATCTTTGGCTTTCAATGTATTTGCTACAGCCAACATTCCTTTACGTAACGTTTCAAAAGATTGCTTGAATTGAACTTTATTGAAATTAATTTTAGTATTGTAAATATTTTCAATGCTTGTTTTTGGAACTCCAAAACGCATCATTTCGAACATCGACAAGAAGTAAACTTGATCTGTACTTCCAGCATACATCATAATCTGGTCTTCCGTAAATTTAATTGGAAGCGCATCTGAATCATATGCTTTCATTTTCATTTGATCTGTGTACCAGTCTGTTCCCATCAAAGAAAGGTTACAAACGCGAACATCTGTGCGTTTTCCTTCAACTTCTTGCAAATACCACAATGGGAAAGTATCGTTGTCACCATTGGTGAAAAGGATTCCATTTTTAGCACAAGATTGTAAATAGTTGTAAGCTAAATCTCTTGCAGATGTTTTGTTGCTTCTGTCGTGATCATCCCAACCTTGGAACGCCATTAAAAGAGGAATACCCAATGTTAAAATCACGGCCAACGAAGCGCCATTTGTTTCATTTCTAGATTTTTTACCCAAAGCGGCCATGATTCCAAGCGCAATTATTGCGATGAAAGCCATGAACAACCAAGACATTACAACAGGATAACCTTCGCCAGCTGCAACATCAAAAATCAAGCAAACAGGAATTCCAGCACCTGCAATGATTCCAAAACCAACAAATTCTTTCTTACCAAATGATTTAAAAGCTTCATAGAGGGCAAAAACGCCGAGACCAATCCACATGGCAAAAGCATAGAATGAGGCTGCATAAGCGTAATCTCTTTCTCTTGGTTCGAAAGGTTTTTGGTTCAAATAAACCACAATCGCCATCCCTGTGAAGATGAATGTCAATAAGACAATAAATGCATCTTTGGGCGCTCTGTAGAAGTGGAAAAACATTCCAATAAATCCTAAAATCAAAGGCAAGAAAAAGAAAGTATTGTGGCCTTCATTATTTGTCGTAAAAGTGGGAGAATTCGCTCCTTGTGCACCTAATCGGATTTGATCAATTGAAGAAATTCCTGATAACCAGTTTCCTCTCATTTGATCACCGTGACCTTGAATGTCATTCTGACGACCAGCAAAATTCCACATGAAATATCTCCAATACATCCAATTTACTTGGTATCGCGCAAAATAAGTTAAGTTTTCTCCAAATGTTGGAAGTCTTTTTCCATCAACACCAATTTCTGCAGTTGCTAAATCCACATCATTGTTGGCACTATAGCCTGACCAATCTTTGTATCCATTGATCTTAGCTGCATCTGATTCTTGATTCCAAAACATCCTTGGAAAGAAAGTATTTTGCAAGTAAACAGGTTCTTGGTGTTTTCTAAATTCTTCGTTTGTAACGTAATATTTCTCTACAACTTCATAATTTCTACCTAGATTTCTAGCGTATTTATTAGCAATTGCTTCGCTTTTGAACGCTTTTAGATCTGTTTCAGCTCTCGTAACAACATAACGACGTGCATAAAATCTTGATTTATCACCAAATTTTTCTGCATCATCCATCGCAGAGTTCCAGTATGGTCCGTACAAAATTGGCCAGCTACCATATTGCTCACGTTTCAAATAAGCATGCAAGGTTACCAAGTTTTCAGGGTCGTTTTCGTCCAAAGGTGTATTTGCACTTGAACGAATAACGATGGTTGCAAAAGATCCGTAACCAATCAAAAACACGATGAACCCAAGTCCAATTGCATTTATTAGTGGTTTATTGTTTTTTCTACTCCAGCGCACCAAGAAAACGCATCCTATAATCAAGAGCAAGAAAAAGAACATTCCACCCAAATAGAAAGGCATTCCCATGCTGTTTACGAAAGCGATTTCGAATTTCGAAGCCAATGAAATTGTTCCAGGAATAATTCCTTCTTGTATGAATCCAAGTGCGAAAATAGAAATGATTCCAGTCAAAAAGAATCCTTTTACATTAACTGTTTTCCACTGATTAAAGTATATGACGTAAGCAATTGCGGGGATAGCCAACAATCCTAATAAATGGACTCCAATTGCCAAACCGAACAAAAACATAATCAATATCATCCAACGCATCGGACTGTGAGAACCATCCAATTCACCATGTTTGATAGCTTCCATTTCCTCGTCCCATTTCAGGATTGCCCAGAAAATCATTGCTGTAAACAACGAAGACATGGCGTAAACCTCACCTTCAACAGCTGAAAACCAGAAAGAATCTGTAAATGCGTATGCTAAGGCTCCGACTAATCCACTACCTAAAACGGCAATCATATCGCCTTTAGAGAAAGTTCTAGATTTTTGGTAAACCATTTTTTTAGCCAACATCGTGATTGACCAAAACATGAACAAAATTGTTGCTGAACTTGACAATGCAGACATTCTATTTATCCAAACGGCTACTCCTTCAGGATCAGCAAAGAAAGAGAACAATCTTCCTAACAACATGAAAAGCGGTGCGCCCGGAGGGTGACCAACTTCAAGTTTGTAAGCAGCAGTGATATACTCACCACAGTCCCATAAACTCACCGTATCTTCAATGGTGATAAAGTAAACAATGGTGGCAATTAAAAATACCAACCAACCTAAATAGACATTCAGCTTTTTGTAGTTCATTTGATTTTCTTTGGTGGAATTAACAGTTTTTTCAGCAGATTATTGTCTGTTTTTGCTGTTTTAGCCACAATTTAACGTGCGAATTTAAGAATATATCAAGACTTTCAATGATTGAAGATTTAAAAATCCTAAATTTTCTTAGTAAATTAATGTTATATAGTCTTTTATGTTTTTTTGTCACCTAGTTTATGTGTCATTTTTTCTTAGTTTTTTCAGTTATTAAAAATTACTTTTTAGTAAAAGGAATACGCAAATCAAAAGGTGTGGTTCATTCATTTGATTAAAAATAAAGAAATATTAATTAAATTTTGTTTTAATTAATTGAAAATCAATTTAAAAATAAAATGGAACGATTACTATTTTAATAAATATGTTTACTTTTTTTCATTTTTTTTAAAAATCACTTGTCAGAATAAAACAATTGTCTAAATTTGCACCCGTCAATGGCCCATGGTGTAACTGGCAACACGTCGGTTTTTGGTACCGAAGAGTCTAGGTTCGAGCCCTAGTGGGCCAACAAAGTGAAAGAAAACCCTCTGATTTATCAGGGGGTTTTTTTGTTGAATAAATCCAAATACTTAATTTTGAGGTATGAAATCCGAAAATTTTTCCAAAAACGCATTGCTTTTTATCTTGGTCACCATTTGTATTGATTCAATTGGTTTGGGAATAATCATTCCTTCATTTCCAAGATTGATTTCTGAAACTGCACATGTGAGCTTGAAACATTCATCTGCCTATTTTGGTTGGGTGATGGGCGCATATGCGTTTATGCAATTTTTGTTTTCACCCATGATTGGAAGCTTGAGCGATCGTTTTGGAAGAAGACCCATTTTGTTGGTCTCAGTTTTTGGAATGGGAATCGATTATTTATTCATGTTTTTTGCACCTGATTTATTTTGGTTGATTTTAGGTCGCTCAGTTGCCGGAATTTTTGGCGCAAGTTATACATCAGCTGCAGCTTACATTGCCGATATTTCTACTCCTGAAAACAGAGCTAAAAACTTTGGAATGATTGGAGCTGCGTTCGGAATAGGTTTTGTTTTAGGACCAGGAATCGGTGGCTTGCTGGCAGATTTTGGGACACGCGCTCCTTTCTTGGTTGCGGCGATTTTTTCATTGTTGAATTTTTGTTTTGGATTTTTCGTCCTAAAAGAATCATTGCCGGTTTCTGATCGACGTGCTTTTGATTGGAGACGTTCAAATCCATTTGGAGCATTTAAACAATTACAAAGATTTAAGAAAGCAAAGTATCTTTTTGTAGTTGTGTTTTTGGTTTTAATGGCAAACATGTCTGTGCATACTGTTTGGAATTATTACACCATGGAAAAATTCGGTTGGACAGAAAAGTACGTCGGAATTTCATTGGCTGTGGTCGGCGTTTGTTTTGGCGTTGTCCAAGGTGGATTGTCTGGGTGGATTGTTTCAAAATTAGGAGAAAAAGGAACAGCGACGTTAGGTCTGGTCACGCTTGTAATTGTTACGATTGGCATCGGCTTAATTCCTTATGGTTGGATGATGTACGTGATGATTTTGCCATATGCACTTTCAGGAATTGTTGATCCAGCGATTCGTTCAATTGTTTCAGGACAAACTGAAAACAATGAACAAGGCGAATTGCAAGGTGTTTTCACAAGTTTGATGAGTTTGGCTGAAATCATTGGGCCGCCTTTGATGATGTACATTTATTCAACATCGAAAGCAGTTTGGGAAAAATCTTCATTTGCCTATGGAACCCCATTTTTTGCGGGTGCCTTTTTTGCGTTTATTGCTTTTTTTGTGTTGCGCTGGGCTTTGAAGAAGACAAAAGAAACAACATCTCCAAACTCATTTGACCAACATATTTCCTAGCACATCTCAATCAATGAAATGGAGAGAAACCATGAAGTTTGATTGCATAAAATAATTCAATTAGATATATTTGACAGCACCAAATGCAATTTCTACATGGATGAAAAGAATGACACTTTAGATGATTTTTTCGTCTCCAAACAAGTTGCGTATCAATTTCACTTCAGTACCAACATTATCATCATTTGGTTATCCATATTTGCAATTGGTTTAATATTTGAAACTATAAATTGGCCTTTCTATACTATATTTAAAATGATAGGTTCTGCAGGTTTTATGGCTTATAATTTGAGTGCAATAATCAGATTGAAAGCCAAAAACTACTTAAATAACTCTTTTTGCATTCTTTCTATTTTTTGGATTACTTATATTGTTTTGGGCATTATGGTTGATGGCGGAAAACCTTTTAGTAAATTCGGTTTGTTTTTTATTGGAATCTTCTTTGTGATAATTTTTATTTTTAACGAAATTGTGTACAAAGTAAGATTGAAGGTTTACAAGTCAAAATTCAAAAAGGATAGTTCTATTGATGAAATATAGTTTAAATAAATTTTTAGTAATCACTTTAATATTAGGTGTTTCAATAGTAGCTTATTTTTGTAAGTATCTACTTATTTATTTCTTGTTAGATATAATTGATCAATGGACACTTTATAACCTACAATCCTATCTACTAATTGGTTTCAATTTTTTTGATCAACTTCTGCTTATTTTCTTTCCCACGATTGTTGGATTTTCGACTTTATTTTTAGTAGAATTTAATTTTTGGAAAATATTTAAAAATGTCTGTATTTCCTTTGGAACAGTGTATTTAGTGGTTTTTGTTGGATACGCAGTTGCTTTGATGACGTGGTCGAATTATGATACTAATCCGCTTATTCCGGAATACACTAAAAATCAACCTTTTAATTTCTATTGGACAATTTTTATCATCATTGGAATTTTAATTCCAATTTTGGCAACTTTACTTCGCAAGGATAGGTTTATCAAACCTACAACTCCAAACTCATCTGACCAACATCTTTTACAGTAAATGTCAAACGATGAAAGGGAGAAAAACCGTGAATTTTAATCGCAGTTCTGTGGTCTTCTGTAGGATACCCTTTGTTTTTTGACCATAGATATTGAGGATAATCTTTGTCTAAAATTTCCATGAATTCATCACGGTGTGTTTTTGCTAAAATGGATGCTGCTGCAATAGATTTAAATCTTCCGTCGCCTTTAATGAAACACTGATGTGGAATTGCGTGATTTTTAAATCTATTTCCATCGATCAATAAAAATTCTGGTTGAATTTTCAATTGATTTACGGCTTCATGCATGGCTAAGATGCTGGCGTTTAGAATATTTATTTGATCAATTTTTTCATGATCGATATATGCGACCGCCCAAGCAATTGCCTCTTGTTCAATAATTGGCCGCAAGATTTGACGCTTTTTTTCTGTCAATTGCTTGGAATCATTTAGCCAAAGGTGATTGAAATCGGGAGGTAAAATAACTGCAGAAGCAACAACTGGACCAGCTAAACAACCTCTTCCAGCTTCATCACATCCAGCTTCTAATTGATTTAATTGATAAAATCCAGCTAATTCAAATTCAGTTTTCATATCTTTGGCAAAATAATTGTAAATTTCGAAAAATTTAGGACTGAAACAACTTTTTAGTCGGATTAGTCGTCATAGAAACAAACATATTAAATTTGAAAGATGAAAAAAATCTTAACATTAGTATTAATAACATTTCTTGGTGGAACGCTTTCAGCTCAAGAAGCTCCTTCTGTTGCAAAAATTCAAAATGCTGAAAAATTTACTGCTTCTAAAGACAAAGGACTATATGTTTTTCAAATGCCAAGTTCAGTAACTGCAGATCAGGTAAAAAAAGCGGCAAGTTATTACACACAATATTTTACAGTAGAGTTTGATGCAAAAGCACATGATGCAAAAATCACAATGTTGAAAAATGATGATGTTTCTAAACATGTAATCGTTCGATTTTTGGTGACAAATGGAATCAAAGAAATTAATATGACTGGAAAAAATTATGATGTTGAAACCTTTTTTCAAGATTATATCAGATAAGGAATTACATTTTTTTAAATGCAAAAAGTTGATCTAATAAGTCAACTTTTTTTTTGCAAATAGAATTTTAAATTTTTGATTAAAAATTATTGAAAAACATTTGTTTATTCAAATACTATTGTATTACATTTGCCACGAAATTAAGCAGCGCCGTTTTAAGAGGAAAAACTTAAAATGGTCTGCTTTTTTTGTTTTTTATAAAATATTTTTTTGATGAAATCATCGAACAAGTCTTTGCATCAGACGCCTTTAAGTTTTGCAGGTGTTATTATTACAATAGGAATCGTTTTTGGAGATATCGGAACTTCTCCATTGTACGTTTTTCAGGCCATAACAAATGGTGGGACAAACATCAATCCTGATATTATTTTAGGTGGATTGTCATCCGTAATTTGGACTTTGATTCTTCTAGCGACTGTGAAATACATCTATTTTGCGCTAAATGCCGATAATAAAGGTGAAGGCGGAATTTTTGCGTTGTATGCGCTTTTGAAGCAAAAACGAGCCAAATGGATTATTATTCCAGCGTTGATTGGTTGTGCCACATTGATGGCTGACGGATTTATTACTCCTGCAATTTCTATTTCCTCTGCTGTTGAAGGATTAAATACGATTTATCCAGATATTCCAACAATTCCGATTGTTGTGGGAATCATTTTCGGACTTTTTGCTATTCAACAATTTGGTACTGTCTTGATTGGAAAGGCTTTTGGCCCAATAATGATGTTGTGGTTTATGCTGCTTTTATATCTTGGTTTATCGCAAATTGGTCACAATCCTTTTGTATTGAAGGCGATTAATCCATATTACGCTTACAATATGGTCGTAAATACACCAGGTGGATTTTGGGTTTTAGGTGCGGTTTTTCTTTGTACAACTGGAGCTGAAGCTTTGTATTCCGATTTAGGTCATTGCGGTAAAGCAAATATCAGAATGAGTTGGGGATTCATAAGCATCATTTTGGTCATTCATTATTTTGGTCAAGCAGCCATGACGCTTACTCCAGGTTTTACTTTAGAGCCTAAACAAACCATTTTTTATGCGATGGTGCCGAAAGAAATCTTGCCTTATGTCATTGCACTGGCAACAGCGGCCACAATTATTGCTTCACAAGCATTGATAACTGGTGTTTTCACTTTGATGAATGAAGCTGTTAAACTGAAAATTTGGACCAATCTGAAAGTAAAATATCCAACTGATCACCACGGGCAAATTTACATTCCCTCAATTAATTGGTTTTTGATGGTTGGCTGCCTATTGGTAATTGCTATCTTCAGAAAATCTACAAATATGGAAGCTGCATATGGAATGGCTATTACGATAAATATGGTCATGTCATCTTATTTATTGTGTTATTGGTTGTTTTTCAAATATCCAAAAGCAAAAACTTTTTACTTAACGATTTTCTTGATTTTAGTTTCAATAGAATCTCTTTTCTTGTTTTCAAACTTAGGTAAAATTGTACATGGTGGTTGGTTTACACTCATGCTTTCTATCATTTTCTTTATTTTCCTTTACTTGTTCTACATGGCTAGAAAATTGAGAAGTAGAATTACAGAATATGTTCACATGAGCAAAGTAATTCCGCTTTTGAATGCTGTTAGAAATGATAAAAATGTTGCTTATGAAGCCACAAATTTGGTTTATCCAACGAGAAGCGAAAAAGCGACCAAATTAGACGCTACCGTTTTCTATTCTCTATTTAGAAAAAAACCTAGAAAAGCAAACATCATTTGGTTTTTGCACTTGGATATTAAAACGGAACCTTGGGGAATCAATTACTCTGTCAACGAAGTGATTGATAAACATTGCTATTATGTTTCTCTTCAATTAGGATTCAAGGAAGAGCACAGAATCGAATTTATGCTTCGAAAAATTCACCAAAACATGATTGAAAAAGGTGAATTAACAGGCGAAAGTATTTTTGAAAGTGTGAGAGGAAAATTTGAAGAATCCGATTTTAAATTCATCATTTTGAACTCACGTGTTGCAACGGATAATAAATTGACTGCTTTCCAAATCATTACTGTTAAAGTGTACAGATTTATAAAGAAATTGGGTCTTAAATCATCAGAAGATTTTGGATTGGACGAAACGAACGTAATTGAAGAATATATTCCAATCAGTGTCACGCAGCAGTTTGATCAAGAAATGTGTGAAGATTTTGAAAACTACTCAAGCAAAAGAAGAAATTAATTAATCTCTTTGCGGTAAGTTTCTTCATCAAATTCATTTTCACTTTTGGCAATTACAATGGTTGCTACGCCATTTCCAATAATATTAGTGATTGCGCGTGCTTCACTCATAAATTTGTCAACTCCCCACAAAAATCCCAATCCTTCCAATGGAATGGTATGCATGGATGACAATGTAGAGGCGAGAACCACAAATCCGCTTCCTGCAACGCCTGCTGCGCCTTTCGATGTGAGCATCAAAATACCAATCAAAATCATGATTTCCGTGAAACTAAGCGGAACATTGTATAACTGCGCCAAGAAAATCGCCGCCATGGAAAGGTAAATGGAAGTTCCATCCAAATTGAAGGAATAACCAGTTGGAACGACCAATCCAACAACTGATTTACTGCAACCGGCCGTCTCAAGTTTATTCATCAAAGTCGGCAAAGCAGATTCGGATGAAGAGGTTCCCAAAACGATCAACAATTCCTCCTTGATGTATCGCAAAAATTTGAAAATGTTCAAACCGTAAAATTTCATTATGGCGCCCAAAATGAGAAAAACAAAAAGAGCCATGGTGATATATACGCACAACATCAATTTTCCAAGTGGAACAAGCGTGTGTAAACCAAATTTTCCAACTGTAAAAGCCATCGCTCCAAAAGCTGCGACTGGCGCCAAATACATCACATATTTCAGTGCTTTGAAAACATAATGGGAAGCTTTTTCGAGAATGGTAATTACTTTTTCTTTTTTTGAATAGTAATTCAACAAAATCCCAAGTACAATGGCAACAATTAATACTTGAATCGTAAAATTTGATTCGATAAAATGCAGCCAACTGAAAGGTTCATCTGCTTTGCTGGTATATTTACTAACATCACCGATTGTTAATTTCGATCGATCGATATTTCCAGGTTTTACTAGCAGTGCAACACTTACACCAATCGCTAACGAGACGGTCGTCACAATTTCAAAATAAAGCAAAGATTTGAATCCAATGCGACCCACTTTTTTCATGTTGCCCATCGAGCTGATTCCCAAAATAATTGTCAAGAAAATAATTGGTCCAATGAAAACCTTTATGATATCAATGAAGTAGGTTCCAATTTTCTCCATTTTCAATCCTTGCTCCGGAAAGAAATGTCCCAATAAAATTCCTGCAACGATGGCTACTAAAACGTAAAAGGTTAAATGTTTAAAAATTTTTTTGAATGAAAATGCCATACTGAAGAAATTGGATTGAATGTAAATATATTAAAATAGAACAAAAAAGAATGAAAGCGATGAACTTAAGCGATTAAATCCGTTTCATTTTTTATCTCCGACAAAGCTCCGTAAAGAATGTCTAAATCTGCTTGAGTATTGAAAACTTGAATGGAATATCTGAGGTAAACTGTATCTTCTTGTCGCATTACAGGAATTTCTATTTTGTATTGATTGAATAGCAATTTTTGCAATTTTTCTGGTTCTTTGGTCTGAATTGGAATACTAAAAAGTTGACCGTAAAATTCATTTGTCAATGGAGCCAATGGATTCGAATTGAGTAACTCACAAAAGCGTGTTACATTTTTCAATCCCAATTCGTGGCAAGTTTTTCGTACTGATTTCCAATCGTTTTTCTCTAAAAATTCAATGGCTTTTGGAACGGTTAAAAATGCTGAAAAATCTCGAGTTCCTGTCATTTGATGATGGTCTAAAAAAGTAGATTCACTTGGAAAAATACTTTTGTAGCCCCAACTTACAACTAATGGTTTTAGTAGTTTTTGTGCTTCTTTGGTGGCATAAAGAAACGAACAACCTTTCGGAGTCATCATCCATTTATGGCAAGCACCGATATAAAAATCAGCTTTCAATTCAGCTAAATTCAAATCAATTTGAGCGGGAACGTGCGCGCCATCGACGAAAGTTAATAATCCTTTTGATTTTGCAATTTCGCAGATTTCTTTGACGGGCAAAATCAAACCTGTTGAACAGGTAATTTGACTTATAAAAACCATTTTTGTCTTGGAAGTCAAACCCGCGAAAAAATCTTCGATAAACTGAGCTTTAGAAACCAAAGGCAATTGAATTTTTTGTCGAACGTATTTTGCACCAGTTTCTTCACATATAAAATCCCACGTTTTATCGCAAGCACCATATTCTATATTTGTTGCCAAGATTTCGTCTCCAGCTTGAAGGTTTAGACTTGTGGCAACCGTGTTCATCGCATACGAAGGATTGACCATAAAAACCAAATCATCTGCTTCACAAGTTAGAAAATTGGCCAAGGCTTCACGGGATTTTTTGAGATATTCGATTCCTGAAACGGTTATAAATTGAACAGGTTCTCGTTCCAATTCCAATTGCCAACGTTGATAATCCTCAAAAATTGGTTTAGGACAAGCGCCAAATGATCCAAAATTCAAGAAAGTCAAATCCTTGCGTATGTAGAATAGATTTTTAAGATTTTCCATGTGAAATGATTTCTCCAAAAGTAAACATTGAGTGGAGATTTTCAAATTTGATTTTCGCATAGATTCTAATAAAAAACTGTACATTTAGAATATAATTCAAAATCTGTATGGAATTTTGAACGTTTTGGCATCTTAGTTTTAAGGTACTATTGATTTAAATATTTAAATATTCATGAAAGTAACATTTGCATTTCTTTTCATTGCGTTTTCGTTGACTGCGCAAAAGGAAGTTAAACTGAATTCAAGCATCGAAAGAGTAACTGTATTTTTTCAAGGTGCACAAATCCAACACCAAAAGAAAACTGAATTAAAGCCTGGAAGACAAGTTTTGGTTTTTGAAAAATTGACCGATTTCATGGATCCCAATTCTGTCCAGCTAAAAGCCATGGGAGATTTGACAATTTTATCTGTTTCGACAAGAAAAAATTTCGAAGATTTGAAAATGACAAATTCTGAAATCACGGAGTTAAACAACAAGAAAAATCAGTTGTACGACAAAGATCAATTATTGCGTGATGAATATGCGATTTTGCAAAATGACAAAAATCTATTGCAAAGAAACAGCGATTTGAAAGGAACAACAGTTGGTTTGAAAGTAGTTGAGTTGAAAGAAGCCTACGCTTTCATTCATATCAAAATGGAAGAAATTGTCAATCGACAAACTGTTTTGGTAAAAGAATTGGAAAAATTGCAAAAAGAAATCAATAAAATTGAGCAGGAAATTGATACGCGTCAGAGTAAACCAGTAACCAATTACACTGAAATTTTGGTGGAAGTTGATGTTGACAAAACTACCAATGCTTCTTTCGAATTTAATTATATTTCTCCACGTGCTTCTTGGTCGCCTTATTATGATTTAAGAAGTGATGGAATCGGAAAACCAGTTCGTTTGGAAGCCAAAGCTTTGGTGAATCAAAATACTGGCGTTGAATGGAAAGACATTGATTTGGTTTTGTCGACCAATGATCCTTATGAAAATTCAAAAGAACCAATTTTGAAAGAATGGTATTTGAATTACAACAATTATCCGCAACCGAAAAATGTATCAGGAAGAACAATTCCAACTTTCGACTATTCAGGACAAAAAATTAGAGGTGAAGCAATTGATGCTTCAACTGGTGAAGCTTTGTCTTTTGCTAAAATTAGTTTTAATTCATATCCGCAAACTTCCGCAGTAACTGATTTTGATGGAAAATTTGAATTAATTGTGCCAAAAGGCGAGCATTACATCAATGCAACTTATGTGGGTTACACCACTTCTCAACAATACATCAATGCGCCTTATGTAAAATTTTTCTTACAACCAGAAGCGATTGTGATGAACACCAATGCTACAATGGCAACGGGAAGTGCCACGCAACTTTCAGCTGGTTATGGCGGACAAAATTACACATGGTCAAATGCTTCTTCACCTGCTTCGATTGCAACAAACGGGACTTATAATACTCCAGTTTCAATAGAAAGTGAACTTCAAACAAGAGGAAGTAGAAAGAAAAATTCAAAACAAAGATCAGTCGCTTACAGTTATGATGGAGACATGAAAGCGGAACAAGCAGCGAGAAATGTAACGGCGACAGCTATCAAAAAAGACTTGCGTGTTGAATATGCAATCCAAACCAAAATGACAATTCCATCAAATGGACAAGATCAACGTGTTCAAATTTCGAATTATACGCTTCCTGCGAATTATGAATACCATGCAGTTCCAAAATTAGATCCATCAGTTTATTTGGTTGCGCAAGTATCCGGTTGGGAGAAATTGAATTTGTTGAATGGAGAATCAAATTTATATTTTGATGGAACTTATATTGGAAAAACGTACATCGATGTCAATTCTACGAAAGATACGCTGTCATTTTCTTTAGGGAAAGACAACAAAATCCAAATGGAGCGCAAGAAAATCTTTGAAAAAAGCAAAAACAAAACGATTGGATCTCGCCAAAAAGTCGATGTTGCTTGGGAGATTAAGCTGAAAAACAATGGTGGTGCAAAAATTCCAATTTACATCAAAGATCAATTTCCTGTTTCAAACTTAGAAGATATCAAAGTGAAACGCGGCGAATATTTAGAAGGAAAAATTGCTGAAAACTCTGGAATAATCACTTGGAATTTCATTTTAGATCCTTCTCAAAGCAAAATCTTGAATTTTGATTACTCAGTTGATTATCAAAAAGGATATGTGTTATACATCGAATAATAAAAATTAGAAAAAATGAGATTAGTATTATTTTTTGTTTGTATTTCCTTCTTCACTTTTGGTCAAAAAGAAATCAAATTGTCATCTTCGATTGACAAGGTGACTATCTTTTTCCAAGGTGCGCAAGTGCAACATCAGAAGAAAACAGAATTAAACCCTGGAAGACAAATTTTGGTGTTTGAAAAATTGACCGATTACATGGATCCAAATTCTGTGCAATTGAAAGCGACTGGAGATTTGACGATTTTATCCGTATCAACGCGTAAAAATTACGAAGATTTGAAAATGAGTATCTCCGAAATCGAAGAGTTGAACAACCGTAAAAACAAACTTTATGACAAAGATCAATTGTTGCGTGATGAATTTTTGATTTTGCAAAATGACAAGAATTTATTGCAAATAAACAGTGATTTGAAAGGTTCCGAAGTAGGAATGAAAGTTTCTGAATTGAAAGAAGCTTATTCGTTCATTCATATGAAAATGTTGGAGATTGTTGGTCGTCAGACGGTTTTAATCAAAGAATTAGAAATGCTTCAAAAAGAAATCAATAAAGTTGAGCAGGAAATTCAAACGCGTCAAAGTAAACCGGTGATTAATTTTACCGAAATTTTGGTCGAAGTGGACGTTGCTAGTACAACCAACTCAACTTTCGATTTTAATTACATTTCTCCACGTGCCTCTTGGACACCTTATTACGATTTGCGCAGTGATGGAATTGGAAAACCAGTTCGCTTGGAAGCAAAAGCATTGGTAAATCAAAGCACTGGAATTGAATGGAAAGATGTGGATTTGGTTTTATCGACCAATGATCCGTACGAAAATTCGAAAGAACCAATTTTACAAGAATGGTATTTGAATTACAATAACTATCCGCAGCCTAAAAATGTGACTGGAAGGAATATTCCAACATTTAATTATTCAGGTCAAAAATTACGTGGCGAAGTAATCGACGCTTCTACAGGTGAACCTTTGGCTTTCGCAAAAGTGACTTTTTCAAATAATCCTTCGGTGGGAGCTGTTACAGATTTTGACGGAAAATTTGAAGTAATTGTTCCTAAAGGAGAAAGTTATTTAACAGCTTCCTATATCGGTTATAATTCTATGCAATTGCAAATCAATGCGCCCTATTTGAAATTCTTTGTTCAACCTCAAGAGGTAAGTTTGGAAGAAGTTGTCGTTTCTTCTAATAAGAAATCGAGTGTTACGAGTCAAGAAATGAGAAAAAATATTGAACAAATGGAAGGTGTCAAATTGTCAAAACGCAAAAAATTAAATCTTTTGGGGAGCAAAGAAAGATCAGAAAATAATGGTTGGGAATACCGCGGAGATATGGCTGGTGAAGCTGAAAAATTGGAAGAAGCCAAAAATGTACAAACTGTCATTTCTAAAAAAGAATTGCGTGTTGAATATGCAATTCAAACCAAAATGACCATTCCTTCTGATGGACAAGACCAAAGAGTTCAAATTTCGACTTATGAGTTACCAGCCAATTATGAATATCACGCTGCGCCAAAATTAGACCCATCAGTTTATTTGGTTGCACAAGTTTCTGGTTGGGAAAAATTGAATTTATTGAATGGTGAATCGAATTTATATTTTGATGGAACTTACATCGGTAAAACGTACATCGATGTCAATTCAACGAAAGACACACTTTCATTTTCATTAGGAAAAGACAACAAAATCCAAATGGAACGCACTAAGGTGAAAGAAAACAGCAAAATTAAAACGATTGGAACGCGTCAAAAAGTCGATGTAGCTTGGGAAATCAAGTTGAAAAATAATGGTGGCGCAAACATTCCAATTTTCATCAAAGATCAATTCCCAATTTCAGTTGTGGAAGACATTAAAGTGAAAAGAGGTGAATTTCTTGGAGGCAAAATTGCTGACAAATCAGGAATTATCACTTGGAACTTTATGCTAGACGCCTCACAAAATAAAATCCTGAAATTTGATTACTCAGTAGATTATCAAAAAGGATATGTGTTGTATATCGAGTAAAAATTGAAATCTTAAAAATGTAGCGGTTGTTTGTTCTTTTGAATGGGCAACCGCTTTTTTGTTCCTTAAATAGTCCTTACTTTTGTTACATGACGCGTTACAAGTTTGAACTTTCGTATAATGGAAAACCCTATTTTGGTTGGCAACGACAGCCCAATCAAATTTCCGTTCAAGAAGAAATTGAAACTGCGCTTTTTAAACTGAACCACAATCGAGCGATTTCTGTTGTTGGTTGTGGACGAACAGATACAGGTGTTCACGCGAAACACTATGTGTTACATGTAGATTTGGAAGATGGATTTTACAATGCCGATTTGCAATTTAAGTTAAATCGCATGTTGCCCGAAAGTATTTCTATACAAAAGATTGAAGCTGTTTCTTCTGATTTTCATGCCAGATTTGATGCTAAATCAAGAACTTATCGCTATTTTTTGCATCAAGCTAAAGATCCGTTTAATGTTGATTTTAGCTTGTTTCATCCTGCGCAACTAGATTTTAACGCGATGAATGAAGCCGCTCAGTTTTTGCTTGGGAAACAAGATTTTACTTCCCTTTCGAAGTTACATACAGATGTAAAAACCAATATTTGTGATGTTTCTTGCGCAAAATGGGTGAGCACAAATGAAAATCAAGCATATTTTGAAATAACCGCTGATCGTTTTTTAAGAAATATGGTTCGTGCAACTGTTGGAACATTATTAGAAGTTGGCACAGGAAAAATTCAACCATCCGAAGTGGAAAAAATTCTTTTGATAAAGGACCGACAAGCGGCAAAAATGTCTGCTCCTGGTCACGCACTTTTTTTGTGGGAGATTTTATATTGATTTCATATTTTTATGTATCTTTAGTTGAATATCTTTTTCAAATTAAACAACAGTATCGCCGTGAGAGCAAAAATTGACAATTATTTAAAAGAAAACTGCAATAAAGAAGTGCTAAAGCGCGGTCAAGTTTTATTCAGAAATTCTACAGTCAGCGAATTACAATACGATCCAGAATTAGATGAAGGAAAAGCTTCCGTTTTTGGCTCGAAAATATACAATGTTTCAGTCCATTTTTTGTTGGATCAAATGAGTGAGATTGAAAGTTATTGCTCTTGTCCTTTTGATTGGGATTCGGTTTGCAAGCATCAAGTGGCAGCTTTGTATGCTTTTCAAGAAAAATTTGACAATCAGAATGCATCTGAAAAACCTGATAAAACTGAAAAAGGGAATTTAATTATTACTGAAAAGTTCTTCAATGATTTCCACAAATCTGCTCAAATCAATGGGATGATTAGCAATTTAAGTGGCGTGAGTGAAGTTAAAGTGGATGTTTTGGTTGAACCCTCAGATTTTTTTTGGAATGAAAAGAAGACCACCGTTTCATTTGTAAAAAATCAAGAAACCTGGTTGGTTGAAAATTGTTGTAAAAATAGCTTTTTGTCAATTTGTAAACACCAACAAGCAGCCATTCATCTGATAAAAAAACACTACAAAGGATATGATTTTTTTGAAAAATTAAATGGTTTAAATCGTTTAAAATCAGAAGCAAGATTAGAATATCACGTAGATGAAAATGTTGCGTTTGATTCGTTTTTTCAGTTGACAACGACTGAAGATTCACAATTTCGATACATTCCGAAGGATGGCGCCTATTTTAGTAAGAAAGATGCACAACATTTGATTCAAAGTTTTCAAGAAATCAATAAAATTCACACCAAAATTGCGATTCCGTTTGCACACAATCTAGAAAATGGTTTTGGATATGGAATCGCTTTTAATTTTGAGAAGAATTCCCGAAAACTATTTGAATTTAAGATCAATATCATTGAAGGGAAATTAAGTAAAGACAATACTAAATTGATTAATTCAATTGATTATTATAGAAGTACAACTTTTCTTCCAGAAGATTTGAGACTTTTTATCAATGATTTTGACTATCTGAAAGGCATGTTTGGTTACACAGATCATCCTGAATCCAAATACAATCAAATTAGTGGGTTTTTGGCCAAAAACACACTTTTGTTTGCGTCACAGCTGTGCTATGAAAATGATTCTTCTTATTCTGTTTCTCGATCAACTTTAAAACCCATTAAAATCAATCAATTTCCGCTTGAAATTCGTTTTCAAGTTCAAAAAAAGAAGGACGATTTTCACCTAGTTTCCTATTTTAGATTCGATGAAAATTGGATTCCATTTTCTAAAAAAAACACCATTCTTAGCGGACATTTTCTTGTTCATAATGACCTACTTTTTGTTATTCCTAATTATGTTTCGTTCAGCGCAGCATCCATGTTGGTTGAAACAGAGAAATTGATTTTACATCAAAGCGAAAAACACGAATTGGTCGAAATTATTCAAGAATTTTCCAAGTATCATGAAGTTGATTTGAATAAATGCTTCAAAATTTCTGAAGTTTTTTTAACAAAACCTGCCTTTGAAATTTATTTGTTCGAGCAAGATGGTTTCTTGATTTTAAAGCCAGAAGTGATGTATGAAACAGGTGAGCGGTTTACATTATTGACCACTGAAAATGGATTTAATTTTGATAAAGATGAAAATGTGGCTCAATCATTTGTTAGAAATGTAGAAGCGGAGAATGATTTTAAAAATGCCCTTCAAAACTTTGATGATTCGTTTGATTTAGATACTAATTTCACCTATTTTTTCAAGTCTTTTGATGAGGTTCAAACGCAAAATTGGTTGATGCATTTTTTTGCTTTTTGTCGCGAAAATCAAATTGAAGTTTTTGGGTTGAAGAATCTTAAAAGTTTAAAGTATAGCCCTTTTCCCGCAAATGTTAGTATCGGTATTTCGTCAAACATTGATTGGTTTGAACCTCATGTTGATATTCGTTTTGGCGATGAATTAATTTCCATGAAAAAATGGATGGATGCACTTGAACGCAAGGAGAATTTTATCAAGTTAAATGATGGTACAAAAGGAGTTTTGCCCGAAAAGTGGATCAAAAAATTAAAATCAATTTTAAGGGTTGGTTACGTTGACGACCAAATATTGAAAATTCAGAAATTGAAATTCAATTTGATAGATGAACTTTTTGAGGAAATCGATGATTTTCAGTTGATCAGTGAATTGGCTGAAAAGAGAAATTTGCTCAAGAATTTTAGTAAGGTTGAAAAAATTGCGATTCCAAAAAGCATTAAAGCTATTTTAAGAGATTATCAAAAAGAAGGTTTTTACTGGCTTAATTTTTTAGATAATTTTGGTTTTGGTGGTTGTTTGGCAGATGATATGGGTCTTGGTAAAACCATCCAATTAATTGCTTTTTTAGCCAAACAAAAAGAACTAAAACGTGGAACTTCGTTGGTTGTTGTTCCAAAATCTTTGTTGCATAATTGGAGCGCTGAGTTGGATAAATTTTGCCCAAGTTTGAATTATTTGCATTATCACGGAAGCGATAGAAGATTAAATAAGCAAGATTTTGAAAATGTTGATTTGGTAATTACTACTTATAATACAGTCGCTTTAGATTTAGTTGCCTTGAAAGCGTTTGCTTTCAATTACATTGTTTTGGATGAATCTCAAGCAATCAAAAACCCAACATCCAAACGGTATAAAAGTGTCTGTATGTTGCAAGCACGAAATAGGATTGTTGTAACTGGAACGCCCATCGAAAACAATACTTTTGATTTGTACGCACAGTTCAATTTTTTAAATCCTGGATTTTTTGGTTCTCAGAAAGATTTCAAAGACAAATATGCCAATGAAATTGATGGAAAAAATGACATTGCTCGAGCCGATGAATTGAAGAAGATGATTCATCCTTTTTTATTGCGAAGAACCAAAAAGCAAGTCGCAAACGATTTACCTGAGAAAACCGAACAGATTTTGATAGTAGAAATGCATGCTGAACAAAGAAAGGTTTACAATCACTATTTAAAAGAAATCAGAAGTCAAATTTTAGGCTTGATTGCAAAGGATGGTTTGGCAAATTCCAAAATGTATATTTTACAGGGAATGATGAAATTGCGTCAAATTTGCAATAGCCCTGAGTTGATTAAAGACAGTGAATTTGATTGTCAAGAGTCAGCTAAAATTGATATATTAATTGAAAAATTGATTCCTTTGGTGAAGACCAATAAGGTGCTTGTTTTTTCGCAGTTTACATCTATGTTGGCTTTGATTCAAGCCAGGTTAGAGGCTGAAAAAATTCAATTTAGCTATCTGGACGGAAAAACGAATAAACGTTTAGAATTGGTAAACGAGTTCAATGAAAGTGAATCAAATCGTGTGTTTTTAATCAGTTTAAAAGCGGGTGGAGTAGGCTTAAATTTGACTTCTGCTGACTATGTTTTCTTGGTTGATCCTTGGTGGAATCCCGCCGCAGAATCCCAAGCCATTGATAGAACGCATAGAATTGGACAAAAGAATCATGTTTTCGCTTATAAATTGATTTGTGAGAATTCAATTGAAGAGAAGATAATCAAATTACAAGAAAAGAAAAAGATGCTCTCTGATGATCTGATTCAAGCACAAGAAAATTTTGTCAAAAAGTTGAATCAATCAGATGTTGAAATTTTGTTTAGCTAGTGTTTGACTTAGTTATTAAAGTAACTAAGTCAAACTGTTTTCTAATTTGAATTTACCTAATTCAGTAATTT
>JBBALI010000044.1:0-21130 GCA_040403095.1 Crocinitomicaceae bacterium
CATCGAACGACCTAAACCGTGTCCAACCAAGTCTTTTACAACTCCATAACCATGTTTTTCAGCATGATTTTGAATTGCCCAACCAATGTCACCAATGCGATTTCCAACGCGGGTGTGTTCTATACCAATATTCAAACATTCAAGCGTCACTTTCAATAATTCTTTGGCTTCAGGAGCAACTTCTCCCACTTCAAAAGTGTAAGCGTGATCGCCATAATATCCTTCAAACAAAGCACCACAATCCACAGAAACGATGTCGCCATCTTTCAATATTTTTCCTTTTGGATAACCATGTACCACTTCTGCATTCAAAGAAACGCACAAAGTATTTGGAAAATCGTACATGCCCAAAAATCCTGGAACTGCGTTTTGTGAACGTATATATTCCTCCGCCATTTTGTCGATTTTCAACATGTCGGCGCCTGGTTTAATTTCGGCAGCAATCAAGCCCAATGTTCTACTCACAATTTGAGCAGCTTCACGCATGATTTCAATTTCTGCAGGTGTTTTGTAAAATATTTTTTCTTTGCCAAATAAAGAACTCAAAATAATTCGTTTTAGATGATTAAAATTTCTCGTATTGAGAATTTTTGCAAAGGTAGTAAAATCTAGGTTTATTAGCTTGAAAGCTTCTTCAAACTCTACGTTCAGTCTCAATAGTGCGTAATATTTTGGGCGTGACTCTCAAAAATCTTCATACTTCCGATTTTGAGAGTCGGGCTTTCCACTACAATTCCTTGCTCGCCCGATAAAAAGAACGGGACTCACTGCGGGATTTTCGTTGCAATCCCTCACGCGGGTTTCAATTTTAAAGCAAATATTTTAAACTTTCTATTAAATTTTCTTCTTTTAAAGGAAAAGTGTATATTGTGCTAACTTTCAATGAGTCCAAAGGGAATATTTTACTAGATTTTTTAGCCAAATCAATCAGATGCCTATTTTTTCATCTTCAATTTTTTACAATTTATTTAGATGTAGCTTTGCATTTTTATTTGTGTTTGTATTGATGAGTCAATCAATTGCTCAATCGGTTCATTTCGATCAGAGGCCACCAATTCCTCCACAAACACTGGTCAATGCATTTATTGAAAATGTTAGAAATGGGAATGCTGTTTTTGCCGATATCGATGGTGACAATGACGAAGATGTATTGGTTATTGGTTCTAATTTCGAATTTTTGAAAATTGCCAAGTTGTATAAAAATGATGGTATTGGAAATTATACAATTGTTTCTGGCACACCTTTCTCTGGCGTTAGTGATGGTTCAGTAGCTTTTGCAGATGTTGATGGCGATGAAGATTTAGACGTTCTAATTACAGGACAATCGAATACACCTAATTTAAAAAGTTCAAAATTATATACAAATGATGGAAATGGAAATTTTACGCAAGTATTTGGGACTTCATTTTTGGGTGTTTCTCATAGTTCAATCTCCTTCGCCGATGTTGATAATGATTCAGACAATGATGTTTTAATTACTGGCAAACTGAATTCGGGTCAAACTATTTCAAGATTGTATTCGAATAATGGAGATGGCGTTTTCGCAGCAGTTTTGAATACTCCTTTTGAAAATGTTTGTTCTGGATCAGTTGCTTTTGCAGATGTTAACAATGATTTTCATTTGGATCTATTAATCACTGGAATTAACGGCGCAAATCAGCCAAGTACGAAATTATATAAGAACAATGGCAATGGATTTTTTGTTGAAACACTCGAGAATCAATTAGTAAAAGTTGGTTATGGAGCGGTTTCTTTCGCAGATATTGACAACGATAGTGACCAAGATTTATTGATTACTGGAAGTGATTCAGTAAATCAATCGGTTTCAAAGCTATACTTCAACAATGGTTCAGGAATTTTTGTGCCATTTGTTAATTCTACGCTAGTTGGTGCTAAATATGGCGCTGTTGCTTTTGCAGATCTTGATAATGACAATGACCAGGATTTAGTCATTACTGGGTTATATCAAAGTCAATATATTGGTAGATTATACACAAATATTGGAAATGGAGAATTTGCTATGCTTATTGGTACCCCTCTCATTGGGACATCCCATGGTTCAGCTGCTATTGCTGATATTGATGCGGATAACGACTTGGATATCTTGATAACTGGAATAAACAATACAGGATTGTCAAAGTTTTATATTAATCAAGGGAATAATCTTTTTGAAAGTGTTTCAGATTCACCTATAACGGAAGTCAGAGGCAGCGTCGCACATGCGGATATTGATGGGGACAATGACCAAGATTTTATTATTTCAGGGATAACAAGTAATAATCGAAAAGTCGCTAATTTGTACAAAAATGACGGTGAAGGAAATTTTTCACTTGACCTAAATGCTACATTTGAAGGAGTATTTCTTCCAGCTTTGGCTTTTGCAGATATAGATAATGATTCAGATCAAGATTTAATAATTTCTGGAATTAATCAAAGTTATGTTGAAAGCACCAAATTATACTTAAATGATGGCTTGGGGAATTTTACGATAGTTACAAATACGCCTTTTTCGGAGATAGCCTTTTCTAAAGCTACTTTTTCCGATATGGACAATGACAATGATTTAGATTTATTTTTTATTGGAACAACCTTTTCTCAGTATTCAAATGATGGGAATGGAAATTTCACTATGTTTAATTCAATAGCAGTAAATCCACAAAATGTGTTCTATAATCCAACTGCAATTGAATTTGCCAACGTAGACAATGATGAAGATGAAGATATGCTTTTGAATAACAAATTGTTTTTGAATGATGGAATTGGAAATTTTTCAATGGTGGCATTTTTCAGTGGTTTCGGCAATGATGGTGCTACCGGTTTTTCGGACATTGACAATGACGGCGACCAAGATTTTTTGCTTACTGGCTCCTCAATTTCAAAATTATACACAAATGATGGGTTGGGAAATTATATCGAAAAGCCAAACATCCCATTTGATGGCGTTGGCGGCACTACAGTTGATTTTGTAGATATTGATAATGACTTTGATCAAGATGTACTAATAACAGGTTATATTAATGATAATCCACAAAATCAGTTTCCTTTAGTAGCAGTAACAAGACTTTTTACCAATGATGGTTTGGGAAATTTTACATTTGTGGAAAATACTCCGTTTGTTAATGTTTACAATGGTGATGTCGAGTTTTTTGATTTCAATAATGATTTTTATCCTGATGTTTTAATTATTGGGCAAAATTCTTCTGAGTATTGTAATTCAAAATTATATAAAAATATTTTCTGTAATTTTAATGAAATCACTCCTAGTTCAGCATCTTTGCCAAATATCATTTCAGCATGCCAATTGAATTTCTTAAGTGTTCCAACAGCTTTCGATAATTGTATCGGCATCATTAATGGTGTTCCCAATGTTACTTTTCCAATAACTTCAATTGGAGAAACAACAGTTACTTGGACTTTTGATAATGGTTATGGTTATTCAGTTTCACAATCGCAGACGGTACAGATAATTGATGATGAGTCAAGTCCAATTCCTAATTTGCTTAATCTTCCAACATTAAGTTCTTCTTGTCAGATTGCCGAATTGATTCCACCTACAGCTAATGACAATTGTAGCGTAACAGTAGTGGCTACCACAAATACTGTACTTCCAATAACGACCGTTGGAGCCACGACAATCAGTTGGATTTATACTGATGAAAATGGAAATTCTTCGTCTCAAAATCAAATTGTAGAAATCACTTCTTCTGCCGCCCCAATTCCAAATGTTGCAGTTCTTCCAACAATCTATTCTAATTGTCAAATCGACACAATTATTCCTCCAACTGCTAATTTCAATTGTTTTGGAACAATAGTAGGTGTTCCCGATATTGTATTTCCAATTGCTGATACTGGTTTGACTCAAATTGTTTGGTCATTTAATGACGGAAATGGAAATACTTCCAGTCAAATTCAAAATGTAGAAATTAATTTAATGACTGCACCAATTCCTGATGTTTCGATGCTAGAAACCATTTATTCAGCCTGTCCAATTTATTCACTCGCACCACCAACTGCCACTTTTAATTGTCTTGGAACCATTATTGGAACTCCGAATATTAGTTTTCCAATTACCACGCAAGGTCAAACCACAATTATTTGGACGTATGATGATGGAGCAGGTAATACAACTAACCAGACACAAAACGTTTTTTATAATGATGTTATCGCACCAGTTCCATTGTATAATGAATTACCAGATATAATCGCAAGTTGTGAAGTGACTTTTTTAAATCCACCACCTGCTTTCGATAATTGCTCAGGAACTGTTTATGGTGCGACCAATTTTCAACTTCCCATTAACAGTCAAGGTAATAATATAATTGATTGGACATATACTGATGAGGCAGGAAATGTTTCAACTCAGCAACAAAATGTGATTATAGAAAATTCACAAATTCCGGTGTTGGACAACAATTTTTTGCCAACCGTGACCGAAGTTTGTGAAGTTGCATCATTGCCTATTCCAACTGCTACCTTGGGTTGTAATCAAACTATTTTTGGAGTACCGAATGTTTCATTTCCGATAAAAAATGGACCAACAACCATCACTTGGACTTTTAACGGTGGAGGTGGTAACGTTGTTTACCAAAATCAAATTGTTAAAATAATTGACACTGTTCCGCCAGTTCCTGTAATTTCACAGTTGTCACTGGATCCAATTTACTTAGATTGTGATGCACTCGAAACCATAATGCCTCCTACCGCCATAGATGAATGTTACGGATTAATATATGGTTCAACAACAACTACATTTCCAATAGTAAGGACCATGGACGTTACTTGGAAATTTACTGATGGAAATGGAAATTCAACATACCAATATCAACTAGTATTAAATCCAAATGAAAGTTCTTCTCAAGCTCAAATTATCCAAATAAATGGAAATACTTTACAAGCAGTTGCTCCAGGATATAGTTATCAATGGGTTATTTGCAATAGTACTTTTACTCCCATTCCAGGTGCTACTTCGCAGACATTTAACGTCACTGAAAACAATTCGTATGCAGTTTTTATTTCGCAGTTAGATTGTGAAGTTGTATACTCTATTAGCAATTGTATTGACATGTATAGTGTTGGATTAGATGAAGTATCTAATTCTACTATTCAAGTTTTCCCTAATCCTACTTCCAATGAAATTACAATCATTAGCAAATCGATGATGAAATCTATTAAACTGAGAGATATTAATGGCAAGTTATTGGAGCATTTGACAATTTTGGGCAATCAATCAAAAGTTCAACTCGAGAAATACAGCAACGGCGTTTATTTATTAGAAGTTTTAACGGATGAAGGCACCATCATCGAGAAAATAATAAAAAGTAATTAATTTTGAACTCAAGTACTTGCTTACTATTTTATCTTAAGTAAAATGATCATCAACCTTTTTCTTTTATTTTTTGCAGGCATTGCTTCTTGCTACTTCTTATTTATTGAGAAACAATCGAAAAAAAATGTTTGGATTTTTCTCGCATTGGGTGCTTTTGTTGGAAATCTTTTGTTTTTCGGATATGCAATTTACCCAAAATCAAGCCATGCAATCGACCACAATCAGTGGAATCAACACAGTGAGTTGTTTACATTTATCATCCTCGAAATGATTATTTTATTTGCGTTTGGAATCATTTCTACTGTCGGAAATAAAAAGAAAAACCCACAATCTGCGAATCAAAATCAAACTAATAAATCAAGTTCAAAATACATTTCCATCGTTATTTTTGTGGGATATTTGCTGTTTTTTGGTATCGTTTACATCGCACCAAATATGGGGAGTTACGCCAAGACAACAATCGATGTGGAACCAAAAGCTGAGAAACAAAAACCTTTAAAATGGCTGGTATTCACCAATAAAGCACAAAGGTTTTCAATAGATTATCCTGAAGGCGCAGTGATTCAAAATTTTGATACGCATTTGGATATGGAATGGGAAAATGGCTCAAAATTAAGCTTGGATATTGGTAGTTTCATCGATTCTCCAGAAGAACGAAAAGTAACATTGAAAAACGATATTATTGCCGTTTCGGAAGTCAACTTAAACGGCGTTCCTTTTTCATTAATAGAAAGTGCAATTCCTTTTTTTGGACATATTTATGAATATTCAACAGAATTAGATTCAAATCGACGTATTTGTTTTCAGTTAATTTCTCCAATCGATTCAGAGCAAAACGTGCGCAACATTCAGTTAAAAATGGCAAGGAGTTTTAAGCTTATGAAGAAAACGTAACCCTAGTTTTAAAAGATTGAAACAAAAAAAGCTGCCAATTTTGACAGCTTTTAAAAAAAAGAAATAAAATTTTACTTTCCTTTTGGAACATGCTTATTGGTAAAACTTTCTGCAGTTTTATTCCAATTATCAATGTATACGCCACGCATTTTATTCAAATAATCATTTGATTTGTTGTATTTGGTGGAAGCGGAATTCATGTCGTTCACTGCTGTATTGTAGTTGTTTACATCTGTTTGTGTTCTCTTTTTTTCTGGAACAGCATCAAATCCTTTTTTCACTTTATCAAAGTTTTCATTCGCCATGAAAAAATCGATCATTTTGGGTAATTCCACATTTCCTTCCTCAATGTAAAATTGCAAAAGTCGATTTGTTGATTCAACCAAGCTTACATCATTTTTGTAAGGCTTAACTTTTTTTAGTTTCTCTAAACCTTCTTTTGCAGTTGCTACTAACGCAGTTCTATTTTGTTCAATTCCATTGACATCTTTGCGATTGATTGCATCCATCAAATACGCTTCTTGCTTGAAACTTTTGAAGAAAATCAAATAGATTTCGTTATAAGTATCATAAACTAGACCAGCAATTTCCATTTTTTGAGACAAACCATCTTCCTGCGTGATGAGGTTGATATCATTCTCTTTGGCAAACAAAGCTTGTTCTCTCTGAACCATGTCGCCTGCAGCCATTAATTTATCACTTGCTCTTTCTCTTGCTAATAAATAAGCTTCCATCGCGTCGTAAGATTCTTCCGCAACAGCTTCCATATCAACGATTTTTGCATAATCTTGTTTCAAAACGAGATTGTTGATGGTGAAAAATTGTACCACTGAATCTTTGTATCTTGTAGAGTTTTTAAATCCTTTTTGACTCTTTGCTTTTTGCAGTGCAATGTTCGATGTTTCAATCAATTCCATTCTTCGCTTTTCAACTTTTCTCGCGCTTTTTCCGTGAGAAACTGAACTTGTATAATCCCACATGTCTTGTTGAATTTTTCGAAATTCAGTCGAAAATACATCCATGTATTGACCTGCATCTTGGGCTTTGATTGAATTAGTTGCGAACAATAAGAACGCAATCAGTAATTTAGAAAGGTTTGTGTTTTTCATGTTTATTTTATTTGTTTATAATTGTTAACCATTGATTCATTAAATCCATCGCAAATTTTAATTCAATATCATTTGAAAGTTGATCTTGAAAATCGCTTTGAAAGGTGCTTAAGATTTGATTTTGTTCATACAATTTCTTGTCAAATGAATTGCTTTGGATCATGTTTTTATCTATGTAAATGGTTTCGACAAGTAACTGCTTTATTTCATTTTCTAATTTTTTTAGTGTCGAAAAGTAAGTATTATAATCTAAAAACAAAAATTCTTCTTCACTAAATATTTTTTGAATTGCTTGACGCTTTGCAAGTTCAGAACTCATGGTTGGGGTTTTGAAATAACCTTCACTCCAACTTGCCAATGCTTCCTCAGGAATAGTGTTTGCGCTGGTAAAATTTAATTTTTTTGTCATCGGTGGAGCGATTAACGCTGAAGGTAAATCTTTTTCAAACTCACTTTCCCCGATTTTCATTGCATCAGGAAATTGAATGTCTGGTTGCACTCCTTTTTGTTGGTTGGTCTCTGAATTGATTCGATAAAGTATTCCTTCTGTAACGTTTACAAATCCAAAATTTTCATTCGCCGAATTGGTACCTGATCCATTGATTGCTGCCAAGGGGTCTGTCGCTAATATTTGTTGACTTGTTGCTTTACCAAAAGAGTTTCTACCAACAATAAGCGCTTTGCCGTGATCTTGCAATGCAGCTGCTACAATTTCAGATGCAGAAGCGCTTTCCTCGTCAATTAAAACCATCAATGGACCATCGTAAATAAAGCCTCTGTTCGCATCTTTCAAGGTTGCGATCGTGCCGCTTCTATCTGAATAAGCAAGCACAGGACCGTAGTCGATAAAAATTCCAGTAAGTTCAATCGCCTCTTTTAAAGAACCGCCGCCATTTCCGCGCAAGTCTAAAATCAATCCTTGAATGGAATCTTTTTTCAATTTCAAGACACATTTTGCTAAATCATTGGCGCAACCGTTTCCAAAATTGAATCCAGTCATGTCAGTATAAAAATCTGAAAGTTGTATGTATCCTATTTTATCTTCATTTCCAAGAATGACATTTTTTACCAATTCATTGTCGTTGTATATTTTGGTTTTAAGTAAAAGTACTTTTTCTGTTGAATTATTTTCATGTTCAACATAGAGCTGAATTTCTTTTTCGTGGTATGATTTCAACAAATTTTCTATTTCATTCAAGCCAATCAAACCATCAGAAATTTCAGTAAATTTCCATTCTTTATTTTGCTTTAATCCGATTTCTTTTAGAATATCATTTTCTTTTATTTTGCCAGAAAGCCAAGCTGAACTTCCAGGAAAAAATTTGGTCAGAATCACTTTATTGTCGGCATTTAAGCCGTAAGAGAAACCAAATCTTTCTTGTTCAACTGAAAGCTCAGATTTGAACGAACGCATCAAAGATTCGGTAAAGTACAAGGTATGCGGATCAACTGCTAGGGCAATCGATTTTAAATAATAATCTTCAATAATTTTGTTGTCGCCAGTAATTAAAGATGTGATTTGGTTTTGCTGAGATATGATTTTTTTTCTGGCGTTTTCTTCGTCCTTCATTAAATAAGCGACGGGAACAATTTCTTTATTTTCATGTAATTCAAATAACTCATCAAATAATTGCTTTTGTATAAACAGTTTTCTGCGCTCTTTGAGTTGACTTGCAGGACAAATTTTGTCAAATGAATAAGCAATTTTCGGTGATTTTTCATTTTTTAGCGAAATTGGCTTCTGTGTTTCTTCCGCCAACTGCGCTTGAAAAGTTCTTATTTCAGAAATATAAATTGACTTAATTGCATCTAGGTAAATCGTTTTCCTATCCGGAATATCTGCTCCAAGATTACCTGCTTTTTCATTTAGGGCATTGACCTGTTCTTGCGAAAAATAGATGCGATTTGGGTCAAGGAAGTCTATGAAAATAGAATTTACCCTTTTTGAAAGTGTATCATTCCAAGTTTTCGTTTGAACATGTTGCGAAAGTATTCTAAATTGAAGTGCTTTGGCTTTGTTCTCGACAGAAACTTCCTGCGCCAACAAAAGTTGAATAGGGAAAAATATGAGTAGGAATAGATAGATTTTTTTCATTGGCAAGTATTTGTCAAAAAAGCTGCCCCTAAAGAGAGACAGCTTTTAATATTATAAAAAAATGATTGTTTTATGCCAATACAGCTTTCACTTTGTCTGCTGCTTCTTGCAACAAAACAGCTGAATGTACATTCAATCCTGATTCGTCAATTAATTTTTTCGCTTCTACAGCGTTAGTTCCTTGCAAACGAACGATGATTGGAACTGGAATAGAACCCATGTTTTTGTATGCGTCAACAACTCCTTGAGCAACACGGTCGCAACGAACGATTCCACCAAAAATGTTGATCAAAATCGCTTTTACATTTGGATCTTTCAAGATGATTCCGAAAGCTTTTTCAACTCTTTCAGCATCTGCAGTTCCTCCTACGTCCAAGAAGTTAGCTGGATTTCCACCTGATAATTTGATAATGTCCATTGTAGCCATTGCCAAACCAGCACCGTTTACCATACAACCAACGTTTCCGTCTAATTTCACAAAATTCAAACCAGCTTCACCAGCTTCAACTTCTGTTGGATCTTCTTCAGTAACATCACGCATTGCTGCATAATCTTTGTGTCTGAATAAAGCGTTTCCGTCTAAAGTAACTTTCGCATCCACAGCGATGATTTTATTATCTGAAGTTTTCAAAACAGGATTGATTTCAAACATAGAAGCATCACAACCTTCAAATGCATTGTACAAACAAGGAATAAATTTCACCATGTTTTTGAATGCATCTCCAGAAAGACCTAAATTAAAAGCAATTTTTCTAGCTTGAAAACCTTGCAAACCAACTCTTGGATCGATCACTTCCTTGTGGATCAACTCTGGGGTGTTTTCAGAAACAGTTTCAATGTCCATTCCACCTTCAGTAGAGTAAACAATCACGTTGCGTCCTAATTCACGGTCCAATAAAACAGACATATAAAACTCAGAAGTTTCAGTTTCACCTGGATAGTAAACATCCTCAGCAATTAAAACTTTTGAAACTAATTTTCCTTTTCCGTTTGTTTGAGCAGTAGTCAAATGTCCGCCAAGAATTCCTTTTACTTTTTCTTCGATGTGGTCAATTCCTTTTGCCAAAACAACACCGTGAGAACCTGTTTCTTCAACAGTTCCTTTTCCACGTCCACCTGCATGGATTTGTGCTTTTACAACGTACCAGCCAGTACCAGTTTCTTCTGTTAATTTTTTAGCTGCAGCGACTGCATCTTCAACTTTGTCAACAACAACACCTCTTTGTGTCGCAACACCGAAGCTGTTTAAAATGGATTTTCCCTGATATTCGTGTAAGTTCATTTTCTGAAATTTTGCGCTGTAAATGTACAATGAATAAATCAAAAAGTAGGGTAGTTATTGAAAGTTTTTTTACTTTATTTCGCTAAAAAGGTATAGTTTGATAAAATATTCTGTAAGCGGTTTCAATTAAACACATTTTGAATCAAGGATAAATTATAATTTTGTAATATAATTTTCAATTTTTAAGTGTGAAATGCTAAACATGTTTATGCGTTTCGTGTTTAAATAAAAGAACATCTTTTTCAATTTTATTACGCAAATTCACGAAGTTTCACAAACATTCCCCATGAAAAAACTCATTTTCCCCATCGTTTTAATTTCCATTTTACTCATCGCTGAAATTGGTTCTTATTTTGCCATTCGCACCTTTTTTCTAGAACAAAAATCACAACTTAAATGGTTTAATTGGATTTGGTTTGCTTCTACTGTTTTAATTTACGCACTAGTTTTCGGAAGTAGAATGATGCAAAACAATTACGCCAAAAATTGGATGGTCAATATTTTCTTTTTGGTTTTAATCGCCAAATTGGTCATTGCACTCGCATTTATAATCACCACTGGAATTCAATTCATCAAAGGATTATTTGTTTCAAAAACAGCTGCTTCTAAGGTCGCAACAGATTTAGGTAGAAGACAGTTTGCAGCGAAGTTAGCACTCAGTTTTGCCGCCCTTCCGCTGGGAACCATGGCTTATGGATTGATAAAAACGGCTTACGATTTCAAAATTCACCGTCCAAAAATCAAGTTTTCAAATTTGCCGAAAGCATTCCACGGATTGAAAATTGTTCAAATTTCTGACATTCACACTGGGAGTTTGCAAGGAAATCACCAACTCCAAAAAGCATTTGATCTAATTAAAGCTGAAAAACCAGATGTGATATTTTTTACGGGTGACATTGTGAATAATCGCACAGATGAAGCTTTTCCTTACATTCCGATTTTATCTCAATTGGCTGCACCGTTTGGCGTTTACAGTATTTTGGGAAACCATGATTATGGCGATTACGAGCAATGGGAAAATGCAGAAGCGAAAGCACACAACATGAAACAAATGCACGATTTGCATGAAAAATTGGGTTGGAAGTTATTGTTGAATGAACACGTTGAACTAGAAAAAGACGGAGAAAAAATTGGTGTACTAGGAATCGAAAATTGGGGCGCAAACTTGAATTTCAAGAAATACGGAAAATTTAATGAAGCCAAAAAAGGGTCTGAACATTTGCCTTTCAAGATTTTGCTTTCACATGACCCGAGTCATTACAACGCTGAAATCAAGGACCAACACACCGACATCGATTTGACACTTTCCGGCCACACACATGGATTTCAATTTGGCATAGAAATTCCTGGTTTCAAATGGAGTCCGTCGCAATACATTTATCCTCAGTGGGCTGGATTATACCCAAACGGAAATCAACATTTGTACGTCAACCGCGGCTTGGGCTGCTTGGGATACATGGGTAGAGTAGGGATTCGCCCGGAGATTACGGTGATTGAGTTGTTAAGTGTTTAATTATTAAAAAAAATGGAAATCTTATAAATTAAAGAAGAACAATTCTTTGATGGTTTTGGATATTTTGTCAGGTCCACGATAGTTTATTTCAATCATAAACATTCCTTTTTTCTGTTTTTCAACGAATTCTGTAAATTCTTTTGAAAATTTAGATCCAAATCCATTGAAATTTCTTCCATTGATGGTTGTTTTCCATTCCATAATCACGAAGCCAACTCTGATATTTGGATCAATAGAATTTTCAAGTGACAATAGACTTGGTAGCGCAGAAATTGTATCGAGTGATTGAAAATTATCAATTATTAAAGAGGGAATTGGGAGATTTCGAGTTTTGTATTTTTGTGAGTATAAAATTTGTTCATTTTTTGAGAATACTTCTAAAGTAATACTATCATTTTGACCTGGTTTTACTAAATAGTAATTGTCTTTTAAATAATAAATTGTATAACATTTTACGCAAATAACTTTCAAATTTTTAATTTTTTTATGACGAAATCCAATCGAAATTATTTGGCTAAATCCTTTGTAATAAGTGTTCATTTCAGGTTGACTTAAAATGATGTTTTCGTTTTTAGAAAAAATTATTGGAGTATTCAATAATAGTAAGATTAATAATAAGCGCATAATCGATTCTTTTGAATGAAAGTCAATAAATATAAAGAAAAAGACTTTTATTTTTTGTTGATGTATCTGCCTCCATTCGGCGATTTTTTTAGAGGAAAGCAAGAGGCTCTGCTGTTTTAAAGTATTCTAATAGCCTATTTTTTTAAAGGATAGTAAATAGTGATGATTCCCCGAACGGTATCACCATCATTCAACAAATCTATGTCGTAAAATTGTCGATAAGAAACTGAGTTAGATACATAAGCATCTATGGTTACGAAAGTTTTCGAAGGCATAATTTTTATAGAGAAAAGACTCTTTCCAAATTTATCTGTATAAAAGTGGCAGATCTTTTTATCAAATCCATCTGAAGTTTGAAGCAAACATTTGGGTACAATAGTTCCCGCTTCGTCTCGCGTTTCAACTTCAAAATAGATCAATTTCGGTTTTACTTGAAAAGAAGTTAAAATGGTTAATAGTAAGAATAAAATAATCTTTTTCATAGTCTTTGTTTTAACAGAGAATTCGAATTGTCTGAAAAGTAACAACTTGAAATAAAATTCACAAAAAAAACCTTCCCCGTCCTAAAACAGAGAAGGCATTCTATATATCGACGTTCCGTTCTATCTGAATAAATCAGGAAGAGGGAACGAAAAAAGAGCCGCTAAAAGCGACTCTTTATAAGTGATGTAAAAATAATAATTCTATCCGAAACTCGACTAAAAAAGACTCGCTTCGCTATAAGATTTCAGTATCTTTTGTTGGGACGCAATGCATTGCGTCCCAACAAAAATCTGTATACTAGACTTTTTTACTCAAAGTATTTCGTCTTAAAATCCTAATATCTTAAAATCTTTTGTCTAATGTCTCAAGTCTAATGTCTCAAAAACTACATCATTCCACCCATTCCACCAGGCATTCCACCCATTGCTGGAGCGTTTTCTTCTGGTTCGTCCGCGATAACGCACTCTGTTGTCAACAACATTGCAGCGATAGAAGATGCATTTTCAATAGCGATACGTGTCACTTTAGTTGGATCGATAACTCCTGCAGCATACAAGTTTTCGTACACTTCTGTACGTGCGTTGTAACCGAAATCATCTTTTCCTTCTTTTACTTTTTGAACAACTACAGCACCTTCACCACCAGCATTGGCAATGATTTGTCTCAATGGTTCTTCAACAGCGCGTTTCACAATCGCAATTCCTGTATCTTCGTCTTCGTTCAATCCTTTCAAATTGTCTAAAGCTGAAATACAACGAATCAAAGCAACTCCACCACCAGGAACGATTCCTTCTTCAACCGCAGCTCTCGTTGCAGCAAGTGCATCGTCAACGCGGTCTTTTTTCTCTTTCATTTCCATTTCAGTTGGAGCTCCGATGTATAAAACGGCAACTCCACCAGCCAATTTAGCCAATCTTTCTTGCAATTTTTCTTTGTCGTAATCTGAAGTAGAAGATTCAATTTGTGCTTTTATTTGTCCAACACGCGCTTGAATCGCATCTTTTTGTCCAGCACCATTGATGATTGTTGTATTGTCTTTGTCGATTTCAATTTTTTCTGCCGTTCCCAACATGTCCATCGTTACACCTTCCAACGTGTAACCTCTTTCTTCAGAAATTACATGTCCTCCAGTTAAGATAGCGATGTCTTCCAACATGGCTTTGCGACGGTCACCAAATCCTGGCGCTTTTACTGCTGCCACTTTCAATGAACCACGAATTCTGTTCACTACCAAAGTTCCCAAAGCTTCTCCATCCAAATCTTCCGCGATGATTAACAACGCTCTTCCTGCTTGAACAACCGGCTCCAAAATTGGAAGCAATTCTTTCATGTTGGAGATTTTTTTGTCGTAGATCAAAATCAATGGATTTTCCATTTCAGTGATCATTTTTTCTGCATTGGTAACAAAATACGGAGACAAATATCCTCTGTCAAATTGCATTCCTTCTACAGTTTTTACTTCTGTTTCAGTTCCTTTAGCTTCTTCAACTGTGATTACTCCATCGTTTCCAACTACTTTCATTGCTTCTGCAATCAATGCGCCGATCGTCTCGTCATTGTTTGCAGAAATGGAAGCAATTTGTTTGATTTTATCATTGTCAGAACCAACTTCTTTCGAGATTTTTTTCAAATTCTCAACAACTGCGGTAACCGCTTTGTCGATTCCTCTTTTTAAATCCATTGGATTAGCGCCAGAAGCAACGTTTTTCATTCCTGCAGCAACGATTGCTTGAGCCAAAACTGTTGCAGTTGTTGTTCCGTCACCAGCAATGTCAGCTGTTTTAGAAGCAACTTCTTTTACCATTTGAGCACCCATATTTTCAACAGGATCTTTCAATTCTATTTCTTTGGCAACAGTTACACCATCTTTAGTGATATGCGGCGCACCGAATTTTTTGCCAATAACTACATTTCTTCCTTTTGGTCCAAGTGTAACTTTAACTGCATTCGCCAAAGCGTCCACTCCTTTTTTAAGCTTTTCACGCGCTTCAACGTCGAAATAAATTTCTTTTGCCATGATTTAAATTTTTAAATGTGTTGTACTTAGATTATTCCGTAGATGTCTGCTTCTTTCATGATCAAGAAAGCTTTTCCATCTAACTTGATTTCTGTTCCAGAATATTGTCCGTAAATGACATTATCCCCAACCTTTACAGTCATTGGCTCATCTTTTTTACCATTTCCAACAGCGATGACAACCCCTTTTAATGGTTTCTCTTTCGCCGTGTCCGGAATGATGATCCCACTTGCTGTTTTTTGTTCTGCTGGCGCTGCTTCGATTAGAACGCGATCCGCCAATGGTTTAAATGATGTTGACATGTATATATAAAATTTATATGTTCGCTCTCCTTCGACCAATTTTGTGCCACGCTAATAAATGCGACATTTTTACATTGAAGGGGAAATTTTTGCACAAAAAAAAATGCCAGTACTGACATACTGACATTTTGAATATTTTTAGTTAACTCTTTTTATTGAGCTGGCTTATTTTGTCCTTGTTCAGTAGTTGGAGTTTCTTTCACAACTTGTTTTTTCGGAGTTGATTGAATTGTCAATACAATACTCAAAACCATAATCACTCCTGCCAAAGTCCAAGTTGATTTGTCGATGAAATCATTCGTTTTTTGAACACCACCCAATTGCGAAGCTGCACCAAAATCTGATGATAAACCTCCACCTTTTGGATTTTGAATAAATACAACAACAATCAGTAAAATACTGGCTAAAATGATGATGATTGATAATAAAGCTCCCATTTGTATTATTTTAATTTTTCTTTTAATTCTTCAATTCGATTTGCAAAGAAAATCTTTTTTTCTGGATTTGTCAACATTAATTGTTCATAAGCGACAATTGCTTTCGGAAAATTCCCCTGAATTGCGAAAATATTGGCCAAAGTTTCTGTGTAAATCAGACTGTCTGGATTGATACTTTCTTTCGCTTTTTTGGAAGGAGAATAAAATTCTTTTTGCGGTCTAGAAATACTCGGTTCTTTTTCGATGAATTTATTTATGATTTTATCTATCTGTTTTTCAATGACTTCGATTTCTTCCTCAATAATTTCTTTCTCTTTTGGAACTGAAGTTTGAGTTGATTGTTCACCCATTTTTAGCCATGAAGTAAAACTTCTTTTGGACGTAAAATCTGGTTTATGAATTGTTGAAATCTCTGGTTCAATTTGTTCAGAAATTTTTTCTTCAATTTCGATTTTTTTCTGCTCAGGAACCGAATTTTCTAAATTTTCATTGTAAACATTCGCTACGACTTGTGAAATAATTTCTAAATTTAGCTCGTCGTCTTGCGCGTTTTGATCTGAATTGAGATTTATTTCGTTAGCAGCAATTTCTTTTTCAGAAACAGCATTAAGTGGTTCAATTTCTAGTTCAACAACAATTTCTGGTTCAACAGTTTGAATTGTTGGCTCAACTTCTATTATTTCAATCGATTCAGAAATGGTTTCAGGTTCATTTGCTAAAAGAGCAACTTCTTCAACTGCAGGTTCGGTAATCTCTTCAACAATAATTTTTTCTTCTATTTCTGCTTCAATTACTTCTGGTGCGATTTCAGTTTCTTGAACTTTTTCGGCGATAATTTCAACTGTTTCTTTTATACTTTCAATTTCACTAACAGCTTCTCCATGAATTAAATCATACAATTTCATTCTGTCTGAAATGCGGTAAGCGTGTTTTTGCAAAGCATCTTCAAATCCAATGTCGTTGTGGTTTGCAAGCGCTTTTAAATATAAAATCGAGAAAATTTGAGAATAAGGATATTTCTCAGTCAATTCCTTTAAAGCTGGAATTTCTTGACCTAAACACGAAGCTGGATCTGCTATTCTAGTGGCTATTTGATCTAAATTCATGCTTACCAGTTTGAAAGAATTTTATTGATAACGTCTTGCACAATTTGCTTGTTGATTTCCTCCAACAATTGACTTTCAACCGTTGACAAATCTAAATTTGAATCGTAATCAGCGAAACGGGTGCTTGTCAAAGTCATTTTATTTTCAGTCATTTGCTCGTTTTCCAATGGTTCAACATTGATGAAAATCGTGTAATTGGTTGAAATGGTCAAACGGTTTCTTGCAGCAACATCGCCCGCTTGCAAAGCGATAGGAGTAATCGAATAACTTGTAATTGTTCCTTCGATATTTACTTGCGAAGAATCTATATTATTGCTCAATTTCAACCTCGTATTGTTTTGAATTCCGTCTTTTATGGTTTCTGTCAATTGCGCTGGGTAACTCAAATTGGCATTGGGCGCATTGTTTTCCAACGTTTTGACAGTAAATTTCTTCCAACGCGGATCCATTTTACCAGTATCTTTGAAGGAAACGCTGGTCGGCCAACAAGAAACGAGAGTAACTAATAGCAATATGGAAAGCAATACTTTCATTTATCCTGGTAAATTATATTCTTTAATTTTTCGATACAAAGTTCGCTCCGAAATTCCCAATTCATCCGCTGCATATTTGCGTTTTCCACGGTGTTTATCCAATGCTTTTTGAATCAATTCTTTTTCGCGATCTTCCAAAGATAAGGATTCTTCCACTTCCACATGCTCTTGATAATCATTTACAAATGGCTCCTCTTTGGCTCTGAAATCTGAATTGTTATTTACTATCGAAGGCAATAAAGTTGCATGGTCATTGACTGGAATTACATCGTTGTACATCCGGTTAATCATCGCTGATTGATCAGAATTTAATTGAAATTCAGGACCTTGATTGATCAATTCAGTAACCAATTTTTTCAAATCATTCAAGTCGCTTTTCATGTCAAACAAAAATTTGTACATCAATTCACGCTCCGAAAAATTCTCTTGCTCACTTTTGTTAATCACACTTGGAAATTGATCTTCCGCTTTCGGCAAATAGCTTTGCAAAGTGATTCCGTCAATTTCTCTTTTATTTTCAATGACAGATATTTGTTCAACTAAATTCTTTAACTGACGAATATTTCCAGGCCAATTGTAATTTTCCAACACATGCACCGCATCTTCAGTCAACTTAATCGGTGGCATTCTATATTTATCAGCAAAATCGCTGGCGAATTTCCTGAAAATCAAATTTATATCTTCTTTTCTTTGTCTCAACGGTGGCAAACTGATTGGCACGGTGCTCAAACGGTATAATAAATCTTCTCTGAATTTTCCACTTTGAATGGCACGACTCATGTTTTCGTTTGTCGCAGCGACAACACGCACATTGGTTTTGATCACTTTAGAGGAACCAACTCGAATAAATTCTCCAGTTTCCAAAACACGTAATAATCGCACTTGTGTTTGCATCGGCAATTCTGCGACTTCATCTAAGAATATTGTTCCGCCGTCTGCCACTTGAAAATAACCTTCGCGACTTCCGCTAGCGCCAGTAAACGAACCTTTTTCGTGTCCGAATAATTCTGAATCAATCGTTCCTTCTGGAATAGCACCACAGTTTACAGCGATGTATTCTCCATGTTTTCTAGAACTAAGTTGATGAATCACTTGAGGTATAATTTCCTTTCCGGTTCCACTTTCTCCTGTCACCAAAACCGAAATATCTGTAGGTGCAACTTGTGCGGCAACTTCCAAGGCACGGTTGAGCAATGGAGCGTTTCCTATAATTGAAAATCGTTGTTTTATTTGTTGAATATCCATTTTATTGTCTGTTCGTTTTGAAAAATCAAGCTATTTAAACGATTTCTCCTATCAAAGTGGCTGATGTGCAATTGAGAATTTTAACCATCACATAATCTCCAGGTTTTGCGTTTCCTTTTGGGAAAACTACTCTGGCATTGTAAGGATTTCTTCCCGCCATCTCAAGTTCTGATTTTTTTGAAATTCCTTCCACCAAAACTTCTTGAATTTGTCCCAATTGTTTTTGGTTTGACAACAATGAATTTTGGCGCTGAATATCAATGATTTCTGTCAATCGTCTGCTTTTAGTCGCTTCAGGAATATCATCTTCATACTTGCGTTCTGCCAATGTTTTCGGTCTTTCTGAATAAGTATACATATAAGCAAAATCGAATTTGACTTCTTCCATCAAACTTTTTGTTTCATTGTGTTGTTCTTCAGTTTCGCCACAAAATCCAGCAATGATATCAGTTGAAATCGTCGTGTCTGGAATAAATTTCTTGATTGCTGCAATTCTTTCCAAATACCATTCTCTGGTATAACCGCGGTTCATTTTATTCAACACTTCCGTGCTTCCAGATTGAACCGGAAGATGAATGTATGGACAGATATTTGGATATTTCGCCATCACTTCCAAAAAGTCATCTGTTAAATCTTTAGGGTGAGAAGTTGAAAAACGCACTCTCAATAATGGATTCACTTCAGCAACCATGGACATCAATTGTGCAAAATTGGTTGTTGGAAGATTTTCTTCTTTTATTTCACCCTTGCTGGTCATGTTAAATCTGTAACTGTCTACATTTTGTCCCAATAAAGTGACTTCTCGGTAACCAGCTTCGAATAGATTTTTGCATTCTTCAATAATCGTCTGCGGATCACGAGATCTTTCTCGTCCTCTCGTAAAAGGCACGACACAAAACGAACACATATTGTCGCAACCTCTTGTGATGCTGACGAATGCCGAAACGCCGCCTTTGTCTAATCTTACGGGAGAAATATCAGCGTAAGTTTCCTCACGTGAAAGTAAAACATTTACCGCTTTTTGTCCTGTACCAACTTCTTCAATCAAATTTGGTAAATCTCTGTAGGAATCGGGTCCAGCAACAATGTCAACTAATTTTTCTTCGTCAAGTAAATTTTGTTTGAGTCTTTCGGCCATACAGCCTAAAATACCGACAACCAATTCAGGTTGAGATTTTTTCTGTTTTTTGAAGTCATGTAATCTCTTGCGAACGCGAACTTCAGCGTTTTCTCTAATCGAGCATGTATTCAGTAAAATAACATCTGCCTCTTCAAAATTAGTAGTTGTTTGAAAACCATCTTTTGCTAAAATAGATGCAACCACTTCGCTGTCAGCAAAATTCATGGCGCAACCATAACTTTCAATGTATAATTTTTTTCCAGAATTATTTGCGTTTTCTCCCAAGAGCAAAGCTTCACCTTGTCTTGATTCATCCATCATTTTGTCCTTTTCTAAATCGGGGTTGTTCATTTGTCTTACAAGATATTGAAATACAAAAATAAGCAAATAAACTGAAGTGTGTCAAAATGTCAGGTGTAAATTTGAATGAAGATTGAATAGTTGAATTAGATGGATGACCGTTACTCATTTTTTTTGTGGATTATAGTTTTTCTGTTGTTTTTTCAGGCAATTCGAAATATTGCGATATTTGATTTTTTGGCGTACTGTATATCAATTCGAAAAATAGCGATATTTAGTTTTGGAGGTTATTCAGCCGCTGATGCGCCGATCTTTGCGATTTATTTTGACTCTCAAAAACGACTCATTTGAAATATTGCAATATTTGATTTTGTCAAGTTTGCGTATCAATTTGAAATATTGCGATATTTGATTTTTTCAAGTCTGCGCATCAATTCGGAATATTGCAATATTTAGATTTGCTGGTTGATAAGCTACGGATTATCTTCGAGGTTGCTTTACGTTCAAGGATTTTTGGGATTTATTTTGACTCATAAAACAGCCCGTTTGAAATATAGCGATATTTGATTTTGGTTGAGATCGGAATATGGCGATATTTAGATTTGTTGGTTATTTTGCCACGGATTATATCCGATGTTGCTTCGCGATCCATGATTTTTGGGATTTATTTTGACTCATAAAACAACCCATTTGAAATATAGCGATATTTGATTTTGGTTGAGATCGGAATATGGCGATATTTAG
>JBBALI010000044.1:21230-29498 GCA_040403095.1 Crocinitomicaceae bacterium
ATTTATTGATTATTTAGTTAAAATTATCTTCAATTTACTGGGCGTTCAGGAATTTTTGTGGATTTATTTTGACTCTCAAAAACGACTCATTTGAAATATTGCGATATTTAGATTTGCAGGTTATTATGCTACGGATTTTCTTCGAGGCTGCTTCACAGTCAAGGATTTTTGGGATTTATTTTGAATCTCAAAATGACCTTTTCGAAATATAGCGATATTTCATTTTTGAAGTTTTACCCGATATTTCGAAATATAGCGGTATTTTATTCTTTATATCCCAACAAAATAATTTGGTATCAGAAAAAGGGTTGTTATCTAGTTGCAAAAAAAAATATCATTGAATCTTTTGCGTATTACTTTCTCAGAAAAGTTCTCTAGCTCTTCTCGATAGTCAATCTTTCAATTTTAAATTCTGTTCCAATCTTTTTGAAATGAATGGTAACGCGATAATTTTCAGTTTTGGATGTATAAACGCCTATGGCAAATGTGCCGTCAGCTGATTCTTTTCCTTTGAAATTAAATTTGAAAGAGGTAGCAGGTTTTTTCGAGAAAAAATCTTTTAAAACCAAGGTCGCCTGTGATTGACTGTAGGCTGCTTCTTTATCGAAAATTGAAATTAGCATTTTTTCTTTTCCCATTGCAACAATTGAAGAAGCATTTCCAGAGGCAAAGGCATTTTCCAAATCACTGTAAGGAACATCAGCAGGATGACCAACATTGATTAAAAATGAAATTAAAAAAGAGTAAATAAATGCCATTTCGTTGAATTTTTGTGAAAAATTGCAAAAACAATGCCGAAAAAAGAAAAAGGAATTAGTCAGTTGATTAACAGTAATTCACATTCAAAATTCTCCGCTAATTTAACAATTTTTCAGAAGTTTAATGCGATTGAAATATTTGTCCAAAAATCTAATTGTCCAATTATCTAAAAATCCAATAATCTAACAATCGAAATTACGGCGTCGTCAACGAAACAGGAATAATCCTTCCATGCATCCATTGGTGCGCATTTAAAGAAAAATCTGCAATGTAAATCGCCATTTGATTGGCAGAAACTGGAGCCTGAAATCCTGGGAAAGCTTCTTCCAACATTTCTGTTTGGGCAGAACCTAAACACAAACAATTGACTTTGATTTTCGTGTCTTTGTATTCTTCAGCTAACAATTCAGTAAAACTTGCAACGGCAGCTTTAGAAGTTGAATAGGCAGCTAAACCAGCAAATTTAACCGTCCCTTGGAAACCGCCCATGGAACTGATGTTCACAATGTGTCCGCCAGTTTCAATCATTTTTGGAACTGCAGCTTGAACTGTTTCCATTACGCCAATTACGTTCACTTGGTAACTTTCTTCCAAATCTTCTTTAGTCAATTCTATAAAAGGTCTATTCACCAATTTTCCAGCATTGTTAATCAAAATATCAATATTTGAAATATTTTGGAAAATCTTCTCTGCTGAAGATCGAACTGCACTAGTATTCAAATCAAATGCATGTATTTGAACATTTGCTGTTTCCCTGAATTCATCTAAACTGCCTGTGTTTCTTGCCAACGCAACAACCAAATTTTGATCATCTTGTGACAAAATTTTGACCAATTCTTTTCCAATTCCTCGGCTTGCGCCAACAATAATAATCGTTTTACGCATCATAACTAATGGTTACTTCTTGACTCGCAGGATGTGCTTGACAAGTCAAAATATATCCTTCTGCAACCTCTTCATCGGTCAGCGAATAATTCAAATTCATGTTCACTTTTCCTTTTAAAACCTTGGCTTTACAGGTACAACAAACTCCACCTCTGCATGAATACGGTGCGTCATAACCTTCTTTGTTGATAGCATCTAAAATCGTTTTGCCTGATGAATTCAATTTTATCTCAAATTCTTCATCGTCTAACAACACTTTTACTCTACTTTCTCCTTCAAAATTGGTGGTTTCAACTGCTGATTCTTCAATCAACAAAACTGGAGTTGTATATAATTCATAGTGAATTTTGGATTTTGGAACACCAAATAAAGTCAATGTATCAATGGCAGATTTAATCATGGTTTCTGGTCCACACAAATAAAATCCGTCGGCTTTTAGAATAGATAAATCTTCCTTGATGATACCACTAATGACGTCTTTGTCCAAGCGTCCCTCACTGCAATTTTCTACTTTTTCTCCTGAAAGAAAGTGTCTCACCGAAACATTTTCTAATGAATCAAACGCTGATTTAAACATCACAGAATTCAACGAACGGTTTCCGTAAAATAAATTTAATTTTCCACCAGTTTGTGACAATTTTTTAGCCATCGAAATAATCGGCGTGATTCCACTTCCTGCGGCAAAAGCAACAATGTTTTTAGAATTTTCATCCAATTTAAAATTTCCAAGTGGAGCAGCTACTTTTACCGTGTCGCCGATTTGCAAGGAATCATTTGCCCAATTGGAAAATTTACCATTGTTGATTCGCTTCACTGCAACTGCTAAATCTTCGTCAGTACCACTACAAATAGAGTAGGAGCGACGTTCTTCAGCTCCTTGCACTATCGCACTCAAATTCAAATATTGTCCAGGAATGAAATTGAAAGTTGATTTTAATTCTTCTGAAATTTTGAAACTTATTTGAACACTGTCAGGAGTAAGTTTCTTCATTTCTTTTACTTCCAATTCAAAAAATCCTTTTGGACTTGATGAAGTTGGTGTTTTTTTCTCTTCTTTCTTATTTCTACTAAAAAGTCCCATAATTACTATTAATCGTCAAACGAAATAACCAATTTTTCACTGGTTGGGTGTGATTGACATGTTAAAATATATCCTGCTTCAACTTCATCTTTTTCAAGCGCATAGTTGACGTCCATTCGTGCAGAACCTTCAATGATTTTTGCTTTGCAAGTACAGCAAACTCCACCTTTGCACGCAAAAGGTAAATCTGCGCCAGCTTTGTATGCGGCATCCAAAATGGTTTCACCTCCTGAAGTTAAATTCAGTTCAATCAAATCTCCATCGAGGATTATAGTAACATTCGATTCAACAGATTGTTCTTTTGGTAAACTTAATTCTTCCGAAGTTTTTGTTGCACTCGTTCCGAAAAGTTCGAAATGAATATTCGAAACATCTAATCCTGCCGATGAAAAAGTATCTTTTACTGCGTGAATCATGGCTTCTGGTCCACAGACAAAAACAGTATCTATTTTCGTTCCATTCAAAAAAGCATGATTCAATTTTTCACATTTGTCTTTGTCTATTCTGCCTTTTTGAATTTGATTTCCTAAACTTTCTCTTGAAAGCACATGAACAACTCTAAAAGCATTGATGTAGCTGTTTTTCAATGCCTCAATTTCTTCTCTAAAAATGATACTTGAAAAACCTTTATTACCATAAAACAACGTAACACTACTATATGGTTCGTTCTTCAAAATTGATTTGGCGAGTGAGAAAATGGGTGTAACTCCGCTTCCTGCAGCAAATAGAACATAGTTTTTACTGTTTTTCGAATCAATATCAGTTGTAAAATTCCCCATTGGTGTCATTACCTCCAATGAATCACCAATTTTTAAATTTTGATTTGCAAAAGTTGAGAATTTTCCATTTTCAACTTGTTTGATGGCGACTCTCCATTCATTTTCATCTGGAGATGAGCACAAAGAGTAAGATCTTCTTAAATCTTCATTATCAATTTCAGCTCTCAAAGTCAGATATTGTCCGGGCTTATACTGATAGACATCAATTAATTCTGATGGAATTTCAAAAGCAATGGAGACCGTGTCTTCCGTTTCTCTCCTGATGTCAGAAATTTTGAGCGTGTGAAATGTTGGTTTCATTCAATTCGATTAATAAGTCTGCAAATTTAACAAAAACTTTCAAAGCGAAAAGATGATATTGATCACCAAAAAATGGCATTGTGATCAAATAATATCAATAAATTTATATACAGAGGATGTTCGATGAATTTAATTTTTCAAACCGATTCCAACAGAAGTCATTGACAATGAGCCTGCCATCGTATAGTCATTGAAAATCGTGATTTCTTCGTCCTTTTTTGCTAAACCTAAAATGTACATCAAAGGATAATAATGATCAGGTGTTGGGATTGCTAATTTGGCGCCGCTACTCAAATTTTGATAATCCATCATCGCTTTGAAATCGCGTTCCAAAATTTTCTTTTTCATAATTTCATTGGTTTCAATCGCCCAATCGTATCCGTAATTGGTTTCATTCATTTTATCCCAAGCAACCATACCTAAATTATGAATCATATTCCCACTTCCTACGATTAAAACTCCCTTGGTTTGTAATTTTTCCAAATATTGAGCAAGTTCAAAATGATACGCTGCAGGTTTTCCATAATCAATACTCAATTGAATAACTGGAACATCTGCCAAGGGATACATTCTTTTTAAAATTGACCAAGTTCCATGATCTAGTCCCCATTCTTCATCTAATTTTAAAACATTTTCAGGAAAGAGTAAAGTGGTTTCTTTGGCCAAATCTGGTGCTCCTGCAGCTGGATATTGAACATCGAAAAGCGATTGAGGAAACCCGCCGAAATCATGAATTGTTGCGGGTTTTTCGACATGTGTAACATAACTACCATTAGTTAACCAATGTGCTGAAATACATATAATGGCTTTTGGTTTTTCTACTTTGGTACTCAATTCTTGCCAATTTTTGGTGTACACATTGTCTTCAATGGCATTCATCGGAGAACCATGCCCAACAAAAAGGACAGGCATTTTAGGACTATTTACTTCTTCGTCAATCATCCATTTCAATGAACTTAATCCCAATATTGCTGATCCTCCCATGATGGTTTGTAAAAATGTTTTTCGTTGCATTTTGAAAAATAAATACCAAGGTAAATATTTTTTTTGAAAAGAATTATTTTTTAAGTAGAAATTAAAACATATTCCTTTATTTTTACTTTTGGAACAGTATTTGAAATGATCCAAAAAAAATAAAAAAGAAGAATTATGAAAAAAATATTACAATCCTTTTTGTTAGTTCAGTTGAGCATCTTCTGTTTATCTGCTACAGAGTTGAATTACAATTGGAAAGTTGGCGCCTCTTACGCTTTCAATGCAGCTGTAGTTGATAATATTACAACTTCTGCTATGGGAATGAATATCCAAGAGAAATTTACAACTACGACTGATTTTGTATTGCTAATAAGTGCTGTCAATCCTAAAGGAACAGCAACTGGAACCTTGTATTTAACGAATTTCAAAGTAGTTGATTCAAAAGGTAAAATGTTAGCGAATATTATGAATGTTGCAAAAAATTGCATCAAGAGTGATGTTACCGTTGACAAAAAAGGAAAATTTACTTTTCTCAAAAGAGTTTATTTAATGACAACAGTTTCGGGAAATGTATTGGTTTACGGAAATGCAACGCAAAACAATGTGCAAGCAGGTGCTCAAGTTGGAAATACAAAAGTGGATGTTTACGCTGAGTTTGACCCAAAGACTGGCGCTTTAAAATCTGGTTACACAGTTCAAACAATCAAAACAACCAAAAAAGTGGATGTAAAGGTTACTGAAGAAACGGATGAAATTGATGTTTTTCCATACGATTTCCTTGAGTTTTTAGCTGTTCCTGAAGGTCAAGTTGCAGCGGGAGACAAAGTAAAAGCAAATGCTGGGATGTATCAAATTGATATTCTAGTAAAATCAATGGCTGCGGGTATTGCTTCCATTGACAACACAATAAGCACTGATAAAAACAAAGATATGTTTGGTGGTGGTGCTGAAGGTCAAACCAGTGAAGGAAATTTCAATATGGGCATGGGTGGATTGGAAAGCATGGAAGATGTTGAATTGACTAATGAAGATCAAATGGCTTTAGGTTCAGCAAAAGCAATGTCTCCAAAAATGTCAGGAAAAATAACCACTTCCTTTGATTACACGAACGGAATGTTTCAACAAGTGAAAGGTAATTTAAATACAGAAGTTGATATGATGGGAATGAAAATGACAGTCAATTCGGTCCTAGAAATGAAAAAGAAATAGAAAATAAAATACCATTTACAATGAGCTGTATCTGAATTTGGATGCAGCTTTTTTTTTATTTTTTACAGATTGAGTTAAATTGGTTATCCTGAATTTGTGAAGATTACTTTAAAATAATACCTTTTTTGTTGCATTTATCTTTTTTAATTGTAAATTCATATCAAAATTTAATTAATAATTTCTTTTATGAAGCATTTATTTACTTTAATAACAGTTGTTTGTGTGACTTTTTTGTGTAATTTTTCCTTTGCCCAAATTTGCAATCCGAATACAACTTACACCGCAACAGGAATTTATCCTGACACAATGCCCGAAGGCAATGTTTCTCAGCCCTATTCTGAGGATATTACTTTTGTTTTACCAACGGATACAAGTGGTTTCAACTTCCTTAACTTTGAAATTATTTCAATTTCATTGCCTGTTGGTTTGAGCTGGGTTTGCAACAATGATGCAAATGGTTGTAACTACAATCCTCAAAATAATATATATGGTTGTGTTAATGTTTCAGGAACTCCTTTGCTTGCTGGTGACTACAATATTACTGTTTCAGTTCTTGCTACCTTAGAGATAGTCGGAGATATTCCAACTACATTTGAGGTATTCATGAGGGTAAACCCTGCGCAAACGAACACTACAAACGATGGATTCTCCATGTCAGGTTTTTCTGGATGTTCGCCAGTGACAGTCAATTTTACAAATAATAATCCTGGATTATTGCAGTATTCATGGAACTTCGGAAATGGCAATCAATCCTCTGCTGAAAATCCTGCACCACAAGTTTATACAACGCCAGGTGACTACATCGTAAATTACCAAGCTTGGGATAATTTAACAACTATCAACGTCTACACATTGACTGGAGTTACTGTTAATTCAATGAGTGGTTATGGCGAAGGGTTTCCTTCATACGAAAGTGCTGATACATACTATAAACTTTTTGAAAACGGTGTTTTGGTAGGTACTTCCTCGATTATTGCAGACACTGACCCTGCGGTTTCATGGACTGCTAGTACGTTATTAGATCCAACAAAAACCTATACAATCGAAATTTGGGATTCCGATGCAGGAGAACTAGGTTTTGGAGCGGATGATTATATGGGAATTCATACCATGAATATAGGAGGTTGCAACGGCTGTGCAGCTGGTTCTGCAAATATCAACTATTCAATTACATTGCAAACTATTTTACCTGTTCCTTTGGTAGTTTCAGTTGATACAATTCATGTTTATGGGTATCCTGGAACACCAAACATTTATTTTGATTCAATAAATCATACATTACACACAGATTCAATTAGCAATGAATTGCAATGGTATTTTGAAGGAAGTCCAATTTCAGGTGCCACGGGTGCTACTTTGGTAATCGATAATTCAGGTGCCTATTCATTAGTTGCTATCAGCGGCGGTGGCTGTGTTGCTTTTTCTGATACATTAGACGCAGTTTATTGTAATCAATTAGCACCAGTTATTACCGAGTCTGGCAATGAATTATCAGTAAATAGCACAATTGGAGATTTGATTCAGTGGTATCTAAATGGATCAGCAATTCTAAATGCAGTTTCAAATACATTACCGATTGTCAATGGCGGAAACTATACTGTTGTTTTGACTAGTGATTTAGGTTGCGAATATGAATCAGCAGTTTATAATTCTACTTTGGGTATTTCAGCGATTGATAAAAAACCATTTGCTATTTTCCCCAATCCTTCTGAAGGAGTTGTTTACATGAAAGTCACTCTAGCCGACGAAACTTTTAATGTAAATGTAAGGGACATGTCTGGAAGAATTGTAAAAACAATTAATTCAAAAGAGGAATTAAATGGTGGGATTAATCTCTCTGAATTTGGCAAAGGTGTTTATATGCTTGAAGTCAATTTTTCAAATTCTAAATTTCTAGAAAGAGTAATAATTAAGTAAAAATTTTCATTCAATATTTTAAGCCGTTCAGTTTTGAACGGCTTTTTTCGTTCTCTAAATGTTATATTTTTCGTTTTTTATTGATTATTTTAACATACAAAAAAGTTCAACTTTACTTAAATTAAGTTTCTATTAACATTCAATAATGGATAATAAAAAATAATGGATTTGTTTTTTGAATAGAATTACGCTTATTTTGCACAGCTTTTAAGGCAAATCATTTAAAAATAAATCAGCTCATGGCCAAAAATTTAGTAATAGTCGAGTCACCAGCAAAGGCAAAAACCATTGAAGGATATCTCGGAAAAGATTTTGTTGTTAAATCTAGTTATGGTCATGTTAGAGATTTGGCAAAGAAAGGAA
>JBBALI010000045.1:0-28775 GCA_040403095.1 Crocinitomicaceae bacterium
TTTATAATTAAACCTAAAAAAAAATATTTGACACAGTTTAATGAGCATACTCATCCAACAATCTAATAATCCAAAAAATTAAGCCCCTTTCAAACTCTCTTCTAATTCTTTGTATTGATTCAATAAAGCATTTTGCTTTTTATGCCACATTTCAGATTCCATTGTATCACAAATGGCTTGATGCTTTCTAATTTTACGCGCCAATTTTGACATCTCGTGTAAGATGTTCAACTGCGTCTGGAAAGAAATTTTATTTTCTTCTAAATTAGTCATGGTAAAAAAGTTGCTTTATGCACACTGCAAAATTGATAAAACAATTTGACAACACAAATTTAATAACGCTTAAATCTGATTAAAAGTATCAACAGCTTAATTTTGGAATTGTTCAAAACCTTGTAAAAAATTGATTAAAAAAAAACAGACCGAAAATCGATCTGTTTTAAGTTCCAATTAATTTGAAATTTATATTTCAGCAGAACTGCAAGGGAAAGCCCTGTCCACTTTTTTGAATAATCCTTGTAATACTTTTCCTGGACCAACCTCAATTACTTCAGTTGCTCCGTCAGCGATTATATTTTGCATGATTTGCGTCCATTTTACAGGTGCAGTTAATTGTGCAACCAAATTGTCTTTGATTGTTTGTGGATCTGTTACAGCGCTTGCATTTACATTTTGGTAAACCGCACAAGTAGGAGTCGAAAATTCTGTTGCTTCAATTGCCGCAGCCAATTCTTCTCTAGCTGGTTCCATCAATGGTGAATGAAATGCACCTCCAACTGGCAGTCTCAAGGCTCTTTTAGCGCCTGCTTCAGTTAATTTAGCGCAAGCTTCGTCAACGGCAGGAATCGATCCTGAGATCACTAATTGACCTGGACAATTGTAATTTGCGGCAACCACAATTCCGTCGATTTCTGAACAAATTTTTTCTACCACTTCGTCATCAAGTCCAAGTATGGCAGCCATTGTTGAAGGAACTGCTTCACAAGCAGCCTGCATCGCCAAAGCACGTTTGTAAACCAATTTCAATCCATCTTCAAATTTCAATACTTTATTGGCAACCAAAGCGGATAATTCACCCAATGAATGTCCTGCAACCATGTCAGGCTTGAAAGCATCACCCAAACATGCAGCTAAGATTGTGGAATGCAAGAAAATCGCTGGTTGCGTTACTTTGGTTTGTTTCAATTCTTCATCTGTTCCTTCAAACATTATTTTTTGAATGTCAAAACCGAGAATTTCATTCGCCTGGTCAAACATATTTTTTGCGATGGATGAATTTTCATATAAGTCTTTGCCCATTCCTGAAAATTGAGCTCCTTGTCCTGGAAAAACGTATGCTTTCATATTGATATAATTTGTTTTATTGTTTTTATACTCATTTGTAATTTCAGCAAAAATAGTAAAATCGTTCATTTAGGTACAAAAAAAAATCCACCGATCAATGACCGATGGATTTCTAAAAAGGGAGTTAAAAGAAATTATTTTCTGATAACGATTTTTTGAGTTGAAACTTCATTGTTTGCTTTAAAGTTCACCATGTAAACTCCATTGCTAAAATTAGAAGAATTAATTTTGATTGAATGAGCACCAGCAACATTGTTTTCTCCATTTGAAGAATAAACAACTTTACCAGCTAAATCAGTTACAGTAACATTAACCAAAGCTTCGTTAGTTAAGTTGAAAGAAACATTTACTTCATCATTTGCTGGATTTGGGTAAACTGATAAACCGAATTGATCAGCATCAATATCATTTACACCTAAATAGCTAATTGGAGACATACGAATCATCAATGCATTTGGATCAGCCAAACCGATTGTTGACAAATCTGTAATTTTGATACCTCCAACTGTTCCATCAGGACAAGGTTGAGCAGAACCAATTCTCAAAGTACTTGTTGCATTGTCAGTTCTGTAGAAAATAACTCTGTATAATCCTGGAACTAATGTTGTAACATCACTAGATAATGACAACCATTTACCGAAATCTGTTGAAGTAACAGTGTAGTCTGGAGTTGTGAAAACTTCAGTCCAAGTTGTACCATCATAAGATTCGATAGAAGCATGTACTTGATCAGTTGTGAAATCAGTCGCCTGAGTAGCTGTGATGTAAGTTTTAACAGATCCAACAGTATAATCAGCAAAGATATTCATGTAATTGAACCATCCTAAAATTTCGTTTCCTGTACCACCAAAACCTGTAATTCCAGCAACAAGTACACCATTGTCACGTCCAAACTCAGTTCCACCAACTTTGATGTTACGGAAAGAAGTTGTGTCATTTAAAATATTTCCATCAACAGCACCTAATTCTGTAGAAACAGTTACTTTATAAGCGGTAGCAGAAGCAATCGGATTAAAAGCATTTACAATATTGAATGTATCAGCTACTCCAGTTGGTAAACTTGCTCCATAAGTTACACCTGGCCCACTTAATTCAGAATATCCAGTAACTGTTTCAGTTGCTCTAACTCTAAAGTTAGTTTGAGTCGCAGCTCCCATGTTTTCAGCAATAGTAATGAATTCATGTCCTGGAAATGCAGAAATTTGGTTGTCAGGCAACAAATAATAATCACATCCTTGTGTATTTGATGGATCTGAAGTCATGAAACTTCTAACCATTTTCCCATCATTTTGGTATGCCTCAGAAATTTGAATATCATCTATAGCCCAAAACCAGTCGTATGTTCCAACATAGTGAAATCTAACTTTCACAGTTGCTGAACCTGCTGCGTTAGCAGAAGTAATGTTTACGATTTGGTATTCTGGTACCAAAGAAGTTGTGTTAACAGGAACTTCACTTACTGGGTTAACTTCGTAAGTTGTCCAAGTTGTTCCACCATCGACAGAAACTTCAATATAAGTATCTTCTTGGTAGTTTCTGTAGTATTCAGTGAATTCTAAATACAACGGTGTACCGGCAGTCAAAGTTGACAAATTGATAGTTCCTGTGTATTCAAAATAAGCATCTTGTACTTTACCAGCTCCAGCACCATCAGAGTCAATTAAACCAAAAGTTGGTCCAGAAACTGATTGAATTGTAGCATTGAAGTTTTGAGCTGTCAAAGTTGAAGGCAAAGCAGAAACAATTGCCCATTGACCAGCAGTTCCTGGAGTTTGGTTCGGTCCACTGACATGTTGCCAGTCAGTTGCAGTTCCAAAGTTGTTTGACCAAACGATATCACCTTCAGCTTTAGTTTGGTGTGCAGCGTGTGCTTTGTTCGCAACAGCATACGTGTTTTTCGATGCAGATACCATTGGGATATTTCCTAAACGCTGTGCGAAAAGTGAAGAAGTTCCAACCAATACACCTGCTAGTAAGTATATTTTTTTCATAATCATTGTTTTTTGATGCACTAAAATTAACAAAAAAATGTGATTTCAAAATAGAAACGCACAAAATAGAAACGTTTTAAGTTACTAAAAAGTTGAAAAAAGTTTAATTTTCGAGTTAACAAGCAGTTTTAAAGGGTTTGAAATCTTGTTTTTAGAAAGAAATCGTACTACAGTTGAGGCAATGTTAAAAAAATCAAAAAAATTTCTTTGAAAATTCCCAAAGGACCACTCCAGCGCAAACTGAAACATTTAAACTGTGTTTGGTGCCAAATTGTGGAATTTCAATGATGTAATCACTTGCGTCAATTGCTTCTTGATCAACACCATCTACTTCGTTTCCAAAAATAAGTGCAATTTTTTGATTGGGAATTTGGTCCAGTTGATTTAATAAAGTTGTTTTTTCTGCTTGTTCGATCGATGCAATCAAAGTATTTTCCGCTTTCAATTGACCTATTAATTCAAGGATAGAATTTCTGTGCTCCCAAACAACACTTTCTGTTGCTCCCAAAGCCGTTTTATGTATATCACGATGCGGTGGCGTAGCAGTTATTCCACACAAATAGATTTTTTCAATATTAAAAGCATCCGCAGTTCTGAAAAATGAACCAATGTTGTTTAAACTCCGAATGTCATTCAAGATTACTATGATTGGAAATTTATCTTGTGCTTTAAATTCTTCTTCTGAAACACGATCTAACTCCCAAAGTTTTAATTTTCGATTCACCTTTTTCATTTTTTGCAAAAATACACTTGATTTATTGATTTTGTTGAAAATTATTGAAAACATATCGGTTAAAAATGCTAAAAAACAGAAAGAGTGGACTTACTTTTACGAGGTAATTTCCAGCATTCCATGGCCAAATTAAAAGAAGAAAAAACGGACGAAACTCCGTTGATGAAACAGTACAATCAAATCAAAGCCCGACACCCGCAAGCGCTTTTGCTTTTTAGGGTGGGAGATTTTTATGAAACTTTTGGTGAAGATGCCATTAAAGCTTCTAAAATTTTAGGAATTGTTTTGACCAAAAGACGCAACGGTTCTTCTCACATTGAATTGGCAGGATTTCCGCATCATTCAATGGATACTTATTTGCCTAAATTGGTTCGTGCTGGTCAGCGTGTAGCGATTTGTGACCAATTGGAAGATCCCAAATTGACCAAAAGTATCGTCAAAAGAGGAGTGACGGAATTGGTTACGCCTGGTGTTTCTTTCAATGACCAAGTGTTGGAGAAGAATAGGAATAATTTTTTATGCGCCATACATTTAGATCAAAAGATTCACGGCGTTTCGTTTTTGGATATTTCAACTGGTGAATTTTTAATCGCCCAAGGAAACATGGATTACATTGATAAATTGATTCAAGGTTTTGAACCAAGTGAAATCATTTATCAGAAGAAAATGAATAGTCTATATCAAACGCAATTCAGCGATAAATACCACGCATACAAACTCGAAGATTGGGTTTACACCGAAGATTTTGCGATCGAATCATTGACTAAACATTTTGGTACAAAAAATTTAAAGGGTTTTGGCGTCGATTCTTTGGCTGCTGGAATTATAGCTGCTGGAGCGATTTTACATTATTTGTCAGAAACACAACACGATAAATTAGGTCACATTACTTTTTTGTCGCGCATCGAAGAAGAAAAATATGTTTGGCTCGATCGATTTACAGTGCGCAATTTGGAATTGATTCACTCTTTCAACGACAATGCGACTACTTTAATTGATATTTTAGATCATACGGCAACGCCAATGGGTGGAAGAATGCTGAAGCGTTGGATGGTTTTGCCACTCAAGGATTTGAAACCTATTCAAGATCGTTTGGATTCTGTTGCGTTTTTATCTGAAAATAGAGAATTACGCTTTCAACTTTCTGAACATTTGAAAGACATCGGTGATTTAGAACGCTTGATTTCAAAAGTGGCAGTTGGACGCGTAAATCCAAAAGAAGTGAAGCATTTGGAAAACACCTTGCGCCAAATTTCACCAATAAAGTCTCTATTAAAGTCAACAGGTGTAAGTTCTTTGCAAAAAATCGCCGATCAATTGAATCCTTGTCAGGCGTTGATCGATTTAATTGAAAAATCATTGGTAGAAGAGCCTGCCACACAAGTTGGAAAAGGAATGATCATGGCTTCGGGTTTGCACCAAGAATTAGACGAGTTGCGTGCCATCGCTTTTTCAGGTAAAGGTTATTTGGAAGCTTTGCAAGTACGAGAATCTGAACGCACAGGAATTCCAAGTTTGAAAGTCTCATTCAACAATGTTTTTGGATATTATTTAGAAGTAACCAATACGCACAAAGACAAAGTTCCCGAAGAATGGATCCGCAAGCAAACTTTGGTAAACGCTGAAAGATACATCACGCAAGAATTAAAAGAATACGAAGGGAAAATTCTAGGAGCGGAAGATAAAATTCATTCTATCGAATTTCGTTTGTACCAAGAATTGATTTTGTCCATGGCGGACTATATTAATATGATTCAACTCAACGCGGTTTTGATTGGTCAATTGGATTGCTTGATTTCGTTTGCAATTACTTCCGAAGAGAACAATTACATCCGTCCTGAAATGAACGAATCTTTCGCTATTGACATTAAAGACGGTCGTCATCCTGTGATTGAAAAACAATTGAAAGCGGGCGAAGAATATGTTTCAAACGATGTTTATTTGGACAACGAAACGCAACAAATCATCATGATTACAGGACCCAATATGTCTGGTAAAAGTGCGTTGTTGCGACAAACGGCATTGATTTCATTGATGGCGCAAATGGGCTGTTTTGTTCCTGCGAAAAGTGCCAAATTGGGATTGTTAGATAAGATTTTTACGCGTGTTGGCGCATCAGATAATATTTCTTCAGGTGAATCAACTTTCATGGTAGAAATGAATGAAACTTCCAGTATTTTGAATAATCTTTCAGAAAGAAGTTTGATTTTATTAGATGAAATCGGAAGAGGAACAAGTACTTACGATGGGATTTCTATCGCTTGGGCGATTGCAGAATTTATCCATGAACATCCAAAATTCAAAGGAAAAACGCTTTTTGCGACGCATTACCACGAATTGAACGAAATGACGAATCAATTTGAGCGCATTCAAAATTTCAACGTGTCTGTCAAAGAAACTGGAAATCGTATTTTGTTTTTGAGAAAATTAGTTCCGGGCGGAAGCGAACATTCATTCGGGATTCACGTCGCGAAATTGGCTGGAATGCCTTCACAAGTAATCAACTCAGCGAATAAAATTCTGGTGCGATTGGAAAGTTCGCATGCAGGACAAGACAAGGAAAAAATTAAAAAAGCGATTGCACAAAAAGACATGCAATTGAGTTTCTTTCAACTAAATGATCCAGTTTTGGAGCAAATCCGAGAAGAATTGGTTATCATTGATATCAATACGCTCACACCTGTTGAAGCTCTAATGAAATTGAATGAAATTAAGAAGTTGACAGGCGGGTGATAAATTTTAAAAATTCAAATTCTCATGAAAATTACCACATTCGGCGCAAGCTCTAGCAAAAAATCAATCAATAAAACATTCGCTCATTATACTGCGCAACAATTTGAAAATGCAACAATCGATTTTTTAGATTTAAACGATTATTCTTTGCCTTTGTTTTCCGTTGATTTAGAAAATGAAATGGGAATTCCACAAAATGCGAAAGATTTTTATTTGAAAATATTAAATTCAGATTTATTGGTCATTTCCATGGCTGAGCACAATGGTTCGTATTCTGCTGTTTTTAAAAATTTATTGGATTGGATTTCTCGTTACGAAGGAAAAGTTTTTGCCAATAAGAAAATGTTTTTGCTCGCCACTTCGCCAGGAGGTAGAGGAGGAGAAAGCGTTTTAGAAGCTGCACTCATAAGATTTCCAAGACATGCGGCACAAATTATTGAACATTTTTCGTTACCCAATTTTGAAACGAATTTTGACCCTGAAAAAGGTATTTTGGATGAAACGCTGAGAAGTTCTTATTTGTCGAAAATTGAAAGTGTTAAATCGCAAATGAATGCTTGACTACTTATTCTTGTAAAATCTATGCATTTCAATAACATGCGGGAAACTGATACATGAAATAAAGATAAAAGTGGTAGCCATTTCTTTTCCTTGGAGATTTTCTAATAATCCATGATAACCTGCAAAAATTAAAGCGAAAAACAACAAAAATGCACACAAGGTAAACGGAAGAGCTTTGAGGATGAGTGTTTTGTTGTTTGCATTCATTCCGTATTTTAAATGCGACCACCCATTTAGGCTGTGTTGGCCAATAAAATACAATCCAAATGCAGAAATCAAAGGGAGATGAATACCAATAAATAAAGTTATGGCTAACAATAAAATGGCTCCCTTTTTTTCCCACAAAGCCCATAAAAAAGTCAAGATTGTCAATATTTGACTGATTTTTTCACCTTGTGAAATACGCAATGGAATTTGATAACTATTCAAATCTCTTAAAATTGAATTTGTTTCAGCTAAATGTCCCAACAAAATGATTCCGAATAGGCAAAATCCCCAAGAAAATATTTTGTAAGGATTAATTTTGACTTTCCATTCTATGAGATCATTTTGACCAAAATGCCAAATAGAATAGATTAAAAATACAATCAAAGCTAGTTTGGGAAGGATTATCCAAAGGATTAAATACAATGCGATTTTCCCTAAGTAGTTTAAAATGAATGTCAATTTAATTTTATTATTGATATTTCCACTGTTTAACAAATGGTCTATTGCCCCGTGTGGAATTCCAACTAAAACGGCGCCCACGATTAAGATAATTGAGTTGACCCAGTTGAATAGAGTGGGAGATAACTGAAAGGTTATTAAAAGAGCAACTGAAGTAATTAAAAGGATGATTGGTGTCGCTAATTTTTTAATTCTAAAATTTAAATCAAGCCATAAAACTTCTAAAAATGGCTTAAATGGCAAGGATAAAAGAATTCGAAGATCGTTATAAATACTTGTTTTTTCATCCAAAAATGCCAAAACATTTTGAATTTTATTCTTTTTAAATAGGATTTCAAAAATGTACTTTCCCTCATTTGGTTTTAGCGAAAGGATCAGCAAAAGTAAACGGTCATAAAATGAAAATCTATTGCTTTTTAATTTTGAATCGTAAGGTTTATTTTTTGCCAAAGAATCGGAAATAAATTCAGCTTGTTTGGCCATGTTTTTTAGCGCATATCCTGTGCTTGGTTTTATTGCGCCGGCCCTTCCGCCAATTGCAATCACTCCTTTTTGAGCTGCAACATCAAGCTTTGCGTTGCTCATTGGAATGCAACCTATTTCAGTTTCTACAATTTCATATTTTCCAAATCTTTCAAGAATGTATTGATCAAGTATGGGTGAAGCTTCATTTTTGTTGAGAATGTCTTTTCCAAATCTTGTCAATTCAACCAATGCTTTGTTATTATCTAATGGCAACACATACATAAATTGTGTCCAGCCGAGTTGTTCAACATTGAAATCCATCAAATCGATGGTGTCAATTTCAAGAATTTCTTTTTCTGTTTCAATCACATATCCAATAAATGATTGTAAAAGAAAAGATTCATTTTTTTGAGGCGCTTTGAATTTCGCGGGACGACTGTCGAAAACATTTTTAGATTCGTAAATTTCTTTTTCAGTCTTGATAATTGACCCATCTCCAGAAATAATGATGGAATCGACGCTTGCTTGAACCCGCTCAATATCGAACTTGGCAATTAATCTGTCTAGTTCTTTATATAAGTCGATACTTGAAATGCGACAATAAAACAAGGGATTTATTGTCATTGATTTTTGTCTATTGACATTTACTTTTTGCCATTGGTGACTGATAAGGTGTCCGAATTGTAAATCTTCGATTTCAGCAAAATTTTGCCAAAAACAATACGTTTTGTCGTTTAAAAGTTTTGAATCAGGATCTATAACTATGATTTTTTTTCCATCCAACAAATTTCTTTTTTCCAAACTCAATAGCAAAAGAATAGCCGATGCTCCAGCACCCGCAAAAAGAAAATCTGCTTGGATATATTGAATTTGGGTTGTTTGATTCATAAGCGGTAATAAAAAAAGGGACTCTAAATTTTCACTTTTAGAATCCCCTCATTTTTGATAACTATTGTAAAAATTAGTCTTCGTTTCTGCTTAACGCATAGATAACTAAACCAAATCCGATTTTGTTGATGGCATCAGCGATGTTGTAAACAATATCCATTGCATGTGCTGCTGCTGCTGGGTCATTTACTAATTTAATTCCAAACAATCCGCCTGGAGTTCCCAAGATGTAACCCAAAGGATAAATTGCCCAGCCAACTAGTACAAACCAAGCCAAGATTTTTGTCGCTTTCGCAACTAATGGACCTGCTGTTTGTGCTAATTTTGCAACTTCTCCGAACCATACTAAGTATGCAATGTAGAAATATGCTGCCCCTGAAATTACGCCCCACAAAACGCTATGCATTGGGTCTAGCACTTCACCAATATACCCAGTAATTAACATTACCAAAGCTGCGAAAATTAATTTCCACAACAATGAAATCTTTGCTCCAGCTTTCTTTGTGATTAAATAAAATTCAACACACATCAACGGCACTGTTAAAATCCAATCGACATATCTGAAAAAAGTTGGAGATTCTCCCGTCTCCAAATTGTAACCCCTCATGTAATAGTAATGCACTGCTGCGATAAAGGTGATTAACCCAGATACTAATACTGAAGTTCTCCATTTTTTGGCTGTGTTGTTCAACTCAAAAAAGAAAAATACTGATGCTGCCATCATAGCCATTGTTCCGATAAAAAACGTGAATGCCACGTAATTGTCCGGTTTGATAATCATTGAATGTTCCATTTTTTTTTAAATTAAATTAAGTCCTACTCTTAAGGATTTTCAGATACTCCTGTTTAATGTTTCATTACAAACGTTAAACAGAATGTGTTAAAAAATGTTTAATTTTTTTAATTTAATTTTAGATAAACATGAAATACGTTAAATTTTTAAATTGTATGTAAAACAATTAAATTGTTTGTTGAATATTGATTTCATTGATATTTCTTGGTGTTCAGATTTCAATGAATTTTTTTTTCATTTTTTTTCATTTTTTTTCAGGTTTTAATCTTGAAGAAAGGAATTTGGGTGATAATTTGAATCAATTTTAATTGCCGAAAATCGAAAATATGAAATTGAAGTGTATAAATATTGAATCTGTAAATTATACAACATTCATTTTTAATCATATAACATAGAATCACACTTAAAGCACCAATTTTATGGTTCCTGAATTCATCTTCATTAGGAGAAGCAATTTCGCTCAATTTTCAGGTTTAGATTATGGTTGAAGTCAAGCGGGAAGGCATTATTTTGCGAAAAACAAATCTGGGTTTTGAAAATGAAGGAGTACTCAATCCTGCTATTTTTCAGGAAGGAAATACAATACACGTTTTTTATCGCGCCGTAAAATTTAGAAATAATTCTAGTATTGGTTATTGCAAATTGGAAGGACCGCTTGAAGTTATTGAAAGGGCTGAATGTCCGGTTTTATATCCCACTTTTCCTTATGAATCACACGGTGTTGAAGATCCTCGAATTGTCAAAATAGACGATTTGTATTATTTGACTTATACAGCCTACAACGGAATAAATGCCTTGGGCTGTTTGGCGACTTCAACTGATTTGGTTCATTTTGAAAAGCAAGGAGTGATTGTTCCTCAAATTACTTTCAAAGAATTCAGGTTATTGGCCGAAGCAAAAAGTATCATCAACGAAAAATATAACCGGTATAACAGAGACAAAAAAAATCCAAATCAAAATAATGATTGCTTGATATGGGACAAAAACGTGATTTTCTTTCCGCGTAAAATTAACGGAAAAATCTGTTTTTTGCATCGAATAAAGCCTGATATTCAAATTGTGAAAATCGATGAAATCAGTAATTTGACTAGAGATTTTTGGAGTGAATACTTTTTGCATTTAGAAAAGCACATCGTTTTGACGGCAAAATTTAAGCATGAAATCAGTTACATCGGTGGTGGTTGTCCTCCAATTGAAACGCCTTTTGGCTGGCTTTTAATTTATCATAGTGTGCACGATACCATTCGTGGCTATGTTTATTCAGCGAGCGCTGCTTTGTTAGAATTGGAAAATCCTGAAGTTGAAATCAGCAGATTGCCATATCCGCTTTTTGCACCAGAAGAAAAATGGGAAATTGAAGGCGAAGTTAACAATGTTTGTTTCCCAACTGGAACAGCCATTTTTGGAGATACTTTATACATTTATTATGGTGCAGCCGATGTTAGAATTGCTTGTGCCTCTGTTAGTTTATCTGCATTAATTCAGGAATTATTGAATTTCAGCTCAGTGAGTAGTCAAGAACTTTTAAATCAATTAAAATGAATCGTAAAAATATCATCAATTCGCAAAACTCAGACTGGATTTTCCCAACAAAAAAGCCTGAAATTTTAATTGTTTCATCTTATCCGCCCCGAGAATGTGGAATCGCAAATTATACTTTTGATTTAGTTAAAGCACTGAACAATAAGTTTAATCAATCTTTTAAAATCAACATTTGTGTTTTGGAAACAAATCACGAAATTCATACCTATTCTGATAAAATTGAATGTGTTTTAAATACAGATCGACCTGCAGATTTTAATTCTTTGGCTCAAAACATCAATCAATCTGATGATTTAAAAATGGTGCTTTTTCAACATGAATTTGGTTTTTATAACCAATGCGAATCCGATTTTATGTTTTTAATTCATGCGATTGAAAAACCCATGATATTTGTTTTTCATACAGTTTTGCCAAATCCTGATGAAAATTTGAAGTTGAAGGTACAACAAATTTGTGCCGTTTCTCAAGCAATCATTGTGATGACCAATTTTTCAGCTGAAGTTCTAATCAATGATTATCAGATTGAAATTGAGTTAATACATGTCATTCCCCATGGAACGCATTTGGTCAAACATTTAGATAAGATAGAACTTAAAGCCAAATTCAAATTTGAAAACAGGTTAATTTTATCCACTTTTGGTCTGTTGAGTTCAGGAAAAAGTATTGAAACAACTTTGAAAGCTTTGCCAGCAATCATAGATCAATTTCCTGAAGTTTTGTTTTTGATTATTGGTAAAACACATCCAACAGTTGTTAAACAAGAAGGTGAAAAGTATCGCGAAATGTTGGAAAGAATCATTGGGAAATTAGAACTTCATAACCATGTGAAATTTATCAATGCGTTTGTTCCGCTTCCTGAATTACTCGAATATTTGCAAATGACGGATATTTATCTGTTTACTTCCAACAATCCAAATCAAGCGGTCAGTGGTACTTTTTCTTACGGAATGAGTTGCGGTTGTCCTATCGTTTCAACACCGATTCCACATGCGAAAGAAGTTTTGTTAGACGGAGGAGGAATTATCATTGATTTTGGAAATTCAGACCAACTTGCAGCTGCGGTTTGTAAATTATTGAAAGATGAAAATCAGCGCAAGGAGATACGAATCAAAGGATTACAAAGAATTGCAGCCACCGCTTGGGAAAATTCTGCCATTCATCACGCACTGTTGTTTGAGAAAATTAGCAATGAAACAATTGAATTGAATTGATTTACAATTTACCCAAATTGAATTTAGACCATGTCAAAAAAATGACCACATCGAAAGGAATTATTCAGTTTTCAATTGTAAATCAGCCCGATATTGATACGGGATTTACTTTAGATGATAACGCCCGAGCAATGATTGCCATTTGTCAGCATTATGAATTGACAAGCGATGAGTCTGATTTAGCATTGATTGAAACCTATTTGGATTTCATCGAGTTTTGTTATCATTCAGAAGGTTATTTTTTGAATTATGTAGATGAAGATTTTCTTTTCACTGATCAAAATTACAATACCAATTTGGCTGATTCGAATGGGCGCGCTATCTGGGCCTTGGGTTTTTTGATTTCAATGCACAATATTTTGCCCGAAAAAATCATTCACAAGGCGGAAGTTATCTTTGAAGCGGCATTGAAAAATGCGCATAAAATTCATTCCACAAGAGCAATGGCATTTGTAATCAAAGGACTTTATTATCAGCACAAAAAGTTCAGTTTTACAGCAAATATCAAATTGATGCGCGATTTAGCTGATCGATTGGTTGCCATGTATATGCACGAATCGGACGAAGATTGGCATTGGTTTGAGAGTTATTTGACTTATGCAAACAGCATTTTGCCAGAAGCTTTATTGTGTGCATGGAAAATTTCTGGTTTTCAGAAATATGAAGAAATTGCCAAATTGAGTTTTGATTTCTTATTGTCTAAAACCATGAAAAATGGTAGAATCAAAGTTATATCTAACCGAGGTTGGTTGCATAGAGGTAAAGAAAATATCCAAGTTATAGATGGTGGCGAACAGCCAATTGATGTTGCTTATTGCATCATGGCTTTGAGTCTATTTTATGATACCTATAAATCCGCGGATTACGAGCAGTATATGAAAATCTCTTTCAATTGGTTTTTAGGACAAAATCATTTACTTCAAATCATTTACAATCCTGAAACGGGTGGATGTTATGATGGTTTGGAGGAAACCAACATCAATTTAAATCAAGGGGCTGAATCAACAGTCAGTTATTTGATGGCGAGATTGACCATGGAAAAAACATTTTACGTAAATAAGAAAAATCAATTTTTGAATTCAAGTAAATATAAATCTGTGAATTAATTTATACTGATTTTAGGACTAATTGAAGCTAAATTATTGAATCTGTTAATTGTGTAACATTTTTCTAAAGTTATATAACTACCTTACGCAATATCGCACGCATTTTTACCAAAAACTTAAAAGCAGTGAAGCTCTACATAAAATACATGGTAAGTTCGCGTTGCAAGCTGGCTGTCAAAGAGGTTTTAAAAAAACTTCATATTCATTTTATCCTGGTTGATTTAGGTGAAATCGAAATCATGGAAAATCTTTCGAATGAAGAAAAAGACATTTTGAAGTCTGAACTTCTACTTTGTGGATTAGAATTGATGGATGACAAACGAGCTGTATTAATTCAAAAAATCAAAAACGCCATTTTCACCATGGTGCATGAGTCAGATCAGGAAATGAAAGTCAACTTTTCAAGTTATTTAAGTGAGAAATTGGACCATGATTATACTTATTTATCCAATCTATTTTCAGAAGTGCAAGGCACAACCATCGAACAATTTGTGATAGCACATAAAGTGGAACGCATCAAAGAATTGATTTCTTATGGCGAATTGACGATTACAGAAATCGCTTGGAAATTAAATTACAGCAGTATTGCACATCTTTCGAATCAGTTCAAAAAAGTAACAGGACTTTCTCCGTCTCATTTCAAAAATTTGAAAAATAAACTGAGAAAGCCTTTGGAGGAAATCGGTCAACCGTCAGCAAAATAGCATTCAAAATGGAAAAAACAGTAAATGCCAGTGCTTTGAAAACATGTTTGATTGATGCCAACCCAAACGCATTAATGATAATTGACTTTAAAGGAAATATTTTAGAAGTAAATCAAAAATTATTAAGTCTTTTTGAGTGTAAAAAAAATAGTTTGCGACATGCCAATTTAAACGATTTTATTGATGAACCAGATTTTTTAAAAAAGCACCGAGAAATTTTTCTCAAAAAAAATCAATCTGAAATTGATACTTTTTTAAAGTTGAAGAATCAAAAAATTTCGATTTTATTGAATTCCTTGCCATTTAAAAATGAACAAGGTAAAGTTTCAGGGGCTGTCATTCAATTTAAAAATCAAGCCATTTTAGAATCAAATTGCATTTGCAATTCGGAAGAAAAAACAAGTAGTAAATTAAAAAGTCAATATACAGATTTGTCAAGTCAAGAAATTTCATCTCGTTATGCGAGAAGTTTGATTGAAGCAAGTTTGGATCCACTTTTTACCATCAGTGTGGAAGGAAAAATTACCGATTTCAACCATGCGAGTCTTGAGGTGACGGGTTTGAAGAGAGAAAAATTAATCAATACAGATTTTAAGACCTATTTCACAGAACCTGAAGAAGCACAAAAAGTATATCAGCAAATTTTCGATAAAGGGTTTGTTGACGCTTATCCTTTGGTGATTAAAGATCATAAATTGACAGCGGTTTTGTTGAATGGTTCGGTCTATAAAAACGACAAAGGTTTGGTAATCGGTGCGGTAGTAGTTGCTCGAGATATTACCACTCAAAATAAAATTGAAAAGGAACTAATTGAAGCAAAGGTTTTTGCAGAAAAAGCGACTAAAACTGCAGAAGACGCGCAGTTGAAGGCTGAATCTGCTACTCAAATTGCTGAAGATGCTGTAAAATCAAAACAGCAGTTTTTATCCAATATGAGTCATGAAATCAGAACACCGATGAATGCCATTATTGGATTTACAAAAGTTGTATTAAAAACTGTACTTGACGAAAAGCAGCGCGAATATATTGAAGCAATTAAGATCAGTGGCGATGCGTTGATTGTCTTAATCAATGATATTTTGGATTTGGCAAAAGTTGATTCAGGCAAAATGGTATTCGAGAAAGCGCCTTTCAAAATGTCTTTTTCAATTGCTGCGATGTTACATCTTTTTGAAACAAAAATTCAAGAAAAAAATTTGACGCTCATTCGAAAATATGATGAGGATATACCAGAAGTTTTGATTGGTGATCCTGCAAGATTACATCAAATTATTTTGAATTTAATGAGTAATGCGGTCAAATTCACAAATAGAGGAAATATTACGATTTCAATTGATTTGCTTTCTGAAAGTAAAAAAGATGTAACCATAGAGTTTGCTATCTCTGATACTGGAATTGGAATTGCAGAAAATAAGATCACCAGTATTTTTGAAAATTTCCAACAAGCAACAACTGGCACTTCTCGCATTTATGGGGGCACAGGTTTGGGTTTAGCAATAGTTAAAAAATTGATTGAATCACAAAATGGTTCCATTCAAGTACAAAGTGTTTTAGGAAAAGGCTCGACATTCAGTTTTAGATTGAAATTTCTAAAAACCAATGAAAACGTAGAAACAATTTTACCGTACTTTCATAAAGAAGATCAAATCAAAGGAATAAAAATATTAGTTGTAGAAGATATTCCCCTCAACCAATTGTTGATGAAAACATTGCTAGATGATTTTGGATTTAAATCTGAAATTGCTGTAAATGGAAAAATTGCTGTTGAAAAAGTCAAGAATAATAAATATGACATTATTTTGATGGACCTACAAATGCCTGAAATGAATGGGTTTGACGCGACAAAATTTATTAGAAATGAACTCAAATCACAAATTCCAATCATTGCTTTGACAGCAGATGTTACCACAATGGACTTGGCAAAATGCAAATTGGTTGGAATGAATGATTACTTAGCCAAACCTGTGGATGAACAATTGCTATACAATAAAATTGTTGGACTTTTGAAAAATCCAAATAACTCTTTAATTCCCAAAAATGCAGTAATTATCGAGAATAGAAAGAAATGCATTAATTTAAATTATTTGATGACACGAACAAAATCCAATCCGCTGTTGATGTCTGAAATGATTTCACTCTATTTAGAACAAACGCCGCCTTTGATTTTTAGTATGAAAGAAAGTTTTGCTTCCAAAGATTGGAAAACATTGCAAATGGTTGTTCACAAAATGATTCCCTCTTTTTCGATTATGGGAATTGACAATCAAATAGAAGAAATAGCCAAAAGCATTAAGAATTTCGCAGAAGAACAATTTCAAATGAATGATATTGAGGATATGGTTTATCAAATAGAAAGTGTATGTCTCCAAGCATTTGAGGAACTAAGTGAAGAATTAAAATTGATTCAATTGAATTGAATAAAACTAGAATAAAACAATAAACTCCAACAAGATGAATACAAATCAACAAAAAGTATTTTTAGTAGATGATGACGCTGTTTTTTTAAAATTATTAGCGATAGATTTTCAATTGCAAACTGATTTTAAAGTGTGGACTTTTGAAACAGGCGAGAAGTGTATTGAAAATTTAGATTTACAACCTGATTTAATTATATTAGATTATCATTTAGACGGTGTAGAAAAAGGGGTGATGAACGGAATCGAAACGTTAGATAAAATTAAAGAATACAGCACACTGATTCCCGTTATTATGCTTTCTTCACAAGATAAAATTGAAGTAGCGATAGATTGCATGCATCACAAAGCACACGATTATATTGTTAAAAGTGAAACTTCCTTTATTAGATTGCAAACTGTTTTTCAATCCATTTTTAACGTAAAGCAAATTGAAAAAAAATTAAATTGGTATATGGATCGCATGTAGAATTAAGAATTTAAGCTGGTTTAGAGGTTAAAGCTCATGGAATCGTCTGTTGGATAAGCAGGCGATTTTTTTATTTCTGCAAGTGTGAATCTTACAACTTTTTCATTTATTTGTGTAACAGCCAACGACCGCAATTCGAGCACCTTTGTAGTGTGGAAATTCATTCACAATTAATACTAAAAAAATGAAAAATTCAATCATTTTGCTTTCGGTTCTGCTATTAGCTGGAGCATCAATATTTCAAAGTTGCGAATCTTCAACTGAAAAAGTAAAAGATGAACAAGAAAATGTAAGAGAAGCCAACGAAGATTTGGAAGAAGCAAAGCGAGAAAATGAAGCGGACATCGCCAAGTTCAAAGAAGAACAATTAGTTGCTATTGCAGAAAATGAAAAAAGCATTCAAGATTTCAAAATCAAAATTGCTTCAGATAAAAAAGCTTCTGCTGCATACAAAGATGAAATTGTAAACTTAGAAATGAAAAACCAAATGCTTTCACAAAAAATGGATGGATACCAGGGTCAATCCAAAGAAAACTGGGAAGCTTTTAAAGTAGAATACAAACATGACATGGAATCTTTTGCAAATGCATTCAGAGATTTGACAACCAAAAACACGAAATAATTTACAATTCAATAATTAAAAAACATGAAAAATTCAATCATAAAATTTTTTGCTATCTGTTTGATTTCAACTCAAGCGTTTGCACAAGAAAATGAGTACAGAGAAAGAATCACTGGAGGACTAAAAGTGGGAGCTAATCTCTCCAATGTTTATGATTCCGAGGGTGAAGATTTTCAAGCCAATGCAAAGTTAGGTTTTGCTGGAGGTGCATTCCTTGCAATTCCAATTGGCAAGTATTTAGGTGTTCAGCCGGAAATTTTGATATCTCAAAAAGGATTTCAAGGATCAGGAAGAATATTAGGTTCGCCTTATGACTTCTCGCGAACTACTACATTTATCGATGTTCCTTTACTGTTTGCTTTCAAACCGCTTTCTATTTTCACAATCGTTTTAGGACCTCAATATTCTTACTTGATGCATCAAAAGGATGTTTTTTCGTCTTCAAGCACAACGGCTGCGCAAGAAACAGAATTCAAAAATGACAATATCAGAAAAAATATCCTTTGCGGAATTGGTGGAGTTGACTTTACAATTAAGCATGTAGTTGTTGGTTTGAGAGCTGGAGCAGATTTTCAAAAGAATAACGGATCAGGAACAACCACAACCCCACGTTACAAGAACGTTTGGTACCAAGCAACAATTGGGTTCCGATTATAAAAATTTACACTGATGATGAGATTTCATAGCAACTATTTTAACAGGTGTTCTTATCCAACATGTTGTTAGAGTAGTTGTTTGAAATTCAAACTTTAAAATTCAATGCTAATAAATTAAAACCAACATCATGAAAAAATTAACCGCATTTATTTTTGTTTTAACCATAGGTTCAACTGTTTTGGCACTTATGAGTAGCTGTAAAAAATACGAAGATGGTCCAATGATTAGTTTTCGGTCTCGAACAGAAAGACTTTCAAACACTTGGAAAGTAGATAATTATACTTACAACGGCAATGATTTGACCAGTTTGTATACTGATTGCACAGAAACCTTTTCGAAAGATGGTTCTTACAGTTATTCTTGCGGACTTTTTAGTGGTGCTGGGACTTGGAAATTTCAAAGCAACGACGAAAAAATTCAATTGACTGGTAATGATGATAAATCGAACCGAAATTTGAAAATTTTGAAATTGGAAGAAGATGCTTTTTGGTATTCAACCGATGATGGAAGTGATCATTCAGAAGTACACATGGTTACCAAAAAGTAATAAGATGAGTAATAGAATACTTTATCAAATAGCGGTTGTTTTAATCGTTCTTTGGTTTATCGGTTTCCTCGGATTTAACTTGGGCGGATTGATACATATTTTGCTTATACTAGCGGTAATTTCAATTTTGCTAAGTATCATCCGAGGTCGATAAGAAAGAATATCAATAATTTAAACACATAGAAATCATGGAAAAATCAAACAACAACAACGCAAAGCTAATTGGTGCTTTGTTAGTCGGTGCAACTGTTGGTGCTGCATTGGGAGTACTTTTCGCACCAAGTAAAGGTAGCGAAACAAGAAAAAAATTGATGTCAAAAGGTGAAAATATGACCGACGATATCAAAGGGAAATTAAATGATTTCTACGAAAGAAGCAAGAATGACGTTGACCATGTGAAGTCAAAAGTTCAAGCTTAATTCTTTCAGAAATTATTTAAAATCGGGATTTATTGTCCCGATTTTTTTTTGCTTTTTTTAGTAGATTAATTTTATTTATGTAGTTTTAAAAAAAAATCAAAACTATATGAAAAACCATTACTTAAACCTTCTCGTCCTCTTTTTTGTAGGCTTTACATTTTCATCAAAACCTTTTGCACAAAACAACAATGAAGATTTTAAGATTCTGCTCTCTAAATCAGGTCTTCCTGAAGAATTCAAATTAAATCCATCCACAATTTTCAAGAGAATTAATGCATCATTGAAATTCGAAGATGGCATAAGTACTAGTAAGAAAAGAGCTCTACAAGCAGCACTCGTAAGAGAAGAATATGATTTTATTCTTTCTGGTAAACCAATTTTTGGAGATGTTTTTACAGAAAAAATCAGACCAGTTTTTGAAAAGTTGAAAGCGGCTGATTCAGATTTGAAACACTTGAGATTTATGGTTGTAAGAGAAGGTACGAAAGTATTTGTGATTGGAAATGACATTATTGTTGTTCCCATAGAATTAATCTCACAACTTTCTTCTGAAGGTCAATTGGCGTATTTAATGGCAGAAGCGATGTATAAATTGAAAACCCATCAATTGGAAAAGCAATACCTAAGCTTTCGTTACATAGAAATGAACGTGGCAGCTAACTCTGATGAAGCCACTCAAAGTTTAGTGAATTCGATTTGGAAATATCAAGTAAGTACAAATGATTTGTACAAACAAAATGTAAATGGATCCTTGAATCTTTTAATTGCTGCTGATTATTCAACCGATGATTTGGAATATGTTTATTCAACTATTAGATATGCATATTTACCTTACAAGCAATCAAATATGTCCCTCTCCAGTTATTTTGGTTCTTCATTTGACGTTACCACTCAGAACCTGACTCAAAATTCTACTTTGAAAGATACTTTTAGTTATCCTGTGTTTGAAGATTTATCCTCAAGTGAGACAAAGGTAAATGATGAGGAAGAAAAAGTCGATAAAAATGCTCCAGCTAAATATGATGATATGGAAGCGGAGTTAACTCTTTTAATTGGAACCTCAAAATCTCAAGGTTCGTTCCAAGCAATGAAAGAATCCGAATTCAATGAACTGGTAGAAATAGCTCAGGTTGAAACAATCGGGTATGATTTAAATCAAGGAGCGTATCAAAAAGTTGTTTATAATGCAAGTAATTTCCTTGAGAAATATCCAAACTCAAAATTACTAAGGGTTTACAAAGCACAAGCACTCTTGATGTTGGCTCAAATACGATTGTCTCGTTACAAGGATGAGAATAACTTGAATGCTAATTTTGTCCAAATAGCGAATTCAATGATGCATTTGACATCTGAACAAAAAGCAGTTATTGCATTGAAATATATCTATCAAAATTGGAAAAAATATCCAACTGATAGACAAACCAATCTTCAACTTGAATCAATTCTTTCATTCTTTAAAAATGAATTGAAAATCAATCCGAAAAGCCAATATTTCTCTGAAAAATATGTTCGGATCAATAATAAAGTGGAGAGCAAACAAGAAGGTGAAAAAGAATTATCCAAGTTTGATCGAATTCGAATGAAGAGTCAAGGTGAATCATTTTCAGATTCATTGCTTGAATTGACAACCGTTTTTCACAAGTATGATTTTAAGACCTTGTTTGATGATGCAGAATTTATGGCTAGATATGAAGCCATACCTTTATATGATTCATTGGTTCAGGTGAACTCTGATAAGAATGCAGCGAAATTAGCACTCAATGAAAAAGCATTTTTGATGGTTCATGGTGGACTTCGCTATAAATTAACTGATACGAATAGGTTTACTAAAATTAAACCGTCTTTTACTTCTAAATTGTATGCCAAATTAAATGTGAAAATGAAGCATTTACTGAAGGATCATGCAAAAGATATTACAATTAATATGAATAGCGAATCTGGAGCAATGAATGCTGATTTTTTAAATCAAAGGTATGTAGAGAATTTATTGTTGTTTGATGAAAAGAATATGAACAATGAAAGTGTCAAAGTAAAAGGCAAAAATTATGATGTCAAGTACTTACATTTCGACCAAATTTATGCGCCTTCATCAGCGAATAACTTATCTCAAGAGATTTTTGGAGATGCGAAATCATTGTTGATACAAGATTTTAGTTCTGATGGTCGCAATTTTGGCATTGTTTTCATACCCGCTATTATTATGTGGCCTGTGTTTCCATTGTATATCTATAGTCTTTCTATCAGAAAATACAGAGGTTCATTTGGTATCTATAATTTAGAAACAGATTCTTTTGATTTATTAGAAAATAAGAATTTCAAGACTCCTAGTTTTGGAAAGCTTAGGATTTACAAGAAGTCACTGAAACGAATGATGAAAAAGTAATTTTAAAATCCCCGATTCTTTGAGAGTTGGGGATTTTTTTGCTTATTTTAAATTATAATATTGTTTTTTTATCGGTTTAGACTAATTCAAAAATCACAAATTTATCATGCAGATTAGCTAAAATAATAATTTTTACAATGCTTTCTTCTTTTGATAATTAAAAATTAAGTGCATAAAAAAAGCCAGTCTAAACAGACCAGCTTTAATTGCAATTTATCGCCAATGGCGCACTAAGTTCTTAGATTTTATATTTCTTGAAGAATGAATCCCAATTCCAGATAAAATTTCCAACCACTTCGTCCATTCTCTTCAAAAACAATGGATTTGGTGCCGACAATCTTCTGAAATAAGTATCTTGATATTCATTCAAATTGTATTTGTGGAAAATCGCTTTCGACATTGCGTAAATCATGTTTTTCGAAGGATGATTGACTCTCGTCATGAAACTTTGGTATTCTCTTACTAATTTTGTGAAGTCTTGTTCTGACATTCCGTAAAGTTTGCCTAATTTTTCAAAAATCAATTTTTCCACCCTGAAAGCTTGGTCTGCTTCAAAAGTGCTTTCGAGGTAAGATAAATTTCCTACAATTACTATTAAAGCAAATTCACCATCTTGTTCAGATGTAATATTTGGAGAAGCCACAAAGGCTGCGTCGTCGTTAATTAAAGCTGCTACTTCTTTGAAGCCATTGTCCACAACCTCAAGCAATGCGTTTACAAACACATTGGCAACTTGATTGTCTGACAGCCTACGTTTGATAAGCGTTCCTAACATAGCATTTCGTTTTCGTTCAATTACAAAGATAGGTGTCAGTTGTTTGTTTTTTTCAAGTTATCAAATTACATTATCCACGAAGTTATTAACATATCGTTAATCCTGGAATGGTTGTGATTGAATTCGCTTAAATTAGTACTTTTGAAATTCAAAAATTTCAGTCAAACTATGTCCAAAAAAGGTATTCTAGCTATCGTTTTAACACTCGTGATTGGAACAGTTATTTGCCTTTTTTTTACTCGAAATCGCAAACAAAATTCAATACAAAGTACTGAAATTGATAAACATGAGGTTTTTGAGGTGCAATTAAGCGCTTTAGATGTAAGTATAGATTTACCTGCACATTTAGTTGTTTCTGATACTTTCAAACTTTCATTTAATGTAGGTGGTTTATTGGAGCAAGGAGAAGTGGTCTTACAACGAGAAACTTCGTTTAAAAAGAATCAATTGTTGTTTCAAATTAACAATCAAAAGGCTTTTTCTCACTATTTACAAGCCAAAAACGATTTTCGTTCCAATTGTGATGATGCAATTAAAATTCTTGAAAATCTTCTTATGCCGAATGAATTAGTTAAATGGAAGGATTTTTTCGCTTCATTTTCAGATAATCAATTGATTACAGATTTTCCGATTATTTCGAATCGAGAAGAACAAAAAATCATCCAAAACTTAAATTTGTTGAAAAGTTATACCGATTTAAAAAAATTGGAATCCAATATGTCCTATTACTTTTATTTAGCGCCTTTTGACGGGAAAGTACTGCAATTAAATGCAAAAGTTGGAACGACCATTGAAAAGAATCAAACGGTAGCGCTCCTAGTTTCAAAAAAATCAAAAATCTTAAAAGTTGTAATGGATTCTGCGGAATTTCATCAAATTGAATCTGTTCAAAATGCATGGATAGAATCCAATGATTTTGTTCAAAACCTAGATTGGAACTCCAAAACGATCGTGAATAATGGATCGAAAGTGACCTTGCTTTTCAAAAACAAAAATTGGAATCGATTGGATAATAACAAAGTTTTTCGTTTCAAGTTACAAGGTAAAACCGGAAAGAAGTTTGCATGGATACCAGCAGCTTATATCCAAAAAGGAAAAGTAAAATTGGCGTCAAATAATCGTTTGAAAGAAGTCGAAATCCAAAAATCATTCAAAGATTCTTCGTTAGTTTCAGGATTGAGGGCAGGAATGAAAATTATTCGATAGTTACTTCAACAGTTTCTCCGCTTGCTTAATCACAGGATCATCTGTCGGTTTCACTTTCTTTGGAATAGTCTCAAATTTAACGGAAGGAATTTCAGTTTCAGAAAAAGTTTCCAAATCAGGTTTTTTGATTTCTAAATCAATGTTCGCAGCAGGATAAAGTTGAGTGCTGAAAAAGTTAGGATTCAATTGGATATTCAATTTGGATTTTTTCAGTACTAATTCCAACGTGCCCGCATTTCCGGCATAAAAACTTCCTCCGGCAGTTGTGCCCACAATTTTTGCCTTAGCCAGTGTTTTCAAATGACAAGCTAAAATAGAAGCCGCAGAAAACGTTCCTTCGTCAGTTATAATAACGATGTTTCCCTTAAATCTTTCTGAGTAATTTTTTCCAACTTTCAAAGGTCCATTTGCTTCCAAATTTCGTTTGTCAGCTTTTTTCAATCCTTTTAAATTTTTTAGGTAAACTTTGGTCGTCCGACTGTGCATTTTGACGCCCAATTTTCTTAATTCACTTTTGGATATTTGTTTTTCAAAGTTGTAAGATCCAATTTCTGTTCCTTCAGGCAACAAATAGCGCAAAATTTCAACCTGAATAATACCGCCAGTATTTCCGCGCAAATCAATGATTAATTGATTTATCTTCTTCTTTTTCATCGATTCAAATGATTTTTGCAAAAATTCATCATATTTCAAACCCTTAGAAAATTGAAAACTTTCAAATCTGAAATAGCCATATTTGTTTTTTTCAATGCTAAATGAACCAAATTCCTTCAATTTCATCGCTAATTTGTCATTTCCAAATCGCGCTTTGATCGTGTTAACCAGTGGATGTTGCAATTTTACAAATTTGGACAAAGTATCTCTTTTAATAATGTATTCGATTTCAATGGAATCTTTTTTGGTTGGATTCGCCAAATATCGATAGAAATCAAATAATTGACTTGCGTTGTAATATTTAAAGTCAATTCCGTTTTCATCTGAGGAAACATAAGGACTGATCATTTCCATCCATTCTGAGATATTTTTGTGATCAATCGCATATATTTCAGTTCCTCCAACAATATTGTTTTTTACTTTGCTAGATTTAGGAGCGGTTTTTTGATTTTTTGTCTGTAAAATCAAGTCGTCAGGGTGTGTCGCTGTGGCAAATAACTTTTTATTGACCAAAACCACATCAAAAGGCAAACATTGATTTGCGCGTCCCCATTCTTTGATTACCGCATTGGAAGGTGAGAGAGAAGTATGTCCACATTGAATTTTAGCTAAAAAAGCAGCGTATTTTTGGTACTGTTCAAGCGGAGAAAGGGGAGAACGCAAGTCCTCTCTCAGTTTTTGAAAATTGCTTTGTAAAGCTTGTTCAGAAATATGCAGGAAGGGATTGGCCTCAATTTTGAAAAAAGCTTTTTGAAAACGTTCAAAATCTAAGCGCTGAAATTTTAAAATATTGGACGCTTGACCAAATGAAAGCGTTGTAAAAAGTAGAAAGATTAAAAATGAGAACGTAATTTTCATAGATTTCAGAACTGTTACCACAAAGTAACAAAAATTTCAAAGAAAGTTACGACATTTTAATTTTGGTCTATCAGAATTACTTCTTCAGCATTTTATCTGCTTGTTTGGCATAATATCCTTTTTGATTTACAATCATTTGCAACAATTCTTTTGCTTTCACTTTATCGTTTTTCAAGTCGTATGCATTGGCGAGATACCACAAAGCTTCTTCGTCGAAGTTATTGAATGGATTGGCGATTACTTTTTGAAAAGATTCAATTGCTTGGTCTATTTCGTTGAGATTATAGAAACACAATCCGCCGTAAAACAGCGCGTTGATGTCTTCAGGATAAAATGTGAGAATGTATTGCGTGCGATTCAATGTTTGTTTGAAATTCCCTGTTTTGAATTGTTCAACGGTTTGATTGATGTAATCGTGATAAGGTACATCAATTGATTTCCAATTCGCATTTTCTGTTTCCGATGCAATAGCGCCTTCATCTGCAGGAGTTCCTGAAAGCGTAATTTGTTTGGATTGAATTTCTGGTTTAGAACGGTAAGAACGATAATCCACCAGTTTAAAATCATTCAAATAAATTTCCTTGGCGTGTTTTTTATCTAAAGTCATTTTTGGTTTAATTGAATAAGGTTGAATTTCCTTCAATGGCAGTGTGAAATATTCTTCTTCGTTTTCAATTTGATTTTGATTGTTTTGATTGTTGTTTTGAACTTTGGTTTTGAAATTTGAAACAATCATCTCGGGTTTAATTTGCAGATGTTCAGGTAATTCCTGTAATTTTTGAATTTCTTTTGAAATGACAATGTCTTGTTTATCAACGACAACTTCCTTTTTCGCGATTTTTTCAGTCTGATTTTCGGATTGTTTCACGTTCAAAAATGCAATTGCTAAAAGAATGAGAAGGGTGATTCCTGAAAACCAAATCAATTTATCCGATTTTCTTAAATATTTTTGATCAAGCAGACGCATTTTTTCAGTTCCTTGACTTGCTTTTGACCAACCTTCTAATGCGTCTTTTTCGAATTCATCCAATTGTGTTGATTCTATTTCAGAACCGTTGGCTCTAAAAGTGTCAATTTCTGCCCTTTTCAAAGTAGATTTTGACGAATCTTGATTGGAATTATTATTGTTTAAATTCATCGTTCTGAATTAAAATGAGTTTTAAATTTCTTTTGCCATTTTGAATCGCGCTTTTCACTTGATTCATGTCGAGTTTTAACATTTCTGAAACTTCCTGATAAGATTTATTTTCCAAATAAAACAGTCTCAAGCATCGTTCTTGTTCAGTTTTAAGCTCCAGAAGGGTATTTTCAAGTAAAACCAATTTTGGTTCCATGTCTTCATTGATTTCTGATTCCTCAGTCAGCAAATCAATTTGAATTTGATTTAAAAATTTAGTTTGCTGCTTTCTTAGGTACATCAAACATTCATTCTTTGTCAATCGATAAAGCCATCCTTTAAAGTAGTCGATAGAATGTTTGGTGATTTTCTCTCCTAATTCCTCGAAAATTTTGGAAGTTAAATCTTCAGCTTCAAATTCGTCTTTCAAATATTTCATGCACGTTCCCATAACCAAATGTCCATAACGCTCATAGATTACACTAAAAGATTCATTTTCATGACTTTCTTTGTAAGCAGTGATCAATTCTGAATCACCCAATAAGCGGTATTTCTTAATTTTTCTTTGAAACATTTAATTTATGCTAGGAATCTTATGAAATGTTGATTTTATGTTGAATAAATCCGTTTGTATTATTGTAGATGCAAACTTAGATTGAATTCCATAATTTTAATTGACTAAAGGTAAATATTATTTTATTTATACCTATATTTATAAATAGTTGAATAATAATTTTGATCTTTCAAATCATGAAGAAAATTGCTTTTTTAACATCTGGAGGCGATAGTCCTGGAATGAATGCTTGTATCAGGTCTATTGTGAAAAGTTGCTTGAAAAGTAATATTGTTCCAATCGGTGTTCGTGATGGATATAAAGGTTTAATGTCTGGTGATTTTTGGGAAATGAATTATTCAGATGTCGACAATATCATTCAACTTGGCGGTACAATTTTAGGAACTGCCAGAAGTGAAGACTTCAAGAATCCCGAAAAACGCAAAGATGTCATTCAAAAATTAGTTGAGAATCAAATTGATGGTTTAATTGTAATTGGTGGTGATGGTACATTTACTGGTGCTACCATTTTAGCGAAAGAAGTAGGAATTGCAATAATTGGTATTCCCGGAACGATCGACAATGATATTTTTGGAACAGATCATTCCATAGGTTATGATACTGCTTTAAATACTGTAATTGAAGCTGTTGATAAAATTAGAGACACAGCAACAAGTCATCATCGCGTCTTTTTTGTTGAAGTGATGGGTAAACATGCTGGATTTATTGCTTTAAATGCAGCAATTGCCTCAGGTGCCGAAATGGTGCTTGTTCCAGAAGAAGTAACTGATATCGAGTTTTTAGCGGAACAAATTAAGACCCAAAATCAGGGTAAGAGAAGTAGTATTGTGATTGTTGCTGAAGGCGATGATGCGGGAGGTTCTTTAGATGTCATTAATAAGGTAAGGCCTTTTTTAGAAAATTATGATTTGAGATCTTCAGTTTTAGGACACATTCAAAGAGGGGGCAGTCCAACTGCCTTTGACAGGATTCTGGCAACTACAATGGGCGATTTTGCTGTTCAACAATTAATAAAGGGCAAAAGTAATATCATGATTGGATCAATAGGAAACAAACTTCAAACCATTTCTATTTTGGACGGAATCAATAAAAAAATTGAGTTTGACTCAGAAAAGTTGCAATTACTGGAGAGAATGTTGACTTCTAAGTATGATAATTAATTCAATGTACTTTTCAATTTAATGTAGATTTCATATTGAGTGGTGATTAACATTAGTGTTGATATCAATCATACACTAAATTCAAAGAGGTTTAAAAAGCCTATTGACAGCGATTTAATATTTTTTTTAAATTTAATTAAAAAAAGATTGTTGAAAACGCTTGTTGATTTAAAAAGAGTGTGT
>JBBALI010000046.1:0-27859 GCA_040403095.1 Crocinitomicaceae bacterium
AAAATGCAGCTGAAAGTGGCGAATTAAAAGGGAAAGTTTTGTTTCTTAAGTGAAAAATTTCAGATTGTTAAACTTTCACTTTTTCACAAACACAATTACATTTTAATTACTCTTCTCAAAATTGTATCTCCAGTGCCATAAAATTGCACAAAATACATCCCGCTTCTCAATGCCTCAAGCACAATTGTTTGATTCAATTCCTGACTTAAATTTCCACTTACCACCTTTTGACCTGCTGTATTTAAAATCTCATATCGTTGATAGGATTTATCATAGAGCTTCAAATGAATCTCATTTTGGAAGGGATTTGGATAAAGCAAAATAGAAGAATTTTGGTCGATTGCTATTGGATCAATTTCCTTGAACAATGAATTATTTGAAATCCAGTTTTGATTGGCAATTTTCAAAAAAGATATAAATTCTGAATTTGGATGCAGGCTGGTTACTTTAAATTCACTATCGTCTTTAAAATTTGCGCCAGTAAAGATTAAGTAATCATCTGAAACGTCCATATTAAAATAGTCATTTGAAACATGGTAATCCTGATTGAGTGTTTTATATGAAACTTCATGAGAATTGACGTTGAATTTGACTATTAATACACTGTCATAATAAGAGTAGTGCTCTGAAACAGGACAAATCATGTATATAAATTCACCCGATCTTTTGGTTTGTAGAACACTCATTTTTCGATTTCCTGAAACAAAAAGTTTATTACACTTTTGAAGTTTTGTGTCAAATTCAAAAAGGTAAGTTTTTAGATATTTCTTTTCATTTTCTATTGGATTCACAAAAGTGAAATCGTCAATCGAGACACTTTCTGAAACTCTACCTATTCCAAAAATAGAATGATTATTTCCATTTTCTAAAAAACTAAGATTATCATATTCAGTTTGCGTTATTGGCAAATTAAATTGTACTTCCCCTTTTTCATCCAATTTCTGAATTGTGTGTTTATTTACTCCACTTAAGAATTGAATGATTCCACCATCAATAAATTTAATCCCAGTAGATTTCGAATTGTATTCTGTTTCAAGACCTGGTGTATTTTTTACCCAAATCAAATTGAACTCTTTGTCAAATTTTGCTATTTTATTTTCGTATTCTTTATTTGAAATCAACTGTGTATTTTCAATTGTCAAAGCTTCATCACGGTTCCAAAATGAAATGTAAATTTGATCCTCCTCATCCAAAGCAAGCTGATGCAACTCTAAGTAATTATTGGTATTACTTAATGAAATTAGTTTCTTGAATTCTTTTACTTCTCCATTTTCAGCATCAAATTTCATGGCATAAACTGCTTGGAAAGGCGTCGTTACTTTGAAATTATCATAGTTTATGCTGTCAAAAAAAGTCCCAACCATAAGTAAATCCCCATTGCTTAGTACCTTCAGTCTTCGATCCAAGTAATACGGGTTGTGACCGCCAATCTGCTTCAACCACTTTAAATTTCCATTTGCATCAAATTTAACTACCGTCTCAAGGCCATTTTCGAAATCATAATTTAGCGTATCGTGGGTTAAAAATGTATTAGTATAATTATTGCTTCTGTAAAATGTCGAATAGCTATTTCCTACGTTATCAAAAACCAACTCATCGCTTTTCAATTGGTCCTCGATTTGAAAATTGGAATACGAATTCAGCGCAATTTCCCTATACCAAGTCATGCTGCTCGAATCTTTAAAAGTGGGTTGAGGTGCATCTAAATCATCGAGTTTTCTTCTTTTAAGATAAAGTTTTGTTTCGATCAATTCTGTCCAATAGGCATAGTTTTCAAAGCAGTAAACCTTTTGAACGGCCTTGCCATTCTCAATTTTAAAAAGTGATTGGAAATTATTATTTTGAATTTTATATAAATAATAGCCAACATCATTTCCATTGGTGAGTAAATGATATAACGCTGTGTCTGTTTTAAAATAAAACCTACTTACATCAATTCCGTTTACATCTTTCAAATATGGAAACGAACTTCCTGCACCCTTGTTTAGATCATTTAATACATCAAGAGAATCTTCATTATTCAGATAAGCAAATTCAAAACCATATTCAGGAGAAGTGAGTAAAAACTTATTTCCACCAAACGGAAACGTGTTATAATAACTGTAAAAAGTTTCACGCTTTATTTTTGACACGTAAAAAACGGAATCTAATTGATTGGTATTCAAATCCAGCTTTAAGGTGAGATTGTTGAGGATTACATTCGAACCTTCTAAAAAAACGTTATTAATATTAACATCTGATAATAACAAATTACTGCTTTCAAGATTCATGTCAAATTTATAGAAACCGTTCCCTTTCTTAAAAAAATGGAGCTCTTGAGCAGTCTCATCAGGAAAGAAATATGTTGAATTAGCATGTGATTCAATTACTTGTGGAGCAAGATTAAGCCCTATTGCGTAAAAATTACTGTTATTTGCTGAAACTTCACTGAAAAACAAGCGATCTACCTTATTTCCAATAAAATTTATAGCATTAACCGATTCAAAAATTGTCTGCATTTCATTCGTTTCACCCTGAAAATATTTTAGGTAATATTTGTTGTTGTCAAAAGTGATGTAAAAATATTTGTTGTCAAAAATGAGTGCAGGAACAGCATCATAGGTGCCGTTTTCGATAAAAAATTTTTCAGAAAACTGATGAATGCCTAATTTACTAACATAGTTCACTACATGGTAATTATACTCAAATTGACCATTTTGATTTTTATACGTATTTTGATAATAAACCCCTTTTTCAGTATGAATTAAACCTTTGGCTGCGGGAACTTGATAGTCGATATAATTGTCAAGGTATCGCACTTCACCAGATGAGGGAACAACTCGAACAAGTTTTTTGCCATTTTCTTGACTAAAAGTCATCAAAATCGTATCCTCGTATGCTTTTAGTGTGCAATTTGAACCATAATTTGAAATCGAATCAAAAACAGCAAGCGTTTCCGTTTGAGAAAATGAAAGAATCACAAAAAATTGAAAGAGAATTGCAAAAGTTATTTTCATGGATAGATTTTAAGCAAATGTAAAAAAAGTTTTCTAAAACTAAAAATTAGATCTTAATTCATCGCCAGCTCAAACAAGATTTGGAGTGTATTAGAATGATTGACGTCGCCTCGGAAATGGTTCTTTAATTAATCAAGCGACAAAATGCAGCTGAAAGCGGCGAATTGAAGGGAAAGTTTTGTTTCTAAAGTGAAATTGGATTAGACTAGGTTCACATTTCATCTAATAATCCAACACCGACGAAGTCAGCCACGAAGTGAATCCAATTATCTAACAATCTAAACATCCAAAAATCCTCCAAAAACATTGACCAAATAATTTATATTGCCTAAATTCGCACACGACAAAATAAAGATACAATTTAACACATATTTCTATGGTTTTTGATTTAGACATGATTAAGAAAGTGTATGCTAAATTTCCGGAGCGCATTCAGGCGGCACGTGAAATTACGGGCAAACCGTTGACACTTTCAGAAAAAATCCTTTACGCTCACTTGTGGGACGGAAATGCAACTACAGCATTTGAAAGAGGAAAATCTTACGTGGATTTTGCACCAGACCGTGTAGCGATGCAAGATGCAACGGCGCAAATGGCGTTGTTACAGTTTATGCAAGCAGGTAGAAAAAAAGTGGCTGTTCCATCTACGGTGCATGCAGATCACTTGATTCAAGCGAAATTAGGCGCAAGCAAAGATTTACAAGAATCGCTAAATCAAAACAACGAAGTATTTAACTTTTTGTCATCCATTTCAAACAAATATGGTATCGGTTTCTGGAAACCAGGAGCTGGAATCATTCACCAAGTAGTATTAGAAAACTACGCATTCCCAGGTGGAATGATGATTGGAACAGATTCTCACACAGTGAACGCTGGTGGATTGGGAATGGTTGCAGTTGGAGTTGGTGGTGCTGACGCGGTAGACGTGATGGCTGGAATGGCTTGGGAATTGAAATTCCCTAAATTAATCGGAATCAAATTGACTGGAAAACTGAGTGGTTGGACTTCTGCGAAAGACGTTATTTTACGTGTTGCTGATATCTTGACTGTAAAAGGTGGAACTGGTGCAATTGTAGAATATTTTGGAGACGGTGCGATTTCACTTTCTTGTACAGGAAAAGGAACCATTTGTAACATGGGTGCTGAAATTGGAGCAACGACTTCAACTTTCGGTTACGATGATTCAATGCGTAGATATTTGGCTGCAACTGGTCGTCAGGAAGTAGTTGACGCAGCAGATGCGATTGCTGAGCACTTGACTGGAGATGCTGAAGTTTATGCAAATCCAGAATTGTATTTTGACCAAGTGATTGAAATCAATTTGTCAGAATTGGAACCATACATCAACGGACCTTTCACGCCAGACAGAGGAACACCAGTTTCTAAAATGCGTGCGGAAGCAGAAGCAAATGGATGGCCATTGAAAGTTGAATGGGGATTGATCGGTTCTTGTACAAACTCTTCTTACGAAGACATGGCACGCGCTGCATCCATCGTTGAACAAGCGGTTGCACACGGAATTTCTCCAAAAGCAGAATTTGGAATCAATCCAGGTTCTGAGCAAGTACGTTACACAATCGACCGCGATGGAATCATTGCAACATTCGAAAAAATGGGTACGAAAGTGTTTACAAATGCTTGTGGACCATGTATCGGACAATGGGACCGTGAAGGTGCTGAAAAACAAGAAAAAAATACCATCGTTCACTCTTTCAACCGTAATTTCTCGAAAAGAGCGGATGGAAATCCAAATACGCACGCGTTTGTAACTTCACCAGAAATGGTTGCAGCATTGGCAATTGCAGGTGATTTAGGATTTAATCCATTGACAGATACGTTGACAAACGACAAAGGAGAACAAGTAAAATTGAATCCTCCAAAAGGAGACGAATTGCCAACCAAAGGATTTGATGTTGAAGATCCAGGATATCAAGCGCCAGCAGAAGACGGAAGTGGTGTAACAATCGCTGTAAGTCCAGATTCTTCTCGTTTGCAATTGTTAGAAAACTTCCCACTTTGGGACGGAAAAAATATTTTGGGTGCGAAATTATTGATCAAAGCCAAAGGAAAATGTACGACTGACCATATTTCTATGGCTGGTCCATGGTTGAAATACAGAGGTCACTTGGACAATATTTCAAACAATATGTTGATTGGTGCTGAAAATGCATTCAACGGAAAAGCAAATTGTGTTGTAAATCAATTGACAGGTGCAGAAGGAGAAGTTCCTGCGGTACAAAGAGCGTACAAAGCGGCTGGAGTTCCATCTATCGTTGTGGGAGATCACAACTATGGTGAAGGTTCATCTCGTGAGCACGCAGCGATGGAACCACGTCATTTAGGTGTTCGTGCTATCATTGTGAAATCATTTGCTCGTATCCACGAAACAAACTTGAAAAAACAAGGAATGTTAGGATTGACGTTTGACAATGAATCAGATTACGATAAAATCCAAGAAGCAGATACTTACAACTTCACAGATTTGGAATCTTTTTCTCCAGACAAGCAATTGACTTTGGAAATCGTTCATGCAGATGGTTCGAAAGAAAACATCGCATTGAATCATACTTACAACCAACAACAAATTGAGTGGTTCAAAGCAGGTTCAGCGTTGAATTTGATTAAATTAGAGAGTCAAAAAAATAGCTAATCAGCGATTTAAATAATTATAAAGCCTCTTTTCTATAGAAAAGGGGCTTTTTTCTTGTGCAATCAAAAAAAATGTTAAATTTACGGCCTGAAGGGAGGCTAAACAACTTAATTCCCGCCATTTTTTAACTAATTTTTTTTTATGAAAAACATTAAAATTACGATTGTTGCATTTGCAGCTTTATTTATCGGAACATCTTCTGTTCAAGCGCAAGCTGTAGAAGAAGGTAACATTGTTATTGATGCTTACTATGGTTTCCCAAACTTGTATACAGCTGTTTTCAAAACAACTTATGCAAACTCAGGAACTGCTGCAGACATCAAAATTGGAGGAATCGGACCATTGGGTGCGAGAGTTGAGTATTTGCTAACTGATAAAATTGGTTTAGGGTTGGATTTAGGTTACAACAATTCTAAGGTTGATTATACAGACATCGGTGGGTATGACAATAACGGAAATGCGATCAGTTATGATTACAACTTCAAAACTCAAAAAATTGGAGCAATGGTTTTTATGAATTACCACTTCTTAGACAATGACAAAGTTGACTTTTTTGGAACATTTGGTGTTGGTTACGGTAACAGAAGTTATAAATTCACATCAACTGATCCAGATTACGTAGAAGCAACAATTAAATCTTTGATTCCAGTTGCAAGTAGAATTGGTGTTGGATTACGTTACTTCTTTACTGATAATTTAGGTGCAAACTTAGGTTTAGGTTTCGGACAAGGTGGTTTAGTTAATATTGGAATTTCTGCGAAATTCTAATAACTACAAATATTAAAAAAAGAAAGCCCGGTTCAAACGAATCGGGCTTTTTTAATGCACTTATTTTTGAATAATTTAATTCATCAAAATCAATTTACCTGAAGCTATTCTATTTTTGGCATCCTTCATCTGGTAAAAATAGATGCCTGCTTTCTGGTTAGACAAATCAATGTCTATTGTAAATCCATGAAATTCTTGGTGGTGAACTTTTTGTCCCAAAGCATCAAAAACACTTAATTCAATGTCATTTATTTCAGCTTGCTCAACATGAAAAATTCCTGTTGATACATTTGGATAAATCTTGATTAACGAAGCCAAAGATTGTTCGTCAACACTTCCTAAGAAACTCACACAATCTAACACTGATTCCAAAGTTTGAGTTGAAATCATCGCAGGATTCGAAAAAGTATTCAAACCTGTTGATGTAAAAAAGAGTTTATCGTTTCCAACAATTGTATTTGTAATCACATTACTTGCATTGTCGTCTGACAAACAATAAGCATATTGATTTTGTAAATTTTGATCCATTTTAATAATTCCCACATGCTTTTGAACCAATACTTTTAAACCGTAGATTGGTCCGTTCCCAATGGCAAAAACACCTTTGTTTTTGGTTTCAACTACAGCCAAACCAATCATTAAAGGACTTTTATAGGCTATAGTCGCATTTAGCTCTTTATTTGCTTTAAAAATTCGTGAGCCAAAATCAGCGGGATTCATAAAAATAAACGAACTATCAGTTTGCATCTCAAATTTCATTTTTTCAGGAAACTGGCAATCTTGTCCAAAGAAAATTGTTTCGTTCGCATTTTCTCCGTTAAAATCAGTTTTAATTACAGCCATTGAATAATTGTCAAAATCGAGTGTCAACAATGCTGCACCATGATTGGTCATTTCTAAACCATACGTTTTGGTATTGGCAAATTTCTTAGTCCATTCATGATCTCCAGCATCTGTGAAATGATGTAAAGTACCAAATTTAATTGCTGTTGTACTATCGTTGTAACCCGAAATGTACAAACCATTCGTTGCAGTAGATTGAATCGAATTTACATAAACAGTAGAATCACCTGCTACATCTAAAGTGTGAGTCCAATCTACATTTCCGTTTGAAGAAAATTTGGCAACAAAAATACTATCACCGTAATTGATATTTCCTGCAACAGCATATCCGCCGTCATTGGTTTCTGTAACGGCACTTATTTCATAATGTGAATTGTTTGCTATCCCCAAAGATTTAGACCAAAGCGTATCTCCTAAATTGTTTAATTTCAAAATATATCCTTCATATTGCAAATTGTCGTTGTTGATTGCTTTTCCCACGGCAACATAATCATTGTCATTTGTTTCAATTAACTGATTAAAACTTACATCGTTTGAAAGTGGACTTTGAAAATCTAAAAATTTATTCCAGATATAGTTTCCCAATGAATCTACTTTACAGATAAATCCAGCGTTAAAATAAGAAATCCCAGCCAACAACAAACCACCGTCATTGGTTGCCAAAACTGCATTGGCCTCTATATCACCCGCAGTTTTATAAAAAACTTTGGTGTAAAGCGAATCCTGCGACCAAGAATTTAAAGCAATAAATGTCAAAAATGATAAGAGTAAGTTTTTTTTCATAGTATTAGATTTTAAGTTTAACAATAACGTATTCAACAATTAATCCGTTTGAATTTAACAATTTATTTTATCCACATTAATTTTTCGCGTTCTACTTTCATGCGCAAAAAACCAAAAGTTACCGTGACGATAGTTCCTGAAATTTCTTCTACTGTTCCAGACTGTTTGGTTTCAATCAATTTCACCACTGAACCAACCATGATTTTATCTCTTTGGTAAGTATCAATTTCCGGTTTTCCAGGTTTTGCCTTTTTGGGTTTATTCGAGTTGACTTCAGCTTTCAGCTTTTCAGCCAATTGTATTTGTTCAATTTTCCCTCTCTCCACCGTCAAATATTTTTTGACTTCCTCAATCAAAGGCTGATTGGCGTCTTTTTTCCTTGTTTTGGTTTGGTATCGATCGATAAACGTTTTGAGTTTTTTACCTAAATTGACATATTTATTGTCTCGTTCCATGGCGATTTGCTGTTGCGCCAATTTTTCTTCGAAGCGTTTTTTCTTTTCGTTGTATGAAACACGGGCTTCTTCCGCTAATTTCTGCGCTTCGATGTGCTCATTGTTGAGTTTTTCCAAATAGGTTTTCTCACGCTGTAATTCACTCAACAATCTGTCCATATTGACTTTGTGCTCGTCAATTTTGGTTTTGGCTTCCTCAATCAATTCTAATGGAATTCCATTAATTTGCGCCACTTCGAAGGTAAATGAACTTCCCGGTTGACCGATGGAAAAGCGATACAACGGTTCTAAAGTGTCAGTATTGAACAACATACATCCATTGATGGCATTTTTCAAACGATCGGCTTTCAACTTGATATTTCCGTAATGCGTGGTGATAACGCCAAAACATTTTTTGTTGTACAATTGCTCAAAGAAAACTTCCGCCAAAGCGCCACCCAAATCGGGATCAGAACCTGTTCCAAATTCATCTAACAATAACAACGTCTTGCGGTTCGAAACTTCCAAAAAGTGTTTCATTCGCTTCAAACGGTATGAATAAGTACTCAATTCGTTTTCTATCGATTGATTGTCTCCAATGTCCGTTAGAATAGATTGGAAAAAACTCATTTTACTGTTTGAGTCAACAGGAACTAACAATCCTGATTGCAACATCAATTGCGCCAAACCGATGGTTTTCAAAGTGATACTTTTTCCTCCTGCATTGGGTCCAGAAATGACCAACATGCGCGAAAATTTGTCCATGATCAAATTCTGAGGCAAGGTTTTCTTTCCAACTGCGCGGTTATTTTTCCACAAGATTGGGTGAAAAGCATTGATTAATTCGATATGAGGTTCGTCAGAAATCGATGGTAAATCTGCATCTAAATCAATCGCTAATTTCGCTTTCGCATTGATGAAATCCAATTCTGTCAACAAATTTTGATATCCTTGGATCAAAGGAAAATGATGTGCGATGGATTTGGTGAGCGCTTGCAAAATTCTGAAAATCTCTTTGCGCTCATCGTCCGTCAACAATTCCAATTCACTGTTCAATCCCACATTTACTTCTGGTTCGATGTAAGTCAAACTTCCCGTTTTCGAAGAACCAACGACAGAACCTTTGATTTTTCTTTTGTGTGTAGATTGAACTGTCAACACGCGTCGATCATTGACAAAAGTTTCTTTGGTATCTCCCAACAAACCTTCTTTCAACAATTTGCGCATTTCTTTGTCAAAATTTCGGTTGATTTGATTTCTTACCGCATTGATTTTTTGACGAATAGCGTAAAGTGCTGGCGAAGCGTCGTCTTTGATATTTCCGCGACGATCAAAAACTTTCTCAATCGCTTCGATGATTTCTTTGGTGTAATACACTTCATTCAGCAATCCAACCAAATTGGGATATTCATTTTCTCGTTTATCAAAGAAATACAAAATCGCATTTACCAATTCGGAAGCTCGAGAAATGCGCACAAATCCTTCTTGTTCGAGCACTGCGTTGTAAATCGGCAAAAACCGCAATTCCTTCTGCAATTCATCAAAATCAAGTTCAGGAAAAGATTCACCTTCCGTTCTAATCGTATGAAATTCTTTCAGCTTATCCAATTCCAATCGCAAAAAATTGGTTTGCGAGGAAGGCGACAATTCTCTCAATCTTTTCTTAGCCGTCGGACCAATTCCCAACTCTTCCAACCATTCTTGAATCGTTGTAAATTCTAAGTCCTGTAACGTTTGCTGATCGAATGAATTCATGGTGCAAAAATACTTATTTTAGTTAGACAATAGACCGGAGACAATAGACATTAGACTTTCTGAATTGTCTTAGTTTAAGCATTTAACTTAAAGTTATAAGGCAATAACAAAAAATTAGTCTAATAGTTGCGCAGCATCGGGTCTAATGTTTAACATCTAATAGCGTAGCGGGTCTTTTTTCAATACTAAAAGAGTTTTTAGCCACGGATACACGGATTTTTTTAGGAGAAATAAATTATTCTCTTTTCGTGTAATCCGTGTAATCCGTGGCTAAAAAAAACAAAAAAAAAGCCACCGAATGAATCGATGGCTTCAGAATATTTGTGGTTGGGATTATCTGTTTAACATAACAGGCATTACCAACATCAAGATGTCTTCATTTTCATTGTCGGACGTTGCAGGAACTAATAATCCAGCTCTGCTTGGTTCGCTCATTTGAATTTTGATTTCCGGTGTGTCGATGTTGTTTAACATTTCCATTAAGAATCTTGAGTTGAAACCGATTTCCATATCAACACCGTCGTAAGAACAAGTCAAACGCTCGTTTGCTTCGTTGTTGAAATCTAAATCTTCTGCAGAAAGAGACAATTCAGAACCAGCAATTTTTAACTTGATTTGGTGTGTTGTTTTGTTTGAGAAAATCGAAACACGTTTGATGGAGCCTAAGAATTGTAGTCTATCAACAGTCAATACATTTGGATTTTCTTTTGGAATTACCGCTTCGTAATTTGGGTATTTACCGTCAATCAATCGGCAAGATAAAACCAAATCATTGAAAGTAAAAATCGCACTTGAATCAGAATATTCAATCAACACTTCTTCGTCGCCTCTCAAGTTGGATTTCAACATGTTCAAAGGTTTCTTAGGTAAAATGAAAGATGAGCTTCCTGTTGCTTGTGAATCTGTTCTTTTGTATCTAACCAATTTGTGTGCATCAGTTGCTACAAAAATAATTTCCGCTGGAGAGAATTGGCAAAAAACACCACTCATTACTGGGCGTAAATCGTCATTTCCTGTTGCAAACAAAGTTTTGCTAATCGCTTTGGAAATGATATCACCAGAAACACGAATTTTGTCGCTGTTTTCAATCATTGGAGATTTCGGGAAATCATCACCGTTGTAACCAACCATTTTTGATTTACCATTGTCGTAGGAAATCTCAATTGCAAAATTAGAACGGTCTACCAAGAAAGTACAAGGTTGCTCTGGAAGATTTTTTAAAATATCCAATAAAATTTTGGCAGGAATTGCGATTTTACCTGATTCATTGGCTTCAACTTCCAATTTGGTGCGCATGGTTGTTTCTAAATCTGAAGCAGAAATAGTCAATTCACCTTCTACGATATCAAAAAGGAAATTATCCAATATTGGCAACGTATTGCTAGTACTAAGTACACCACTGATACTTTGCAGGTGTCTCAATAACGTGGTACTCGAAACGATAAAGTTCATCTTCTTTTATTCTTTTGATAACAAATATACATTTTTACTTTTTGTTGGCAGATTTTTTCTTCAAAAGCTTTTCATCATTTCCAACATTTTGAGGGGCTTGACCGAAATAAATGTGTCCCATCATCAATGGTGAGAACACAAAATACTGACATTTCACCAAATCTCCTGAAGGTAAAATACACCAGAAACGATTTACATCCGCAGTGGTTGAATCTCCAAAATCATTTACTTCTTTCACACCAGTACCTTTCATTCGGTACATTTTCAACTTGTTCAACTTTCCATTCACTTCTTTTACAGAAAGTTCGCAAAATGGCGTGGATTTTTTCAAACTGTCGATTTGTTTTGGTCCAAATTCATAATTGACCAATTCAAAATGGATTTTTCTGTAATTGTTCAAATAGCGAACCGCCATGTTTGTGTCGATATTCGGAATGATTTTCCCAACGTGTTTCACAGTAAATTGATTTCCATTTTTTTCCACGGAAAAACTTCTATTTGGAACATCGTAGAATTTTACATCCACTTTGGCGATTTCATCTCTTTCTAGTGCAAAAATATTGGTGCATTTCCAACGTCTTGGATCTGCAAAAAATCTTGGTTCGATAATTCCGTTCAAGCCTTTCACTTTCATGATTACAGGCAAATCACTTTTTTCGTCTGGTGTTTCCAACAACATGTAAGTTCCATAATGATCCTGCGTTGAAAATCCGATATACCAAGTTTTTGACCATTCACCGTGCTGAAAAATCTCCACTTTGATATTGCTTGCAGACATTCTGTTGGTGATATTTTTGCGCGCTTGCTCAGGAACATATCCTTTGAATTCAATGTTTCTGAAAGTCTCCAACATCATGTAAACTGGCTCCTGGATAATGCAATCGCCTTTTGCATCTGTCCATTCTCCCCCAGCGGCACGTTTCAACTCGAATTTATTGTTGTAAGCATCTGTCAAAATGATTTTGTCAATGCTTGTTGTATCTTCGATTGAAAACTCAAGTAATTCTGTATCAGATTTACCGCTATTTCTCACCAAATTAGTAGCTAAAAAAGCCAAGAAACCTAGCACAGCGATGGCAACAACTAAAACTATATTTTTTTTCATTGAACTATTTTTTTATCGAATTTTCAAATGATACCATATCAAAATTAATTTCTCGTGTATTTTCTTTTACGCAAATAAAGCATCAATGCGGCAAAAATCAGAATGATTCCACTTGGTAAAAGCATATTGATAAATTTGTAAAAGCCAGCGTCAACTTGCACTTTTTCTTTATCAATCGCATGAATGTCGATCTGTTTACTTCTTAAATCTAATACAGAATTATCACCCATCATGTAATCCACCATATTCTGAAAAAACTCTTGATTTCCATAAATCAAAGGCGGCACGCCTTGCATTTGAGCGACCGTTTCATCAAATTTTAGTTCGTTGAATGCATTTGGAATGTAATTGTATTTTCCTGTCAATTTATCTGGAACTGAATCATATCTATTTTGAAGAAAAGATCCATTTCCAACCACCAATACTTTTCCTTCAGCAACGCTTGATTCTTTGTATTTGGACAATTTGTTTTTTGCATACGCTTCAACAATCCTGTTTTTGTAGTGCGAAGTGAATTTTCCTTCTACTAATCCAGCGAGACAAAGTTTGTTGTTTTCGTCCTCAGGATTTGGCGCCAACATTGGGTTTTTACCGTAACTCGCAGGAATCGACAAACTGATCATCGGAGCCAAACCAGTCATGGAAGAATTGGTTGAAGAGGTCAAAATCGGGGAAGCTACATTTGTGCTATTTCCCACAAATTGAATTTCAGAAGCGTATTTCAACAATACTGGATCGATATTTCTTGCAATCGGATGCTTTGTTTGCGTAGCGCGAATAAAGAAAAACCAAGGGATAAAACCTTGTTCTGAAGAAGGAATTGCTTTTGGTGCGCAGCGCACATCAAACACATAATTATCGTTGACTTTGATTCCGTAATCATACAACATTTTATCTAATTCAATATTTGTTCTTGTTGTATGAGCTACACCTGTTCGAAGCAAAGTATCTTCCTCAAAGGACAATTTATCTACAAAACACATCAATCTTCCTCCATTCATCACAAATTGATCGATGATGTATTTGTCTTTTTCAGAAAAAGCAGATCTTGGTCGAGCAATTACCAAACCTCTAACGCCGTTTAATGCTTCGATTGAATCATTTAATGTTAGATCTTCGACCGTGTAATAAGGTGAAATCAAAGTCCTTGCGCGCAGTGTTTGCGCCAATGTCAATTCTCCGTGTCCTTGTAAAAATGCGATTCTTGGTTTATTTGATTGCGTTGCACGGCGAATTCCGCTGATAATCATATATTCCAAATTGTTGATGGAATTTTGGATTTGGTCGTCGAAAGACTCATTCAAGGTGTAAAATTTTCCTTGCGGTGTTCCCGGCAAAAATTGGATGTGATTGACCGTGCTTCCGCCATAATCGATTTCAGCACCCGGCCACAACAACAATTGATTTTGCGTACCATCTTTCATGTACATCATGCCCATTGGAACAATTCCTTTTCCTTTGTTGTAAATGGTTTCTTGCATGTACAATCTATCTTCCTCAGAGCCAGCCAACGGATCAACGAAAGTGTATTCAATTCTCGAACCAGCGTATTCTTTGAATTCTTTCAGTTTATCTTCGATTGCATTTTTGAAGCGTTGTACCTCAGCAGGCAAATTTCCAGACAAATAGATTTTGATTGAAACCCTGTCAGCAAAATTTTTAGTGTTTGAAAGGTATTCGATTGTTCCGTCGGACAAAGAATATCTTTTGTCTTCAGTGACATCAAATCTTGCATAAATATATGAACCAATGATGTTTATCAATACAACAGAAGCAACTAGAATCATTAAAAATGTCCAATTGTAAACTCCTTTAAAAAGTTTCTTTTTTTCCATTTTGTTATTTCTTTAATGATTTAATAACTGTGAGCGCAGAAGCCATGAAAATGGTAATAACGCCTAAAAAATAGACAATGTCTTTGGTGTCAATTACACCGCGTTTGATAGAATCGTAGTGAACGCTGATTCCACAATACTTGATAATCGAATCAAAACTTCCCATCAAACTGAATGAACCGAGTAAAGTCAATCCATCATAAAAAATCCAGCACAAAAACATTGCTAAAATAAAAGCAACAATTTGACTCGAAGTGATTGAAGAAGCGAAAATTCCGATGGCAACAAATGTTGAACCCAACAATATCAATCCAATGTAAGAAGTAAATGTCGCACCATCATCGATAATCCCAACTGGATTTCCCAAGTAATGCATGGAGACGTAAAAAATCAACGTTGGAATCAAGGTAATGACTACCAAAGTTACGCCAGCAAAATATTTCGCCAATAAGATTTTCAAATCAGAAATTGGTCTGGTGAATAACAATTCGATGGTTCCCGTTCTTCTTTCCTCTGCAATTGAACGCATGGTTATCGCAGGAATAAGGATCAAAAAAATCAGCGGTGACAAATTGAAAAATGGAATCAAATCAGATTCTGACCCTTCTAATAAATTGGTATTGTATGAGATAATCCAATGAAACAATCCTGATGTAATCAAGAAAATCAAAATAAAAATATATCCAATGATTGAACTCAGGAAACTCCGAATTTCTTTAAAATATAAAGCTTTCATCTAAAATTTTAAATAACGCTCAAAATTAGGATTAATGTTGGAATTATTCAACACTATCTTTTGAATAGTATCAAAGGTCTATTGTTTGGAACTTTTTTAAAAAAAAAAAACAGATTGAGTTATTTCACTCAGAAACTTTAGAAATATTTTTATATTTACAATCCTTTGGGAAACAATGTGCTTCTCTAGTTACTACAATTTATTTTAATGAACAAAAAAGTCTTACCTCCCAAAATTATTCTTATCCAATTTTTCAATGCAGACCATCGTTCAAAAGGATGGCTGATGGTAAATTGTTTTTTTAGATACCTGTTCTTTTTAAGTCTTTCACACCCATTTTCAAATTCAAGAAATTAATTCATCACATGCCTTTATTTCAAAAATCTGTACTAAAAAAACACCTTCTCGATCTTGATACCGCTGAATTGGACGCTTCATTCCAGCGCTATTCTGCTTATTTTCATAATGCGACCATTCAACGAAATATTCGCAATGCTAAAGAAGAACAATTTCAAGAAGGTTTCTTGCGCGAATTGTTTGGAACGGTCTTAAATTATACGCTCAATCCAAACCCAAATTTCAATTTGACAACCGAATTGAAAAATACCACCAATAGCAAAAAAGCCGATGGTGCCATTTTGGTGGATGAAAAAGCTGTGGCGGTGATTGAACTGAAAGGGACAGAAACAACCGACCTTACTAAAATTGAAATACAAGCCTTTGGCTATAAAAATAACCAAGCAGAATGTAATTATGTGATTACTTCGAATTTCGAAAAGTTGCGTTTTTACATAGATAATACGATTGATTTTGAGGAATTCAACCTCTTTACGCTAACGCGCGACCAATTTTCGTTGCTTTACTTGTGTTTGTCTTACGACAACATTAAAAACAATATTCCCAAACGCTTAAAAGCGGAATCGGTTTCGCAAGAAGACCAGATTACCAAAAAGCTTTACAAGGATTACTCGGAATTCAAACGCGCGTTGTATAACAATTTAGTAGAATTGAACCCGCAATTTGATAAGTTGCTGATCTTCAAGAAAACGCAAAAATTGTTAGATCGTTTCTTGTTTATCTTCTTTGCGGAAGACACCAATTTGTTGCCCACCAACTTGATTTTTCGTATTAATAAGGAATGGAAAAACTTGCAGGAAATGCGCATTCCCGTTTCGTTGTATGACAGGTATTTGGTGTATTTCAACGATTTGAACCACGGAGCAAAAGTAACCTTGCCCGCATTTGGTAAAAAAACGGGCGAAGCCATCACAGCTGAGTTTGAAATTTTTGCCTACAATGGTGGTTTGTTTCATCCAGATGAAATCCTCGACCATGTAAAAATTGACGATACACTGCTGCATAATTATTCAGAGAAATTAAGTCATTACGACTTTGACAGCGACGTAGATGTGAACATCTTGGGACACATCTTCGAAAATTCCTTGAATGAAATTGACGAGATCAAATCGGAAATTGAGGGAACAGTTGTTGACAAAACCAAAACCAAACGCAAGAAAGATGGCGTTTTTTATACGCCCAAATACATTACGAAATACATTGTTGACAATACAGTCGGCAAATTGTGTGTGGAGAAAAAAGCAGCATTAAAACTCGCAGACGAAGATTATATCTCCGATAAAAAACTCCAAACCAAAACCAAGAAAGCCTTGTTGGACAAATTGGGCGATTACCGCTCGTGGTTGTTGCAACTCACAATATGCGATCCTGCCTGTGGTTCGGGAGCGTTTTTGAACCAAGCCTTGGAATTCTTGATTGCCGAGCACCGTTATGTGGACGAATTGCAAGCCAAACTGATGGGCGACGCCTTGATTTTGAGCGACATTGAAACCAGCATTTTGGAGAACAACATTTACGGCGTGGATTTGAACGACGAAAGTGTGGAAATTGCCAAACTCTCTTTGTGGTTGCGCACTGCCCAAAAAGGCCGAAAACTTAACTCGCTGAATAAGAACATCAAATGCGGGAATTCATTGATTGACGATCCTGAAGTGGCGGGCGAAAAAGCGTTTTCGTGGGAGAAGGAATTTCCTCAAGTTTTTGAGAATGGTGGTTTTGACATAATAATTGGAAATCCTCCATATGTTTCAAACTGGACTTTATCTGATAATGACAAAGAAACGGTTTCATGGCTTTCTGAGAAATATAAAAAGGATCTTACTGGTCATTGGGACTTATTTGTCTGTTTTATTTCTATAAGTCTTAAGTTGTTAAAAAAATATGGTTATAACTCTTTCATTTTACCAACATCATTTCTTAAAGAAAAATACGGTAAACTTATGAGAGAAAATATAATTTCAAATTACGAACTTATTGAAATAGTTGATTTTGGAGAAAAAGTTATTTTTGAAAATGTTGCTCGCCAAACATTTATATACATTATTAAAAAGGAAAAAAATATAGAATTTATATCAAAGATAAAATTGGGGATAGACGATAATGGCACACAAATACCTCAAAGTTTTTTCGGTACTTTAAAAAACACTTCATTTAAAACGAATGTATCTGAAAAAGATATTTTTATTTTTAAATTGTTGAATTCGGATTCCTACAAACTTGGCGAACTCCTGTGTATTAATGTCGGTGTAGTTGCCCATTCAAAAGTAGGTAGCCCAAAATACTTTAAAAAAGATGATGTCATCTATAATGAATACAGAGATGGATTTAAAAAATATATTGTAGGTCCTAACATAAGTCGTTATTCTGTAATTTTTGATAATCAATATATAGATTATGACAATAACGCAGATTTTTTTCATAGGCCTAAATTCAAACTATTATTCGAAAGTGAAAAAATAATCGTGCGTAGAACGAGTGGGAATAACAATTCTATTTTTGCATATTTTGACGATCAGGGATTATATACTAACGATAGTATGACGCATTTAATACGTTGGAATGACCGAGTACTTGAATTTCAAAAGCCTGATAATAAATGGAAAATAAATCTGGATGATAAATATGATTTGAAGTTTATTCTTTCTATTATTTCTTCAAAATTAATAACTTACTATTTCAGTAAATTTTTAAGTACTGATACACTGCAAGGCGCCTATTCAAGTATTTACCCAGAAGATATTAGAGAACTTCCAATAAAAAAGGCGTCAATTGAAAAACAAATAGCTTTCTCATCTTTGGCTGATAAAATGCTGTTGACGAATACTGAATTTCAAATGACTAATCAGAAATTTAAATCGTTTCTCCAAAAAAATGGGAAATTGGCAAAACTCCCAGGAAAACTCGAAAAATGGTACGACCTCACTTACCCCGACTTCATCAAAGAACTGAACAAAGTCATCAAAACTGCAAAAGGCACACCCTTGACCAAGAAAGACGAGTTTGAATGGATGGAACTTTTTGAAGAGAACAAAAAGAAAGCGCTAGAACTCAAAGCCGAGATTGACCGGACGGATAAGGAGATTGATGAAATGGTTTATGAGTTGTATGGGTTGACGGAGGAGGAGATTAAGATTGTGGAGGGGGAATAATTTTGACTAAAAATTACTGAATAAGTTTTTATTTTTAAGGAAAATGAACAAATTAATTAAAAAGGAAAGACGATTAAAACGAATATTAAAAAACAGCAATATATTATTTGTAGTTCTACTTCAAGGCATGTTTATCTCATTTCTAGCAGGTGCAATAATTGCTGTTTTTATGAACTCTAATGTAAATACCATATCATTGACAAACGCTGGTTTTGCAATATTAATTGCAATTTCATCAGTTTGTTTTTCATGGGCTAGAAATATAGACCAACAAAATGACGAATTTGATCAGTATAATAGAATAATGGATTGCGCAATAGATTCAATTTATAGTGCAATTCTTTACCTTATGAGTTCAGGATTTAAATTTTTATCAATTGGATTAATAAATACTGAAGGATATAAAAACATTTACTCAGGCTCAGGCTTCAAAATTACATTTCTGATTTTATCTGGCATTTGTTTGTTATTAGCTTCAGTTCGTTTTGGTTATGTTATAAAAGAAATTTTAATGCTAACGATTATTCACGAGGATAAACAGTGGGAAACCGAAATAACTAAGAAAGAAAAAAAATTAAGTGCTCAAATTAAGGAAATTAATAATGAAATTGAATAAAAACAATAAATGAACAGAATTGTACTTATTGGCAATGGTTTTGATTTAGCGCATGGGCTTCCCTCGCGTTATGAGGATTTTGTTCTTCATTTAATAAATGATGCAATAAATGAATTGACCGATTCAGATAAATCTGAAAAATATGCACAATTATTTATCCTGATTAAAAATCCTTTTGGTCAAAATGCAATCACTAACTATAAATCACTAGATGAGCTTAAATCGGATTCCTATTTATTTAAAATTCCAAACTTCACTTATTTGGGTCAACCGTTCACTTCTGAAGTTCGATGGACTACTACTACAAAATTTACCTTAAAATTCAATTCTAAGTTTTTCCATGATTTATTTTTGTCAATAAATTGGACTGACATCGAGAAAGCATACTTTAATCAACTCTCTGAAATCTTTAATCATCATAAAAAAGAAATAGTAAACAGTGATGATTTAATTCAACTCAATTCAAATTTTGAATTATTAAAAACTTTGCTCTTTGAATATGTTTCTGAAATAAATTCTGATTCAATTCAAATTCAATCCAATTTGAAATATCATTTTGATAAATGTTTTGATGAAGATGACTTGTATTTATCAACCTTTAACCAATCTAGAAAGGAAAAAATAAAACAGCGTTTCATCAACGAAAAATTAGAGCGAATCATTTTTGTAAATTTTAATTACACCAATTTAGTAAATCAATATGCTGGAAATCAAAATATTGATAAATATGTAATTCCAATACATGGTACAATTCAGGACAAAAAATCCATCGTTTTTGGTTATGGAGATGAAATGACAGAATATTATAAAAAGTTGGAGGATTTAGATTCTGAAAATGTGTTAAAACACTTTAAATCGCATTATTATCATTACAAGGATTACTACGCTAGACTTCTTTATGAGGTTGAAAATTTCGAATTTGATGTTGTCATTTTTGGTCATTCATTAGGTTTGTCTGATCGCGTTTTGCTAAATACCATTTTTGAAAATAAAAATTGCAAAGCCATTCATTTATTTCACTCAGGTAGTGAAAACCATTTCAAAAAACGTATAGCTTTATCGAGGCATTTTGATGATAAGAAAGCTTTCCGTAAAAAGTTAATTGAAGAAACAGAGTATCTAAAATTTGATAGAAATAATTAATATCAAAGTTCCTTCAATTAAATTATCCACGTATCCAATATACAGTTTGTCATGTGTAAGCAAAAGTGTAATTTTAATAAACAATCAAAAAAGTAAAAAACGTATCTTTGCCCCATGTTCTATCGTCGTAAAATCATACTCGCTTTAATGCAAGCCTTTCAAGGTGAATTGGATAAAATTCGTTTGCAAAAGTTGTTGTTTTTGGTGAGTGAGCGGCAGATAGAAAAAGTATATGATTTTATTCCCTACAAATATGGTTGTTTTTCGTATTCTGCCAATGCTGACCTAACAACCATGGTGAAAAAAGGCTTGTTGAGTGAAACAGAAAGTCATTTTAAACGTGAAGATAAACAAGACTACTTGCATACCTTGAAAGATGCCGATCGTAAAATCGTTCAAGAAGTAACCTCGCTATACGGCAAATTGACAGCAAATGGTTTAATGAAACATACGTATGTCAATTACCCATTTTGGGCATTGAACAGTGTAAAAGCACCGCAAATACTTTCGGAAAGTGAGCTGCAAAAAGTAACAGAGAGCAGAAACACAGAAGAAACAACGACCTTGTTTACCATTGGTTATGAAGGTGTTTCGCCAGAAGCTTATTTGAACAAACTCATTAAAAACAATGTACATGTGTTGGTAGACGTGCGAAAAAATGCACTGAGCATGAAGTACGGTTTTAGTAAAAGTCACTTGAAACGTTTTTGTGAGAGCGTAGGCATTGAATATGTGCACATTCCAGATGTGGGCATTCAATCGGATAAACGTCAAGCCTTGATTACACAAAACGATTATGATGTCTTGTTTGAAGATTACAAAAGCACTTGCTTGACAAACACACTTGCTGTGCAACAACAAATAGTGGAATTATTAAAAGAAAAACGGCGCATCGCACTCACGTGTTTTGAAGCCAATATTTGTCAATGCCATCGGAAACCTTTGGCAGAAGCTATTGCTGCCCTCGCCAATGCTGAATATGAGCTGAAACACATTTAACCACCTAAACCTACAACCTTAACTATGCCACTAACCAAAGTATTGATTACTGTTACTACATATCCGCTTCCATCAAGGAGTTACGATGAATTGGTTTGCACTGCTGGAATAACAGAAGATGGGCAATGGATTCGCATTTATCCTGTGCCATTATCTTCCCTTTTTGAATTGAAAAAAGATGGTAAAATTCAGCAAACCAAGTATTCGCTTGTGGAATTGGAATTAAATAGACGGACAGACGACTTCCGACCAGAAAGTCATTCGCCAAAGCATTACGATTTTAGCGACATTAAAGTCATTGAGCGAATAGATACTAAACGAAATTGGCACCTCCGAAAAGAGTTTTGTTTAAAAGAAGTGTTTACGAGTTTTGATGAATTAATCGAACTTTCAAAAGCACCTTCTAATAAATCATTGGCAACATTTAAACCAACTGAAATTCTTGGCTTTGAATTTGAAAAGGATGATCCAGAATGGAAAAATGAATGGAAAGAACTGCGTAAACAAGGTGATTTATTTGATGAAGAAAAATCGCCCGAAATTCTCATACCAAAATTGCCGTTCAAGTTTTTCTATAAATTTAAAGATTCAGATGGAAAAGTAAGGCGCTTAATGATTGAGGACTGGGAAATTGGACAATTGTATTGGAATTGCTTAAGGTCTAATGAAGGAAATGAGATTGTTGCTTTGGAAAAAGTACGTCAACGCTTAGAAGATGAATTTGTGAAAGAAAAAGATTTATACTTCTTCGTAGGCACAACCCGTGAATGGCATACCAGACGTTCAAAGAATCCATTTGTTATCATTGGATTGTTTTATCCGAAAAAAGTAGAACAATTGAGTTTATTTTGACTCTCAAAAGCCAGCTATTTATGTAAAAAACCCACTTTAAAATCGCCTTGTAAGGTAACATTGTGAAATAGTTGAGTCAGTGAAAGCATAAATTTTACAAAAATGTAAAAACCGAACCTTCACGCATAATCTACCTCTGTAAAATAATACTCATTTCTATGCAAGTCTTTCCAAAAAAAATGTAATCTTGTAAACTGAAACGAAAGCATGAAAATCAAAGTCATTTGTATTGGTAAAACTGGAAAAGGATTCTTGGAAGAAGGAGAAACGACCTATTTGAATCGATTGAAACATTACGTTCCAGTTGAGCGCATTGAAATTCCTGATTTAAAAAATGCCAAAAGTTTGACGGTCGATCAAATTAAAAAACAAGAAGGCGATTTGATTCTTTCGAAAGTGAATAGCGGCGAACAATTGTATTTATTGGACGAACACGGGAAAACGTTTACTTCTGAGAAATTCGCCGACTTTTTACAGCAGAGATTCAATCAAGGTGGACATGCTTTGACTTTGGTAATTGGCGGTCCTTACGGTTTTTCGGAGGAAGTTTACAAAGCTGCCACTGGAAAAATATCGCTTTCAGAATTGACATTTTCACATCAAATGGTGCGCATGATCTTGTTTGAGCAATTATATCGCGGAATGACCATTTTGAGAGGAGAACCTTATCATCATAGTTGAAAAATAAGAAACTAAAAAAGATGCAAAAAATACAACAACTACTGGAAGAAGCGAACAATTTACTAGATCAAGATCGAATTCAAGAAGCAATTTTGGTTTATGAACAAATTTTGGAAATAAATCCTAATGAAATTCAAAGTTTAATCAATATTTCTGACTGTTATATTAAAATTTTGATGGATCAGAAAGCTTTGAAATATGCAAAAAGAGCATTCGAATTACATCGATTTGAAGATGATATGGCCGTGGTAAATTATTCATCTGCATTAATTGGATTGAAAAAATTAGACGATGCCGTTCAAATCTTGGAAGATTGTAAAAAATCAGAATCTACAAATTATTTGATTTACAACAACTTGGGTTATGCTTACCATTTGAAAAAAGATTACACAAATGCACTAGTCAATTATAATATTTCAATCGCTCTGGAAGAAGTAAATCCTTTGGCTTATTGCAATCGAGGAAATTTGAAATATTTTATTTTGAAAGACAATTCAGGAATTAGCGATTTAGAATTGGCCGAAAAATATGGCGATTTTGAGGCTGGCATGTTATTGCAAAAAGTCAGAAGAAATTTCACATTATCATAAATAATCACACATCGAAAAGACTCAGACATCTGAATCTGCTAATATTTATTGCGCACAAAATCCACCATCGATGATTTGAGTTGTTCCTGTGATAAATTGACTTTCATCGCTGGCTAAAAACAACACCAACTTTGCAATTTCTTCTGGCTCGGCATATCTTCCCAACGGAATCATCGCTTCAAATTTTTTCTGCGCTTCTCTCGCTTGACCTACAGAACCGCCTTCTTCGATTGAACGCATCATTCTATTGTTGACTGGCGAGGGATGCACCGAATTGACCCTGATTTTTCTCGGTGCAACTTCAAGCGCTGTTGTTCTCATAATGCCGACCACTGCGTGCTTGCTTGTCGCATATGCTCCCAATTGAGGAAATCCAACAATTCCAGCAACGGAAGACGTAATTATAATACTTCCGCCGTCGTTCATTTGCGGAATTACGTATTTGTTTCCTTGCCAAACGCCTTTTACATTGACAGCCATAACGAGATCAAAAATATCTTCAGGATAATCAACAATCGAAGATACAACGCCTTCAATACCAGCATTATTGAAAAAAATATCAATCTTGCCAAATTGCTTCACAGTTTCATTGACGTAGTTTTCGACGTCTTTGGATTTTGAAACATCTGCCACACAAAACTGGATATTTTTACCTCCCAATTCAGAAATTACTTTTTCTAAATCCGCTTTGTTTTTGTCAACCAATACCACTTTAGCGCCTTCTGCCAAGAAAATTTTTGCGGTAATTTTACCTATGCTCCCTGCGCCACCGGTGATGATGGCTACTTTGTTTTGTAATCTTTCCATGCGAATGATATTACTTTGAAAATTATTCAGTCGTTTTCCCATCAAACTTTTCAGCGATTTCATCCGCTTCTTTTTTGGTTTTCCGAATGATTTTATCTTCGTGATTGGGCGGCGAATAAATGGTGTATAATTTCAAATCTAATTTATCATCTGTGTTGATAATATTGTGTTTTGCACCAGCAGGAACAATGATTGCATCGCCAATGATGATTTGTCGGACTTGGTCGTTAATGATGCACTGCCCCATTCCATTCTCCACTCTGAAAAATTGGTCAACCGCTGTGTGCGTTTCTTCCCCAATCTCTTCTCCAGGTTTTAATGACATTACGACCAACTGCATGTTTTTACTTGTGTACAAAACTTGCCTGAAATTTTTGTTTTGAAGTGTGATTACCTCAATATTCGCTTCGTAACCTTTCATATTCTTCCATTTAGGTGCAGTTGCACGGGTTAGACTCTTTGATTTGACGTTGTCTTTTTCATGAATCGATGATTTCTGTTCACAAGCCGACAGCAAAACAATTATCGCTGTCACAATCCAAACTTTATACTTCATATTGAAAGATTTAATTGCAAAGTTCTAGGATTTGAATTGATAAAACCTTGCGAAATTTTCTTCCAATGTTGTGAAATTTTGAGCTGAAACTGCTATTCACCCAAGTAGAGCATTGATTCTAAACTTCCTGTTAAAACATTCATATATCTATGGATTAAATTGTAAAAAATTCATTTACCGTGAATTATGTAAATATCCATATTTATTGTATAACTAAAAAAGTAATCGAATCCATGACCTTTACAAAGTGAAAATTCTTTCACACATAAATAAAATGATATGAAAAGAAAACTACATTTTAATTTTTTGATTCTGATGCTTTTTCTGCTTCCCAGCATTGGCTTTGCTCAGTCGGTCAACTTAGGTTCGGCTGCAAGCTATGCCATCTATTCAACTGGCGGTGCAGTAACAAACGGAGGAACAATTTTTAAAACACGTGTCACCGGAAATATTGGCACATCAAGTGATCCAACCTTACCAGGATTTGGAAATATTGATGGAGTTCTGACAAACGTCAGTAATTTAGTCACCAACACCCAATTGGATTTAGATATTTTATCTGCCTACAATGATTTAAGTGTTGCGATTCCAACATTTTTCCCCGCTCCATTATTAGGAAATGGACAAATTTTAGTTCCGGGTGTTTATGACATTGCTGGACCAACTGTTTTGAACCTGACACTAACTTTAGATGGTCAAAATGATCCCAATTCAATTTTTATCATCAAAATTGGCGGTGCGTTTTCATCGAGCGCCAATGCGAAAGTAAAATTGATTAATGGTGCATTGGCTTGCAACGTTTACTGGAAAGTAGAAGGACTGGTAAGTTTGGCAACAGGAACTTCTATGAAAGGAACCATCGTTGCCAACAATTCAGCCATTGTGATGACTGTTGGCGATACTTTAGAAGGACGCGCTTTTGCAATTGAAGGCGCAATCACAGTTTCTGAATTTTTTGCTTATTTACCAACTGGTTGCGGAAGTCCAACATTATCTGGACCAATCGCACCAAATCTAGGAAACGCAGGTTGTTTCGCACTTTTTTCATCCAATGGTGTAAATACAAATGTCGGAATAACGAATGTAACTGGCGATGTCGGGACAAATGGTCCGAGTGATTTAACAACTGGATACAATGCACTTTTGGTGAATGGTATTATTCACCCTATTCCGGACTTAGTCACAGCGCAAGCCGCTGCGGATCTTTTGGTAGGCTACAACTATATGGTCGGTTTAGATCCAGGAGATATTGAATTGCTGCGCCCAGATTTATTTGGACATGAATTGGTTTTGACACCTCACACCTACCTCATGCTTGGAGCTGTCACTTTTACAGATACCGTTTATTTAGATGCTAGAGGTAATGTAGACGCTGTTTTCATCATCAATGTAAATGGTGCATTTTCAACTAGTGTCAACTCAAAAGTCAAATTAATCAACGGTGCGCAAGCTAAAAATGTTTATTGGAAAATAGACGGAAGTGTTACCATTGCTGACAATTCAGTATTCAATGGAACGCTGGTTGTTAATGGTGCAATTAATTTAAATACAGGTGTTCAATTAAATGGAAGAGCATTAACGATTTCAGGTGCTTTAAATGTACAAGCGTCAAACGCAATTATGCAAACGCCTTGTTCTCCTCAGATTACTACTTCACCAACAAATCAAACTGTTTGTTTAGGTAATTCAGCAACTTTTACTGCAATAGCAACTGGCGCTGGATTAACTTATCAGTGGAGAAAAGGTTTGGTGAATATAGTGAATAGCGCTTCAATTTCTGGCGCTCAAACAGCAACTTTGACTATCAATCCAACAACTGCCCTAGATGCTGGTATCAATTACAATGTGGTAGTTTCTGGAACTTATTCGCCTACTGTGACTTCTTCAAATGTTTCGTTGATTTTAAACGCAGCGCCAACAATCACGGTGCAGCCAACAAATCAAAGTATTTGCTTGGGAAGCTCAGTCACTTTTAGTGTTACTGCTACTGGAACAAATATTTCTTATCAATGGAGAAAAGGTTTGGTGAACTTGGTAAATGGTGTTTCTGTTTCAGGAGCAAATTCAGCTTCGTTGACAATCAATCCAACTTCTGCTTTAGATGTTGCAGCGAATTACAATGTGGTCGTTTCGGGAACTTGTTCGCCAAATGCAACTTCGAATAACGTTTCGCTAATTTTGAATTCTACACCAACAATTACTGTTCAACCAACAAATCAAACAATTTGTTTGGGAAGTTCAGTGACTTTTAGTGTTACTGCTACTGGAACAAATATTTCTTATCAATGGAGAAAAGGTTTGGTGAACTTGGTAAATGGCGTTTCTGTTTCAGGAGCAAATTCAGCTTCATTGACGATCAATCCAACTTCTGCTTTAGATGTTGCAGCGAATTACAATGTGGTTGTTTCGGGAACTTGTTCGCCAAATGCAACTTCAAATAACGTTTCGTTGACTTTGAATGCTGCACCAGCAATCACGGTTCAACCAACAAATCAAACAATTTGTTTGGGAAGTTCAGTGACTTTTAGTGTTACTGCTACTGGAACAAATATTTCTTATCAATGGAGAAAAGGTTTGGTGAACTTGGTAAATGGTGTTTCTGTTTCAGGAGCAAATTCAGCTTCGTTGACAATCAATCCAACTTCTGCTTTAGATGTTGCAGCGAATTACAATGTGGTCGTTTCGGGAACTTGTTCGCCAAATGCGACTTCAAATAACGTTTCGTTGACTTTGAATGCTGTACCAACGATTA
>JBBALI010000047.1:0-27585 GCA_040403095.1 Crocinitomicaceae bacterium
TACCAGTTCATCAACGTTTTTACCACTTTACAATGCTAAATTTATTATCAATGATCGAAATAATCTAGGTATCGCCTGATTTAAAATTTTTATACTTCATATATCCTGATTACTAAAAAGTAGTCAGGATTTTTTTTGCCCTTTTTTTGGAAAAGTATCCAATCAAAAGAAATCAACAATCCAAAAATTATCCACATCAAAACATTTTCTACCACTTTTTACCACAAGCATATTTTTTAGATTAAAATCAATAAAATCAATACTTTTTCAAACAATCATGTAACCTTATTGAACCAAATACAGTAAGAAGTTATCAACATAGTAATCATTGGTGGTAAAAAGTGGAAGTTTTCTCCTTATTTTTACCCATTATTACCGTTATGGCAGGTTTAGTAGGAGAATATGAAGTAAAGTTAGACGTCAAAGGACGTTTCTTGTTTCCATCAAGTTTGAGGAAACAGCTTTCTCCTGCTGCCCAAGAAAATTTCATGCTCAACAAAGGTTTTGAGGACTGTTTGACACTTTATCCTATGAATGAATGGGAAAAATTGAGTGAAAAATTGTCTAAAATGAATTTGTTCAAGCCCAAAAACAGAATGTTCTACCGCTTGTTCCACCAAGGAGCAAAAGCATTGGCACTTGACAGCGCTGGCAGAATATTGATTCCTGTGACTCACATGGAACGCGTTGGATTGAACAAAGACGTGATGCTCATCGCCTACAATGACCGCATTGAAATTTGGGATAAAACCAAATACTTCGAATTGATCGAAGGAAACATGACGGACTTCGCTGATTTAGCGGATGAAGTAATGGGTGATTTAGGAAATGACGAATAACGAAGAAACATACCACGTTCCTGTAATGTTGCAGCCTTGTTTGGATGGATTAAATATTCATCCCGACGGAACGTATATTGACGTCACTTTCGGTGGCGGTGGACATTCACGCGAAATTTTCAAACAACTTTCTCCAGCAGGAAAACTGATTGTTTTTGACCAAGATCCAGACGCGTTAGCCAATGCGTGGGAAGCGCCCAATTTTCATTTTATCGCAGCGAATTTTTCTTTTTTGAAGAATCACTTGCGCATGATGAAAATCGACAAAGTGGACGGAATTTTGGCTGATTTAGGCGTTTCTTCTCATCAATTTGATGCTGGAAACCGCGGTTTTTCTATTCGCACCAACGATCCATTGGATATGCGCATGAATCAGAAAGGTGAATTTTCTGCTTTCAACGTGGTGAACGAATACGAAGAAGAAGACCTCATCAAAATCTTAAGAAAATACGGTGAATTGACTTCTCCTGGAAAAATTGCAGGCACCATTTGCAGAGGAAGACAAAAAGCGCCCATTCAAACAACAGGCGAATTGATGGATGTATTGTTTCCGATCGCGCCCAAATTCAAAGACCACAAATTTTTTGCGCAAGTTTTTCAAGCATTGAGAATTGAAGTCAACAATGAAATGGACGTATTGGAAAAATTTCTAATTCAATGTCCAGACGTACTTGTACCCGGCGGAAGATTAGTGGTGATGTCGTACCATTCTTTGGAAGACAGATTGGTGAAAAACTTCATGAAAAGAGGTCATTTAGACGGATCTATTGAAAAAGATTTCTTTGGAAATGTCTTGAAACCATTGACAGAAATCACCAGAAAACCAATTGTGCCTACAGAAGATGAAATCGCTTTGAATTCTAGGGCAAGAAGTGCAAAACTCAGAATAGCAGAACGCAATCATGAATGAATTCATTGATAAAGAAGAAGCTGCTGAGAAAGAAAAAGTAAAATCGAAGCAAGCTAAAAAAGCGGAAAAACGCGCCAAGCCAAATGCGTTTGTTCAAATTTTGAATGGGGAATTTTTAATTAAAGACTTCGTTATCAAAAATTTGCCTTTTGTATTTTTCTTGATTTTGATTATGCTATTATTGGTTGGTAAAGGATATCACGATCGACAATTGAATAAAGACATCGAAACAGCACAAAAAAAACTAGATGCTTCAACAGCTGAATATGTGGAAGCCAAAGCAAAATTGGAAGAAGAAACAAAAAGAAGTGAATTGGTTGATAAACTTGGTCCACGTGGATTGAAAGAAACAACGAATCCGGCAAAAGTAATTAGAGTTAAAAAGGAAAATTAAAAAATGGACGAAAAGAAAGGCATATTGTGGAGGGCTTACCTGGTTTATTTCGGGTTTGTTGTTGCAATGATTGTCGTTGTTTTCAAGACCATTTCTATACAATCGGAAGGTGTCACCAATGTTTTTGAAACGCCAGTTGAAAAAATTCCTACTCGAATTGTCAAAAGATCACCAAGATTAGGGGAAATTTTGGATGCGAACAGAACGCCTTTGGTTACATCAGTTTCCAAATTTGACATTTACATGGATCCAATGGTTCCAAGTCAAGAGAATTTTGACAAATACGTTTCCGACCTGAGCCGCGGACTTTCGAAACTTTTTCCTGAAATGAGTGCGAGAGAATATGAATCTCACATCCGCCGCGGAAGAGCAGTGAAATCTCGTTATTTATTGATCAAAAAGAAAGTGACCAATGCAGAACGAAGACTAATCAATGAATTGCCACTTTTCAACCTAGGCCGTTACAAAGGAGGAATCATCGACAGCGACGAAACCATCATTAGAAAAAGACCACACGGAGAAATGATGCGCAGAACGTTGGGTTATTACCAAGCGGCAACTAAAAACAGCAAAGAATTGCGTGTTGGAATTGAGGGCGCTTTTTACAATTATTTGGAAGGTGAAGCCGGAGAAGAAGTTGAACAGCGAATTTCAACTGGTTGGAAAAAAACAGGCCAAGTCGTGAAAGATGCAATTGAAGGTGCAGACATCATTACTTCCATCGATAAAGAAATTCAAGAAGTGGCGCACACTGAATTGCAACGACAATTGAAAACGAGCAATGCAAAAAGTGGCTCTGTAATCGTTATGGATGTGAAAACTGGATTCGTAAAAGCCATTGTGAACCTTACGCAAGCCAAAGACGGTGAATATTACGAATTATACAATCACGCCATTGGAACGAAAGAGGTTCCAGGTTCGACTTTCAAATTGGTTTCATTGATGGCAGCTTTGGAAGATGGATTAATTAAAATCACCGACACTGTTCTTGCCCAGCCGAAATACACTTATTACGGAATTCCATTGAGAGAGGCGCATGACGCAAATTATGGTAGAATCACGATCAAACAAGCATTTGAAAAATCTTCAAACGTGATTTCAAAAGTAATTTTCAAAGCATACAGAAACGAGCCACAAGCTTTCATCGATCGACTGAAATCTTTTGGCATTGACCAACCTTTGGGATTAGACATTGAGGGTGAAGCAAAACCAACTTTGTATGAACCGGGTTCCAAAAATTGGTGGGGAGGTTCTATTGCTTGGATGGCTGTAGGATATGAAGTTCAGCAAACACCGATGCAAACATTGGCAGTTTACAATGCCGTTGCCAATAATGGAAAATTCGTTAAACCACAATTTGTAAAAGAAATCAGACGTGGAACTGAAGTGGTGAAGCAATTTTATCCTGTTGTGATTAAAGAAAAAATTTGTAGCGACCAAACTTTGAGAATTTTGAAAGATTGCCTGGAAGGCGTGATGAAAGAAGGAACAGGTCGCAATTTGACTTCCTCCTACTTTAAAATAGCAGGTAAAACAGGAACTGCTAGGATTTTGAACGATGACGGAAGAGGTTATGGCAAAGAAGGAGAAGAAAGATATTTGGCATCTTTTGTTGGCTATTTTCCTGTTAAAAAGCCAATTTATTCTTGCATTGTTTCAGTAAACGCCTCTGGTCAAAATATTTATGGTTCAACGGTTTCTGGAAAAGTATTCTCAGCAATTGCCAACAAAGTTTATGCAACAAGTTTGAAATATCACCGTGCAATCAACGAAGCAAACCAAAGAATTTACAAAGCACCGACTTCCAAAAACGGCAATTTTTATGACTTGAAAGTGATTTTGAAAAATTTGAATATTCCTTATTCTCAAAATGAACACAATGAATGGGTGATTACCAAAGCTGAAGGAAATAAAATTGAATTTTTCCAAAGAGTAATTGGCAAAAATACCATTCCAAATGTGGTTGGAATGTCTGCAAGAGATGCGGTTTACTTGATTGAAAAAACAGGAATGCATGTGATTATTCGTGGTGTAGGAACAGTTACAAAACAAACCGTTCCGCCAGGATCAGAAGCATACAAAGGAGGTTTGGTAGAATTAATTTTAGAATGATGACAAAAATTATAAAAGACATATTGTATGGAGTTTCTATCGTTTCTGTGAAAGGAAACATGGACACAGCCGTTGATGCCGTAGTTTTCGATTCAAGATTGGCAAAACCAGGCGTTGTTTTCGTAGCAATCGAAGGTACGACAGTGGACGCACACAATTTCATTTCCAAAGTAATTGAACAAGGTTGCACCACAATCATCGCTCAAAAAGGCGTAGAAGTCCCAGAAAATGTCAATTTGATAGTTGTCAATGACACTGCAAAAGCACTGGGGATTATGTCTGCAAATTTTTATGACAACCCAAGTCAGCAGTTGAAATTGGTTGGAATTACTGGAACAAACGGAAAAACAACAACCACTACCCTGCTTCATAAATTGTTTATGGAATTAGGTCACAAATCAGGTTTGCTTTCAACGGTTGTCAATAAAATTGGCAACAAAGATATTCCATCGACACATACCACTCCAAATCCAGTTGCGCTGAATGAATTGTTGGCAAAAATGGTGGAGGAAGGTTGTGAATATTGCTTCATGGAAGTGAGTTCGCATTCAGTTTCTCAACACAGAATCGCAGGTCTTGAATTTGCAGGTGCAGCGTTCACCAACATTTCGCACGATCACTTAGATTATCACGGAACTTTCAAAGCATACATCGAAGCCAAAAAAGGATTTTTCGATATGCTGCCAGCAAGTGCTTTCGCATTGACCAACGTGGATGACAAAAATGGAATGGTGATGCTACAAAATACGAAAGCCAAAAAATACCAATACGCATTGAAAACTCCAGCAGATTTCAAAGCAAAAGTGATTGAAAATCAATTTTCAGGCTTGGTTGTAAACATGGCAGGAACTGAACTTTGGTCCAGATTGATTGGCGATTTCAATGCATACAATTTATTGACGGTTTACGCCATTAGTCAGTTATTGGAACAAGATAAAATTGAAGTTTTAACGATTTTGAGCAACCTCGAATCTGTTGAAGGCCGATTTGAGTATATCAGAAGCAACGGCGGAATCACTGCTATTGTTGACTACGCGCACACGCCAGACGCATTGGAAAATGTATTGAAGACGATTGCCAATATCCGCACGAAAAACGAAACTGTTTTCACCGTGGTAGGTTGTGGCGGTGATCGCGACAAAGCAAAACGTCCTGTAATGGCCAAAATCGCTTGTGAATTGAGCGACAAAGTAATCATCACATCAGACAATCCACGTTCGGAAGAACCAGAAATTATCATCGAAGAAATGATGGCTGGTGTGGAAGGTCAATATTTCAAAAAAACATTGAGCATCCAAGACCGAGCGCAAGCAATCAAAACAGCATGTGCCATGGCAGAACCGGGAGATATTATTCTAATCGCAGGAAAAGGACATGAGAAATACCAAGAAATTAAAGGTGTGAAACATGATTTTGACGACATGAAAACGGTAAAGGAATTGTTTGAGAAGTTAGGGAAGTAGGAATTAGGGGTTAGGCATTAGGGAATAGGCATAAGTAAAAGATAGAGTATGTTATATTATTTATTTAATTATTTAGATTCAATTGATTTTCCAGGAGCAGGATTATTTCAATTTATTTCGTTCAGGGCTGCGTTGGCGTTGATCACTTCTTTGATTGTTTCAATCGTTTTTGGAAAGAGATTGATCAATCTTTTGAGACGCCAACAAATTGGGGAAACTGTCAGAGACCTTGGCTTGGCTGGTCAAATCGAAAAATCTGGAACGCCAACGATGGGTGGAATCATCATCTTGAGTGCGATTTTTATTCCAACACTTTTGTTTGCAAAATTGCACAATGTGTATGTCATCACGATGTTGTTGGCAACCGTTTGGTTGGGATTGATCGGATTTTTAGATGATTACATCAAAGTTTTCAAGAAAAACAAAGAAGGTTTAAAAGGAAGATTTAAAATCGTTGGTCAAATTGGTGTTGGGTTAATCGTTGGTTGCATTTTGTATTTCAACAACGATGTACGTGTACACAAAAAAGTGCCTGTAACACACAAATTGACACAAGACGAAACGGTTGTAACGCACAAACATTCTGAGTTTTCAAAAGATTCCAATTTTATGTGGATCGAGACGCGCGACATGACAACCACTGTTCCATTTGTAAAAGGAAATGAATTCAACTACAATTGGTTGATTGGCGATACGCACAAGTCTTACGGTTGGATGCTTTTCATTCCTATAGTGATTTTCATTGTGATTGCGGTTTCAAACGGTGCAAACATGACCGATGGATTAGATGGATTGGCAACAGGAACTTCTGCTTTCATTGGAATAGCTCTGGCGATTTTCGCTTATGTAAGTTCAAACATTCGTTTCGCTGATTATTTGGATGTGATGTACATTCCTCATGCGGAAGAACTCGTGATTTTCATCTCAGCATTTGTTGGTGCTTGTATCGGATTTTTGTGGTACAACTCCTACCCTGCGCAAGTTTTCATGGGCGACACAGGAAGTTTGGCTTTGGGAGGAATCATTGCAGTTTTCGCAATTTCAGTGAGAAAAGAACTTTTGATACCAGTACTTTGTGGTGTTTTCTTGGTTGAAAATTTATCTGTGATTCTGCAGGTTGGTTACTTCAAACTGACCAAGAAAAGATTTGGCGAAGGACGAAGAATTTTCCTCATGGCGCCTTTGCACCACCATTATCAGAAAAAAGGAATTCACGAAGCTAAAATTGTTGCGCGCTTTTGGATTGTTTCGATTTTATTAGCAGTAATCACGATTGTAACGCTGAAATTGAGATAATGAACGGCGAAGGAAAAAATATCGTGATTTTGGGCGCTGGCGAAAGTGGTGTTGGAACAGCAATCTTGGCTTTGAAAAAAGGATGGAACGTTTTTATCTCAGACTTTGGTCAAATCAAAGAAGAATTTCAAGACGAGTTAAATGAACTTGGTATTGAATGGGAAGCTGGACAACACACATTTGAAAAGGTTTTAGCGGCTGATTTGGTGGTAAAATCTCCAGGAATTCCTGACAAAGTAGCGATTATCCAAGAATTGAAATATAAATCGATTCCGATCATTTCTGAAATTGAATTTGCGGGTTATTATAATACCGCCAAAACAATTTGCATCACAGGAAGCAATGGCAAAACGACTACCACGATGTTGACTTTCCACATTTTGAAAAAAGCGGGCTTCAACGTGGGATTGGCTGGAAACATTGGAAAAAGCTTTGCCAAACAAGTTGCGAATGAAAACTTCGATTGGTATGTGCTTGAATTGAGTTCTTTCCAATTGGATGGAATGATTGACTTCAAAGCGGATATCGCGATGTTGCTCAACATTTCACCAGATCACTTAGATCGATATAATTATGAAATGCAAAATTACGTGGATTCAAAGTTCCGCATTTTACAAAATCAAACTTCCGCAGACTGGTTCATCTATAATGCAGACGATGAAACGATAGTCAACGAAATAAGCAAAAGAAAACCGGAAGCGCAATTGGCTCCATTTTCTTTAAAACAAGAATTTCAAGAGCAAGGCGCTTTTGCAGACGATAAACAAATAACAATAAACATAAACGAAACATTCACCATGTCAATCCACGATTTAGCTTTGAAGGGTAAGCACAACACCCAAAATACTTTGGCTTCAGGTTTAGGAGCAAGAATTTTAGACATCCGCAAAGATGTTGTGCGCGAAAGTTTCTCAGATTTCGTAAACGTAGAACACCGTTTGGAATTTGTAGCAAAAGTTCACGGAATTGAATTTATCAACGATTCAAAAGCAACCAACGTAAATTCAACTTGGTTTGCGCTTGAAAGTATGGAAAACCCAACCGTTTGGATCGTTGGTGGCGTTGACAAAGGAAACGACTATTCTGAATTGACAGAATTGGTTCGCGAAAAAGTAAAAGCAATCATTTGCTTGGGAACAGACAATCAAAAAATCATTGATGCTTTTTCTGGTGTGGTTGAAACAATTGTGGAAGCTGGTTCAGCAATGGACGCGGTTGGTTATGGATACCGATTGGCGAAAAAAGATGAAACTGTTTTACTTTCTCCTGCTTGTGCAAGTTTTGATTTATTTGAAAACTACGAAGACAGAGGAAATCAGTTCAAAGCTGCGGTTCGTTCTTTGTAATTCAATTTGAATAAATACATTCATTTTCAATATCATCCAATTTAATTCGATGGAAAAATCAGTCGGTAAATTAGCAAATCAACTCCTAGAAGCTAGAAATAGAAATCTAGCACAAGTTGAAAAAAGTGCCCTGCGCGCTCATGGCAAACTTTGGGGAATGGATGTTTTCTCCTGGTACAATCCCATGACTTATGAAATTGAAAATATTTTAAATAGTTTTCCAACTCCTGTTTTGTGGTTTGCCAATGCTGAAGACATTTCGAAATTGGTATCAGAAAATACAGACTGTTTTTCCAACTTGAAAATGATTTGCTGCCATGATAAAGCAGATTTGTCACTTACTTTTGAAGCAATGAATTTGATCGAAACTTTCTTTGCTGCCAGTGAATTAGACGATGTGCTCAAAATGCTCAAAACTTTCAAAAAAGAAAATGGCATTTTACTTTTCACAAGCAAAGGCGAAAACTGGAAAAAAGACAAAGAAACTTTTGAATTGTTTTTAGACATACATCAAAACAAGTGATTAAATATTTTAAATATCTAAAAGGCGACCGCGTAATTTGGGTGATCACACTCTTGTTACTCGCATTCTCATTGGTGAGCGTCTATAGTTTTGTCCCCATTCTGGTGAAAATGGAGGGCGGAACTCCTTTTAAATATTTATTCAAACACATAGTTTATGTGGCCATTGCATTTACAACGATGTTTTGGATTCACAAAAAAAATCCAATCTATTTCTCGAAATTAGCGCGATTTAGTTTTTATGCTTCCATTGGCTTATTGATTTTTACTTTTTTCTTCGGAACCAAAGTAAATGGTGCAGGAAGATGGATTCCAATTCCGTTTGTTGGACTGACTTTCCAAGCTTCGGATTTTGCAAAACTTGCCCTAATAATATATGTATCAAGACTTCTAGCTAAAAAGAAAGATGTTTTAAACTCATGGAAACAAGGCTTCTGGCCGATTTTAATTCCTATTATTGTTGTTTGTGGATTGATTGTAAAAGACAATTTTTCGACGGCAGCCATTGTCTTCATGATTTGTTTAGTAATTCTCTTTTTAGGAAAAGTACCTTTAGTCAAAATTGGCAGTTTGGTTGTTGGCGGAATCTTACTTTTTGCCTTGGTTGTTGCTACACACAAAGCCTTGCCAGACTTTAATTTACTCCCTCGCTACCAAACTTGGGAAAATCGTATTTTGAGTCGATTTGATATGAAACCTGAAATTGCAGATGAAATTGAAGTCGTTGACAATGCGCAAGCAAAAAATGCAGAATTAGGGATTTTCAATGGCGGTATTTTTGGTCAAGGTCCTGGAGATGGAAAAGTAAAAGAATACGTTCCTGAAGCGTATGCCGATTTCTACTTTGCCAGTTTTGTGGAAGAATTTGGACTCACCGGAGCCATTATTTTGGTTATGCTTTATCTGATTCTACTCTATCGAATGATCAAAATTGCGTTGAAAACCGATAAACTCTTTGAGACTTACACTGTTTTAGGAATTGGAATTTTACTACTTTCTCAAGCAACTGTAAATATGTTGGTTTGTACTGGTGTTTTTCCAGTAACGGGACAAAACATGCCACTTTTAGCCATGGGAGGATCAGCGCTGATTATGACTTGCGTTGGAATTGGCATTGTGCAAAGTATCGCTACAAGACAGCAAACGCACGAAGATAAATCAGAAGAAAAAGACAATGAAATTCAAAATGCTTTTGTAGGATGATAAAAAGAGCAATCATATCAGGAGGTGGAACTGGAGGACATATTTTTCCAGCGTTGGCAATTGCCAATGAAATCAAACGCAGAAATCCAGAAGCGGAAATTCTTTTCGTGGGCGCATTAGGCAAAATGGAAATGGAAAAAGTACCAGCTGCTGGCTACAAAATCATCGGTTTGCCCATCGCAGGATTTCAAAGAAAATTGACTTTCTCAAATTTCGTTTTGCCTTTTAAATTGACCAAAAGCTTATACCAAGCATATAAAATACTCAAGAATTTCAAGCCAGAAGTCGTTGTGGGTGTTGGAGGCTACGCAAGTGGTCCCACATTAAGAGCAGCGATTTATGCAGGAATTCCCACATTGATTCAAGAACAAAATTCATTTCCTGGAAAAACAAATAAGATTTTAGCTGGGAAAGTAAATGCGATTTGCACGGCATACGATGGTTTAGAAAAATTCTTTCCAAAAGATAAAATCGTCGAAACTGGAAATCCTGTGCGATCAGAAATGATTGCCATCGAAGGAAAAAAAGAGGATGCTTATTCATTCTTCGGACTGAACCCAAACAAGAAAACGATTCTGGTCATTGGCGGAAGTTTGGGTGCTCGCACCTTGAATGAAAGTGTATTGGAAGGAATGAAATTAATTGAAGAAAATCAAGTGCAAGTGCTTTGGCAATGTGGTAAATTCTATTTCGAAAAAATGAAAGAAACATTGAGTCAAACCAAACATGATGGCATTCATTTGAATGAATTTATTGCCAGAATGGATTTGGCTTACGCAGCAGCTGACATTATCATTTCGCGTGCAGGAGCGATTTCCGTTTCAGAATTGTGTTTGATTCAAAAACCAACAATTCTAGTTCCATCGCCAAATGTAGCGGAAGACCATCAAACGAAAAATGCGATGGCTTTGGTGAATAAAAATGCGGCTATTTTGGTGAAAGACAATGAAGCAAAAAACGAATTAATAGCGAAAACAATAGAATTACTTGGTTCGGAAGATAAATTAAAACAATTGAGTGAAGCGATTGCGCAATTGGGAAAACCAAACGCGAGTAAGATGATTGTGGATGAATTGGAGAAGATAAATAAATTGGCAGATTAAAAGTTTGGCAAATTAGCAAATTGACAGATTAATTTGCAATCTGTAATTTGACAATCTGCAACGATAAAATACGAATGAAAACATTAGAAACATATAAAAATATTTACTTCCTCGGAATTGGGGGAATTGGGATGTCAGCTTTGGCGCGGTATTTCAATATGAAAGGATTATGTGTTTCCGGTTACGACAAAACACCTACTCCACTCACCAACGAATTGCAAAAAGAAGGAATTGATGTGCATTTTGAAGATTTAGGAAATCAAATTGCTTCACAGTTTTCAAATCCAGCTGAAACTTTAGTCGTTTATACGCCTGCAATCAAAAAGTTAGGTGAATTTGACTTTTTCAAAAACAATGATTTCACACTTTTGAAACGCGCTGAAGTGTTGGGTCTAATTACTAGAACGTCCAAAGGATTGGGTGTTGCGGGTACACATGGAAAAACAACCACAAGTACCATGTTGACGCACATTTTGAATGAATCACATTTGAAATGCAATGCTTTTTTAGGTGGAATTTCTGCCAATTTCAATACCAATTTTGTCGCTTCTAAAACGTCAGAATTTACAGTGATTGAAGCAGATGAATTTGATCGTTCTTTCCTGCAATTGTCGCCTTTTGGGTCGATTATTACGTCCACAGATGCTGATCATTTAGACATTTATGGCGATGCGGAAACATTTTTGAAAGGTTTCCAAGATTATGCGGATCAGATAAATCCAAATGGGATTTTGATTTTGAAAAAAGGATTGCATTTAACTTCCACTGCGCCGATTATTACTTATGCAATCAATGAAGATGCTGATTTCAAAGGCGAAAATTTGAAAGTGGAATCGGGCGTTTTTTCCATGGATTTGGCTTCAGAAAATCACCAGTGGAAAAACATAGAATTGGGACTTCCTGGAATTCACAATGCAGAGAATGCCTTGGCTTGCATCGCTTTTTGCCTGTTTTTAGGACTTTCTGAAGAAGAAATCAGATTTGGATTGAAAACTTTCAAAGGTGTAAAACGTAGGTTTGAATACCAAATTCGCACTTCCAAATTGGTCTATATCGATGATTATGCCCACCATCCAACGGAAATCAAAGCATTGGTTGATTCGGTGAAACTATTGTATCCAAATCAAAAAATTACTGGCGTTTTTCAACCGCATTTATTTTCAAGAACGAAAGATTTCATGCTTGATTTTGCGCAAGAATTATCCAAAGTAGACGAATTGATTCTGTTGCCAATTTATCCAGCGAGAGAAGAACCAATGGAAGGAATTACCAGTGACGCTTTACTTGAAATATGTACTTTAAATAATAAAAAAGTTTTGTTACCAACGGAAGTGATCGCGTTATTGAGCGAGAGAGCGGAAGGAGTCATTCTAACCATTGGCGCTGGTGATATTGACCGAATTGTTCAACCAATAAAAGAAAAATTGAGTCGATGAAAAAATGGTTGAAAATAACATTTTGGAGCGCATTTACGATTTTAGTATTTGTGATGTTGAGTTTGACCAAATCGGCACAAATGGAATCGGAATTGAAAGTCCCAGCGATCGACATCAAAATCAAAGGTGAAAATGTTTTTTTAACCAAAGTAGATTTATTGACGAGATTAACGCGCGCTGGATTTGTGTATCCCGGACAAAAAATTGAAAACCTCAAAATTGCCGAAATAGAAAAATATATCTCACAGATGACGGAAGTCAAAGAAGCGAAAGTTTATAGCAATTTAGGAGGCACTTGGAACATCGATGTGAACATCAGAAAACCCATCGCAAGAATTTTTAACCGTTACGGCGAAGATTTTTACCTTGACGAAGACGGAAATACGATGGCTCCATCTTATCTCTATACGGCTCGGGTTGTGGTAGTTACAGGCTTTATAAACGACCGGAAAAACAGTGAATCTGTACAAAGAATTATTAACAATGATACCTTGATAAGTATTCGAAATTTAGATGATATCTATCGAATTTCGAGTTATGTTTGTAATGATGCTTTCTTGAGTGCTCAAATCGGTCAAATCAACCTCGAAAAGAACGGAGATTTTGTACTTGTACCTCAAGTTGGTGGTCAAAAAATAATCTTTGGCACAGCACGAACGAAAGAAGATGTTGCAGAAAAGTTTAAAAAATTGACCGTTTTTTACAAAGAAGGTTTGCCATTTGAAGGTTGGGACAAATACGAAGTCATCAATTTAAAATACAGCAGACAGATCGTTTGTAAGAAAAAAAAGATAATCAGTGAATGATATCAAATTTCAAATTGAAGTTTGATTTTAGTCATTAAAAGTAAAAGTGTTATGGCAGATATAATTGTTGGACTGGATATTGGAACTACCAAAATTGCTTGTTTCGTTGGAACTAAAAACGAACATGGTAAAATTGAAATTCTATCTATGGGGAAAAGTGATTCCCTTGGTGTTACGCGGGGAATGGTTTCAAATATCGACAGAACTGTACAATCTATCAAAGCAGCAGTTACTGAGGCGCAAGAGCGTGTTGATGGTCAATTAATCATCAGAACTGTAAACGTTGGAATTGCTGGTCAACACATCAAAAGCTTACAACACAGAGGAATTTATACGAGAAACGAAGTTGAAGACGAAATTTCTCAAAAAGACATCGATGCATTGATCGACGACATGTACAAATTGGTGATGCAACCAGGAGAAGAAATTATCCACGTCTTGCCACAAGAATACATTGTTGACAGCGAACAAGGAATCAAAGATCCAATCGGAATGTCTGGTGTGAGATTGGAAGCAAATTTCCACATCATCACAGGACATGTAACCGCTGCGAAGAACATTCACAAGTGTATTCACAGATCCGGATTGGATGTAAAAGATACGATTTTGGAACCTTTGGCATCTGCTGAAGCTGTTTTGTCGGAAGATGAAAAAGAAGCGGGTGTTGTATTGGTTGATATAGGCGGTGGAACAACTGACATTGCGATTTTTCACGAAGGAATTATTCGTCATACGCATGTAATTCCTTTCGGAGGAAATGTAATCACGAATGACATCAAAGACGGTTGCACAATCATGAGACCGCAAGCTGAAAAACTGAAAGTTCGTTTCGGTTCTGCGTTGGCAAGTGAAAGTCAAGATACTGAAATAGTTTGCATTCCAGGAATTCGTGGTCAAAAACCGAAAGAAATTACAGTTCGTAATTTAGCAAGTATCATCCAAGCTAGAATGGAGGAAATCATCGAACATGTTTACCATGAAATCCGAAATTCAGGTTACGAGAAAAAATTGATTGCAGGAATTGTGGTAACTGGTGGTGGTTCTCAATTGAGACATATCACGCAATTGTTTGAATACTTGACTGGAATGGATACAAGAATCGGATATCCAACCGAACATTTGGCGAGCTCAAATTCAATTGAAAACTTGACAAGTCCAATTTATTCAACTGGAATTGGTTTGGTGTTGAAAGGATTTGAATCTTTGGAAAAAAGTGAAGCCGCGAACAAAAAACTGGTTCAAACAGAGCCAACTGGTGTAAAAGGTCACTCCAAAGACGATGGTAAAAAAGGAGGTTTCTTCGATAAAATTTTGAAGGCAACCAAAGATTTTATCAAGGAAGATGAAGAATAAAATTAGAACAACAATAAACAACAAATAAATAAAGCAAAAATGATGGAATTCGATTTACCAAAAGACATTTCTTCAATCATCAAAGTGATTGGAGTTGGTGGTGGTGGTAGCAATGCCGTTAACCACATGTATAGTCAAGGCATTAAAGGTGTTGACTTCATAGTATGTAACACAGACCGCCAAGCATTAGATATTTCTCCAGTTCCGATTAAAATTCAATTGGGTTTGAGTTTGACAGAAGGACGCGGAGCAGGAGCAATTCCTGAAATCGGGAAAAATGCAGCGATTGAAAATATTGAAGAAATTCGCGAATTTTTGAGTAACGGAACCAAAATGGTTTTCGTAACTGCAGGAATGGGTGGTGGAACCGGAACTGGTGCTGCTCCTGTAATTGCGCAAGTTGCCAAAGAAATGGGAATTTTAACTGTTGGAATTGTAACAGTTCCTTTCAGTTTCGAAGGAAGAAAACGCCGCCAACAAGCTGAAGAAGGTTTGGAAGGTATGCGTCAAAACGTAGATACTTTGTTGGTAATCAACAACGAGCGTTTACGTGAAATCACAGGGAACTTGACAATTGGAAATGCATTTTCACAAGCTGATAATGTGCTTTCAACTGCTGCAAAAGGAATTGCTGAAGTAATTTCAGTGACTGGTGCAGTAAACGTTGACTTCAATGACGTAAACACAGTAATGAAAGATTCTGGTGTTGCGATCATGGGTTCTGCAAGTGCTGACGGTGAAAACCGTGCATTGGAATGCGTTCAAAATGCGATGAATTCTCCATTGTTGAATGACAATAATATTGAAGGTGCAAACTACGTATTGTTGAACATTACTTACGGTGACAAAGAAGTATTGATGGATGAAATCGGAATCATTACTGATTATATCCAACAAGAAGCAGGTTCATCTGCAGATGTAATTTGGGGACACGGTTATGATCCAACTTTGGGTGATAAATTGAGCGTTACTTTGATTGCTACAGGTTTCAAATCATCTCCAATTACTGGATTTGAAAAAGCACCTGAGCGCACAGTGATTACATTGGACCAAGAACCAAAAAATGAAATTACAGCACCTCTTCAATCGCCAACACAAGTTGCAACTCCAGTTGTTACACCTGTTGTTGAAGCGAAAATTGAAGCGCCTGTAAATCCAGAGCCATATTTGAAAGCAGAAGATTTGAACACAGTGGAAGCGAAAGTTGAAATTACGCAACCAGTCATTTCTTTTCCTGAAGAGGCAAAAAACGAGTTCAAAAAAGAGGAACCAACCTTGGAATTAGATTGGGAAATCAATGCTACTCCAGTTCAAAAAGAAGTAAAAACGGAAGCACCAAATGTGGTTGTTTTTGATTTAGATGATGATGTTGAAGCGAAATTAGATTTAAATAATCGCACGCCTAGAACAACAACTTCACCTGAAGAGCAACAAAGATTGGCGCAAGAGCGTTTGGAAAGAATCCAATTGTACACGCAAAAATTGAGAAAAACGGACGGAATCAGCGCTTTGGAAAATGAGCCAGCGTTTGTTCGCAGAAACATCAATTTAGACAGTTCAAACCCAAGCACAGATTCAACTGTTTCTAGATTTGGTTTGACAGATGGACAAAATGGAACTGCAACTTTGAGAAGCAACAATTCATTTTTACACGATAACGTAGATTGATTATGACTTTCACAGAAAGAATCAATGCAGATATTAAAGCGGCCATGCTTGCCAAAGAGAAGGAAAAATTGGCTGCTTTGAGAGATATTAAGTCGAAACTGATGCTTGAAGCTACTTCAGGTTCAGGAGAAGTTTCCGAAGAAGTTGCAATGAAAATTGTAATGAAGTTGCACAAGCAACGCATGGATACTTACGCACTTTATATCGAGCAAAACAGAGAAGATTTGGCGCATGATGAAATTTTTCAAGCGCAAATCATCGAAGCTTACCTTCCAAAGATGTTGTCGGAAGACGAGATCCGCACGGAAGTGCAAGCAGCAATCGCTCAAACCGGCGCTTCAGGACCACAAGAAATGGGCAAAGTAATGGGCATCTTAACATCTAAATTAGCAGGAAAAGCAGACGGAAAAGTCATTTCTTCCCTTGTTAAAGAAGAGTTAAGCAAATAAATTAGGCTTTATTTTCCAGTGAGGAATAACTTCACTAGATGTTGTTTAAAAGCTGTCTGATATTTTCAGGCAGCTTTTTTAGTTTTTGGGGTGAAGAAATGAGAGACTAAAATTTTGATTGGGATTTAGTAATTTAATTTCTTCTTATTCCAACACAATCTTCTTCGTCGCCACATTCCCGCTCGCATCCGTCCATAATCCACAAAAAATACATGCTAGCGCTCAACAAGTGAAACTAATTGCAGTTCTTTTAACCAAATTAACGCTTGGTAACTTTGAACAATTCGAATTGTTTTCCTGCAAATTTGTAGTGATACAAGACTTTATTCCTTTCAACTAGTGGCATTCCATGAGCATCTTTTTCACCAGTTAATTTCGGTATACTAAGTTCGATCATTTGCTTATGAGGAATTATGTAATAATAAATTGATAAATCAACCAACGATAAGAATTCCTCCGGTGCTTCAATGGCTCCAACTGACTCGCTATTGGATGTGCAAGGTTTAAAAGCAACACTGTCTTTAATTTTCCAAGTTTCATCACCAATTTTCAAACAATAATAGCGTAAAATTGTGTCGCAAGCGGTTTCAAAATAGTCAATTGTCTTTTCATAACTTCTTGGAAAATTGGTTGCGAGAATGGTATCTTTTTGCGCTTTTATATCTGCTAAAAAATTTACTGAAACATACCATTTACCTTTCAATTGTCGCTGTGGATTGATGGTTGTTTGATACAAATCAGCATGTCTTGAAAAAGTAAAACTCAACTCAGCCGAATTCACAAGTAGGCTTGGTGAACCTTGCGCTGCATCAGAGTCAATGAAAGTGACTGTTTGGTTGTTTAATTGTTTTATTTGCAATTGATATGCTGGCTTTTTAAATACACTTTTATTTATCGGAAAAAAAAGCAGATTGTCCTCAAGGAGCTCAATGGTGAAATGTGTAGTATCGTATCGATAAGTTTTCGAGGTAATCTCCCTCAATCGAATCATCGTACAAGTATCTTTTCTAATTTCGAAATGAATGTTCCAAGGATTAAAACTGGTGGTATTGGCAGATATATCAGAATTTACCTGCGCATGAAGAGCACGAAACATCCATTTCCCTTGCAATAAATCTAATTTTAAGTCTTGACTTTGAGCAAATGTGGTAGATTGAAACAAAGTGAATGTCCAAAAAATCAAACCAATAAAAAGTGATTTAGATACTACGCAAGTGAGCAAAGAATCTTTTGTTCCTGTAAATCTCATTCAAATTGATATTAGAAAATGGGCGCTTCTTCCACCAAAGATAAAGATTCTCAGCTATTTTTATTTACTTATTCCAGCACAATCTTCTTCGTCAGTACTTTCCCACTGGCATCCGTAATTTGCACAAAATACATACTCGCGCTCAGCGATTCTCTGTAAATGGTGAATTCAGTTCCAGAAAATGATACCGATTGCAGTTCTTTGCCTAAGACGTCAAGCAATTGAATTTTGGTGTTCGATTGCGGCACATTGAAAACGATTTTTGCTTCGCTGGTAAAAGGGTTTGGAAAGATTTCGAAAGTTGTTGGGGGTAATTCTACATAAACATATTCAAAGCAATCAGTTGTTCCTTGACAATTTGCAAAAGACATTTCAACGGCATAAGAACCATTAAAACTTGGCGCAAAAGTTTGATTTGTAGCGCCCGGAATCGGAGTATTTGTAGCGCAATCAATCCATTGATAGGTTGCGTTAGTTTTTGGTGCGATTAAAATGTTGAATTTACTGGTTATTGATGCGGTATTCCAATCGTACATTGTTAAATGCAAAGTAAAAGTCGTATCGCACAATGGTCCATTTTCAGTGCTTGACTGAAAAATTCCAGCGTTATTGTAAACCAAATTCTGAAAATTATACCCCGGACAGACAGTATCATAAATAGTGATATATACTCTAGGGATTATTGTTAAATCAAGATCAAGTATGCTATCGCAGCCTGCAGCATTTTGAATGATATACTTTTTTTCAAAAATTTGAGATTGTGTAGCCCAATCATCATTGCCAATAGGATAATAATCACATGCAGTTAAATATTTTGTTCCTGAAGAATTTTCTAAAATATTCACTACCAACGAAAGTGTATCAAAAGTTCCTGATTGATTGGGAACCAATTGAGTATAATTATCAGAAGATGTGTAAGTTTCTCCGTTTAGCGTATAACTGCCGCATGCCGAAACATAGATGGTTTCAGTGCTGTTTAAATTTGCAATAGAATTACATGCTGTTAGGATGAGACCTGGTAATCTATATGTTTGAAAACTTAATGTTGTGAGGGTGATTGAATTTGTCATTACATAGTCTTTACTAACTGGATTACAGGTAATATTTGTATTGGTAGTATTGTTAGATATGGAAGGTAGAGTTGGATGACAAGAGGTATTTCCAAATGCGTTTGTTTGGATAAAATCAGGCCATAAATTATTTACAGATGGCATAATAAAAGTAAATTGATTAGCTTGGTCATGAACGACTTTTGGGATTTTACTAACCACATTAGTTGGATATCGATATACAAAAATCTCATCTCCTATACCATTAAGAACTGAAAATCCAGATACTAAGTCACATCCTACGTTTCCGCAATCAGCTGAATACCATCCTACTGAAAACCCTCCGTCATTTGTAACATTGATACTTTGTATTTGTGTATTCTCCTCATAAACAAGACGTTTTGCCAACAAAATATTGCCAATGGTATCCATTTTAGTGAAATTATTGTCATTTAATGCGATGAAAATACAATTGTCAGATGATTTACTAATTGTTTGCACTTCTTGGTAGCTATCCCATAAATTAGGAAATTCCCAACTACCCAAAATACCACCATTTTCGCTTAATTTTAAAATGGAATTACTCATTGCAAGATAGAATTTTCCATTAATTTCTATTAATTCGAAACCCTTTTTATTTAACAAATTAGGCTCTGAATACTTTTTATTCCATTCAATGTCTCCTGCGGAATTAATCTTTAAGACACCTAGTGCATTTTTATGGGAATCGATATCCGAAATTCCTGTTCCACTTATTACAAAACCTCCTTGCGAACTTTGAATGATATTTAAATTTGTTAATGGAAAACTGTCTCCATAACTTTTTGACCAAAGAATTTCGCCAGTTAAATCTGTTTTGATAACAATTCCTTTGATTGGAGAACCTGAGATCTTTGAGTTTCGACTAAAAATAAAGCCATCATCTAAAACTATTAAATTTTGGATTACTAAATCGCTGCAGTTTAAGTTGTAATATTTAACCCAAGTTGTATCTCCAAAATGATTTGTTTTCATTAAAAAACTCAAAGTATCTCCATTATGAAATCTAGAGCCCACAATCGCAAAACCTCCATCTGGCGTTGGTTGTAGAAATGAAGCCATATTTTCACTTCCGTTAACGCCCGTAATATTCTTCTCAAACGTAATCTGTCCCACACCATCCAGCATGAAACCCAACAACAAAATCGATAATAAAAATCGCATCCTATTCAATATTTTAATTTCTTCTTATTCCAACACAATCTTCCTAGTCGCTACTTTCCCGCTTGCATCTGTAATCTGCACAAAATACATACTCGCGCTCAGCGATTCTCTGTAAATGGTGAATTCAGTTCCAGAAAATGATACCGATTGCAGTTCTTTGCCCAACACATCGAGCAATTGAATTTTGATGTTTGTCTGCGGCACATTGAAAACGATTTTCGCTTCGCTGGTGAAAGGGTTTGGGAAGATTTCGAAACCATTTTCCAATTGATTTTCTTCCAAGGAAACGTTGTTTACCATTACGCAGGCAGATGTTTCGTTGCAATTACCAATCGTAATTTGAACTGCATATTCACCGACGTACGTTGGAGTGAATGATTGATTGGTTGCTCCAGGAATTAGCGCATCTAGATCACAATCAATCCATTGGTAACTTGCGCCCGTTTGCTGAGCCGTTAAAATGTTAGAATTGTTGGTGATTGCAGGATTTATATTGATGATTGTTAAATTCAAGGTTATTGTACTATCGCAACCATTTGCATTTTGCATAGTTTGAATGTAAGTTCCCGATTGTGTGTAGGTTTGATTATTGAGTGAATAACTGTTACAAGTAGTTTCGTTCAGCGCTGAAGTCGTTGGATTATTGATGGTTAAATTCAATGTGATTGTGCTATCGTATCCAAAATAATTTTGAATAACTTGATTGTATGTTCCTGACTGATTGTATACCTGACCATTAAGGGTATAAGAGCTATCACATACTGTTTCATTTAAAACAGAAGAGTGGTTAGAATTATTATCATTGAAACAAAACGTTTCAACAATTCCTCCTTCACAGAACATTTCTACATTGATGGCTGATTGAGAAAAGGTATTCGGTATTACATCAAACTGCCCGCCAACAAATCCAATTACTGTAATCGTATCACTGTTTAAATTAAAGGTACTTTTACAATTGGAACGACCATTTGAATTAATTTTCCAAAAATTACAAATGTAAGAAGGATCAATATCAAAGTCTGTTTCCAAATTAACATAAGCATACCCATTATCTGAAGTTTGAATCATTTCACAATTTTCAGAATCATGAGATGTAACTATTCCACCACTGAATTGACATTCGCCATTAAAATCAATTTTTATAAAAGATCTACTAGACCAATTACTTCCAGCATTATTATAAAGACCTAAAACAAAACCATCATTTGCAGGATTAATAAATATTACTCCATCATTAGCATTCATATTATATGACTTTTCCCAAACTATATTGCCTTCAAAGTCAGTTTTCAAAACGAGTGAATTTCTATTTTCATCATCTACATAATATCCTCCACCGATTAAAAGCCCGTCATCGACTTTCGAAATACTTGAAAAATAAAATTTATTAATCCAATTACAAGTAGCACAACCATAAGGTAAATCATAGTCTTTTATCCATTCTATTTCTCCCGCTGCATTCGTTTTAATTAATGACTTATGCGTACAAATAAAATAATTGGAGTCAATTTGAATAACCTTAGAATTATTTCCTCCATTTTCTAATGCCTCATATGTCTTATCCCATTCTAAATTACCCAACGAATCTGTTTTAATAATTTTAATATTCTTAGAATTATTAGTTAAATTTAATACAGATCCCTTTATGATGAATCCATTGTCATTTGTTTTAATCAATGATACTTCATCTTGACTTAAAGAAGCATTGGTGTATATTTTAGACCAAATTACCTGACCTAAAGTGTCCGTTCGTATCAAAAAACAGTCATAACTGTTGTAATTATTGATCGTAGTTCTCCGTGTTCCTGCGATTAAATATCCATCTTCTAAAACTTCAAAGTCAGAAGCTGTTGAATAAAATCCAGGAATGAAATAATTTTGTATCCAACTTGTATCTCCTATCTCATCCGTTTTAATTAAAATAATGCCAGAGCTTGTTTGAGAATATTTATTTCCAACAATTGCAAAACCATCATCATTCGTTTGTTTGATATCAGATAAAATAGCCCCATGTGAGAAACTTATTCGTTTATTAAACGTAATCTGCCCCACACCATCCAGCGTGAAAAAAAGGAGTAAAAAAGGAAGTAGTAATTTTGTCATCATCAAGTAAATTAGGTTTTCTTGTTTAAAAAAATTGTTTTTTTCTATTTTTAGCACCAAGAGATTTTGGTTTAGCTAGTCAAATATACAATAAAATGTTTACAAATCCTTTTCCTTCAAAAACTTATGAGATCCATCACAATTTGGCATACGTTTCGATAGTCCGCAAATGCAATCGTTTAAACCTTTTCCTTTCAAGATTCTTGGAATGCAATTATCAATTCTTGTTTCGCGGGTTTTGGGCTGTTTGGCGCCTTCAAAGTGCAAATAATAGCCTTTTTTTCGTCCAGAAGTCAGTGCTTCGAAAGCTGATTTTAACGCAGGATTTTCGTTGAGTTTATTGGTCAATTCTATCGGAACATCAAACTCTTCTGCTTTTTTGTAAGTTACATTCAAACCTGCTTTCTCTACTTCAATGGCTTCAAAAACATACGCTTTGATTACGCTTTCTTGGGCAATGATTTCTTGTAAATTGGCAAATCGAATTTGTCTGGCAGAAGTTGTGTTTTCCGTTTGTTGGTGCAAAATTTGATTTGTGTCACTCAGCAATGCACCTTTGAAAAAATTGAGCGCACAATATTCTTTGAAACCGTGGATTAAAACCACATTTCCATTCTGAAAAACATAACAAGGTACTTTCCATTTCAACGCTTCAACCAGCTGACATTCGAGCACAATTTTGCGCAAATATTCCATTTCAGCTTTCCATTTTTTAGTCTTTTGAAAGAATTCGTCAACTTGTGGATTCATGCGTTTTTGATTTTAGAAGAAAATAAATTTTACCTGTGTTGATCAATCAAAATCACATTTCCATCTGGATCTGAAAGCATGATGTAGGCTGGTCCTTCGGTTTTTTCGTCTGCCACAGGTGCAATCGCAATTTCTTTGGTTTTTAATTCTTTTTGGATGACGCGAACATCGTCCCAATCTTTCACATTTTTAGCGTTTTCGTCCCAACCGGGATTGAAAGTAAGCATGTTTTCTTCAAACATTCCTTGAAAAATACCAATCAAGGTATTTCCATTTTTCATGATTAAATATTTTTGTTCTAAACTTCCGCCAAAGACCGTGAAACCTAATTTCTCATAAAATTCCTTAGAAATTTTGACATCTTTCACATTCAAACTCATGGAGAAAGCACCCAATTTCAAGTTTCTTCGTTTTTTTTCAGTTTTATCTTTGCTTGTGGCTTCATTTCGGTTAACGAAAGAACCTAAAAAAAATGCTGCGAAAAGCGCTACAATGATGATGCTTGTTTTTTTCATTTGCTGAAAATTGTCGACGTTGATTAAACAAAAATAGAATATTTCATGAAGATTGGTTTTTCTAAAGTTGGATTTTCAAAAATCATAGACAAAAAAAGAGGCTACCAATGAAGATAGCCTCTTGAACCTATTTACTTTTTATATTTATTGCTTGATTAACTTCCCTTGGAAATTTCCTTTTTCATTTGTCAATCTTACGATGTAACTTCCTGATTCAATATCCAATACTGAAACTTTATTGTCAATTACATTTCCAGACTCAACAACTTGACCCAAACTGTTCAAAATTTGGTAGTTCCCATTTGAGAAATCTGAAATCGCAATGTTTTCGCTTGCTGGATTTGGATAAAAATTCAAGTCTGCAATTGTTACTTCGGTGATATCAACTAAACTTGGTAACAAAACAGCATCAATCACATGCACAACACCATTTTGAGCTTGAACATCTGCAAGCGTTACATTTGATTGGTTGATTTTAACCGTTGGTGTAGTTGTTACTAAAACAGTTTGACCGTTCAATGTTGGCACATTTGAATTATTTACCAATTGAGTTGATGTAACTTCAGTTGCAAGTACATGATATGTTAAAATATCTGTCAAGCTAGGATTTGCAAGAACTCCCGCCAAGTCTGTTCCTAGAGCAGTTGCCAAATTGTCAAATGCAGTATTTGTTGGTGCAAAAACTGTCAATGTAGCCAAAGGATTTGTCAACGCTGGCAACAATTCTGCTTTCACTACGGCTGCTGTTAAAGAAGTAAATCCATTGTCAATTGCAACGTCAACCACAGTTTCAAATGGAAGTACAACTGCATTCAAGACATGAACAGTTCCGTTATCAGCAGCGATATCTGGAGTTGTAACTTGTGCTTGGTTTACAAAAACATCTCCGTTTGTTTTCAAAGTCAATTTCAACGTATTTGTAGCACTCAAAGGCTGCACAATCAAACCGTTTGTGATTGTTGATGAAGCTACTTCTGTTCCCAAGACGTGGTATGTCAAGATATCCGCCAAATTTGGAAGGTTCAACAAGTCTGTTACGGTAACTCCCAAACCAGTTGCAATATTATCAAAAGCAGTATTCGTTGGCGCAAAAACTGTCAATGTAGCCAAAGGATTTGTCAAAGCTGGCAACAATTCTGCTTTCACTACGGCTGCTGTTAAAGAAGTAAATCCATTGTCAATTGCAACATCTACAACTGTTTCTGCTGGAATTACAACTGCGTTCAACACGTGAACAATACCGTTATCAGCTCCAATGTCTGGTGTTGTCACTTGCGCTTGGTTTACAAAAACATCACCTGTAGATTTCAAAGTCAGCTTCAAAGTGTTTGTTGGACTTAAAGGCTGAACTATTGCTCCGTTAGTGATTGCTGATGAAGCAACTTCTGTTCCCAAAACGTGGTAAGTCAGTACATCAGTCAAGTTTGGTAAATTTAGTAAATCGGTCACAGTAACACCAAATGCAGCTGCTAGTTCATCAAAAGCAGCGTTTGTTGGTGCAAAAACTGTCAATGTTGCCAAAGGATCTGTCAATGCTGGCAACAATTCTGCTTTCACAACTGCTGCTGTCAAAGAAGTAAATCCATTGTCGATTGCCACGTCCACAACCGTTTCTGCAGGGAGAACAACAGCGTTCAATACATGAACAACACCATTGTCAGCTGGAACATCTGCTGTTGTTACTTGCGCTTGATTTACAAAAACGTCTCCGTTTGACTTCAAAGTCAATTTCAAAGAATTTGTTGCACTCAAAGGCTGAACAATTGCTCCATTGGTTATCGCTGATGAAGCGACCTCTGTTCCTAACACATGATAAGTCAAAATGTCTGTCAAATTAGGAAGCGCCAAAAGTCCACCGACATTCGTTCCCAAGGCAGTTGCTAAAGCTGTAAAAGCATTGTCATCTGGTGCAAAAACCGTTAATGTTGCACTGTTGTCGTCTAGCGCCCCGTCTAAACCTTCTTGAATCAGCGCTGTTTCAAGGTAAGTGTGGTTCGGACTAGTTGCGATAATATCGAACACGCTTGTTTGTGCATAGAATCCTGTCGAGCAAAATAGCGCAAAAGTAAACCCTATGGCTTTTCTCTTTTGAATTTTTAAGAATACTTGTTTCATAATACGTTTTGTTAAATAAATTGATTAAAAAATTAAACAAAACAAATTTGAAATGGTTTAAAGAAAAAATGTTAAAATTTTCTTTTAGTGATTATTAGAGGTCCTTATCTTACTTCAACATCTGATAAATACAACGATTCAACATTACCGCTTGCATTTAATTTTGGCAAATTATTTTCTAGTGTAAACGTAAAACCTTCGATCAAATCGGAAGTTTCAAATGTAAAATCTACCCCATCAATCACGTGTTTTTGAAAAAAATAACTGATATCCATTTGCAAATATTTTTGCACCAATTCAAGAAAAAGTTCATCTGTAAATTTTTGGTGTTTAGATTCACAAAGGACCAATAAATCTTTCATTAAGTCATCTAAAGATTTGGTGTAATTACTTTTCAATAGTATTTGATTATCAAGCCAAAAAGCAAAAATTGCACCTCTTCTATAGGGTATTTTTTCAACATTTCGGCTTTTCCAAAAATCGTCTTTTATGGCATAATTTGGTCGATTCCTTTCTGGATTTTTCCAATGTGCCTCTAGAACTTCGGAATTGAAATCTTCCAACCAAGTTTTGAAATCCAAATCTTTGCTTCTCAATCGATTTTTGTAAGTATAATAATCGGTAAATCCTTCACTAAACCAATAATTAAGTTCTTCATGTTTCATTCCGATCTTACCTCCAATCCAACTATGCATCAATTCATGGTTGAAAATATAATTGATGACATTCCAGTTGTTGAAAGGATTATTTGTTGACAAAATATCGAAAGCATTCCAAACACCTGAACCAGTTGTACTTTGACCTGAATAAGAACTATCTTTTTGTGCAAGTGTGGGCGTCATAATGACTGTGAAATAATCTGCGCTATTGTCATTCCAAAAAGAGCGTTGAGATTGAATCGTTTTTTCCAGCGCACCCAATAATTTTTTGTCTTGATAATCAACAAACCAGTCACCACGAATCGCAAAATAAATTGGCTTACCTTTGCACTCAAACTGATGAATTCGATAATCTCCGCCCACAAAAACCGAATGATAAAATTCACCCCAAAGTTTAATTTTTGACAAATTTTGGTGCTTTTTTTGACTGTCAAAAGTATTGTGAATCACATATTTTTCAGGAAAATCAATCCAATCAATTGTTACATTTATTTCATGATTTTCAACCTTTGATTCGAAAACTTTTTCCGGCACAGTGAACATGCTTTCTCCCAAAATATGGAAGTGCTCTTCTCGAATTCTTGGTCTATAAATCTTTTCCAAAGGATCGCCAGCATAATCTTGCTTGATGCGATAATAAAATGCTATTTCTTTGGATTTTGGGTGATAAACTACAATTCTATTGCTATCAGGAATTGCCTTGAATTTGTATTTCGGATTTTCATTCTCTAGGATTTTGAAGCAATTCAGCAAACTATCTTGTCCCCAAACTTGATTTGAAAAATGAAAATAGGTTGAATCCGTCGCTTTGTTTTTTTGAAAATGAACATGTATTTTTATTCCTTCATTTGCCATGTTTTCGGTGTAAAATACTTGGTATTGAACTTTAACTTGCCCGAAAATTATGAAAGGAAAAAAGAAAATTAGAAATAAATATCTCATTTGAATTTGGGTGTTGAATCTGCGACTGAATAAAGTGTATAATATGGATCATAACAAATACCTGTGGAGCTAAATCTAAGATTTTTTTATAACCTTTGAT
>JBBALI010000048.1:0-25169 GCA_040403095.1 Crocinitomicaceae bacterium
CAGCCAAACCTTCGTCGTAGTATGCTTTTCTTGATTGGAAGATCCATCTAGAACCTGAAGGTAATGCAGGATTATTGATTGGTAAACCTAAATCTAAACGAACGATGAAAAAGCTGAAATCAATACGCAAACCAAAACCAGCAGAATACGCGATTTCCTTGTACCAATTGTTTGAAAATTGTCCTCCTGGTCGTTTAATGTCATTTTGAGTTGTCCAAACATTCGCTGCATCCAAGAAAACTGCGCCTTTGAACAACTTACTCATCGAAAAACGATATTCTGCAGAACTACCCAAACGAATGTCTCCAATTTGTGTGGCTGTTCTATTGGTATCCAAGTAATATTTATAAGCTCCAGGACCCAATGAACGTGCTCGCCATCCTCTGTTATCATTCGCTCCACCGGCAAAAAAACTGTAGTCGTATGGCATGGACGTTTTAGTGTTACCATAAGAGATCCCAGCACCAGCAACAAATCTAAAATTGAAAGATTTCCCCTTTTTCATTGGATAACCAACGATTACTTCGTTATCTAAACGGGCAAATTGTGAATAGGGAACTCCAAAAATTTCTTCTTGTAAAGTTACCGAATCAGTTTTGTGACTGATCCAACTTGTCAATAAACCAGCATGGTCAAATGTAGCGTTGTAAAAAACGGTGGTTTTTCCTTTTTTCTCGGTTTTGTTGTTGTACTCAAAAGTAACTTTAAAATCTTGCCAAATGAATTGATCGCTGTAAGCATTTCTCAAAAACAAGTCGTTGTTTTGAATCAATTTTTGTTCAAAAGCTGCATTTTTATTGATGGCGACAAATTTTACAACAGAAGCAAAAGGAAATCCAAATTGCAATAATTGGGTTTTATTGAGCACAAATTTATAAGTGTAATTGAACTGAAAAACACCACGGTCAAAATCCAATCTTTTCTGATAATTATACGCTGTAGAAAGAATTGTACGCGGCATTTTCCTTTTCGAAAGTTTGGTGATTTTAATAGGAAACAATCCTGGTAAATCGAATTTCACAGTCGGACCAATCTCAAAAGTGTTAAAACTTCGTGCAGCATTTTTGATTTTTTCGCCATCGAGTGTTTGATCAAAAATGGGCGGTTGCGATTCAAAACCACCGCTCAAACTCAATGTTAATTTTTCAGTTCCTTTGAAAAGATTTTTGTTGTTGTAATTGATTGAAGCTGCAACTCCAAGGAAACCATTTGAATTCGTAAATCGCGGTTCGAAACTATAACTTTGTTTTGCAGCGGGTACTAAATAGTAGTGAACATCAATTAAATTTGTTCCCTTGATTTCTTCAATTACGGGTTTGATCGTTTGAAAAACACCCAATTGTAATAATCTTGAATACGATCTTTCTAGGTAATATTCTTTATACAAATTGGTTTCTTCCAAATAATTTTGCAATTCCAACATTTCAGGTTTTACGGCCAATTCTCCGTTGAACTTAAACGAAGCCATTCTCAATGGTTGCAAAACGGCGGAGTCAGCTTTGTAATGTTTGTCCAACTTTTCCTTTTTGGTCATGTAAATTTCTTGATATCGCATTGAATCAAGTGTATTTAAAAAGTTATTTTCTATTGGCAACATCCCTCTTGCTTTCGCAGAATCTTCAAAATTTCCTTGGTAATAAATTTTATCAGCCATGTGAAAATAAACCCTTCTAACGTAAGTCGCTTGGTGCGCAACTTCCTTGGTTTCATCTCTGTCTTTGATTGAACGATTTATGAATTCTAAACGCAATTTGACTTTGAAATTTGAGATCGAATCATTCGTAGTTGAATCAGCCCAAATATTGATATGCGATGGACTAAAACCATAATAACCTGCATCTCTCATGTATCTGGCAATCTTTGCTTTGTGCGATTCAATTAAATCAGAATCAAAATTTTTTCCAACCAAACTTTCAAATTCAGGTTTTTTCATAAATTTCATGTAATCGCCCACAATGGAAGGATTTTTTCCACCGAAAAGAACAGTATCTATGACATATGGCTTTCCTGTTTCTACGATGTAATTACAAACAATTTTCCTCTTTTTGATTTCATTTTCAGACTTTACACTCCCAAAATAATACCCTTTTTTCTTCAAATATATTTGCAATTGTTGAACAGATTTCTCTTGTAAAGTCGAATCAAAAATTACTGGTTTTTCCCCTACTTTGTATTTAAACCATTCTCTAAAAAACTTACGTGGAGAAATTGTATCTTTTAATACGGGAATTTTTTGTGTGTATTCCGATTGTCCTTTATCTCTGGCCTTTTCAATTCTTTTTTTGTTGATTTCAGAAATTTTGTCAATGCGATTTTCATTGATTTTTCTCAATCTCAAATTGGCTTTTTCTCTTTTTTGGGCAATGGTAAGTGAATCTGTTTTAATGATGTAAAAAAAAGTCTCTCGGTTATATGACCAAAGTTTCATTTTTAATCCTAAAGTCTTTCTATTTGGCTGTTGACGAATGATTTCGTTCATTGTTTCAAGGTCGAGATTATCTCCTTTTACAACCAATTTGTTTTTTTTCAATAAGTACTTTCCATCAGGAACATGTTTTGTCTGATGACATGAAACTAAAACAAAAACTAGGCAAAAAGCAATATAATATGTAAGTTTGAACAATTTCAAATTCGTTAATTGAATAACAAAAATAGTAAAAACAAGGCTTCAAATGATTTCTAAATCCCATATTAAGTTAATCAAATCATTACAACAAAAGAAATTCAGAGACGAATTGAATCTTTTTGTGGTAGAAGGCGAAAAAATGGTCCAGGAATCTTTGCAATGGAAAAGCGAATATCTAGTTGATTTATATTGCACTAGCGATTCAATGATTGAAGAAAACTTCATTAAAAGTGAAAAAATAAATTTGATATCAGAAAAGGAATTAAAGCAAATCTCTAGTTTACAAACACCTAATAAATCATTGGCCGTTTTTAGAAAATGGTCCAATTCAAATGAAAAACTTCCATTTTACATCGCATTGGATGGAGTTCAAGATCCTGGAAATATGGGCACAATTATGCGCTTGGCGGATTGGTTTGGTGTTAAAAAAATACTTTGCTCAAAAGAAACTGTTGATTGCTTCAATCCAAAAGTCGTGCAATCAACGATGGGCGCCATTTTCAGAATTGAAGTTGAATACGTGGATTTAGCCAAAACTTTCGAATCACTTAATTTACCAGTTTTTGGTGCCTTGTTGGAAGGCGAAAATATCTACTCAAAACCAATGAACCCAAATGGAATATTATTGTTAGGAAACGAGGGCAAAGGAATATCAGAAAATCTTCAAAAATCAATCAATTTCCCCATTTCAATCCCTAGATTTGGTGAGGCAGAATCTTTGAATGTTTCCACGGCAGGTGCCATTTTGCTCTCTGAATTTTTCAGAAACAAGTAATTGTTATTGCTCAAAATAATCACTCGAAAAACCATTTTCGGTCTTCAAATATAAAATTCGATTTTTCATGGTGTTCATGGATTTTTCCAACCTTATCTTGGTAATACGCTTTGAATTCGACAAAATCTTGAGTCGAAAAAAGGATTTCTAATTTCAGCCATTTGCTTTCTTTTGCCCATTTTTCGATGTCTTTCCTTTTGTATAGTTTGCGTGTTGAAGGATACGTGGTCTCAATTAAATAGTCGATTTTCTGATGCACATAAGCTGAATACCGCGAACGCATCAATTGTTCTGCATTTGTCGCAATCGCTTTACCGAGCAATAGAGGTTCACAACAATTTTCGAAAGATTCGCTATTTCCGCAACTACAAAGCATTGTTTTCAATATTATTTCCAATTGATTTTCCTGCTATCCAGCCAGTTGTCCAAGCTGATTGAAAATTAAAGCCACCAGTCACACCATCGATATCTAAAATTTCACCTGCAAAATGTAAACCTTTTACTTCTCTGTGCTCCATCGTTTTGAAATCAATTTGATCCAACGCTACGCCACCAGCTGTGACAAATTCTTCTTTGAATGTGGTTTTCCCAGAAACTTCGTAACGGTCGTTCAATAAAGTATTGATCAATTTATTGGCGTTTTTCTTCCCGATTTCTTTCCATCGCAATTCAGGATTGATACCAGATTTTTCCAACAAGTAATTCCACAAGCGATTGGGAAATACAAACGGATTCAAATTTCCAATCATCTTAGCACCGTGCAATGCGATTGTTTGCTCAAAATCTAAACGCAGTTGGTCTTCTTTCGCTTCTCCCAGCCAATTGACCAAAATGGAAAAATTGTAGTTCTTTTCCGCCAAAATCCTTGCGCCCCAAGCTGATAATTTCAAAATCGCAGGTCCGCTCATTCCCCAGTGGGTGATCAACAATGGTCCTTGCGCGATTAATTTCGTTGATTCAACTTTCACGACAGTATTTTCAACCACAATTCCCATCAAACTTTTGATTGGTTCGTTTGGCATATTGAAAGTAAAAAGCGATGGCAAAGGATCCACTATATTGCATCCCAATTTCTCCAACCAATCCAATCCGTTGCGCTTCGGTGTGCCGCCAGTGGCGATGATTATTTTATCTGTAAAAATGGTTTGTTCGCCCGATTTCATTGAGAAAGTTCCGTCGTCTAATCGCGTAATTTCAGCAAGTGGCGATTGAATTTTGATTTGAACACCTAATTTGCGCGCTTCATTTTCGAAACAATCGATAATCGTTTGCGAATCATCAGATTTTGGGAAAATACAATTGTCTGGTAATGTCACTAATGGAACATTTCGGTCTGCGAACCATTCTACAGTTGATTGTGCGTTAAAGATTTCAAAAGCTTTTCTCAATTGATTTTCGCCACGAGGATAAAACTTGGACAATGCGCGATTATCGAAACAAGCATGTGTCACATTGCATCTGCCACCGCCAGAAACTTTGACTTTCGCCAAGAGTTTAGCTGATTTCTCGTAAATCGTGACTTCAGCATCTGGAAAATGACTTTTGGCAGACAAAGCACTAAAAAATCCAGCGGCTCCACCTCCAATAATTGCAACGCGCAAATTTTGTTTCATGTTGCGAAATTACGATTTTTTAAAAGGAATTTTTGGAAATTGAAATCAAAATAAAAAGGTTGTACAACCAGAAAAACAATAAATAATGAAATTTATTTTCGGTTATGAGCATAAAAATTTCTATTTCGAAATTTCATCCGCTTCATCTTCTTCGACTTTTGTACCATCTTTTCTATAGCCATCTAATTCTGGTGTAGCCATAATTCGCGACATAAAATAATTGGTTCCATATTTTTTCCAAATATATGAAGCCCAAACAACACCAATTGCAAATCCAGCAAATGCCAAGAAAAAACCTATAGCAGCACCATATTGATTTGGGTAATTGCAATAAACGATAATTCCAGAAATAACGCCAATTAGTAGAGGCGAAAGCATAATTTGAAACCACTGAACAATTTCAACAAAAATTTCTAAAAATCTGAGCATACTTTAAGTTTTAGTTTCATTTTTTGGTCGCAAAAAAGCCCATTCTCTGAAACCAAAATCGTTAAAAACGGCTGAAACATTTTCAAGTTGATTCATGTCGTGAATTTTTAATAATGCAACAATCGGATATTTCCCATTGACCATTGTGATACTGAAAGATTTTGCTTTTAAAAGTACTGTTTCATAACCACTTCTTTCACCACTGTCAAAAATTTTCGCGACATAAAAAGTTTCATCATTTTTGAGAAATATTTTTCTTTCAATGTATGCCAAACGCGGATTGACAATGTAAGTCGATTTCTTAGAAACAGGATAAATGTAGAAATACTCTTGGTAAAAGGCATTGATGTGAATTTCATTTGCTTCGTCGCCTTTTATTCCGATTTTAAAAAAAGTAGAGCGATACTGCCCAATTCCACCGCTTGAAATCGTGAAGGGAATATCCAATTTGATTTTGTTCCATCTTCCTTGAATCAATTTAAGTCTGCTTAAACGCACACAAGTAATAATCACAATAAATCCCGTGATAAAAAGCGAAATGAAAAAACTGACAATTGCTTTTGAAATATCTTCTGCAATAAAAACAAACAAGAATTGAAGCCCAAAAACGATTCCGTAATAAGTGAGTAAGCGAATGGCAACTTTATTGGTATCGATGACTTTTTTGTACGTGAAAAACGAAGAATTATTCAGCGCATTATTCAAAATTTCAGCAAAAATGGAAATGGTAACAAAAAAGTAAATGTAAGTCACAATCCAACCCATTTTAAATGTCACTGAATAGAATAGCCAAAAATCTTAAAAACCATGTGAAAGTGCTGCCAAAAAGAAGAATGCTAGCAATCTAAAAACACCATATTTCTTTGAATAAAAGTGATACCTCATAATTCCATAGCCGATCAACGCCGTGTCAAACATATGGCCAACAGTAGACAAAATTGCTCGCCCAGTAATGATATCAGGACCATGTTTTTGGAAATACATGACATTTTCTGCTGCTGAAAAACCCAAAGCAGAAATACAAATAAATGCCAAATAGTCAATTGGTTCATTCAGCTGCTTTCTGAAAAACGCTAGCAAAATAAGAAAAGGAACCAATTTTGCAAATTCCTCAACGACACCAACTTTGAATACTGAATAAAAAGAATCATTAACGAACTCACCATTTAATTCGAAGTTAAATTGATCTAGGAAATATCGATTTATACCAAGCACAATAAACACCGAACTCGCACCCAGTAAAAATGTAAGAATGAAATAAGACAATTTTTCACTTTCGAAAACATCGATTAATCTGTAATAATCGACCCAAATCCAAGCGATAAAAATGGCAATGATGGTATAAGCAATGATCATGAATAGTGGTCAAATTTGCTGTAAATATAGAAGTTAGAAATTAATTATTCTTTTTTTAGATGGAAATTCACTTTTTATTTTCTGATTTTTCGAAAACAAAAAAAGGGCTTTCCGAAGAAAGCCCTAATTCATTAATTAACCTGTAGATGTTAATAATATTGATCCGTTCTCTCTGTAACGCAAGATGCTTAAAAAAGTTTCACTTTTTGTTATGTGAATTTTAAAATAATTTTCAACCAACTCAAAAACAAATATTTAAAACTATCAATTTAAGGCAAAACTTTACTCTTACTTCAACTAATGGATGAACTGAATAAACACTTCTGAACCCGCTCTCGCTGGAATTGAATTGTGGCATGGTGAGATTTCAATTTTTTCAAAATATGGCGCAAAAGTGCTATGATATTCTTCAACGCTTCCACCAAAAGGCGGTCCCGATTCAAACTCTCTGTTGAAAAGCAGACCGACCAACTTCCCTCCTTTTTTCAAAATGCGATTCACCTGCTTTGCATAATTTTCTCGTTGATTTGGGTTGATGGCGCAAAACAAAGTTTGCTCAATGACCAAATCATATTCACCTTCAATTCCAAAAAAATCAGCACGTAAAATATGCTCCAAAGGAAATGTCGGACATTTGATTTTTAGTTGTTCCAACGCATCACTTACAAAATCCAAGACATATACATTTTTAAAACCCAATTCATGCGCATAAATCGCTTCATAACCAAATCCACAACCAGGAATCAAGATTTTGATGTTCTTGTCGGTCAATTGATCTAAATACACTTTAATAGGCGTTGAAACGTTGCCGATGTTCCACCCAGTTTGCGATTGTTCATATCGCGATTGCCAAAATTGTTGTTCCATATTTTTTTTAGACATTAGACTTTAGACCTAAGACACTAGACTTTAGACCTAAGACGCTAGACTTTAGACCTAAGATTTTAGACATTCCTAAATCGACTAAGTCAGCTACGCAGTGAATCCATTGCAGACGTAGGCATACGCGCAGTGTGCTTGAAGCAACGACCAAGTCAATCCAAAAATCTAATAATCCAACGATCTAAAAATCCATCAGCGAAGCGGGTCTTTTTTTAATTGATTTCCTTTACTTCAATATATAAATTCGTATCCACCGAAACTGACTCAATATTTTTCAACAAGTTGACTGATCTCCATTCTGTGTTTGGTTCAATCCAGTATTCAGAATCGTTAATTTTTACTTTTAAGGGTAAATTGAATCCTTGCACACAATTGTCCCAGCGAAATTTAAAACTGTCTTTATCTAGTTGGTATTGAAATACTGGAACTGTTGTGTTGCGTAAATATTGGTCGAAAAATGATTTTAAATCGAAACCTGTTTCGTGCGCTAAAAAAGCTTCAATCTGCGCTGATGTAACAGTTTGATGATAAAATGTAGCGTTCATTTTTCTCAAAATTGTTCGCCATTTGTCATCATTTCTTACCCATTGACGCAAGGTGTGTAACATGTTTTCGCCCTTGTAATACATGTCACCTGAACCCTCATTATTCACATCATAATTTCCAATGATCGGCTTGTCATTTTTAATTTTTGCCTGCTTTCCAATGACATACTCTGCGCCAGCTTCTTTTCCAAAATAATATTCCAAATATAAATTTTCAGCATAAGAGGTAAAACTTTCATGAATCCACATATCCGCCACATCCTGATTGGTAATACTATTGGCAAACCATTCGTGTCCAGATTCATGAATAATGATAAAATCGAATTTCAAGCCCCAGCCAGTTTTACTTAGATCTTTTCCCAAATAACCATTTTGGAAACCGTTTCCATAAGTCACTGAACTTTGGTGCTCCATGCCTAAATATGGCACTTCGACCAATTTGTAACTGTCTTCATAAAACGGATAAGGTCCGAACCAATGTTCAAAAGCTTTGAGCATCATTAGCGCCTGTTTAAATTGCGTTTTCGCTTGTTCTAAGTGATTTTTCAGTACATAATAATGACAATCCAAAGCACCTTTTTCACCTTCAAAAACTTCTGAAAAATCAACATAATCGCCGATATTGACATTAACGCCGTAGTTGTTAATTGGATTTTTGACTTTCCAATGAAAAGTTGTCCATTTTGCATTTTTCTCAACATTCTCCAATCTTCCGTTGGAAACAGCAATCAAATTCAATGTAGTTGGAATTGAAACATGAATTTGCATATTATCTGGCTCATCTGCAGGATGATCTTTGCATGGCCACCAAATACTGGCGCCAATTCCTTGGCAACTTGTAGCGATAAAATCTTTGCCGTTTTCATCTTTTTCCCAAGTAAATCCTCCTAACCAAGGCGGATTTTTGCTAATCAAAGGTTGACCTTCAAACTGAATTTCGATGCTATTTGTGTCATTCAAAACCTGTTTCATTTTCAATTCAATGAAATGCACATTTCCTTTTTCATTGAATTTAAGTGAATGTCCATTTTGCGTTACTTTCTTGATTTTCATTGGTGATTGCAAATCGATTTGCATTGTTTGTGACTCTTTCAAAACTACATAAGTAATTTTATTTACACCAAAAATTTGCTTTTTTGCAGGGTCAACAGAAACGGATAAATCATAATTTTTTAAATCCCACCAAGCTCTTTCTTCGGTATTGCTACCTCTTACCGAATCTTCATGTGTAAATTTTCCTTTTTGGGCAAAAATTGAAAAATTCACCAAAGCAAAAAGAATCAATAATGCTTGATGGATTGATAAGAAATGAATTTTACTTCCAGCTGAAAATCTCATTTTAAAAGTGTTTTCTTGAATTACAAATGTACAATTTAAGGAATAAAAAAAATGAAATAAATGCTCAATTCAAAACTCGAACATTTCAGTCAATGAAAGTGCCTTTAAACTCAATCTGTCTTTTTTTGGTATTCTAATTGTTTACCTTCCTGAAAAATACTTAAGGTCATGGAAACAAAAATAGACTTAGTGGCATATTTCTTTCAACTCAAAAGTCAAAAAGCACAAATCAGAAAGAGTTTTGATCAATCTTTGTGCAATCTGGGAATTCACCAAGATTCAAAAATGCTAAAAAAAAGAAAATAATGTGCTGATAAGTTCTTTAAAAGTCGCCTCCACCTCCATTTTCTGGCGTGATTTTACTTTTCTTAGAAACTTCGTATTTTCCAAATTTATAGCTGACGTTCAAATAAAATCTTCTTGTATTTTGTTTGAATCTTGAATACTGAAAATTGTCATTTTGTTGTACTTCAAATCTAAATTCTTGCGTATTGAAAACATCCGCCAATCTAAATCCTACAGCCCATTTTCCACCTTTTAAATTCTTTTCTCCTGAAAGATCAACAGAAGCGCGTGGCTCTGCTTTTCCTTGTGCTGTGAAAATCGGTGAATTATAGCGTGCATTGACTTGAATCGAAGCCGTTTTTTTCCAAAAATCAAAAGTTCCAGCATATTTAACGCTCCAGTTGAAACCAGAATTATTCCAATCGATTCCTGTTGTATTGTCTGTGTATTGAATTTTATTTCCATTCAAAGAAAAGATATTTCGCATCCAGGTTGTTGGCTTGTAGGTAAATGTCATTTCAGCACCTAAATTTTGACTTTGATCAATGTTCGCAAAAGTCGCAGCTGAAGTTCCATCCTCGTAAAATAATTTCACTCGTTGTATCACATTTGATGTTTGTCTATAATACACATTCCCTGAAAAATTGACTTTTTTCAAAACGTATGTCATTCCGAAATCAAAAGAATTGATGTATTCTGGTCTCAAGGCTGGATTTCCTTTCATCAAGTTGTATGGATCAGAATAATTTGAAAAAGGATTTAAATTGTCACCTGTTGGTCGATTGATCCTTTTGCTGTAACCCAAACTTAATTCAATCGCTTTTGAAACTGTATATTTCACATATCCGGAAGGAAAAACGTTGAAATATGTATTTTTGAAAGATTGATTTTGAGAAACCAAATTCGGAGCTTGCATGGCTTCTTCAATTCTCAGTCCTCCTTGATATCTGAACTTTTTTAGCTGTTGCGAAAAATTTCCATAAGCTGAAAATACTTGTTCATCATATTGATAGCTGAAATTTGACAAAGTATCAGCAAGGTAAGTATTGCTAGTATAATCGAATGTTTCAGAATAAGTTTTTACAGTTGCTTGTCTGACAATAGCTTTCACACCAGATTCTATCTTCATTCCTTTTCCTAAAATTCTTGTGAAATCTGATTGCATCGTGGTTATTCTATTTTTGTCATTGCTCTCCAATTGTTGCAATAAATCTTGATAAACAACAGGTAATCCATTTGCTGTTAAATATGATTCATCGTAATATCCATTGGCATTATTTTTTCCTGTTGACTGCGTAACATCCGCTGTAAAAAATCCTTTATCTTCCTTGAAATCGAACTTATAGTTTACGTTTAAATCTGCATTTTGTGAACTAATTGGATCTGACGAAGCACGTTCCCATTCTCTAATTGGCGTTTGAACATTCAATGTTTGTGTATTCACAACAGTTCCTGTTCGTTCGCGTTTGTCAAAATTTCCCGTTACTGTAAATCCCAATGTATGTCTTGGTTTCAAGTAAAAATCAGCACCAAATCTTGCTGTGTTAGTATTACTCAAATCAGTTCCTAAACGATCTTGGTTCAACTTATAAACCGAATCGCCTACGGTATTTAAAAAGTACCCAAATCGATTTCTGTCACCAGAATAATATCGGTAAGCGTAAGTTCCAAAAACATTCATTTTGGCATTTCTAACACTCAAAGAAGCTGTTCCATTTAAAGATGTTCCTGTACTTCCACTGATCAATACATTTCCATTAATTCCTCTCAATTTATTTTTTTTCAATACAATATTTATGATTCCAGAAGTTCCGTCAGGATCATATTTGGCTGAAGGATTGTTGACAATTTCAATGCGTTCGATTGAACCAGCAGGCAGGGCATCTAACATGCTTTTACCATTTCCGCCAGTCAAAGAACTTGGTCTTCCGTCAATCAAAATTGTTACATTTCCATCACCACGCAAAGAAACTTTACCGTCGTTATCAACTTCTATCGAAGGAATGTTGTTGAGAATATCGTTCACAGTTCCACCTTTTACGGACAAATCTTCACCAACATTGTACACTTTTTTATCTAATCCAGAAGTCATCAATTCTTGTCTGGCGACAACATCGACTTGTTCTAAACTTGTTGATTTTTCAGGATTCATTTTAATAATTCCCAAATCTCGTCCTGGAATTTCGTTGCTAAAAACTACATCTTTAATAATTTCATTGTTATATCCGAAGAAAGTAATTTTCACAAAATATGCTCCTGTTGGAATTAACTCCAATTTGAAAGTCCCTTTTTCATCGCTGTATATCTGACTAACGGTCGATGAATCAATAATTGACAATAATCTTACAGATGCGTAATCGATTGGTTTTTTGGTTATCGAATCTTGAATAATTCCTGTTAAAATTCCAATTTTTGGTGTTGGTGGAGCAGTTGATTTGGTATTTTGACTGTATGCACTGCTGCAGAATAAAAAGCTAAAAAAGATGATTAATAATTTCATGACTAATATTTTTGTTTAATTGTTCTCAAAATAAAATATGATGCAATGCTAGTGCCTACAGCTAAGTATCCAATCCATTCAAAATTGAAATAGATTCCTGCTTTGTTTTGATGTAGTACAAATCCCCCTAATAAAACCGCGATTCCACTGGCGAATTGTTGCACAGCTGAGCGAATGCTCATAAATCCTCCGCGTTCAAAAGGTGCAGCGGTTGATAAAACCAAGGCCGTTCCGGGAATATTTCTTCCACCTGCGAAGACGAAAAAAGAAGAAGTTGCGATTAAAACCAGCGGCATTGGATTTTCACCCATGGACGTGATTGCTAAAATTGGTACACAAGAAATCAACATGATGAATAAGAATGTTTTTAACTGACCGTATTTGTCTGATAAAACACCAATAAATGGATTGGTGAAGAATGTCAAAGCACCACCAAAGAAATACATCCAAACCAATTCAGTTTTTTCAAAGCCGACGTTGTGTTCAATAAAATCAGCCAAATATGGAATGATTGCGAATTGACCAAACAAGATTGTACAAGTAAAAATCAACGCACGAATTTGATTTCCATTTTTGGCTACACGACCGATGATGTGCCAAGATTTATAGTTCAAATCTTCCCGAGTGAGGTGAGCTTTCATTTCAGGCAACTGCGCAGCGATGAAAAACCAAGTTATAATTGAAATGACAACAATGAAGAAAAAAGGAGTTTGCCAAGTCCAATTTAAACCAATGAAAAGTCCAAGAGGAATTCCAAGTGCAGCTGCAGAAGAAAATCCTGCCATAACAATCCCTGTGGCTTTTCCTCTGTGTTGAGGCTCGATTAAATCTCCTACAATTGCTAAAACAACAGCAGAAATGACACCACCAAAAAATCCAGCAAAGATTCTGGCAAAAACTAGGAATTCGAAAGATTCTGAAATTCCGCAAAGAAAAGTTCCTACAATGAATAAGGCGTACAAAGCCAATAGAAATTTTCGGCGGTCAAATCGGTCAATGATAAAAATGCTGATAATTCCAGAAATAAAAGCACTGAAGAGGTAAGCTGAAATAGCGATGCCCCATTGCTTTTCATTCATGTGCAATGCGGATTTAATCGTAGATGAAAGTGGCATCAAAATCATGGATTCGAGGATGTTAGAAAACAACACCAAACCAAGGATAATCATCCAAGTAATTTGTTTTTTTGTCATGATTTTTAAATATGAGTAATTTTTTGTTGAAAATTCAATCTCTCAGTTTGTCTAATAAATTACTCAAAGTTTCAGCTTCTTGGTCGTTTAGTTTATCTGTAAAAAAAGAATTGTTGTCAAAAGAATTATCAATTTCTGCCAGAATTTCTAGGCCTTTTGAAGAAATTTCAACGTAAACAACCCTTCTGTCTTTTTCACAGCGAATTCTATTTATCAATTCTTTTTCGATTAATTTATCCATCAATCTGGTTGTGTTTGGTGATTTTTCAATCATTCTTTCTTTGACCGTATTGACATTAATTGCTTGATTTGCACCTCTTAATATTCTCAAAATATTAAATTGAGGCATCGTCAAATCAAATTTAGCCATAAAGCTATTTTGCAAATTAGACATCCAATTGGAAGTATATCTGACATTAATTACGGCTTTTTGTTGGGCTGATTTGAATCTTGAATTGATTTCTTTACCGATTTCCATGTTGCAAATATAGTTACCGTGGTAATATTTACAAAATAAAAATACTATTTTTTAATTTAAAATAATTTGTAAAAATTTCACAACTTGAAATATAAGCAGTTGCATATTCAAAATAGAATGTTAAATTTGATGAATTGAAATATTATTAATTACCAAAATTACTAGGTATGGGAAAAGGAGATAAAAAAACAGCAAAAGGCAAAAGAGTGATGGGTTCTTACGGTAAAACAAGACCAAAGAAAAAAGATACTCCAGTTGTAGTTGTTGCAAAAACTGAAAAACCAGCCAAAGAGAAAAAGGAAGCTGTTAAGAAAGAAACAGTAAAAAAACCAGCGGCAAAGAAAACAACTGCTAAAAAAGAAGATTAAAGAAAACAAAATATTTGTTCAAGTCACTGAAAAGTGACTTTTTTTTTGTCCTAAAATTCAATTTCATTTAACAAAAAAAAGGCTCCAAATTTGGAGCCTTTAAATTGAATTTAAGTTTAGACTATTTAACTACTTTGAAAGTAACTCGTCTATTTTTTGCCATTTTCAAATCTTCATTATCACCATCATTGATATCAGGATTTTGTTCCGAATTTGCTTTTGGTGCTTCTATCATTCTTGTTTCAGCGATTCCTTTATCTTTCAAATATTGTTTCACTGTTGCGATACGTTTTTTGTCCATATCAGCATAAATAGGTTTTACTTCACCTTTTGAAATCTCGTTTTCATCCGAGAAACCAGAAATCTCTAATTTGTATGTTGGATTTGCTTTCAATTCAATTGCAATCAAATCCAAAGAAGACATGCCCGCTGGTTGAAGAATGTTTTTTCCGAATCCAAAATAGTTTGCTTGAACTTCGATTTTTTGGATTGAAGTCATTTTTTCGTTTAAAACAACTGATTTTTGATATACAGTGTTAGAAACAACTTCTTCAGTTTCTTCAGTTCCGCAATCGCAAGATGAACCTGTTTCCACCAATGTAACTGAAACATCATCTATATAGTAGTAAGAAGCAATTAATATTGTGCCTTTGATATTGTCAGGTTTTTTATTTTTTTCAGTTTGAACATTGTCGTTATTCGTGAAATTTCCAATTGTAATGTATTTTTCACCACCATCAGCAACGAATGAACCACAAACTCTATCCCAACCATACATCGCATTCAACACTTTATTGTCTTTAATTAAGATGTGTGTTTTATCAATAATACTTGACTTTTCTTCTGTTGCGAATTGTTTTTTGGAAACATGCACACCCAATTGATTGCAGGAATATTTAGACAATTCAGCCAAAGAAACATTTGCTTGAATACAATAAGTCATTCCTTTTTTCAAAGGCGAAGTCAACTTAGTTGAAACGTAAGATCTTGGCATTTTGTCATTGTAGGAATAAGCTACAATTCCTGCATAATTATCGCCATCTTTAGGTTCTTCTGAGCCGTAAATATTTGAGGGAGTGCTAATATCTGGAAGTTTAGCTGCAGGCGTAAATAAATCTGCTCTCACACCAGTCGGAGAAACCCAACCAGTTGCAGCTTCAATTCCGCCCAATTTTTTGGTTTTACCTGTGGTTGATTCAAAACTACCATTTTCTACTAAATTTTCACCTTGTGCAAAAATGAATGAGAACATGCTCATAGGAATAAGAGCGAGAACCGCAGCAATTGATTTGGTATTCGATTTCATGTGCATAAATATTAATTTTTAATTTTTGAAATAAACAAAATCTACTTTATTGAAGATTAATATTTTATTTCATATTCTTTCACTGTATTAATAAACGTTTTCACTTTTTCAGGGTCTACATCTGGATAAACACCATGACCTAAATTTACAATATGTCGTTTACTTTGAAACGAATTTAGCATTTTATTTGTTAATTCAGCAACTTCTGCATGAGAAGCATACAAAGCACAAGGATCTAAATTCCCTTGAAGTGTTCGTGAATCGCCAATTTCAGCTCTAATTCCTAGAATGTCCATGTTCCAATCTAAACCTACCGTATTACAATTTAATTTTGCAATTGCACCAACAGAAGAAATCGCTCCTTTTGAAAAAAGTGTCAATGGCACTTCATTGATGGCATTTGCAATTTCATTCAAATAACGCAAGCTAAATTCAGCGTATTGCTCAGTTCCTAGGATTCCTGCCCAAGAATCAAAAACTTGAAGCATGTGCGCTCCTGCTTTGATTTGAGCTTTCAAATACTGAATTGTTACTTTCGTAATTCTGCTTAGCAAGTCGTGTGCCAATTTTGGATTGGTGTACAACATCTTTCTTGCTTCTGAGAAAGTTTTTGAACCTGAACCTTCTACCATATAGCAAAAAATTGTCCAAGGTGCACCAGCGAATCCGATTAATGGAACTCTTCCATCCAATTCTTTGTTGGTCAATTTGATTGCTTCCAAAACATAGCCCAAACGATCGTCGATATCGAAATCAATCTCAGCATATTTTAAATCAGCTTCTGACTTGATTGTTTTTTCGAACCACGGACCTCTTTTCTCAAGCATTTGATATTCAAGTCCCATCGCTTCAGGAACCACTAAAATATCAGAAAAAATGATGGCAGCATCCACGCCTAAAATATCTACAGGCTGAATGGTTACTTCAGCTGCAAATTGGGGAGTTTCTACTAATTCCTTAAATCCACTCAGTGAATTGCGAACGGCACGGTATTCTGGTAAAATCCTACCTGCTTGTCGCATCAGCCAAACTGGGTATCTTTCAATAGATTCACCTTTGGCTGCTCTTAAAATTAAATCGTTTTTTAAAATCATCGCCCACAAATATAAACATTTGCATTATTCTTTTATTCTCAATCATAATTGATTGTTTAATATTTTTAAAATTCATAAAAAAGCTTGATTCTTCTGATTTTTGAATGAAAATGATTAATTTCTTTTTCTTACCTTATTTCGAGATTTCGACTTGATTTATTTCACTAAATTTGTGAGGTTAAAATACGTCAATTCAATGTTCAAAAATCAACTTTCAAAATTAACTTTTGTCTTTATTTGCTTGGGTTTACTGGTGAGTTTGAAATCTAAATCAACAGGTGTTTCTAATATTAAAACCAAATCGAATCCTGCTTTCATTGATGCAGGAGATTTATGGGCTGAAAAAGTGCTCAATAGCATGACTTTAGAAGAAAAAGTTGGGCAATTTTTCATGGTTGCAACATGGTCTGAAAAAGATGAAACACATCAAGCTGACATTGAAAATATCATTCGTGAAAATAAAATAGGTGGATTAATTTACTTTCAAGGCGACAAATCCAATTTAAAAACTTCCATTTCAAGAATGCAAAATGCATCGAAAGTTCCTTTATTAATTGGAATGGATGCTGAATGGGGTGTTGCTATGCGATTGGAGAAAGAAGAAAGATTTCCTTTTGCATATACCATCGGAGCAGCGAACGACGTTTCATTGACTGAAAAAATTGCCGAATCTATGGCGCAGGAGTGCAAAGATTTTGGAATTCACATCAATTTTGCGCCAGACGCAGATGTAAATAGCAATCCCAACAATCCTGTAATTGGTTTTAGGTCTTTTGGTGAAGATCCAAAAAACGTTGCTGAACACGTTGCTGCATTTGTAAAAGGAATGGAAGCTGAAGGAGTGATGACAAGTATCAAACATTTCCCTGGTCACGGCGATACGGACAAAGATTCTCATTTCGAATTGCCAACAGTTTCACATTCGAAAGCACAATTTTTTTCAACGGACTTCCCTCCTTTTAGAGCTGGAATCAAAGCGGGTACTTCGTCAGTAATGATTGGACATCTAAATGTTCCTTCATTAGATAATTCAGGTACACCAAGTTCGCTTTCCAAAAAAGTAATCCAAGGTTATTTGCAAGATTCTTTAGGTTTTAAAGGATTGGTGATAAGCGATGCGTTGAACATGAAAGCTGTCGCTGATAAATACGGAAAGACCGAAGTTGTAGTAAAAGCCTTTGAAGCTGGTTGCGATATCCTTTTGTATCCAGAAAGTGTTTCTGAATCAATCGATGCGATAGTGAGTAAAGTAAAAAGCGGCAAAATTTCAGAAAAAGAAATCAATGCGAGGTGTTTAAAAGTTTTGAAAGCCAAACATCACGCCATTTTCCGTGCTAAATCCGAACCAAAATACACCGCAGGTGAAGTAAATTGGATAAAAAAACAAGTTTATGAAAAATCATTGACTGTTATAAAAAATGACGATGCGGTTTTACCTTTAATTAACACAGAGCAAAAAGTTGCTTTGGTTTGTTTGGGTTCAAATACAATCACTTACCAATCAATGGCTCAAAATTTTAATCCTCATGATCAATTTCAGTTTGAAAATGCGGACGAAGCGATTAAAACCTTGGGAGCAAAATTGAATCAATATGATGTAATTGTCACTTCCATTCATTCTTCTTCCGTTCGAAGTGTTAGAGGTTACGGAATGCCCGAGAAATGGCAAGAATGGTTGGAGCAATTGCCTGAGCAATCTAAAAGTGTATTAATACTGTTTGGAAATCCTTTTGCTTTTGCAAATAGTCCGATTATTGAAAAGCAAGATGCTGTTGTTTTAGCTTATGAAAATCATCCTTTGGCACAAGATAGAACTGCGCAATTTTTGTTCGGCGCTATCGGAGCGAATGGAAAGATGCATTTTCAAATTTCTGATTTTCTCAAGAAAGGAAAAGGATTGAATGTAAAATCTGTCAATCGATTGAAATATTCGCAGCCTGAAGAAATAGGAATTAGTGCCAAAAAACTGGAAGAAATCGATCAAATTGCTTTAAATGGCGTTGCGAAGGGTGCATTTCCAGGTTGTCAAGTTTTGGTCGCTGTCGAAGGGAAAATCATTTATCAAAAAAGTTTCGGTACCAAAACCTATGAAGGAAATGACACTGTCAATAATAGAGACATTTATGACATTGCATCCGTTTCCAAAATTGCTGGTTCCACGGCTGCTTTGATGAAATTAGAAACGCAAGGGAAATTTACATTGAATAAAAAGCTAGAAGATTACATTCCTGAAGTTACTGGAAAAGGTGCATTTGGGAAAATTTTCATCAAAGATATGATGGCACACCAAGCTGGTTTAACACCTTGGATTCCATTTTATAAGAAAACAGTAACGAGTGGAAAACTCAATCCTGTGATTTATTCGACAGAGAAAAAAGAAGGTTTTGAATTACAAGTAGCCAAGGATATATGGATTTCAAATTCTTATCCAGACACGCTATATAAGCGCATCTTGAACAGCGGATTAAATTCAGTCAAAAAATATGAATATTCAGATTTGGGATACTATTTTGTAAAAAAAATCATTGAAAAACAGACAGACCAAACCTTAGATAAGTACTTGTATTCTGAACTTTACAATCCGATGGGACTTCAGAATATTCGATATACTCCTTTGAATTATTTCGCATTTGATAGAATTGTGCCAACTGAAAATGATAAAGATTTCCGTGGACAAGTTATTCGTGGGCATGTGCATGACCCAGGTGCAGCGATGTTAGGCGGCGTTGGCGGTCACGCTGGAGTTTTCGCCAATTCGGCAGATTTAGCAGCCATTATGCAATTGTTTTTGAACAAGGGAAATTACATGGGAAAACAATTGATTGACCAAAGTGTAATCGCAGCTTACACAAAAGCGCAATTTGCAGGAAACCGTCGTGGGGCTGGATTTGATAGACCCACGTCAAGCGCGAAAGGAGGTCCAACGAGCGAATTGGTTTCGCAAGAAAGTTATGGACATTCAGGATTTACAGGAACTTTCACTTGGGCCGATCCAGCGTATGGAATTAATTACGTGTTTTTGTCAAATCGCGTTTATCCAAGTGCAGAAAACTGGAAAATCAGGGACATGAATATTAGGACAGAAATTCAAAGAGTAATATATCAAGCAATAAAAAAATAAAAATTCAATAAACTCAATTATCTTCAGTAAAACGCTACAAATGAAAATCGGAATTGTATTATACCCAACTTATGGAGGAAGTGGTGTTGTGGCCACAGAACTAGGAAAAGCATTGGCTTTGAAAGGTCATGAAATCCATTTTATCACTTATTCTCAACCCGTAAGACTCGGAAGTTTTCGCGAGAATATTTATTATCATGAAGTTTCGCTAACAGATTATCCATTGTTTGAATTTCAACCTTATGAAACAGTTTTGGCATCTAAAATGGTTGATGTTGTAAAATATGAGAAATTGGATTTATTGCATGTGCATTATGCCATTCCTCATGCATCGGCAGCTTTCATGGCGCAACAAATTTTAAAATCTCAAGGAATTGAAATTCCATTCATAACAACTTTGCATGGAACCGACATTACGTTAGTAGGTAAAGATCCTTCTTTTGAACCAGTCATTACATTTTGTTTAAATCAGTCAAATGCTGTGACGGCGGTTTCCCAAAGTTTGAAAGACGATACTTACAAGCATTTCGGCACAAAAAGAGAAATTCACGTCATTCCTAACTTCATCAATTCACAGGAAAATTTACCAGAAATTGATTTAGAAAAACGGAGACGATATGCTACAGACGACGAAAGAATTTTGACCCATATTTCCAATTTCAGGAGGGTGAAAAGGATTGACGATGTCGTAAAAGTTTTTGCTAAAGTGAATGAAAAAATTCCTTGTAAATTGCTTTTAGCAGGAGATGGACCTGAACGAGCGATGGTAGAGCATTTGGCGCGAGAATTGAAAATTTGTAATCGCATTACCTTTTTAGGAAAAGTAAGAGATACAAGTCATGTTTTAGAAATCAGTGATTTATTTATTTTACCATCTGAAACAGAAAGCTTTGGACTTGCAGCTTTGGAAGCAATGGCAGAAGGAGTTCCAGTAATTTCATCCAACACGGGAGGAATCCCCGAAGTGAATGTAGAAGGAGTTTCAGGATATTTGTCAAATGTTGGCGATGTAGATGAAATGGCTGAAAATGCATTGAAAATTCTTGCATCAGATGAGAATTTGCAAAAATTTAGAGTCAATGCATTGAAAAGAGCCAAAGATTTTACCTTGGAAAAAATTCTGCCTATGTATGAAACATTGTATGAAAGTGTTCTAAAATAAATAATTTTGAAAAAAATCAAACAAATCGGATTTTATCGCTCAATTTTAACTTTGAAATGTCCGAGTTGTAGGCAAGAAAACATGTTTAAAAAAAGAGGATTATTTGTTTATTATAATCCTCTTGACATGCATGAAAATTGTTCAAATTGTGGTCAAAAATATGAAATTGAGCCAGGATTTTGGATTGGCGCTTTGTGGGCAAGTTATCCGATTGTTGTGATTATTGAAACGCCCTTTATATTTACAGCAATTGCATCAGAGAAATTGAATATTTGGTACACTTATGGTTTAATGATTGTTGCATTTGGCATCTTTTTTCCACTGATGGTAAGATTAGGAAGATCAATTTGGGCGCATGTATTTATAAAATATCGAGGCTAGGCCAACTGGAAATTTATATTTCTAAAATAGAAAAGTATATATTGTAAAAATAAACTAATATATTTTTTTGACAAAAAAATAGGACTTCAAAATTTGAAATCCTATTTAATATTTATTAGTAAAAGTACTAGATATTTTCAATAATCATTGCCGAAGCACCACCACCACCATTACAGATTGCAGCACCACCAATTTTAGCATTGTTTTGTTTCAATACATTGATTAAAGTTACAATAACTCTTGATCCAGAATTTCCAAGTGGGTGACCTAAAGCAACAGCTCCACCATTAACATCCACTTTTTCAGGATTTAATCCTAAAATTTTCATGTTCGCTAAACCAACAACAGAAAAGGCTTGATTTAATTCCCAGAAATCAACATCAGAAGTTTCCAAACCAGCTTTTTTCAAAGCAATTGGAACAGCTTTCGAAGGAGCAGTTGTAAACCATTCTGGAGCTTGAGCAGCATCAGCGTAACTAACAATTTTTGCAATTGGTTTCAAACCGTATTTTTCAACAGCTTCAGCTGACGCCAAAATCAAAGCAGAAGCACCATCATTCAAAGTTGAAGCATTTGCTGCAGTGATAGTACCATCTTTGTCAAAAGCAGGTCGTAAACTTGGAATTTTATCCAAGAAAACATTTGTATATTCTTCGTCTTTTGAAATAATTACTGGATCACCTTTTGTTTGTGGAACCGCTACAGGAACAACTTCTTCATTAAAACGACCAGCTTCCCATGCAGCAGCTGCACGTTTATAAGAAGTTATAGCGAAATTATCTTGGTCTTCTCTAGAGAATTCATATTCTTTGGCACACAATTCAGCGCAATTTCCCATTGGGACTTTGCTGTAAACGTCCAACAAACCATCTTTTGAAATTCCGTCAAACATGGTAATGTTTCCAAACTTAACTCCATTACGACCATCAATGTAATGAGGAGTTTGAGACATATTTTCCATTCCTCCAGCAACTACGATTTCATTGTCACCAGCTAAAATAGTTTGAGCACCTAACATGATTGCTTTCATTCCGGAAGCACATACTTTATTCACTGTTGTACAAGGAACTTCATTTGTCAAACCAGCACCAAGCGCAGCCTGGCGAGCAGGCGCTTGCCCAACACCAGCTTGAAGAACGTTCCCCATGAAAACTTCATCAATTTGTTCCGCTTTCAAACCAGATTTTTCCAATGCACCTTTGATTGCAACAGCGCCTAATTGGGTAGCAGCAACTGTAGATAAACCGCCCATAAAAGCACCTATTGGTGTTCTAACAGCGGAAACGATAAAAACTTCTTTTTTCATTTTATGATTTTTACTTTTTTTCGATTCGTAACTAGACTACGAAATTAATAAAATAAGCAAAGTATTTAACTGAAAAATCAATAAAAACCATAAAATGAATCTGAAAACCGAAAGAATGCAAAATTAAAACCTGTCCTTAAATTAGGATCATATTTCTAAAATTGAAATCAAAACTTTATTTTTGTGATTTTTTCGAAAAATTGATGATGAAGAAATTTATTTTAACCTTGATTTTGTTGATGAATTGTACTCTTTTTTTTAGTCAAGATACAATCCCTTTAAGAAGCATATTAACTGACAGTTCATACTGGACTTCAAAAATGCTGTTTGGCATAAATGGGTCACAAAGTTCATTTGTAAATTGGTCAGCGGGTGGAAGAACCAATATTTCCGTTTTGGGATTTTTGGATGCGAGTGCAACATACAGAAAATTAAATATCAAGTGGAATAATGATGTTAAACTGGCGTTGGGTGGATTAAGATTTTTGGACAAAAATAATTCGGGATCAAAACTTCAGAAAACAGATGATAAAATTGACATTGCTACTTCATTAGGTTATGAATTCAAGAATAAGTGGTTTTACACTTTGGTTGGAGGTTTCAAAACCCAAATGCTTGATGGATTTGTTTTTCCAAATGATTCTATTAGAACTTCTAAATTCTTAGCTCCAGGTTATGTCAGCTCGGCATTGGGAATTGAATTTGCACCAGACAAAAATTTCAACATTTTTCTTTCGCCACTGGCATCAAAATTCACAATTGTTAACGATCAAGTTTTGGCTAACTCAGGTGCTTTTGGAGTGCAAAAAGCAGAATTAGACGCACTTGGAAATGTTTTAGTAGCAGGTAAAAAAGTTAGAAGTGAATACGGGGCATATTTCAAAATGAGATTCAATAAAGAATTGGCCAAAAACATTGAAATGAAATCCCGTTTAGAATTATTCTCAAACTACATTAAAAATCCACAAAACATTGACGTAAATACAGAAGTAATTTTTACATTTAAAGTAAACAAATGGTTTTCATCGTCTTTGCAATGGAATTTACTTTATGATGATGACATAAATGTAACTGACAACAAAGGAAGAGTAGGTCCTAGAACTCAGTTCAAATCTGTACTTGGGCTAGGAGTTTCATTTACAATCAAAAATAAAAATTCAATTTAAAATTGAATCAAATCAAAGATTAATCTGTTTGCAAAGGTTCCAATTGCATTTTCCATCTTTTGTACATGTACGGAGAGATTTTACTTTGTTCACGCTCTTGCAGAACAATAATATTATTGCTGGCAGCAAAGTACCATGAGAACTCAAAAATTTCCATTTTAAAGCCATATTTGTTTTGATTCATTCCTGAGATAACTTCAAAATTAAAACCTTTTTCTTGGAGTTTCATTTTCTTGACCTTGAATCGATTACAATTATCACCAAGTAATTCACAAAGAATAACATAATTCTTTTTTAGAATTTTCACTGTATTTGCGGCGGCAGTTTTCGTTTGCTTTCTTACTGACTGATGGTATTTATTTTTGCAATGAATATCGCAGAAAACTTTGTCGGAGCGTCCGAATAATTTTTTATCACAAACACAACATTGTTTTGTTGGTTGGATGTTAGATGTTTTTTGCATGATAAAGGTCGTTTTAAAAGGTTATTAACTTTGTTAACTAATTTTAAGATTGATTTGGTTTAATTTTTCGCTTATCTAAAGTTAAGTAATGAATTTTGATTTTTCCAAATTTTTTGAAATTTTTATGTGATTTTATCTGTTGAAAACACTTACACCCCATATTTTACTGAGAAAAAAAAATCAAATTCCCAAAAGCCAAATATCAACAATATAAACCCTAATTTCCATTTTATTCTTAATTTCGTATCATCTATGAAATTCATATCCGACATATCTCTTTTTTGGCTGATTCCAATTGGTGCGATTGCTTTTTTGCTCACTAATTTATTTTACAGAAAAGAAACGTGGTTGAATGATATTCCCAATTGGACAAAAAAATCACTTTTCACATTGAGATTTTTAAGCCTGTTTTTTATTGGTATTTTACTTCTCGGAATCCTTTTTGAGTCTTTCACATACCGGAAAGAAAAACCAATTTTAATTACTTTGGTTGATAATTCTCATTCTTTAAAAAACTACAAAGACAGCACTAAAGTTGCTCAAAGAATTGCTGATTTCAATTCTAAAATGAAAGAAAAGTTTAGCGAAAAATTTGAGCTCATTACATACGCAATCGGGGACAATTTCAGACAAACTGAATCTTTCAACCTGAAAGATCAACATTCTAATTTATCAGTTGGTTTTGAACAAATTTATACGCAATATTACAATCGAAACATTGGTGGAATTGCATTTATCTCAGATGGAAATTTCAATGAAGGTCCTAATCCAATTTATTCAGC
>JBBALI010000049.1:0-23327 GCA_040403095.1 Crocinitomicaceae bacterium
CTTGAATTTCAGCTACACCGTGAAATTTGATAAGAATAAAAGTTTATAGTCAAATATAGTTTTGGTTTGGAGCCCTGGGAGTGAAAGCTTTCAGGGTTTTTTATTTTACCAAATTACTGAAGAATTATTTACCAAAAACTGTTGAATTTTCTCTTTCGTTTTCAAAACAAATTCTTGATGCTCGACACTTTTTGGATACAATGAATGATGGTGTTCCATTTGTCGCAGTTGCATCATTTCTTTACAAACCTTTTGCGTTTCTGCTGACATCATCGTTTCAGTTAATCGCTCCCAAACGTATTGAATAGCCATTTCATTCGGATGTATTCCATCTGCTTTGAAAAAACGATAATCTCTCAATTCGTCTAACACAATTTCATAGGAAGGAAAATAATCCAAAGAAAACTTAGCATTTAATTTTTCAATCAATTCAAATAATCTAGCTTTGCTTCTATTGTTTTCAATCAAACCGTCTTTGATATGTCGAATTGGACTTACAGTAAAAATCACTTCCAAATCTGGATTGAACGCTTTGAGTTGAATAAGTGTTTCGCTCCAGATCTCAACCATTGATTCTACTTCTGTCAAAGATTTTGAAAATGTTGTTGAAGGCATTTTATGACAATTTGCAACAATTTCATTCATCTGATTGTGAACATATCCAAACGCTGAACCTAAAGTAATAAATAAGAATTTTGCTTCAATTAAATCTTGTCTAAATTGCGATTTAATTTGATTCAAAAGTGAATTTAACTCAGCTTCTGAATATTGAAAAATTGTACCCGCTGCATTCCAAGAGAAATATAAATCTTTTCGCTGAACTATCAGATTTTCCTGCTTTTGATTGATCGAATCTCGGATTAACTTCGCTAAAGGAATTGGGTGAAAAATCGTTCCAAAAGGATTTGAATTGACCTTAAAACCATTGTTTTCAAACTGTAAACCCATTTCATTTGAAAAACAACTTCCAATCAAAACAACTTGATCGCCATGTTGAATGTTGTTGGCGTTCATTTGAAATTCAAAATCAAGTTTCAGTTTCATGATTTTACGTTTAAGTTCAAGGTAAAATCCAACACTTCTGTCCAACCTTTCCATTTTGAAAAATTTCCGATTGTTTCATTGTGCCAAATGCAAATGAAATCTCCTCCAAATTTTTCCACCTCACGGAATATTTTTTCAATTTCGATTTTACTTTCGTCGATTGACCATTTTTTGTACTCGTGAATCGTTCCATCCATGTATGCAAAAGGGTGAATGGTGTAATCTGTAACTGAGTTTTTACTTAAATCAAAAAATTTAAACGGTCTAGCAGTTCCAGCTCTAAAACCAATTTCATCAGCGAATCCCATGGAGAAATCATCTGTGAAACCTTTTTTGATTAAGTTTTGATAAGTCACAGGCAATGAGAGTTTTAAAAAATGCTGCCTCGAAATTTTGACTTCATGGCCCAAAATAGAGTCAATGCGAGATTTTTCTCGTTCCAAATAAAAATTTGCTTCGTTGGAACGATAACTTGGATGCAAGCCTACTTTTACGTTATTTGACATCTCAAAAATCAACTTTTTGTGGCGTTGATCCATGCTGGAAATGTTTTTGTCATATTTAGTATAATCGCCCAACAACCAAAAAAGATGGACATCAAATCCTTTACTTGAAATGTCAATCATCTGATCAAAAGTGTCATACGGATCTTTTTCCAAACCTTTCAAAACTGCACTTCTACGTTTTAATCGATCGTGGTCTTTCTTTATCCAATCTTTGATAGTACTTAAAAAGCGACGCCAATTTTGTTTCCATTTGAAAGCGTAAGTATTGTCAATATCAAATGTTGGAACAATTCTAACATCGATCGGCCAAGGATTCAAAGAAATCGCTAATTTTCGTTCTATGTGCTTGATTATCGAGACGGACCAACGGTCGCACATCGTTTTTTGCAAAATTCCAAATTGATGCAAGACGCTAAATCTAGCAGCGAATCGATCATGTTCATCGCGTTTTTCGCTAACATACTCTTCCATGCGAGATAACACATAAAATATGGAAGAAAAAGGATCTACGATACTATCAAACGCGAAGCAAAACTCCTCTTCAAATTGATTTTCAGAAATTGAATACGGAAAAATGCCTTCGTCAAACAAAACGGTTGACGGCGCAATTTCAAGGCAATTTTCAAAATGTCGATTGGAATAATTGAATTTGATTTCATCAGTTTGCTGAAAATACATGGGGTCGTTGGTAATTTTAAAATAGATTCCGCGATCCTTGAAAATAAAATCAAGGGTGTAAATCAATCTTTCGGTTACTTCATCGACGTAAATCAACAACATTTTACAACTTTTCGATTATTTTTTGTGCAATAAATAAAGCTGATTTTCCATCTCCAAAAATGGGAGGAAAAGTAAAATCTTTTTTGTTCAAAAGTTGAAAACTGGCACTGATGATTCTTTCTTCATCTGCATCAGCTAGCAATGCATTTCCATTATTGACAATCTCCACCCATTCGGTTTCTGGACGCAAAATCACACATGGTTTTTCAAAGAAAAAAGCTTCTTTCTGCAATCCGCCGCTGTCTGTGATAATCAATCGCGCATTTTTTTCCAGTGCGATAATGTCTAAAAATCCTGCCGGAGGAATGATTTTAAAATGTTTATTTTCAGCTAAATTATTTTTTAATTCATCGTTCAATAAAGTTTCCATCATCTTTTTTGTGCGCGGATGCAAGGGCAAAACGATATCCAAACCTGATTCAAGTTGTACTTTAAGCAAGGCATTAAAAATGGCATTCAAGTTATTTTGATCGTCAGTATTGGCATTTCTGTGAATGGTAACCAAAATAAAATCATCAGCTTCCAATTCATTTTCAGTTAAAATGGTCGATTTTTGAGCAGAAACTGCAGAAAAATGAAGACTGTTGTCATACATGATATCTCCACAAGCAAAAACGATTGGGGAATCTATCGTTGCTTTCTCATTTTCAGCCAAACTAAAGCCCTCTTTTGATAAATTTTTGATGGCAGTTTCTGTAGGACAAAAAAGTAAAGTCGAAACGTGATCACACAAGATGCGATTGATTTCTTCTGGCATCGATTTGTTGAAACTTCTCAGTCCAGCTTCGACATGAATGACCGGAATTTCCATTTTGGAAGCTGCCAAAGCTGCGGCGATTGTTGAATTTGTATCACCATAAACTAAAATCGCATTCGGTTTTTCGGATAAAATCAAACTTTCAATTCCTTCCATGATTTTTGCTGTTTGCACTGCATGTGAAGAACTTCCTACTTTTAAATTGAAATCAGGTAAGGGAATTCCCAGTTCATCAAAGAAAACATTCGACATATTTTCGTCATAATGTTGGCCTGTATGCACCAATAATTGCTCAATTTGATCTGAAAAATGAGTTTCAATTACACGTGAAAGTGCTGAGGCTTTGATTATTTGTGGTCTTGCACCAATTACTGTTAAAATCTTAATCATTATAATAATCCTTCATCTGAAAAGCTAAAGTAACTATTATCTGTGTAAATCAAGTGATCTAGCACTTTCAAATCTATCATTTTGCCAAAAAAGGACAAATCTTTGGTCAATTTCAAATCATTTGCACTTGGTCTTGCTTGACCACTTGGATGATTGTGGCACAGCACAATAGATCGCGCATTGTTTTCTAGCGCTCTTCTAAAAATCAATTTTCCATCCACAATCGTTCCCGAAATTCCACCTTGAGACATTTTTACTGTTTTCACAATTTCCTGTGAATTATTCAAAATGATAATGTGAAATTCTTCGTAGTCCAAATCTTCAAAAATGGGTTTCAAATAATCATAAATTATGCGTGAAGAAGTAATTTTTATTCTCTTGAATGGATCACTTTCTTTGCGCCTCCGCCCCAATTCAAGGGCTGCTAGAATCGTGATTGCTTTTGCTTCACCAATTCCGCTAAACTTGCACAAGGATGCAAAATTTGCTTTTGAAAAATCATACAAGCTATTGTCAAATGCTTCTAAAATTTCCTGTGCCAGTTCAACTGCTGTTTTCGATCTTGTGCCAGAACCCAGCAATATTGCCAATAATTCAGCGTCTGAAAGGGCACTTTTTCCTTTGTTTAAAAGCTTTTCCCTAGGTCGATCATCGTCAGCCCAAGATTTGATAGTTTGGTTGTTGCCCGTAGGATACATAAAATTAGATTTAATTGTAATGTTGTTATTTTTGGTTAGAATGAAGATAAGTAGATTTTTGTGAAATGGCAAACAAAAATTGAATTAATAAATCAATGAGCGATTGACCAACAACTTGTAAGCTGGCTTGATGCTGATTGTTTTGCCTTCAAAAACCAGTTCTTCCTCGTGCTCCGCAGTGATGATTAGACCTTTTTCAATTTTGAAATAATCCATAGCTTCTAAAAGTCCTTTTATTTCACGCTTTTTGGTTGAATTTTCACTCAAATCATAACAAACTTGGATTGCGTGTATCGGTTTATCACGGTCAAAAATCACAAAATCGCATTCCGTTTTTTGATTGTAATAAAATAGATTATCTCCAAACAATTGACGCAACCATATAAAAACCATGTTTTCTAACAACTTGCCAGAATTTTCCGAAAATTGATAGCTGATTACGTTCAATAGACCGTTGTCGATGGCATAAATCTTTTTATCGCTCATTTCTCGGTTCACGATGGAATAATCAAATTTATACAAACGCATGCCCAAATAAACCGCCTCGATGTAATCCAAAATTTCATACAAATTGTCCTTTCCAACTTTTATTCCTTGAGATTTCAATTCATTGTAAATTTTATTCAAAGAAAATGGCTTTGTGAGGTTACTCATCAACTTGTTTATGAAGTACTTCAAAGCATGTATTCTTGTCACGTTGTAGCGTTCAACGATGTCTCTAAACAGTAAAACTTGGTAATAATCTGCCAAAATTTGCGTGCGCTGTTCTTCAGTTCTAAAAACGACTTCTGGAAAACCTCCTTGCTTTAAATACTGATAAAATTCACTTACTATCAAGGCTTTTTGCGCTTCACTTTTGTAAACTGGTTCTATTTTTTTGAAAGAAAGAAACTCATTAAAATCCAATGGAAACAATTCATATAACAAAGTTCTTCCGCGCAGAGACGTGGCGATTTCGCTCCCCAATAATTTGGAATTTGAACCAGATATAAAGATGTTTTTTGTTTCATTGTCATATACACGGCGTACAAATTTTTCCCAATGGGTTATATTTTGTATTTCATCAAAGAAAAAATAGCATTCGCTTAGGTTTAACAATGGATACAATTCTCTGTATGCTTGCAGGATTAAATCTAACTCTTCGATTTGGAGCATCAAGCGTTCATCATCAAAACTAAAGAAGAGTGTCTTGTAAACAGGCACTTTGGATTTTAGAATTTGATTGCGTGTCAATTTCAATAAGGCAGTTTTACCGCATCTTCTCACGCCACTCACCACGATGATTTTCTCGGAATCTAAAGGCAATTGCATTTTACGAGCGGATAATTTATCCACTTTCACTGAATGATGCTGCTGCTCTATCAGTTCTTTCAAGGCTGCTTTTCGATCCATTTTGAGAAAATATCTAATTCAATTATCCTCAAAAGTAGTAAAAAAATTATGATATTATCTTATTATTAAATAAAATAATTGAAATATTATCCGATTTTTAAGGAAAATAATTGGATTTTTTTTTATTTAAATTATGTAAAAAATGAATTTATTTGATCTTGTGGACAGAAAAGAAGTTGATGATGACGCAAAAATCAAGGGATGGTTGAGGCTAAATAAATTAGCGACATGTAGATGGAAATGGGGATCGTTAGGCAAATCCAAGCTGTTAACTAACATCACAACTTGAAATGTAAATTAACTTTTCTTTTTAGTTTCTGCTTCTAAAAAACTTGAAACAATCAAATATATTGAAACAATCACATCTAAGATATTCCATAGTGTTCTACCCAGTGCAAATTTTTCAAATGGTTGAAAAAGAACAATTAATATGATAAAAATGACACCTTCAATTTGTCTTTCACTCTGAAAACATTGAAAAGAAAAAATCCCAAAACCAATACATGCTATAAATCGAGTGATTTCATAGTAAGCGTATGGCATATCAGCCAAACACAAAAGTAAAAGTATAACGAGTATTGATTTTAGGGCTATCTGCATAGTATTTAGTTTTTATCGAATTCCGTTTTGGATATCTGTTTTCCGCCGCTAAGTTGTGGAACTGATGATTCTGTAATTGAAAATGTGATTGTCAACACCGAATACCCCGAATCATCATTCGTAACATAAAAAACCTGACCTTTTTGATAGACAGGATCTTTACCTTTTAAAACGGCTTTAGTTTTGGTAAAATAATTTCCACTTTCATAAAATTTTACAGTTTTTTCACTGTATGCAGCAATATAAACTGTTTCATAGATTGAACTATTGGAATAACTTCCCTTCATAACCTTTAGTGTCATTGACCTACCAGAGTTGTTTTTTATGGTTAGACTAGCTTGTGCTTTTATTGCAAAACTTGATAGAATAAATAGAAGGAGGATTGATGATTTTTTTATGAACTCACTCATAATACATTTTTCTTTGGAAAATTAAACAATCTAGAAGTTAAAATTGGAACAAAAAATATTGCAACTGTTGTTATAGACATAATTACATCTGCCATTTCTCCCTTCAAGAAAATTGCCAAGTTACTTTTTGGATAAAAATGTTCAACCGTTGAAAGTGATAACTTGATTCCTAAAATTGCGATAACAATAAAAGCTGCAGTCTCCAAAAAGGAATATTTTTCCATTAATTTCACAAACCATTGAGCAATAAATCTCATTGCTAAAATACCTATAAATACACCTATACAAACCAATATGATGTTTGGTGTAAATGCAACCGCAGCAAAAACATTATCTATCGAAAATGCCATATCCATCATCTCAACCAAACACACCGTTGCCCAAAAAGTACCTATGCTTCCGACAATTGTTTTATAAAGCCAATTTCCATTTTTATCAATGCTTTCTTCATCATTAGAATCTGATTGTTTACTTTTCCAATAACCATATACAAGATACAACAAGTAGAGTCCACCAACTGGCTTTAACCACCAAATCTTGATTAAAAGTGAAGCAAAAATCATTGCTAATCCTCTAAATATATATGCACCCCAAATTCCATATTTCAGTGCCTTTTGTCTCTGTTTTTCTGGCAAATCCATTACCATTGTGGCTAAAACTGCAGCATTATCTACAGAAAGTAAACTTTCAATAATTACTAAATTTCCAATTATACCTAGTGAAGCTCCTGGATTGTCAAAAATTTCTTGTACTAAATCATTCATATTTTATTTATTTGCTATTGATACTATTAATAATCTACTCCCCTCCTCTTTTGAAAGTAATAGTTTTTTTCCTTCAGTTATTTCAACCATTGAACCGATTGGAATTTCTCTATCCTCAGTAATATCCTTCAAACTAGTTAGTCTATTATTTACGAAAACCCATTTAGTTTGATGAAAAGAAAAGTAACCTTCTCTTTCTTTTTGTTTATCAGTTAGATTCTGATTTCTAATAATTTTTCTACTCGTGTGCCATTGATGTAAAGTTGTATTATTACACACAACCAATCGTTGATTTTCAGGTTTCCATACTCCTTCTTTAAATTGATAATAAAAATCTAAAATCGGAATAGTTGCATTGTATTTAGTATTACAAAAAGGACATTTTGTGTCTATTGTATTTAAATAAATAAACCATTTTTGCTCGCAATTTGAATTACTACATTGCAGTTTTAAATCATTCGTCTTGATCAAAGCCTCTTCCCAACTTGACGCTGGTGGGCGTTCGATTGGATTGTGCAGTCCATTTATAAAAGCTTGGTCAAAAAGTGATTTCAAGTATGGTCCGGTAATTGAGTATGGAGTCTTTCTTAAATCTGTCCATGGCGAGTATTTAACTAAATTATCTCCGTATTCTCTCTTGAAATTTCGATTTTTGTCATTAGTTGGGTGCTCTACAAAAAGTGCTTTTTCGCCCATCATCAAGTTTTCCTCTTCCGTTTCATCAATTTGACCAAAATATTGTCCCCCTCTTAATGGATGGCGATATAATAGATACATATAAATTAATACTGCAAGAGCATGTAAATCAGTTTCTCTTTTCGGTAACTTTCGATTTGTATCTGAGATTGCCAAATGTTTAGTCGCCATCACTTCAGGTGCAATAAAATCTGCTGTCCCAATTACACTTGGTGGATATAAATTAGGAACTACTAAATCATCAATATCTATAATTGCTGCTGATTTTGAGACTGGATCGATTAAAACATTTTTATATGATAAATCGGAATGAGCCAAACCAGATGCATGTAATCTCTTGACACCTCTAGCGATATTTACACAAATCTGAAAATAACTCAACCAATCACCTAATTCTTGTGGAGCCAATTTAGTTTTAGAATCCTTCACTCGAAATTTAGCACTTGCAAACCATTTACCTTGTTTTTCTTCGCCTTTTAGTATGTCGCTATTTAAATATCCAATTTTAAAAAAGAAATTAGAATTGTATGCTGGAACAATTATTCCCGTCAAATTTCCCTCTTCAATCACATCTGTTGGCCAACAATAAATGTTCTTCCAATATTCTCCTCCTTCCTTATTAAAGACACTATCATAATAAGTTGTTACAATTGTTTTTAATCTATTTTTTGAATTGAAATCTTGCGGAACTCGGTAAAAAGCAACCACATAAGTTTTGTCAGGACTAAAATAGACATCTTTTACACCGCCACGCATAGGATCACCGTTATCAACATATTGATAAGTTTTATCAGGTGTTATGATTGAATTTACAAACTTGGTTTTCATACTAGTAAATTATCGCTAATGTTCTATCATCATGATTACCAGTATTCCAGAAATCCATCCATGTAGAAAGTTGCTCTTTTATATCTTTATTTTCATTTGTAAATACAACCTTTGCTTTGTCGTCATTAATACCCTCTAAATCTGAAATAAATTCTAGCCATTTATCATGTTTTTCGAGGTTTGCTTCAACTACAAATTTTGGGTCATAAATGCCATCCGTCATTAAAAACAAAAAGCTGAAATCAGAAAAAATTTGAAAATTAAAACGGGTGACCATTGGATTACTTTCAGAATGAAAAATTTCAGATTGAGTGATGAAACGTGTTCCACCTCCGAATTCTCCAACATCTAACCAATTCATCAAAGTAGTGTTTGTTTTATCTTTGTTGACAACTGCAATTGGACAGTCTCCAACTCCAAAAGTCATTACAACATATCCAAAATCAAACTTTTTAAAAACTGTAAAAATCAATGTAGAATGAAAATAATCAATAGGAGATTTTGCTTTTGGATTATTAAAAATTTCAGGATTTTCGATTGCTGTTTGATCTGCAAATTCTTTAATCTTATTAAATGCAAAAAATGTTGCTTTATACAAATTTTGCTTGGATAAAATTTGAATTTCTTTTAACAACTCTTCATCTCTTGACTTATTAAATTCGACTAGTTTCTCTTCAAAAATTTTATGCGTCTCAATATTTGAGTGTTTTTCAAAATATTCGACAACTGAATTGCAGGCTATTTGAGAACCTTTTCGTGATAAAGAATAACCGCCTGCACCATCACTTACAGCTACTACTGACCAGTCAGAATTATTAAAATGCTTATACGCAAAATCATCGTCTCTAAATGAACCAACATTTGCATGACTTCTTCCTCGTTTTGATGAAATTACTAGATTCTTATCACCTAATTTATCAGAAATTGAAATATTATCTTCCTTCCAGAATGGGTCATTTTTATCGCTTTCTATATTTTTCCAAAGTGATTTTGGATCAGGATTAATGATTATTGAAAATTCTTTCACATTTAAATCAGAATTCGCTGGCTCTCCTTCTACTTTGAAAAGAAATTTTATTTTGAATTCGCCACTTTTAATTGGTGTACCTTCAATCTTATCTTCGATGGAATTATATTTTAACCCTGTCTCTTCGAGTCCTTCAAATTTCTCATCAATTAAATCACTTAAATCGAGTTTCTTGAAATCAATTACACTTGAATAAGCTTTACCAATCGTCCCATTTTGAATCGGAAATATCATTTGCTTAATGTCATTTACTCTTTCATTGATTTTCCACTTTTTCATAATAGAATTTTGATTTTCAAATATTTGATTTACTAATTCAATATTTTCTTCCTCCAATGAAAATTTATTTAAATGTTCTTCAGAAATACCATTTAAATTAAATCCTTTTTTAGTTAAAAGTGAATTAATATATTCCCTTACCTCCATGAATTATCCTTGTGTTCTAGTAACATCAAAACCACCTTCTCCTGAAGCACCATAGCTTCCACGATTTCCGCACCATGGACAAGTACTAATTTCTTCATCACCTATACAATGAATTTTTCCACAAGCACAAGCGGCAAATGCAAATTGATTACCACAGCAAGGGCAAGTTGGAGCTCCAATTAATTCATTTGTATTAATTTTTAAATTTGAAACGGAATCATCAGACAATTCAAAATATGTATTATCAACTTGATAAGCTCCTACTAATCTATAAGAAAGCGTACTTAAATCTAAACCTGGAACGGAATTAGGGGAAATACTTTTCTTATATTTCATTAAATATGGTCTTTTTGAATTTTGGCATTTAGCTGAAAGTACTACAAAATTATTGTCGATGTATGGATTATTAAACTCTTGATTTTTTGTTAAATCAATTTTTGAAATAGTATCACCATCTAATTTAGACAATTCAAATCCAGTTGAATTATTTTCTACACTTTCTGAACTAGTTTTGATTGAATCAGTTACCCATCTAAAAAACTGCTTATATGATTCAGAATTCGTATTTTTAAAATGCAAAACATTTTTAGTTAATTGACCAAGTAATTTAGTATCAGTTTCATCTCCAAATGAAACCGCGACTAAATTTGTAGATCTTTGCCAATTTTGTTTCCATTCAGCAATTGCGCTTTTACTGTCATCCGTCGGAACACCATCTGTAAACAGAAAAATGATAGGTTTCCAATCACCTTTTTTTTCTGGTGTTGTTAAAACTTGATTTTTCCTTAGTTCGTGCATCAAATGTCCCAATCCCTTGCTTAGTGATGTACCACCCCCTATAGGAAATTTGGGTGGATAAAAAGCAATTATCTCTTGCAAAGGAATCAACGTTTTCGGTTGACCAGCAAATATTACAATCGAAATCCAAACAGTTTCTAATGCATTTGGATCTGTTTTTAGAGTTTGTATAATAGTTGCAATTCCCTCTTCAACTTGTTGAATTGGTTCGCCAACCATTGACTCTGAAATATCTATTAAAAAATAGATTGGTAGTCTTCTACTCATTAGGCAAGAAATAAAATAAATAAAAATATTAACAATAATAAAAATTGAGAAAGATCAATCGCAACACCACTACCAACTTTAAATGGTTTTAAATACCTTTTAAAAAAGGTAAGAATTGGCTCAAAAATACTTTTGAAAAAATTGAATATTTTTTTATAATTCGCATTCAATCTATCATTGTACGGAAGTAATTTAGAAAATAAAAACAATCCTAAAATCAATATTTCGAAAATTAATTTAATTAAAATTGACATTTTTTAATTTGCTTTATATTATATTAATCTCCTCGAATGGTGGTGGTGGCAACATTACTTGATCTTTCGTTCCCATACTTTTATTTCCTTGTTCAATAGTGTCTGAAACCCATTTAAAAAATTGTCTTAAAGTTGAACTATCTGCAGTATCTAGATGCACGACCGTATCACAAAGTTCTTTTAACATTGAATCATTTGCAAGATTACCTGCCGCACAGCCAACCACAGTTCCAAAATTCAAACTTTTTATCTTGGGGATCATTTGTCTATACAGCTGTAAATCGCTTGGTTTACCATCAGTAAAAACAAAAAGAAGAGGTCGCCAATCTCCTTTTTGTTCAGGGCTACCTTTTTTAACTTCATCATTGACTTTCTGATAAATTAACTCAAGACCTTTACCTGTGTTTGTTGGTCCACTTTGCGGACATTTTATCTCTGCCAATTGAAATGACTGCAAATCAGTTAAAGGAATTAATTCCTTTACTTCTCTATCAAAAGTAACAATACTGACCCACAATGTTTCTTGAGCTTGTGCATCAGTTCTCAATGAATGAATCATACCATTCAATGCATTATTTAACGCTTCAATTGGTTCACCATACATTGAACCAGAAGTGTCCAATAAAAAATATACGGGTAATCTTCTCATTATCTTTTTCCTGTTAGAACTTTAATAATTAAAGCACCTATTTTTCTCTCAATTCCAGATTTTGAAGTTGGTATTCCAGTTTCTCTTGCTAACTTTTGCTTGGAAGAGGTTATTCCTAATAATCGTCTCCATGAAAATGAAAATCCAAATTTTCCCATTTAAACAACAATATTCAATTCTGATGGTGGTGGTGGTAATTCATTTAATCCAGTGACTTCTTTATTTGAATCTTCTACTTTTGTGGAAGAAACACCAATTGAAGCTGTAACCCATTGAAAGAATTTACTGATATCTTCTGTGGCAATACTTACAACATTTGTTGTAATTTGTTTTAGTACTTCAGTATCAGCATTATTTCCAACTTCACAAGCAACAACAAGTCCTGTTTTTCTCTTTTGAAATTCAGCTAATCCACTTTTCCAATCATCGGTTGGCATTCCGTCAGTCATAATGAAAACTAAAGGCTTCCAATCTCCTTTTGTTTCCGGAGTTGTCTTAGTTACTTCAGTATCAATTGCGTTACTCAAAACCTTTAAAGCTTCACCCAGCGATGTCGTTCCAGAAGCTTGAATATCTTGCATCTGAAAATTAGACAACTCAGTCAATGGAATAATTTGCCTAGCTGAGCTACCAAATGTAATGACACTCAAAAAAGCGGTTTCAATAGCTTGAGGATTATTTCTAAGTGAGCTAACCATCACTTGAACTCCATTTTTTACTGCCTCGATCGGCTCCCCCATCATAGATCCCGAGCAATCAAGTAACAGGTATACTGGTAATTTTCTCATATTTAATACATATATCTTTTTAAAATATCAGCAAATGAATCCGTTTGATTTGCTTCTCCAATTGCTCTAAATTTCCACTCTCCATTATGTCTATATAATTCGGAGAAAATCATTGAACACATTCCATTCATTGACTCATTTCCAGACAAACTAAATTTTGCAATTTCTTTACCTCTAGCATCTACTGCTCGAATAAATGCATTTTCCACCTTTCCAAAATGTTGATTATTTTGTCTTCCTTGGTAAATTGTTACTAGAAATACAATTTTTTGATATTTTTCATCCAAAGTATTCAGTCGCACAATTATTTGTTCATCATCTCCTTCACCAGCACCAGTTCGATTGTCACCTGTTAACCAAATTTGCCCTGATGGGTGTTTTAATGAATTAAAGAATATAATATCACCTTCAAATAACCCTTTTGACTGATTTCCGACAATAATCGATCTTCCTAAATTTGCAACTTTTCCATTTGAATCTAATAAAAAAGCAATTGCATCTAAGTCATACTCTTCTTCCTTTCCTCCTAAGAGTTTACCGAAAAATCCTGTCTTCGCTTGACGCACATCCCACCCTAGGCCAATTGTAACTTGTGACAAATCATAAACATCTTCACCTTTATCGTTCTTTCTAAGGTCAATTGTTTGTCCTTTTTGTAAATTTATTGCCATATTTTACTTTATTATAGATCCATTGTAATACTTTTCTAGAAAAAAACTTAAATCAGCTTTATAACCAATTCCAGAAGCTTCAAATTTCCATTTCCCATCTTTTCTATAAAGTCGACCGAACTCAACTCCTGTTTCAACTGAAAAATCTTCTCCTAACTCATATTTAGCAACTTCTTCATTTTTTAAATTATCTAATAATCTTATGTATGAGTTTCTAACTTGACCAAAATTTTGTTTTCTAGCTTCAAAATCGTCAATTGTAACAACAAATAAAATTTCCATAACTTCCTCTGAAACTTTATCTAAATCAACAATTATTGATTCATCATCATCACCATCACTGTTTCCTCCAGATGGATCATCTCCGGTGTGGATAACACCAAACTTTCCCACTAAACAATTTGAACACGGGTTTTCTCGTCCATGCCCATTTGAACAATAATTATTGTAAAAAATAAAATGATTTTCTGAAACCAATTTTCTTTGAGAATTAATCATTATCGCTGAAGCATCCAAATCAAATTCATGTCCAGTACCTTCATTTGGGTCCCAACCAAGACCAATTGTAATTTTACTTAACCCAACGTCAATTTTTTGACCTTTTTGTAAATTAATTGCCATTATTATACACTTTAATTAAACGATATTTTCATTAAATCGAAGAAAGATTGGTTTCAAGAACAACAGCAGTAAAAGCAAGTTAGTGACAACTTTTATTTCATTCAAATTTAATTTTTTCCCAAATATATAAAATATTTCCAACTAATTAATAAATTTTACATTAATTCAATAAACAACTTTACTTATTTGAAAATACCTTTACAATTGTGAAAGACAAGTCAATAAACAAGCGTATAGGAGAACAAATTCGAATGATTCGCTTAAGTAAAAACATGAGTTTAGAAGCCGTTTCTGATGAGTTAAAAATATCCGTTTCTACACTTTCCAATTTAGAACGAGGTGAAACCGAAATGACTGTTTCAAGATTGTATGAAATGCTAAATAATTACAAATTTGACATTCTAACTTTCTTTCAAAATCTTCAATCAAATTCTACCATTAATAATTTGTCATCTGATAGTATAAATATCAGTTATCAAGAAAATGACAGTAAATTGAGTAGGCTCGAAAGCGAAATCAATCAGTTGAAAATTGAAATGTTGAAGCTCAAGGATAAATAAAATTCTCGTACCAACAAAAAATCTACTATTTTGCAAAAAAAAAGCACCTCTGTTTCCAAAGATGCTTTTCTAAATAATTATTCTCCTGTCTACTCAAACAACTTAATCTGCGATTCATCTTCGTCATCTTTTTTCGGCAAAATGTCCCATTCGATGGTTGGGGAATCACCGTCAGAATCGGAGTCAAAATCTACGATTCCATCCAAGTCCAAAGCTGGCATGTCGCCTTCTTCAATTGGCCAAGGTTCACCGCCGTCGATTTCGTGTGTCAAAATGATTTCTTTGACTTTCAACTTCGTCATTTGATTTCCTTGCGCTTTCATTCCTTTTACCTCGATCAAATCTGCGATATTCACCAAATTGTCAGGCAAATTCTTGGTTTCTCGGAGCAATTTATTGTACACAATGCGCACTTCTGGTCGATATGAAGTGGAAACCGTGTCCATGTAAGAACCTTCAGTTTCTGAGATGAAAAGTACTTTTTTATCGGAAGTCACTTCACACAAGAAACGTTTTACATAATGTAATTCTTTCTCTGCGTCGAAATAAACGGTAGAAATTGGTCTGTCTGGCACCCATTTTTCAATGTGCATCATGTCTTCGTCAAAATGCGTTGCCAAATCAAAACTTGAAAGCCTGTATTCTCCTGTTTTGTATAAGGTTAGCAATTTGTCATTTCCTTTAAAAGAACCCAAAAATTTGCCTCTTCCTTCGTCATTCAAACGACCAACAACGGTATCGTACCAAATTTTACGTGCCGCCAAAGTGGAACCTCCGACTTCTTTTTGGATAATTTTCTGAACGATTTCTTTCGTCACACGATTTCCTGATGCCGCTCTACCTTTGATCAAAAGTTCACCGAAATCAATGTCAAATCGCAAGCGTTTCAAATGCGGACGTGGTCTCAACATGATAGAAACAACTTCGCGTTCACCGTTTGGATGCACGGCAAAATAAAGCAATTTAGAGCCTTTAGCTCCTTTTGATAAATCGTATTCTGTATCTCGCGTGATGCTGTTTACAAAGAAACGTTTCATCATCGTTGGTCCACCTACTCCATCTTGATACATGACGTGGTAAATCGTGCGTGTATCGCCTTTTTTCCAAACATCTGCATGTACAATGCCTTTTCCGACGAATTTTTTATCGGAAACTTTCGTTACCATCATTTTTCCAGTGCTGAAGAAAATAATAATGTCATCAATTTCAGAACAATCGTTCACTGGATCGCTTTTCTTCAATCCCCAACCAATGAATCCTTCTTCTGGATCAACGTATAATTTTTTGTTCGCAATAATTACTTTCGTTGCCGTAATATTGTCGAAAATTTTGATTTCTGTTTTACGCTCTCTGCCTTCGCCAAAACGTTTTTTCAAGTCTTTGAAATATTCAATGGCATAGTCAATCAAATTAGATAATTTTTCTTTGACTTGCTCCATCTCGTCTTCCAACTTCAATATCAATTCATCCGCTTTATCGCTGTCAAAACGGGTGATACGAATCATTTGAATTTGCGTCAAACGGTGTAAATCTTCATCGATGATTTCTCGCACAAACATTTTTTTGAATTTCTCAAAACGTTTGTATAAATACGCATATAAATTTTCTTTATCGCCGTATAATTTGAAATCGATGTACATTTCCTCACGAATGAAAATTTTCTCTAACGTAGAGAAATGCCACTGTTGCATCAATTCTTGCAAGCGAATTTCCAATTCCCATTTTAACAACTGAACGGTATTGTCGGTATTGATTCGCAGAATTTCACTTACGCCAATAAATCTAGGTTTTTCACCGTCGATAATCGAAGCATTTGGTGAAATCGAAACTTCGCAATCTGTAAATGCATACAATGCGTCCAACGATTTATCAGGAGAAACTCCAGGCGCCAAGTGAATGATAATTTCTACAACAGCCGAAGTATTGTCTTCAATTTTTTTGACTTTGATTTTACCTTTGTCGTTGGCTTTCAAAATCGAATCAATCAATGAACTCGTAGTCGTTCCAAAAGGAATTTCCGTTACGACCAACGTTTTGTTGTCCACTTTCTTGATTTTGGCGCGCACACGTACTTTTCCACCTCTTAAACCATCGTTGTAATTGGTGAAATCAGCCATACCACCGTGCAAAAAGTCGGGATAAATTTCAATCTTTTTTCCTCTTAAGTGATTGATTGACTGATCTATTAATTCAATAAAATTATGTGGTAAAATCTTACAAGCCATTCCAACTGCAATTCCTTCAGCGCCTTGCGCCAAAAGCAATGGGAATTTAACAGGCAATTGATCTGGTTCTTTGTTTCGTCCGTCATAACTCTGCAACCAATTTGTCGTTTTTGGATTAAAAACAACATGCGAAGCAAATTTTGACAAACGTGCCTCAATATAACGAGCAGCTGCTGCGCCGTCGCCTGTCAATGTATTTCCCCAGTTTCCTTGGCAATCGATGACCAAATCTTTTTGTCCAAGCGCAACCAACGCATCACCAATCGAAGCATCACCGTGTGGGTGATATTTCATGGTGTTTCCTATGATATTCGCTACTTTGTTGTATCGACCATCATCTAACTCCTTCATGGAGTGTAAAATCCTTCTTTGAACAGGTTTCAAACCATCAAACAAAGCAGGAACAGCGCGTTCTAAGATTACATAAGATGCATAATCCAAAAACCAATTTTCATACAAACCATTCAGCGGAATGATTTTATCGTCAACACTCGAGTTTTCAAAGGGATTTTCCTCTGAAAAATCTTCTGTATGATCTTCAATTTCGTCTTCAGCCATTTTTTAAGAAGCTTTATCTATTTCTTCGTCGTTTTCAACTTTATCAGCACTCAAACCATCTTCTAAATCTTTCTCAACACGGAGATTATCGATTATAAAATCCTGTCTTTCAGGCGTATTTTTACCCATGTAATAAGACAAAATCGTTTCAATCGAAGCTTCTTTGGAGAGAATTACTGGTTCCAATCGGATTTCTTCACCAATAAAATGTTTGAACTCATCTGGTGAAATTTCTCCCAATCCTTTGAATCGCGTTATTTCAGGATTTTTACCTAATTCAGCTATCGCATTTCTGCGTTCTTCTTCAGAATAACAGTAAATCGTTTTTTTCTTGTTTCGAACCCTGAAAAGTGGCGTTTGCAGCACGTAAACGTGATTTCGTTTCACCAAATCTGGAAAGAATTGCAAGAAAAATGTAAGCAACAACAAGCGAATGTGCATTCCGTCGACATCGGCATCGGTTGCAATTACGATGTTATTGTAGCGCAAATTATCCATGTCTTCCTCGATATCCAATGCTGCTTGCAACAAGTTGAATTCTTCGTTTTCATAAACGATTTTCTTGGTCAATCCGAAACAATTCAGCGGTTTACCTCGCAATGAAAAAACGCCTTGTGTGTTTACATCTCTTGATTTCGTGATTGATCCACTTGCTGAATCTCCCTCGGTGATGAAAAGTGTTGTCTCTTCTCTCCTAGCGTCTTTGAGATCCGTTAAATGAATCCTGCAATCGCGCAATTTTTTATTGTGCAAACTAGATTTTTTAGCACGGTCACGCGCCAATTTTCGAATTCCTGAAAGTTCTTTTCTTTCTCGTTCTGATTGCTTGATTTTTTTCTCAATAGTTTCGGCAACCTGCGGATTTCTATGGAGATAATTGTCTAACTTGTCTTTCAAGAAATCATTGATAAACGAACGCATTGATTGTCCGCCAGGTTCGATTTCCTGAGAACCTAATTTGGTTTTGGTTTGCGATTCGAACACTGGTTCAACCACTTTCACCGCAATCGCAGCAACAATAGACTGACGAATGTCTGAAGCGTCGTAATTCTTATTGAAGAAATCACGAATCACTTTGGCTATCGACTCCCGAAAAGCACTTTGATGTGTTCCTCCTTGGGTTGTATGTTGACCATTTACGAAGGAATAGTAATCTTCACCATACGTTTTTCCATGGGTGAAAGCAACTTCAATGTCATCGCCTTCCAAGTGGATAATTGGGTACAATGGATCACCGTCCATATTGTCTTCCAATAAATCTTTCAATCCGTCTTTAGACTGGTATTTTTCACCGTTAAAATAAATGCTTAAACCTCTGTTTAGGTAACAGTAGTTCCAAAACATTTTAATCAAATACGGCGATTTGTAGTTGAATTTTTTAAATATTTGATCGTCAGGAATAAATTCAACGTATGTTCCATTCGTTTCATCTGTTTTTTCAATGACTGATTCTTCAACCAAATTTCCACGAGAAAAAGAGGCTTGTTTTTTCTCCCCTTCACGTACAGAATAAATCATGAAATGACTACTCAAGGCATTCACAGCTTTTGTTCCTACTCCATTTAAACCTACAGATTTTTTAAATGCTTTGGAATCATATTTTCCACCGGTATTCATTTTGGAAACAACTTCCACTACTTTCCCCAATGGAACGCCACGACCGTAATCTCTCACGGTAACTTTACCTTCTTTCACTTTGACATCAACGCGACGTCCATTTCCCATCACAAATTCATCGATACAATTGTCGATAACCTCTTTAACCAAAATGTAAATTCCATCGTCTGCAGCAGCACCATCGCCAAGTTTACCGATGTACATCCCAGGACGAAGCCGAATATGTTCTTTCCAATCTAATGACCGAATATTGTCTTCTGTATATTGATTTTCTGCCATTTAACTCGCTAATTTTAAAAATTACTGTGTTTTGAACAATTAAAAACTCTGTTTTAAAATTCAAAAAAAAACAATAAATTGTGAACGATAACTAGCAAATTTAATCAATCGTGACGAATGATTTTGAATAAGTTATTAGTAGTTTTTAACTTTTTGTCGTGGAAAAGGAAAGGCTTTCGAATTTTTATATTTGATATTCAAAAAGTATTCAAAATTCAGACTTGAAAAACCATTCCATCTTCAACGATAACGGTATTTTCAAAAATGGTTTGGGCTTCTTTTAGATGGTCGTCACCGGAATCGTAACGAGCGCTTAAATGTCCTAGAATCAGTTTTCCGACATTTGCTTTTTGAGCGATTGTTGCAGCATCTTTGGCCGTTGAATGAAATGTTGCTTTCGCTCTGTCTGCCAATTTCTCCACAAATGTTGCTTCGTGATACAATAAATTCACTCCTTGAATGGATGAAATCAACGGTTCAAAATAGGCTGTATCGGAACAATAACCGTAAGATTTCGGTGGTTTTTTCGCCATTACAAAATCATCCGCAAAGTAAATTTCGCCGTCTTCATCTACAAAATCTTCACCTTTTTTAAAAAACGGAATGGCCATCAAAGACAAACCTGATGATTTAAAAACTTCACCAATAATATTGAAACTTTTTGCCTTTTCTTGTATTTTAAATCCATTTACAGGAATGCGATGCTTCATAGGAAAAGCATGAATTTCAATCATTTTGTCTTCAAAAATCACCGTTGGTTTTGAATTATCCAACACAAAAAAATTCATATTGAAATTCATTTTAGCACCACCAATTTCAAGTTGCAAACGAATGATTTGCTCCAATTCTTTGGGACCATAAATCGTGATCCCACTGTCTCTTCCGAGCAAATGCATTGAACTCAGTAATCCGACCAATCCAAAAAAATGGTCGCCGTGCATGTGAGAAATTAAAATGTGACTGATTTTTTGGATTTTCACTCCAAATTTCCGCAATTGATTTTGAGTTCCTTCACCACAATCAATCAAAATATGGCGATCGTTGCAAGAAACATATTGAGCTGTTGGATTTCTTCTTAAAGTGGGAAGTGCAGAACCTGAACCAAGGATAGTTACTTCAAAACTCATTCAAATCAATTCAAGATAATTTCTTGAGCCAATTCAGCTGAATCAGTAATTGAAAGCACTTTGTCTAATTGAGAAATTCCAATCATTTTGGCTACGTTTGGCTGTAAACCGCACAAAACAAACTTACCATTCGTATCCTTACAAAGACGATTTGCTGTTAAAATTGCACTCAAACCTGATGAATCACAATATTTCGTTTTAGAACAATCTAAAATAATAGAATTTACGCCTGATTTGTTCAATAATTGGAGTTCAACTTTCAATTCAGAAGCATTAGAAGCATCCAATTTTTCAACTTTAGATTCAACTAAAGTGTATTGTGTATGTTGAGTTATATCGAATTTCATGTGTTGTCGTGTTGACCAAAAGTAATAATTTTTTTTGGTTACAACTTTTTTAGGTGATTTTTTTTGATTTATGTTTAGAAATAGAATGCTTGAGAAAACTTAAAACTTCCCGCTTAAAAAACTACAACCACTGAAAACCAAAATCTTCAAAATTTGGAAGGTCGATGAATCTTATTTCGAGAATTTGTTTTCCTGGCAATAAATCGATGAAATTTTCTGAGAAACGAACTCCTTTTTTATTTGAGTAAATCCAAAAATTGTGCAAAAAGGAGTGATTTTCAATTTCAATTGTCGCTGTTTTTTTCGACTCGTCCACTTTCAATAATTTCACTTGAAATGATTCTGCAAGTGCTTTATTTCGTTGATTTGGGAGATGAGCAAAAGTCCTGTTTTTAAGTTCTCCATTGGCATTTTGCCATTCTATTTTCAAAATGAAATTGATTTCCTGAATAGAATCCGACTGACATTCTGTACAAATTTCTTGTTGAAATCCAGGTTTTAGATTTAAAGTATCCAATGTTTTGAAAATCAAATTTCCTTGCAAATCGTAAACAAAACAATTCAAGGGAGAATCAAAACTCGTTTCCTCATCGGAAATGATAAAATATTTTTCACTCCCGATTTTGGTCGTTTTTTCGAGCACTGCAACATCCTCAAAATCTTGTTTTACTTCATATTGCAACGCTTTCCAATTTCCATGATAATCTATACTTGACCAGGTCGGTGCTTGCCAACAATCGTTTAATTGCCAATATAAAGTTCCCATGCAACGCGGTGAACTCAAGCGATGACTAGAAACAGCAATTGAGACCGCTTTTGATTGTGTGAGTTGCGACAAATAAACAAACTCTTCGAAAGATTTACTCTCACCAAATAAAATGTCTGATTGCTTTTGAATCATTCCATTTCCAACATAACTTTTTTGGTGCCATTTCATCACTGGAGAATTTAAATCCCAATCCATTTTCTCACTGAAAGCCAACAAAGTATTAAATTCAGGAAAAGATTGAAAACCATATTCTGCATTGAATCTACCTGATTTCAAACCAAAATCTTCGATTGGATCTTTTCCATGCCAAACACCCCAATAATGCTGTGTTCCATGGTTGAAATATTCGTCTTTTCCCCAATTACTTAAGGGCGAAGTATGCTCATAAGGAATAAAACTTCGCGCTTTCACAACATTTGGAATCAATTCTTTGAATAATTTTCTATAATCTTCTTCAATTGCCTTCTGTGCTTTTGGCAGAATTTTGTAGGTTACTTGAAATCCCCAATTTTTCCAAGCAACGTATACTTCATTGTTTCCATTGAACAATACCAACGATGGATGCGCGGAAATTCTTGGAACTTGATATTCCAATTCTTGTTTCACATTGGCTAAAAATTCCACATCTCCGGGATACATGGCACAAGCAAACATAAAATCTTGCCAAACCATAATTCCCGCGCGGTCGCACGCTTCAAAAAATGCTTCATCTGGATAAAAACCTCCACCCCAAACGCGGACCATGTTGAAATTCGAAACACGCATTTGTTCAACTAAATCTTGGATTGATTCTGTTGTTATTTTGGAAGGAAAAACCTCTTGCGGAATGTAATTTGCTCCTTTACAAAAAATGGGTCGACCATTGATTTTGAGATAAAAAGAAGTTCCAAATTGATCTTTTTCTTGAACTAATTCGCTTGTTTTAATTCCGAAAGTGACAGAACAGCTGTCGATTAAATTTCCAGCTAAATCATACATTTTCCAATTATCTTGATACAAATATTGTTCACCTTGTCCACGTGGCCACCACAAATGCGGATTCAACAAACCTGCGTCAATTTTCAATTCACCATTGACTAAATTCAAGCTGTCAAAATTTCCCCAAATCTCACTTTCAAATCTAATTTTTTGAGTTGATTTAACTGCACAGATTAAAGCTAATTCGAGGTTTGCTTGATTCTCAATCAGACTTTTGGTAGCCACCTTTTGAAGTAAAATTCTGTTTGTAGAATATGTACGTACTTCTACTGGTTTCAAAAATCCAATCGTGTTCATTCTCAACGCCCAATCCCAGCCGAATTGATATTGAGGTTTACGTGACATGGATGAAACTGCAATTTCCCCCAAATCATTTGGTGCAGGAAGTTTCGGCGATTTTGCCTCAAAAGCTTTTCTGTGATAATTGACAGGTGAAGTAAATATGACTTTAATATTGTTTTTACCGATTTTTACAAACGGTTTAACCTGTAAAATGTATGG
>JBBALI010000050.1:0-21786 GCA_040403095.1 Crocinitomicaceae bacterium
TTGGTGTTGTATTTGAATTTACTGTGACAGTTAATGTCGTTGTAGTTGCACATTGACCAGCATCTGGTGCAAATGTATAAGTTGTTGTCGCTGTGTTATCCAATGCTGGTGACCAACTTCCTGTAATTCCATTTGTTGATGTTGTTGGCAAAGCAGCCAATGCACCACCTGAACAAATTGCCGCTACTGCTGCAAAAGTTGGCGTTGTATTTGAATTTACTGTGACAGTTAATGTCGTTGTAGTTGCACATTGACCAGCATCTGGTGCAAATGTATAAGTTGTTGTCGCTGTGTTATCCAATGCTGGTGACCAACTTCCTGTAATTCCATTTGTTGATGTTGTTGGCAAAGCAGCCAATACACCACCTGAACAAATTGCCGATACTGCAGCAAAAGTTGGTGTAACTATTGGATCAACTTGAATCGAACCATTAATATTAGTAACGCCATCCCAAAATCCTCCACCAGAAGCACTAGCTCCACCATATTGAAAAGCACAACCATTTAAATTAAATCGGAAAGCATAGTAATAAGTTCCTGCTGTTAATCCTGTCAAAGTTGCCGTATATTCATCATTATTTGGGTTTACCAATGACAAAGGATTATAAGTTGCTGCAGCCCATGCTCCTGCAGGCCAAGTTGATGGATCTGTATCCGTTGTAAAAACTCCATATTCTGCTGTTATTCCAGGAGCTTGAGAGTTTGGTTCTGTTAATCCAGGTTCATAGACTTGACCAAAAATATCTAACGTTTCTCCTTCACAAATATTTGCAGTCAAAGGGAATTGTAGATTAACAAAGTCAAGTAAACTTTGAACATTAATCGTTAAAGTTGCAGTTGTCGCACATTGTCCAGCAGTTGGAGTAAATGTATACAACGTTGTTGTCGTATTATCCAAAGCTGGCGACCAACTTCCTGTGATTCCATTTATTGAAGTAGTTGGCAAGGCAGCCAATGCTCCACCTGAACAAATTGCCGCAACTGCTGCAAAAGTTGGCGTAACATTAGAATTGACAGTTATGGAAAGTGTCGCTGTCAATGCACATTGACCAGCATCAGGTGCAAATGTATAAGTTGTTGATGTTGTATTATCCAACGCCGGTGACCAACTCCCTGTAATTCCATTTGTTGAAGTCGTTGGCAAAGCGGCTAAAGCTCCACCTGAACAGATTGCTCCTATGGCTGCAAAAGTTGGTGTAATGTTGAGAACATTAAAAGACACATCACTAAAGCAATTACCAACGGTTGCACGAATTGTAACGCTTCCTACTGATGTTGGTGTGTAAGTTGTTCCTGAAATTGAACCTGTTGCAGTTCCTCCTTGAATAGACCAGACAACTGATGGATTATTGTGTGTCCCACCCAAGGTCGCAGTTAAAGATTTTGTACCTGACAAACATATATCTGTGGAAGTTGTTGTATTTGAAACGGTTGTGTTTTGTCGATATCTCAAAACGGCAGACCCTCCTCCCGACACACCTCCTAATCCACCCCCACAAGTATTTGGTGTTGCACAAGTTGAATTTGATGAAACATTAATTTGATGTGTTCCTGTTGCCGGAGCATTAAAAGAAATAGAATTAATGCCAGGTGAACCGATTGGATCTTTACCGCAAGCAGTTGAACCTGTTGGAGTCCAGGCTTGTAGATAAGCTGTAGGCACAGCAACACCACATACCGCAGTAGCTTGGTTTTCAAACGTATAATTCACACCTTGCACCAAAGAAGCTGGTGCTCCTACTCCACTTCCTACACATAAATTTGTTGAAAAACTACCACAAACTGGTACAGCAAAAGAAGTTCCATTTACAGTTGTCCATCCGATTTGAGTTGGTACCCCTGGCACTGCAGCGGTTCTTGTAACTTGCGTAGTTATACATGTTGAATTTGCCAAACAATTGAATTCATTTATCAAAACCCTAACCAACCCTGTAAAGGTTGCTGTAAATGTGACTGTTGACTGCAAACCACATCCATCATCATTATATCCAAGTTGAGCCTGAGATGCATTGTTATACACGGTTATTTGGCTATCAAAGGTACCTCCGCAAGTAGAAACAGTATAAGTATCACCATTTACCACATTCATCAGAAAAAACTCTCCCCCAAAATTACAAGTTGTTACAGTTTCTGCTCCTGAACATCCCGGACTGAAAGTCGCTGGGGGAAACTGACTTGTATTTGATCCAAATGCGCATTGTGCATTCAATGAAAAATTGTTCATCGCAAAAATTGCAATGAACAAAACCAATTGAATCGGTTTTTTGTATAATTTAATCATATTATAAATATTTTATCTCGACACTAAAAAATTACTTCAAAATATATTTTTCAGGATGATTTTTTATTTCGTTCTGTTTTTCATTAGGCATTTTATCGAACTCAATTTTGCTTACTTCGATAGGCTTATTATTCAATATTTTTCTATATTCTTCTGGATTTGCTTTAATCCACGCATTTTTTACTTCTAAATATGTTTTGTTATCAAGCTCTTGATTTCCAGTATTCACAAAAACTGGAATTGAGGATTTTTCTGGTGATTTTGATGAAATTTCTGATTTAGCATTTTCTGAAACTTGTGCTTCTGTGTAACTAGTAAATAAAACAATAAAAAATATTGAACAAAATATTTTTTTATCAATTTTAATGGTGTTTAAGATTGTTTTCATAATGAAGTTTTCTTACAATTTCTATCTAAATAATAATTCAATCTGTGAAATTAGTTTAAAAAATTTAGACTTTAATCTAATTCCATCAATATTTGATACGTTCTTAATTTGGTTTTCGTTGCGAATTATTAAACGATTTTTACTAAAAATGAATATCAAGTTGTTTTTAAAAAATTAAATTACTAATAATCAAATACTTAAACTTATGCACAATGAATAATTAATTACATTATAAAATCAAAGTTTTTGTTCAATTTGAATATTTATTTTTCAGTCAAACTATTCCGTATCTTAAGAAAAAAAGTACAAAAACCAATTTCAAATTATCTGTTATTTCTCTTATGGGATATCACTATTTTTGGTCATTAAGTAATTTCAAACTGTCAAATGGATTTATTTAGCAATTCAGAAACAGTGAATTTTAAAATAGTTAAGTGTTAGTCATCTAAAATCTCAAAAAAAGTGAACATCCTTTTTGCCAAAAGATTGAGAATGTCAAAAATTAATTTAATATCAAGATTGATAAAAGTGATTAATTCAGAATGGAGCCGATGCACTTAAATTTAAAAAATAAAGAGTGAAATAAATGTAAATTTGAATAAAACAAACTACTAACTTTGAAAGAAAAGTTTGCCTTGGATACCAAAAATAAACTGCAATCTCTTTAAAAATCTTATCATTCGAATAATGACCTTCATCCATTAAATTTTCCAATAATCATTTTACTTATATTTGGCATTCCTTAAATGAGGATATTTGGAAAAAATTAAACAAATCAATCGAATTAAACATGAAAAAACATCTTTTTGCCATTGCAGCCCTTACCATTGCTGGTAATGTATGGTCTCAGCGCAAAATCGAGTATGTAGAATATGATTTACCTAATGGTATTCATGTAATCTTACACGAAGAACATGCTACCCCTATTGTTGCAGTATCCATTATGTACCACGTGGGTTCTAAAAACGAAATCCCAACTAGAACAGGATTTGCTCACTTTTTTGAGCATTTGCTATTTGAAGGTTCAACGAATATTGGACGCGGAGAATACAGTGAATTGGTAGAAAAAAATGGTGGCGCGTTAAATGCAAATACATCGCAAGATAGAACCTATTATTACGAACTTTTGCCTTCAAACCAATTAGAGTTAGGACTTTGGCTGGAAAGTGAGAGACTTTTACATGCAAAAGTTGACAATACTGGTATCGAAACTCAACGTCAAGTTGTTAAAGAAGAAAAAAGACAAAGAGTTGACAATCAACCTTACGCTTCTTTCTTGACGGAAATGTTCGCGAGAATGTATCAAAAACATCCTTACAAATGGCAACCAATCGGAAGCATGGAACACCTTGATGCTGCGCAAGAAGAAGATTATGTAAACTTTTACAGAACTTTTTATGTGCCTTCAAATTCTGTTCTTTCAATCGCTGGAGACATTAACATCGAACAAACCAAAAAATGGATTGCAACTTACTATGGTTCAATTCCTACAGGTCAAGCAATCAATTTGTTCAGAGATTTTGAAAATCAAAGCGATGAAGCATTCTTGAAGACTTATGGTGTTGCAAAAACTAAATTTGACTCCAAAAACTTTTTAGGGTCTAAAGATGTTGATGCACTGAAGTTGATCAAAAAGTACAGTGCAATGCCAACTGTTATCCCAAGACCAGAAAGAAATGAACCAGCCTTTAAAGGTGTTGTTGTAGATACAGTTTATGATAACATTGAATTGCCTGCAGTTTTTATGGGTTATAGACTTCCAGAGCAAACAAATCCTGATGCGTATGCACTAGACATGTTGAATACTGTGCTATCAGGCGGTACAAGTTCTAGAATGAACAAAAACATTGTTGAGAAAAAACAATTAGCAATGGCAGCATTTTCTTTTGCTTTCCCTTTGGAAGATCCAGGGATTGGATTAGTTGCTGCAATTGGTGCTGCAAAAGTGGATATAATCACCTTGCAAAACGCCCTAGATGAAGAAGTTAAATCAGTTCAAGACGCTTTAATTTCACAGGAAGAATTTGAAAAATTAAGAAATGGTAAAGAAAATGACATCATTTCTGCATATAGTTCTGTGGCTGGAATTGCTGAAAATTTAGCGCAAAACTACATGTATATGGGAAGTACAGCACTAATAAATAGTGAATTAACAAAATATATGGCAGTAACGAGAGAAGACATTCAACGAGTTGCTAAAAAGTATTTCACTCCTGAAAATCGTGTGATTTTATATTATTTACCAAAACCAAAAAATTAATACGAAATCGAAGTTCGTTGTGAATCAAAAGATTCAAAACAAATTTTAGATCTCATATAAATAGATATTCAAAATGAAAAAAATAATTTTATCAGGTGCGTTGATTTTGGCTGCTGCTGCAAGTTTCGGCCAAATAGATCGATCTGTGCGTCCTACAGCAGGAACACCACCAACAATAAATATTCAAGATTCAGAAGTTTTTACCACTGAAAATGGAATTACAGTAATTTTATCTGAAAACCACAAACTTCCAAAAGTATCCATTAGATTAGTGACAGGTTCTGATCCAATGAATGAAGGCACAAAAGCTGGATTATCTAAAATTGCAGGACAATTAATCATGTCTGGAACAACCAATCGTTCCAAAGACAAATTGGATTCAGAAGTTGATTACATTGGTGCAACCTTAAATGCTGATGGAGAATCGATGTATTTATCTTGTTTGACAAAACATGTTGAAAAAGGTTTGACATTGATGACCGATGTTTTGTACAATGCAAATTTTCCAGATTCAGAATTTGAAAGAATCAAAAAACAAAATGAATCAGCTTTATTGTCAGCAAAATCAAATCCAGATGAAATGTCTGACAACGCTGAAAGAAAAGCTAATTTTCCAAATGGTCACCCTTATGGTGAAATCATGACTGAAACTACATTAGCAGCAATTAACAAAGCTGACGTTGAAAGTTATTTCAGAAAAGTATTCACTCCAAAAGGAAGCTATTTGGTCATTGTTGGTGATGTAAACAAAGCACAAGCAACTGAAATGGTCAATAAATATTTCAGTGCTTGGAAGGGTGGACCAGTTTACAAAGCTGAACTTGGTGAAGGTCAATTCAACAAGGGAAATCGAGTGATTTTTGTAAAAAAACCAGGTGCAGTGCAATCGAAAGTTACCATAACTTTCCCAGTAAAAATGAAACCAGGTCAACCAAATCAATTGCCATTAACCGTAACAAACGGAATTTTAGGTGGTGGAGGTTTTGGAACACGTTTGATGCAAAACCTACGTGAGGACAAAGCTTATACCTATGGTTGTTATTCAGGAATTGACATCACTGACAACGGAAGTTGGTTCTCAGCATCTGGTAACTTCAGAAATGATGTAACAGACAGTGCGATAGTTCAGCTTTTAAAAGAGCTTGATGATATTGGCAACAGTTATGTGAAAGAATCAGAAATCAATTTGACTAAATCAGCAATGGCTGGAGGATTTGCACGTTCTTTAGAAAACCCTCAAACAATTGCAAGGTTCGCTTTGAATATTATCCAAAATAATTTACCTAAAGATTACTACCAAACTTATTTAAAAAGGTTGGATGCTGTAAATACAGAAAATGTTTTGGAAATGGCTCAAACTTACTTCACTTCTAAAAATTGTAACATCATCGTAGTTGGAAATGAAGAAATCATTGAGAAATTAAAAGTTTTTGATGCAGATGGAAAAATTGAAATGTTTGACGCATTTGGTAATGTTGCCAAAGAAGTTAAACCAGCAGATATAACCAAAGAACAATTGATTGAAAAATACATTCTTGCAAATACAGGCACCACTTCAATGAAAGCCGCAACTAAAGCAATCAAAAAAGTGAAATCAGTGAAGCAAGTAATGGAAATGTCTGCACAACAAATTCCTGCACCTTTAACGATGACAACTTATTTTGTTGCTCCAAACAAAGAAGCAATGAAAATCGAGATGCAAGGAATGATGATTCAAAAAGAGTATTTTGATGGAAAAGTTGGAGCATCTTCAAATATGCAAACAGGAAAAAAGGATTTAACAGCTGAAGAAATTGCTAGCAAACAAAAATCAGCAGGCCTTTTCCCAGAATTAACTTACGCTACATCTGGAATAAAAGTTGAATTAGTAGGCATAGAAGAAGTAAATAACACTGAAGCTTATGTTTTAAAAATGATTGATGGAGACAAACAATCTTTTGATTATTTTGATACAAAAACATTTATGAAAATCAAATCTGTTTCTATCCAAAAAGAAGGAGACCAAGTGATTGAAGCATCTAGGTCTTTCAGTGATTTCAAAACTGTTAATGGACTTCAATTTCCTCATAAAATGACCTTAATGATGGGTGAACTAGGATTGGAAGGTAAAGTGATTACAATAGAAATCAACGGAACTGTCGACGAAACTACATTTAAATAAAATTAGAAGTACCCCTACTAAAAAACCTGTATTTAGAAATAAATACAGGTTTTTTTTTGCTAACCCCTGCATTTTTGGTTAATCTTATCAGTATTTAATTATTTTTGCTGAAAAAACTAGAAAAAGAAATGTTAGAAGCTATCAATTTAGGACACGTAAGTTACGAAATAGACAACCTAGGCATTGCAACTATCGAATTTGGACATCCATTAAGTAATTCATTACCAGGAAAAATTTTACAAAAAATAGCTGATACAATAAGTGAACTTGGGAATAATAGTATCGTTAAAGTTATCGTGCTAAAATCCTTTGGGGAAAAATCATTTTGTGCGGGAGCTAGTTTTGATGAATTAATTTCAATAAGAGACTTGGAAACAGGACAAAAATTTTTCTCTGGATTTGCAAACGTTATCAATGCTTGTAGAAAATGCCCGAAATTAATTATTGGAAGAGTTCAAGGAAAAGCAGTTGGAGGAGGAGTTGGAATGGCATCAGCAGTTGATTACTGTTTTGCAACCAAAAATGCAGATGTCAAACTTTCAGAATTGGCAGTTGGAATAGGACCATTTGTTGTAGGACCAGCGGTTGCACGAAAAATTGGAACCTCCGCAATGAGTCAATTAGCGATTGATGCAACATCATGGAAAAGTGCTGAATGGGCGCGAGAAAAAGGTTTATATGCTGAATTATTTGAATCCATTAAAGAGATGGATGAAGCGATAGACAAATTGGCTGAAAAATTGGCTAATTCAAATCCAGAAGCTATGTCGATGTTAAAAGGTATTTTTTGGGAAGGCACAGAAAATTGGGATAACTTATTAAAGGAACGTGCAGGAATGAGTGGGAAATTGGTGTTATCAGATTTTACTATTAATGCCATAAATTCATTTAAAGCAAAATAATTAATTATAAACCAAAAATGCGTTACGAAGTGATATTTTGTAACGCATTTTTTGTAATCAACCTTTTCCTTTTTTAGCGCCATCATGGAACTAAAATCAATTATATTTTACAGTTCTATACCCGAAATTGAATATATTTCAAATTTCGTTTGTTAATAAAATCTTTAAGTTGTATCTTTGCACCCCCAAATTAGGGGAATTGTCTTATTTAATTAATATTTATTGTGGATACATTAAGTTACAAAACGAAGTCTGCTAACACAGAAACCTCTGGAAAGAAGTGGTTGTTGGTAGATGCCGAAGGCCAAACAGTTGGTCGATTGGCTAGTGAGGTAGCGAAGTTGATACGTGGGAAACACAAACCAAACTTCACACCACACGCAGACTGCGGAGATAACGTAATTGTTATTAATGCAGAGAAAGTATCATTTTCTGGTACTAAATTAGTGAACAAGGAGTATGTCCGTTACACGGGATACCCAGGTGGGCAAAGAATTTTGACTGCACAAGAAATTTTACAAAAACATCCTCAACGTTTGATTGAGAAAGCTGTAAAAGGAATGTTGCCAAAAAATACTTTGGGACGTAATTTATTTACTAACTTGAAAGTTTACGTAGGTCCTGAGCACAAACAAGAAGCTCAAAAACCTGAAGTAATTACTTTTAGCTCATCTAAAAAATAATTATGGAAATTATCAACACATTAGGAAGAAGAAAAACTTCTGTTGCCAGAGTTTACATGAAAAAAGGTACTGGTAAAGTTATCGTAAATAAAAAAGAATACAAAGAGTTCTTTCCTGTTGCGATGTTACAATCAAAAATTCAACACCCTTTCCAATTGACGGATACTGTTGATCAATATGATGTAACTGTAAATGTAATGGGTGGAGGTATCAACGGACAAGCGGAAGCGATTCGTTTAGGTATTTCAAGAGCACTTGTAAAAGTATCTGAGGATTTGAAACCAGCATTGAAAGCTGAAGGTTTGATGACGCGTGACCCAAGAATGGTTGAGCGTAAAAAACCAGGACAGCCGAAAGCACGTAAGAAATTCCAATTCTCAAAACGTTAATATTAAAATATTTTGGCGGTTGTTTAGTATCCAAGCGATTGAGTATATGCCTCTGGCTCCCTCGTTACGCTGATTACTAAAGGAACGTAAACAATTAAAAAACAATACTAAAATGTCAAAAGTAGGTTTTCAAGAGTTATTAGACGCAGGTGTACACTTCGGTCACCAAAAAAGAAAGTGGAATCCAGCAATGGCACCATACATCTTCGATGAGAAGAAAGGTATCCACATTATCGATCTAAATAAGACAATTGCTCATCTTGATCAAGCATGTGCAGCGATGACACAAATCGCAAAATCAGGTAAAAAAGTTCTTTTCGTAGCTACAAAGAAACAAGCGAAAGAAATCGTATCTGAACGCGTAAAAGCTGTAAACATGCCGTTCGTAACAGAACGTTGGTCAGGTGGTATGTTGACCAATTTCCAAACGACTCGTAAATCGATTCGTAAAATGGCTTCAATTGATAAGATGAAGACAGATGGAACGTGGGATACACTTTCTAAAAGAGAGCGTTTATTCAAAACTCGCCAACGTGAGAAGTTGGAAAAAAACTTTGGTTCTATTGCTGATATGACTCGTCAACCAGCAGCTATTTTCTTGGTAGATATCTTAAAAGAAAATATCGCTATGCACGAAGCAAAAAGATTGAACATTCCAATCTTTGCGATGGTAGATACCAATTCGAATCCAAAATTTGTTGATTTCCCAATTCCAGCAAATGATGATGCTACAAAATCAATTTCAATTATTTTGGATGCGATTTGTGACGCTATCAAATTAGGTTTGGAAGATCGCAAAAACACCAAAGAAAAAGGTGCTGATAAAACAGACGTAGTTGAAGAAGTAGCTGTTGTAGCTGCTCCTGAAGCAACTGTTGAAGCAACTCCAGAAGTAGCTGCTGAAGCTGCTCCAGAAGTTACTGAAGCGAAAGAGGAAACAAAAGAAGATTAATCAAACAATAAAAATTTTACTATCATGGCAATTACAGCTGCAGATGTAAATAAATTGCGCCAACAAACTGGTGCTGGAATGATGGATTGTAAGAATGCATTGACAGAATCTAATGGTGATTTTGAAGCTGCAATCGATATCCTTCGTAAAAAAGGACAAAAAATCGCTGCAAAACGCGGTGAAAACGAAGCAAAAGAAGGTTTAATTTTTTCTCAAGCTTCTGCTGACGGAAAAACTGGTGTTATCATGGCATTGAATTGCGAAACTGATTTCGTTGCAATGAATGATAATTTCCGTGCTTTTATGCAGTCTTTGGTTGATGTGGCTTTGAATCATTTGCCAAATTCAATTGAAGAATTGAAAGCACTTCCTTACGATGATAAATTGTCTATTGAAGAAAAAATCACTGAGCACGTAGGTGTAATTGGTGAGAAATTAGATCTTTCTAAATATGCAAAAATCAGTGCTGAACAAGTTTCTGCTTACAATCACCCAGGTAACCAATTGGCTACTTTGGTTGGTTTGACAGTAAACTCTGCTGCTGCTGAAGACGCTGGAAAACAAGTTGCAATGCAAATTGCTGCAATGAATCCATTGGCATTGAACAAAGAAGGTATCGACCAAAACACTATTGACCGTGAATTGGAAATTGGAAAAGAATTGGCTATCCAAGAAGGAAAACCAGCTGAAATGGCTGAAAAAATTTCTCAAGGACGTTTGAATAAATTTTTCCAAGAAAATACTTTGTTAAGCCAACAATTTGTTCGCGACAACAAAGTAACTGTTGAGGAATTTTTGAACTCAGCTGAAAAAGGTTTAACAGTAACTTCTTTCGAGCGTTTCGCTATGAAATAAGAAATTGAAATATTTTTTTGAAAGGGTTAGATTTTTTCTAACCCTTTTTTTATGCCCATTTCTCTTTGTTGAAAAAGAAGCATTTCAATTTGTAACCTATTTTTTCCCTTTTTTAACTATATTTGTCAGCATCTTTTGAAAACTTGAATTATATGAAATACAAACGCATACTTCTAAAATTAAGTGGAGAGTCATTAATGGGCGACAAACAATTTGGAATTGATAACAATCGAATCAATTCTTATGCGACACAAATCAAAGAAATTTGTGAAAAAGGCATAGAAGTAGCAATTGTAATTGGAGGAGGAAACATTTTCAGAGGAGTTCAAGCAGAAGAAGGCGGAATGGACAGAACCCATGGTGATTATATGGGGATGTTGGCAACAATGATTAATAGCATGGCTTTACAAGCGGCTTTGGAATCTGTTGGATTAAAAACAAGGTTGCAATCAGCCATCGAAATGAAAGAAATCGCTGAACCTTATGTTAGAAGACGCGCTGTTCGCCATTTAGAAAAAGGCCGCGTTGTTATCTTCGGTGCAGGAACAGGAAATCCATATTTCACAACTGACTCAGCAGCTTCATTGAGAGCGATTGAAATCAATGCTGACGTCATTTTGAAAGGCACTAGAGTTGACGGAATTTACACCGCAGATCCATTCAAAGATCTAAGCGCTACTAAATACGAAACAATCACTTTTGATGACGTTTACAGCAAAGGTTTGCAAGTTATGGACATGACAGCTTTTACATTGTGTAAGGAAAATGACTTGCCAATTATTGTTTTCGACATGGATACACCAGGTAATTTAAAAAAATTATTGGACGGTGAAAAAGTTGGTACAATCGTTCAAAACTAAGACTGAAAAACAATATATTCCCAATTTCAATTACAAATTGATTATGACTGAAGAGATTCAAATGATTTATGATGAGTTGAAAAGCTCAAATGAAAAAACACTCGTTCACCTAGAGAATGAGCTACAAAAAGTGCGCGCAGGAAAAGCTACGCCATCAATGATACAAAGTGTTATGGTGGATTACTACGGTTCCCCTACTCCAATCACTCAAGTTGCAAATATTTCAACGTTGGACGCAAGAACGATTACAGTTCAACCATGGGAGAGAACAATGTTACCAGAAATCGCCAAAGGAATAATCAATTCTAACCTTGGATTTGCGCCGCAAAACAACGGAGAAGTGATTTTGATCAATGTGCCACCATTGACAGAAGAACGACGTCGAGAGATGGTTAAAAAAGCGAAAGTTGAAGGAGAACATGCAAAGGTTGGAATAAGAAATAATAGAAAAGACGGCATCGACATGATCAAAGATTTGAAAAATGATGGAATGTCCGAAGATTTAGCAAAAAGTGCCGAAATCGAAGTTCAAAATATAACTAATAGTTACATCAAAAAAGCCGAAGATATTATTGATGCCAAGGAGAAAGACATTATGACTATCTAATTTTTAATAGGTTTAAAATAACATTAAAAAAGCTGTATCATTTGAAGATTACAGCTTTTTTTGTGGTTATAAAATGGATTAAAGCAAGGTGTTTTAGAGTGTTTGAAATATCGCAATATTTCGAATATAATTAAAGTTGATTGAAACAAAACTAAATTACTTCAATTCCCACAGGACAATGATCAGAACCAAATACCTCATTCAAAATAAAAGAAGATTTTACGTTTGGTAGAAAATTTTCTGTCACTAGAAAATAATCAATTCTCCAGCCAACATTCTTTTCTCTGGCTCCTCCTCTGTATGACCACCATGAATATTTTACTTCTGTAGGATTTAATTTCCTGAATGAATCTACCAATCCATCTGCATGAAAAGCATCCATTCCATCTATTTCTTCCTGCATGAATCCAGCAGACTTATTGTAATTCGCTTTTGGTCTAGCTAAGTCTATTTCTTTGTGTGCAACATTAAAATCACCACAAACTACAACAGGTTTGCTTTTCTCTAATTCTTTTAAATACTTTCGAAAATCAGCATCCCAATTTTGTCTGTAACCCAACCTCAATAATTCACTGCCTGAGTTTGGAACATAGACAGTGATTAAGAAAAAGTCATTAAATTCCAAACAAGTGACTCTGCCTTCTTGATCGTGTTCTTCAAGTCCCATGTCAAAACTAACGGAAATTGGTGCAGTTTTAGTTAAAATTGCGGTTCCAGAATAGCCTTTTTTGACCGATTCATTGGCATAAACACTATAATCTTTTAATGGTTTAAGGGTTTCCATAACTTGCTCAACAGATGCTTTTGTTTCTTGTAAGCAGATAATGTCAGCATCAACAAACAGCATGTCTTGAAAAAATGTTTTCTGAGCTATTGCTCTAATTCCATTGACATTAAAAGAAATGATTTTCATAAGTGTATAATTTGATTCAAAGATAAAAAATAACCTAAGTATGAAATTCAAAAATAGTGTAATTAATTGAAAAATTACTTTAGATTTGAACTTGTAAAATAAATAATATGAAAACTAGATTTGTAATCATAATTGGTCTTTTTATTGTAGTTAACTCATGTATTGGAGGAAATTCAAAATTCGATAAAAAACCCAAATTTGAATATGGAGAAGTCAAAGAAGGTAAGTATGTCAATAATTACTTAGGACTAGAGGTTAGTCTTCCTGAAACTTGGACACTTGATACTAGCAAAAAGTTTGAATCACCTTTTAGTCCACATTTTCTTGAAATAGATCTTTTTGACGAAAATGAAAATGCATTGATCTCTTTGAATATTTTAGGACATAGAAAAAATCCCTTTTCAAGTGACGAAACATTAATTAGTTATTTGAAAGACAACAATAAAAGCTTAAACATATTGTACGATGAAAATGATCATAGTGAAATTTTGAAACCAGTCAAAATTGCCAAGAAGGACTTTATATTAAATCGAGTTCTTATCAACACTGAAAATCAGACTGCTTATTTAGATGAGTATGCAACTGAAAAATTTGATTATTTTTATTCGATGACATTTTCTTATACTGACACTTTACAAAGAATAGAAATAGAAAAAATATTGGAGAATATGAACATTAAATAACTATTCAACGAAACCTTTTAAATTACCTAAAGATAAATTGCATGTAATTATTTTTATTGTACCGCTGTGAAAAAACAAATGTTACTCATACTTATTTCAGTCTTGGGATTATTTTCAAATGCTGTATTTGCATATACCTCGGCAGACACAATTAAAATCAATGAGCTTAATGCTAAATCATTGGATCTCGCCTATTCAAATCCAAATCAAGGATTAAAAATTGTCAAAGAAACGATTGAGCTGTCAAAAAAAACAGGTTTTGCCAAAGGAGAAATTCAAGCATTAATTCGTCGAGGAATCATTTATGATGTACTTTCGAAAACGGCAAATGCTTTGGAAGCATATGAAGAAGCGTTACAAATTTCTCGAAAAGTTGGCTACAAAAAAGGAGAAGGTTCAATTTTAAATAACATTGGGTTGATTTATATGAATCAGCATAATTTATCAGAGGCTAGAATTTATTTTCAACAAGCTTTTGATATTTTTGATATTTTGCAAAACAATCAACTACTCGCTTCAATTTCTAATAATTTAGGAATGATTTATGAAGAAACTGGACGTGATCAAAAAGCGCTTTTTTACTTTAAAACAGGTTTGAAATATGCTTCAAAGTCCAATGACAAATTGGAACAAGGGAATATCTATGCCAATATTGGTGATTTATACAATGGAAAACAAATAGATTCTTCGCTAAGATACAATTTAAAGGCGATTGAAATATATGAAAATGAAGGGAATAAATATTATTTAGGTAAAAGCTATAACAACATTGCGCTTACATATAGAACGTTCTCAAAATTTAAGGAAGCAGAAAAATATTTTCTCAAATCATTGGAAATTTCCAAGGAAATTGGAAATAAGTTTATGTTTATAAGCAGTGGTTACAACCTAAGTCAGCTTTATTTCAAACAAAAAAATTCAAAACGTGAAATTGAAATTCTCAACGAAATATATCCATTAATTGAAAAAGAAGGAATGTCTGAAATAGCTTTTAAAGTTTGTCAGGCAATTTCCGTTTGGAACTATAGAAATGGGAAAATAGACAAAGCAGATCTTTATTTCAATGAATATCTTAAATATCACGCAGACTATTTTAATGAGAAAAGCAATCAATATCTGACAGAAATTGAAAATAAATATGAAGTCCAAAAAAAAGAACAAGAAAATGCTTTACTCAAAAAGTCAAATCAATTAAAAACATTGAAAATTAAGAAGAATCAACAAAAATCAATCATTCAGAACTTGATTTGGACCGCAAGTTTGGTATTTATTCTCTTTATTTCACTTTTAGTAATTTTCTGGTTTCGGAGGAAAGGATATCAAAAAGATTTGGAAAGTCAGAAGGCAGTATTCGATGCGACATTGGCTGAAAGAAAAAGAATTTCATTTGATTTACACGACAATGTTGGGTCACAATTAAGTTATGTTGTAAATAATCTTGAAATGTTAAATTCAGAAGGTAAAACCAGCAAGAAAATTGATTTTGAAAGGGTTGAAAGAACCTTTAAAATGAGTCAAGACGCTATCGACTCCTTGAGAGATACCGTTTGGGCACTTCATAATGCTTCAATTACCATTGAAATTTTAGCTTCAAAACTAGAATCATTTGTAACTAAAATTACTGACAATCAAAAAGATATATCTTACAACTTCAATTGCAAAATTACAAAAAACAAAATTATTTCTCCTGAACAAAACATGCACATTTTCCGAATTTTCCAAGAATCAATTAATAATGTATTAAAACACGCCAAGGCAACAAATCTGGAAATTCTCATTGAGGAAACAGAAGTTGGAAAAGTAATCTTAGAAGTCAAAGACAATGGTATTGGTATTCAAAATAAGACCTCTCCTGAGGGACATTTTGGTTTGAAAAATATGTCCGCCAGGGCAAAGGAGATTGGAGCTATCTGGAAAATAGAACGCAATCATTCAGGCGGTACAACTATATTCTTGGAAGTTTGATATTTTCAAAAAACGATTAATTGTAAAGTTACCTAAATTAAAAAACCAAAATTATGATCCTTTAAATTTTACATTTTTAATATAAAATTTGTATTGAGTAACACACAAATATTCAAATTCTAAACCTTCCTTTTCAATTTCCTCAATCGCATCATTGCAATATTTTACAATTACATTTAAAGGTTCTTCTAAAACATTCATTGAATATGATTTATTTTCATCTTCGGAAACACGTAATAAACCAACTCCTGTAAGTTCTTGGATATGATAAGAAATCGTAGAAGGTGAAAGATCAATTGTATCTACTAAACCACCAAATTGTTTGTTATCAGTTATCATTAAATTTTCAAGAATAGCAAGTCTAGCTGGATTACTTAAGGCTTTGAAAATATCAGCAATTTGTGTTTGCTCTTCAGTATATATGTCTTTTTTGTAAGCTCCCATTGTATTTTAGATTTAATTGGTTTTACACTAAGTTAATTAAAAAGATTCCATAACACAAAATTTTAACTTGAATAAATTTGAAAAATTTGCTGTTTCAACAGATTTAAAGAAGTTAAAAAAGAAATTGTTATTTTTTAAGAAACTAAGTCAATGATATTTCGAATGGGAGGTTTTAGATATTTAAAATCAAATATCGCTATATTTCGAATTGATCCCCAAAATCTAAGAAAATCAAATATTGCTATATTTCGAGCTGATTACGAAAACCAAAGTAAACTAAATATCGCTACATTTCGAACTAATTGCCAAAAACTCTAGAAAATTAAATATCGCTTTATTTCGAACTAATCTCCAAAACCCAAGAAAATTAATTATCGCAATACTTCGAATTGATTGCCAAAATCCCAGGAAATCAAATATCGCTATATTTCGAACTAATCTCTAAAATCTAAGAAAATCAAATATCGCTATATTTCAAATTAATCACCAAAAACCAAGAAAACTAAATATCGCTATATTTCGAACTGACCACGAAAACCAAAGACAAACATGATTGAACAAGAAAAATCCAGCATCCAACCTAATTAATCAATCTCCTCAAAATCATCAAACTTATTATCATCATTCTTGTTTCGCGATTGAAACTGACGATTTACTTTGATTAACGGCGCGCCAGAAAGTAAATAAGAAAAACCGTTCAAAAGTTTGAACAATATACTCAGTAAAACAAAAAACCCTATCACTTTAAAGATAAATCCAAAAATCGGCGTGCTTTCTATATCTAAAATGCTATCGTAGAACCAAATACTAATTGGATTTTGAGCATAATCAGGAAAGAAAACAAAAGCAGTAAAAAATAAGATGGAAAATGTAATCACCACAATTTCAGCCTTTACATTAAACATCGTTGAAATTGCTGGCATCGGATTTCCTGCCATCTTGAAAATTGCTGAACGATTTTGTCTATTTTGCAATTTTCCTGTGAAATAAAGAATCAAAATCAAACCGGCAAGTATCAACTCATTGGGCATCAATATACTGGAATTTTCCTTTTGTACACAAAATAAAAAAGTGACATTCACCAGGAAAAAATATTGAACTGATTTCAATAAATACTCTTCAAAAACGGTTTTTGTTCTACCTCCTCGCAATAAGGTTAAAAGCATATTTAAGATTCCCCAAATGAATCCAAAAATGGCAAAAACTACGCCTAAACGAAATGCTAAATCAATAAATTTCACACCACAAATTTGCAAAAAATAAATGTTCTAAACCAAAATTTACGAAACTTTAGCGCTTTAAGTGATATATTTGAGCCACTAAAATTAATTTTATGAAAAGAATTATACTTTCCATCAGTTTTGCTTTTACATTTTTTATTTCAAAAGCAGAGGAAGGAATGCTTATACCTTCCTTAATTGCTGCTTTCCAAGACGACATGCAAGCAATGGGAATGAAACTTACAGCTGAAGACATTTACAGTGTGAACAAAGCAAGTATCAAAGATGCAATCTTGCAATTTGGTGGCGGATGCACCGCTGAAATCGTTTCCGACAAAGGGTTGATTTTAACCAATCACCATTGCGGTTATTCGCAAATTCAATCACATTCTTCATTAGAACACGATTATTTGAAAAATGGCTTTTGGGCTAAAAATTACGCTGAAGAATTAACAAATCCTGGATTAACGGCCACGAGAATTGTGCGAATTGAAGATTTGACCAAAGAAGTTTTGAAAGGAACAGAAGGCATTCAAGATTTAGCGCAACGTCAAGCGATTATTGCTAAAAATATTGAAGCCTTGAAGAAGAAAATGGTTGAAGAAACTAACTATCAAGCCGATATCAAAGCTTTCGATTATGGAAATAGTTACTACTGCATGGTTACGGAAATTTTCTTAGATGTGCGCTTAGTGGGAACGCCTCCCAATGCAATTGGAAAATTTGGTGGTGATACCGACAATTGGGTTTGGCCGCGTCATACAGGAGATTTTTCTGTCTTCAGAATTTATGTTGGAAAAGACAATAAACCAGCGCCATATTCAAAAGACAATGTTCCTTACACTCCCTTACACTTCTTGCCAATTGCTGCAGGCGATAGAATTCCTGGAGAATTTACAATGGTTTATGGTTTTCCAGGCACAACAGAGCAACATTTAGTTTCTACGCAGATCAAACACATCATTGAAAAAGAAAGACCTGCTAGAATCAAAATGCGTGAAAAATCACTTTCTGTGATTGATGCAGGAATGCGTTCTTCTGACCAAATTCGAATTCAATACAGTGCCAAACAGGCGAGTATCGCCAACGCGTACAAAAAATGGATTGGTCAAGTAGATGGTTTAGAAAGTTTGGGCGCAGTAGCAATGAAAGAAGCTTCAGAAAAAGAATATACTGAAAAAGCAATGTCTAATCCGCTTTGGAAAGACACATATGGAACAGTCGTTGAAAAAATGAAGAAATTAATTAGCGACAATGTCCAATACGATTTCGGATATGCGATGACTTCTGAGTATCTGAATATTGGACCTGAATTTTTCAAAGTTGCGCGTGGCGTGGATGACATCGTTAAAAACTACGCGAAATACAAAGAAAGTGGCGAATTAACGGCTAAAATCACCAAATACCGAGATGGTGTAGAAAAGTTCTTTAAAGACTACGACGCAAACATTGATCAACAGATTTTCAACTTATTGCACGAGGAATACATCAAACAAATGGATCCTGCAAATGTATCTGCGGTTGTGAAAAAACAAAATACTGCAGCATGGTCGAAAGCAATTTATAGTAAATCAGTATTGACTAATAAAGATCGATTGTTGGCTTTCTACGACAATTTCAAAGAAAAATCAGTTACATCAATCATGAAAGACCCTGGTTATTTGTTGTATTTTGAAATCACAACGGTTTACCAATCTAAAATTTTGCCAGGCGTTAGAAGTTTGTACACGCAAATGGACAATCTATTGAAAGTGTATGTGGAAGGAAAACAAAAAATGTACCCTGAAGGAAAACACTGGCCGGACGCGAATAGCACTTTGAGAATTACCTACGGAAAATTAGAAGGTTCAGCGCCAAGAGATGGAATGACGTACACCGAGCATACGACCACTGCTGGAATCATTGAAAAATACAAAACTGGAAATCCTGATTTTGAATTGCTTCCTGGAATGTTGGATATTTACCAGAAAAAAGATTTTGGTGACTATGCTCAAAAAGGGGAATTGTGGGTTTGCTTTTCAGGTTCAAATCACACCACTGGAGGAAATTCAGGTTCGCCAGTATTGAATGCAAACGGATATTTGATGGGATTGAATTTTGACAGAACTTGGGAAAGTACCATGAGTGATTATATGTTTGACCCGACAAGATGCAGAAATGTGGTGGTTGATATTCGTTACGTAATGTGGGTGATGGACAAATACGCTGGTGCAACTCATTTGGTGAAAGAAATGAAATTGATGAAATAATTGAAATTCACATGAAATTTCGATCCGCTGCATGAAGTTGTAGCGGATTTTTTTTGAACAAAAATTTTAAAATTTTCGCTGATTTTTTAGAGTAAAAATAATCCTAATGACTAAATTCAATAAAATATGGTTATTTTAATGACGTAATTTAATTAAATTTAGTTATTATAAAAACGAAAATATATTAAAAAAAGTTATCTTTGTAACGGAAATTAATTAAAAAACGTCATTAGCGAAATAAATTTGCTACTTTAGTATCAAAAAAATAAGTCATGTATATTTATCGTGCACTTGAAAAATCCATTATAAAATACCTTAGGCCCAATAAAGTAGTAATTATATTGGGAGCAAGACGCGTTGGTAAAACCGAATTGATCAAACACATCATCTCCAATTTAAATGAAAAACATCTGATTTTAAATGGAGAAGATCAAGATGTGCACTTGGCCTTGAATGATCGAAGTGTCCGGAATTATAAATTATTATTAGGCGACACGAAACTACTAATCATCGACGAAGCGCATGCTATTCCTGATATTGGCATGAAATTAAAACTCATGGTAGATTCAATAGAAGGACTTAAGATTTTGGTTTCTGGCTCCTCGGTTTTTGATTTGAGCAATCAATTGGGAGAACCACTTGTTGGCCGTGCATTTACATTTCAACTTTATCCGCTAGCTCAATTAGAATTTTCGAAAAAAGAAAATTATTTTGATACCAAAGGAAATCTCAATCACCGACTGATTTATGGGAGTTATCCTGAATTGGAAAAATTGAAAAACATTGACGAAAAAGAAAAATACCTGAAAGAACAAGTAAATTCTTACTTATTAAAAGATATTTTAGCCTTTGAAGGAATTAGAAAGCAGACTAAAATTGTGTCATTGCTTAGATTAATCGCCTTTCGAATCGGTAGTGAAATTTCCAATGAAAGCATTGGTAAAGATTTGGGATTGAACAAAAACACCGTTGAACGTTATTTAGATTTACTTTCAAAAGTTTTTATCCTCTATAAACTAAAGGGCTATAGTCGAAATCTAGATTCTGAAATTACCAAAAAGAACAAGTGGTATTTTTATGACAATGGGATTCGAAATGCGCTGATAAACAACTTCAATCCGATTGAATTAAGAGATGATCAAGGTAAATTATGGGAAAATTACCTCATCACAGAAAGATTGAAATATCAAGAATATGAATTATTTCAAAACACAAATTATTTTTGGAGAACACATACGCAACAAGAAATTGATTGGATTGAAGAATATAATGGAAGCTTGCATGCCTATGAATTTAAATGGAATCCTTCAAAAAACACTAAAATACCACCACTTTGGTCCAAAAATTATCCAGAAGCAACCTTCGAAACAATCCATCGTGAGAATTATCTTCCTTTTATTCTTCCAGAAGATTAAAACGATTGAAAAGTATGAGGAAGGTAATTCTACGCGCGGGCGCAGGGCGGTAGTTTTTTGAAAGAAGCTGCCGCGAACACTGTTTTGCGGCTGCGACTGAAAGAAGCACACGCAAAACCACCGTGTTTCCGTGCTGGATCTGAAAAAACTTTAGCCCGAAGACCGATTACGCGCCCATAAAAACTTAAAAAATCTCAAAAAAAGCTGTGCGTACATAAAATTTTTCTACATTTACAATTATGGAAAATGTACAATTAGAAAATGCGCCGTTGTGCTCCTTGTTGGGAATCAAATATCCAATAATCATGGCACCGATGTTTTTGGTTTCAAATGCAGAGATGATTATTGCTGGTATTCAATCTGGAATTACGGGTGCGATTCCTGCGTTGAACTACCGAACTACAGAAGAATTGCGCACTGCCATTCGTTTCATCCGTTCGAAAGCTGATGGTCCTTTTGGAATCAATTTAATTGTCAATAAATCAAATTTTCTATACAAAGAACAACTGCAAATTATCTGCGAAGAAAAAGTGGATTTCATCATTACATCACTTGGTTC
>JBBALI010000051.1:0-19733 GCA_040403095.1 Crocinitomicaceae bacterium
AATAGGGTTTTTGATAAAGAAAGAAAACTGAATTTAAACTAAAAATTTGATTTTAAATATTTTAAATCAAAACATCCATTTCAGAAATTTTTCATCTTTGAAATAAACATCTTTTAGAAAAAGTAAACCTCCTTTGTTGTTAGGAACAACTGTGATATAATCAAATTGAATCAGAAAAGATTTTTTTAGCTGAATCGGGAAATTAACTTTTCTAGACATAATGCTGTCTAAACTGTCTGGAATCATAGTGTTTTCATCTTGGGTCAAAACGATTTTCGCCAAATCAATCGGATTTTGACAGCGCACACAGCCATGCGAATAAGTTCTTACCGTTGTATTGAAAAGACCTTTAGAAGGCGTATCGTGTACATAGACACCAAATTTATTACTGAATTCAAATTTGATAATTCCCAAAGAATTATGTGTTCCAGGGTCTTGTTTTACAGCGTAAGGAAAAGTATTTTCCCTGATTTTCTTCCAATTCACAGTTGAAGGGTCAATTTCTTCGCCTCGTCTGTAAATTTTCATGTGATTGCGATTGAAATAATTGGAATTGCGCTTCACATCTGGCAAAATTTCCTTGCTTGTGATCGAATACGGAACATTCCAAAATGGAAATGCAACGATTGTTCGCACTTTTGCTGTAAATTCTGGCGTTTGATGATCTGGTTTTCCGACGATTACTTTGTTTTCGCTTCGAAGTGTATCAGCATTGTAAAATCTTAATTTGAATTCTGGAATATTTACATAAATGTATTTTTTTGGAAAAGTACTTTTCCATCTCCATTTTTCCATCGCTAAAGCAGCACGTCTGCAACGGTGAAGATTTGTTTCTTCCAAGGAAAGCGCAGTACTAGTTCCCACAACACCATCTTTCTGTTGCCCATTTTCGTCTTGAAAAGATTTTAAAGCGACAACAAACAGTGAATCATTTGCATTTTCAGCAAATAAAAAGCCTTTATTGAAAAGTGATTTTTTGGCTTGAATGATTGATTTAATAGAATCTTTTTTGACTATTGGAACTTTTACATCAATATTTTCCAATGGATGCGAAAAGGCAAAATGAAACAATCCGTAGGCTAATTTTTGATAATTGGTATCAGCAGGGCCCCATGAAATGATTTTCGAAGCAATCTCATTTTCACTTGAAGGGAAATTTACAATATTTTTTAAAGACTCTAAATTCACATATTGAATTGGGCGCAAACTTTTAGTTGCAGTGTCTAAAACACCGATTTTTAAATCAACTTTCATTCGAGCGAGCATCGACGTAATAATGATTTCATTTTTGAGTTGATAAACGCTGTCCCATTTTAAAGCCAAAAATCTTTTGCTTGGAAGTCCAAATGCAATGGGCGTTTTCAAATAATTTGAAAGAATTTTTCCAGTGGAAGAAAGTTTTTCTTTTTTGCACCAAATCGGTTTGAAATTTCTGGCTTTGTAAAATTCAAAAAGCAATTTTTGTCCGGCTTCATCAATTCCAATTTCAGCCAGGTTATTGGCATCCAATAATTTCTCTAATTTTTTTTCTACACTTATTTTTTGATCAAGAAAGTCAATTTCCTTTTGCTTATTTTGACATCCGATTAAAACCAAAAAAAAGCATAAAAAGATTGAAATGAAAGATGTAATTTTTACCATAACGTTGTGAAATTAGTTATTTTTACACGAATTGTATTCAATTTTAAGTTAAAAATCTACAAACCAATACATTAATATTCAATGCCCATCATCACTTACATCATCATTGGAATTACTGTTCTCGTTTCAATGCAAGGCTTTAATTCAAATGATTTTGCGCACAAAATGTCTTTTTCGCCTTATTTGGCAAAACACTACAATCAAAAAGAAAGGTTTTTTACCCACATGTTTGTCCATTCGGACTGGGGACATTTGTTTTTCAATATGTTTTCATTTTACATGTTTGGAGAATTCATGGAAAGAGATTTGGTTTTTACATATGGAGTCGCCAAAGGGGAAATCATTTTTGGTGCTTTGTATATTTTAGGAGGTTTATTTGCAACACTTTGGCCGTACATTAGAAATCAAGACAGTGATTCTTACTATTCTGTTGGTGCATCAGGTGCAGTTTCTGCCGTTATTTTTGCTTCAGTTATTTGGTTTCCCCCATTGAAAATGGGTTTGATGTTTTTACCGATAATGATTCCAGGTTATATTTTTGGACCTCTGTATTTGGCATTTGAATATTATGCTTTTAGAAGGGGAGGAAGTAAAATTGCTCATGACGCGCACATTGGTGGAGCTGTTTTTGGCATTATTTACATTTTAATTATTAATATTGACAAAGGAAAAGAGTTAGTCAATTACATTTTCAGTTAAAAATGAGTGTTTTATACGTGAACAATAATGGTGTCGTTTTGCCAAATACTGGTGCAACGATTGCTGCTGGAAACAGATCTTATTTATATGGTGATGGACTTTTTGAAAGTGTCAGAATCATGAATGGGAGACCCATCAATTTTGTCAATCATTTTAACAGAATTCAAGAAGGTGCGAAAGCTTTGAAGATGCGAATTCCTGCTTTTTTTACTGCAGAATTTTTTGAGACAAAAATCAAAGATTTAATCCAAAAATCCAATTTACAAGAAGGAGGAAAGTGCCGCGTATCGATTGACCGCGCAGCAGGCGGGACCTATTTTCCTGATACAAACGAAGTTTCTTATTTCATAGAGGTTTATCCTTATGAAGCCAATTATTTTGAATTAAATTCCAAAGGTTTGGAAGTGGACATTTACATGGACATGAAAAAACAAAAGAATTTCTTGTCTAATTACAAAACAAAAAATGGTTTGTTGTACGTGATGTCTGCAATTGCAGCTCGTGAGAAAAACTTAGATGATTTGCTGTTGAGTAATGAAAAAGGTGGAATTTTAGAAAGTTCAAATTCAAATTTGTTTGTGGTCAGTAACGGCGTACTTTACACTCCAAGTTTAGATGAAGGTTGTTTGGCTGGAACAATGCGCATGCAAGTTATTAATTTGGCGATTCACCATGGAATTAAAGTGTACGAATGCACCATTTTACCTCAAAATTTATTGGCAGCAGACGAAATTTTCCTGACCAACGCAATTCGCGGAATTTCCTGGGTTGGAGGATATCGAACCAAAAGATATTTCAACGTGATTTCTAGACGAATTCAAGCTTATTTGAACGATTATTGGGAAAATCAAGAATAAATTTGGGTTTTCAATCGCGAATTATTGAAAATCAAATAATTTAGTGAATTTTGAAAATTGTACAATTGATTCATAAAGCATTGATAGACTATAATTTATTTATAGCCATTTGTACCGTTTCATTTTTTAATTTTTGCAGTCAAATTTTTGGGATTTCTTATCCATTAGAATTGTATTTATTCGGATTCTTTTCGACTTTAGCAACTTATAATCTTTTTAGATATTACAATGATTTTAAGCAGTTTGTTGTAGGTAATCAAAGTTTTCGGTTTTGGGTCGTCGTAGCAAGTCTTCTAATTGCGCTAGCGTGTTTTTTGTTTTTTGAATTAGATTTAAAACTGGCATTTTGTTGCCTCGGATTTTTGACGTTTTTCTACAAATTTGATTTAATATGGAAAATACATTTGCGCAAAGTTCCGTTTTTAAAATTGCCGATAATTGTATTGGTTTGGGTCATTTCAGGATGCATTTTCAGTTTGTTAAATCCAGCTCTAAAAATTTCAAACAACCAAATTTGGATTTTTATTGGCATCCAAAGTTTATATTTTGCTGCAATTTCAATTCCATTTGATGTCTTGGGTTTGATTGAAGATAACATTATCACTATTCCATCTAAAATAGGTGTGAAACAGGCGTTTTTATTTTCTAAAATAGTGTTAATTATTGCGATTTCAATTGGTTTTTTCTTTTCCCACAATTCCTTTTTTCAATTGCCTTTTTTGTTGTTTGGAGGAATCACTTTGTGCTTTATTCAATTGTGTGAGTCTTTGGAAAACAAATATTTGCAATTTTATTTGCTAGATGGTTCGATTTTGCTTCAAACGGTTATTTTTTGGCTTTTCAGTTTTTAAATCTCGAAATATTGCTCAAATCGATTTAGACTAACAATAGAATGTGAGAAAGTTCGTGATTTTGGTACGATTTGTCAGTCTGATTTCATTTACTTTTGAATTTTATTTTATTCAAAATTTCAAATTTATGAACGTTCATTTTATTGCCATCGGAGGAAGTGCCATGCACAATTTAGCTATCGCATTGAGCAGAAAAGGCGCAAATGTTACCGGTTCTGATGATGAAATTTTTGAACCTTCTCGCACAAGACTTGAAAAGCAAGGAGTTTTACCTGAAGCAATTGGTTGGTTTCCAGAGAAAATTACAGCTAATTTGGATGCCATCATTTTGGGAATGCATGCCAGAGAAGACAATCCCGAATTGCTGAAAGCGAAAGAATTAGGAATTCAAGTTTATTCGTATCCTGAATATTTATACGAGCAAAGCAAAGATAAAAAACGCATTGTGATTGGTGGAAGTCACGGTAAAACGACGATTACATCGATGCTTTTGCACGCTGTTTCCAAATTAGGTGTTCAAGCGGACTACATGGTTGGAGCACAATTAGAAGGATACGATTGCATGGTGAAATTGACTGACGATGCACCTTTTATGATTTTAGAAGGCGATGAATATTTGAGTTCGCCTATTGACAGAAGACCAAAATTTCATTTATACAAACCTGATGTGGCGCTTTTGAGCGGTATTGCTTGGGATCACATCAACGTTTTTCCAACGTTTGAAAATTACGTGGATCAATTTGATGTTTTTTGTCAGCAAATCACGCCAAATGGTACTTTGATTTACAATCAAGAAGATTTTGAGGTGAAGAAATTAGGTGAGAAATATGCTGAGAGAATCAATTCAGTTGCTTACGAAACGCCCAAATATCAAGTTACTGAAACTGGAACCTTGTTAGAGTTTGAAGGAAATCATTATCCATTGAAGATTTTTGGCGGGCATAATTTGCAAAATTTGATTGGTGCGATGCATTTGGCAAAATCGATGGGAATTGAATCTGTTGATTTTTTAAAATCCATGGAAAGTTTCACTGGTGCAGGAAAAAGATTGCAAAAAGTAGTTGAATCGCCAGAATTTGTTTTATTCAAAGATTTCGCGCATTCTCCATCAAAATTGAAAGCAACAACCAAAGCAGTAAAGGAGCAATATCAACAACGAAAAGTAGTTGCTTGCATGGAATTACATACATTTTCATCTTTGAAAAAGGAATTTTTGCCGCAGTATGAAGGTGCGATGAATCAGGCAGATGAAGCGATAGTCTATTTCAGTCCAGAAGTTGTGAAGCATAAAAAATTAGAGCCAATCAGCAAAGAACAAGTGCAAACTGCATTTGGTGGAAATGTAAAAGTGATGACAGAAACTTCAGAAGTTTTGGACTTTATCAAAGCTCAATCTTGGAATAATCAAGTCTTATTGATGATGAGCTCCGGAAATTTTGATGGGATTGATTACGATCAATTGGGAGAAGAGATTATTTTAAATCATTTAAAATAAATTCTTTTTTGAAGTCTATGGAATAGCGCAGTTTAATTCGGCTGTAACATTGACTGCGTTTTCTGGACTAACGGTAAAGGGAGCTTGATATAAATTAATTAAGTCATTAGAAGTTATTGAATTGCTATTGTCTTGGTCATACAATAAATTGAGATAATAGGTTCCAGGATGCATGTTTTTAAAGGTATATTGCACATAATTAGGTGCAATCGTAACATACCTTGATCTGTATTTTAAATTTCCTAAATTGATATTAAGTAATGAATATAAAGGTTTGGTTGTTATAATTAAAAAGACTTTTTTGTTTAAAACATAAGTATAATTAGATGCAAACGTATAGTTAACAATCGCTTTCCCCAAATAAGGCTGTTGTCCTTCTGAATATGGATCTCCACCAGTGATAGAATAAAAAACACTTTCTGAAAGCGTTGAAAACGTGGAACTAAAATCCCTTGTCAACGTTTTTTGAGGAAAATTAAACAAATCAACAGCAGCTTGACCGGAAGTTAAATCTTGCAATTTTGCCTTCCAGGTCATGTGAGGAACAGCGGTTTCAAGCGTGTTGTATTGATTTGTAAATGCCTTTAAAATCAAACTATCTTCTTTAAAAATCACTTCGGTGAATGCTCTTTTTTTACCGATGACCATTTCAGAAAATCTATAATAATCGCATTGAGCGTTTTCCGAAATGCTATCTACAATTAAATATGAAACACGAGTTTGACCTCCAAAACTTCCACCGTTTCTGAAAGCCAGCTTGTATTGATTTTTGTATTTTACTATAAAAAAAGACATGTGAATGTCATTTGAAATATTCAATTCATTTTTAGAAGAAATTTGATTGGATGAAATTGGTCTAAAATCTACAATCCATTCCGGAAAACTTCCTAAAGCTGTGGTTGAAGTGACTGGTCCATTCCAGATTCCTTTTATTTTTCCCAATAAATTAAAGCCATAGGTATTTTCAATTTTAGAAAGAGGATCTGTGTTCTCAACAGGAATTTCAGCTAGATTTTCTTTTTTCTTGCAAGCAGTGAATTGGATAATTCCTACAAGAAAAATGAATGCAATTACTTTAGATGATTTCATGAATACAATTTCAAACACCGAACTGGCGTAAATGATGATCTAAATGCTTGTAAAACATATTATTCCATTCATTTTTGTTCAATTTCCCAAAAGAATGAGATTCATAATTGTCAAAATATTCAGCACCAGTTTCCATTGTACGGTTAACAAAAGCGATTAAACGTATTTTTTCATCTTCAAAGTTCTTTTCATCTTTGATAATGAAATCGGGCGCAGTAGGACTGTTTGGTTTATAAATTACTTCGTTTACAACCTTCTTTTTCACAAACAATTTCAATATGAATTTTACAAAAGCACCTGCTTTTTTGTGTTTATCTGGTTCAAAAACATATTCGTACGAAATATTGCAATGCGCCAACATTTGAGAAACTGACATCTTTCCCCATTGCGCTGGAGATTCTGGTGTTAAGCTGTTAATCCTTTCAATTATTTCAGCAACATCATTTTGATTGAAAACGTTCTTCATCATTTGTAATTGAATTTGTTTGTGTGAATATAGATAAAATTACCAATAATTCTTAAAAATCAGTAATGTACAATATTAATTTCTGGATTTTTTCTAAGAAAATAGTTTAAAATTGTCCTTGCATCTCTATCTTCTTGCATGAAATCGATGTGATTTATCCACGTTTTATTGTTGTGTTTCATTACGTAAAATGGAACAAAACCGTAACCACGATAACTTCCATTTTCAATCAAAATGATGCATTTTTCATTTCGTTCGCGTCCATTTTCAACAATGTAAAAATTAGAATCATCAAATGAAAGTTGGTTGATCAGCGATTGCACTCTTAAATTATAGGTATCCGGTTTTTCTTCTTGAATACAAGCGCCTTGACAATTTTTAATTTGATATCCAAAACATGCATTTTCAGATTTATATAAACCGCAAAGTTTTTGACACAAATTCAATTTTTCGCATTGATAAGTTAGATAACTTACGCCATCTGCTTTGGAAGTGAACGTGGTCAATGCAGTTTCTAATTTTTTATCCATTTTGTCGATGTAGAAATGCAAATATCCATTGGAATCTTCGAAATAAAACAGTCCATAAGGAAATAAGTTCTTACGTAAGGTTCTGTTATATATTGGTTTATGTTTCTTGATTAAATTAGATTCATACAAAAGTGCTATCAATTCTGAACCAGTCAATTCAAATTCAATCCGACAAATTTCGGTCATCATTTCGATGCCTTTTTTCGTTTTTGTATTTTTTAAATGTTGGTCAATTCTTTTGCGAATGTGTTTACTTTTTCCGATATAAATCAAGCGATTGGCATCGTCAAAGAATTTGTAGATTCCTGTTTTATTAGGTATTTCTTCCAAGGCTTCTAAATCCAAATTGGGATGCAATGATTTTGGATTCAAATCATCTTGCATGAAAGTCATCAGATTTTTTTCACTTTTCGCAAAAAGCATTTCAAAAAGTAGGGCAGTAGCGTGCGCATCTCCTCCAGCCCGATGTCTTCCTTTCAATTCAATTCCCAAAGAGCGCGTCAATTTTCCCAAACTGTAAGAATCATGTCCTGGTAAAATATAGCGAGAAGCCCGCACAGTACATAAATGCGGACGTCTGTAGTCATAGCCCAATGTTTTGAATTCGTGTCTTACAATCCCGTAATCAAAACCTACATTGTGCGCTACAAAAACGCAATTTTCTGAAAATTCGATTATTTTTTTGGCTATTTCGTAAAAACGGGGCGAATTTTCCACCATTTTGTCGCTGATTCCTGTCAATCGTACGATAAATTCTGGAATTGGCATGTCTGGATTGATCAATGTTACAAACTCATCAATGAAATTAATTCCATCGTGTTTGTACATAGCAATTTCTGTGATTTTACTCGATTTTGGACTCCCACCAGTTGTTTCAATATCACAAATTACAAAATGCATTTTCGAGTACAAATAAACGAGTAATAAATCAGAAAACGAAACGGAAAGTCGTTAAAAGAAAAAACCACCTAAAAATAAATTTAAGTGGTTTTCAAAAATCAATCTTATTTAATCAATGTTTCACCAAAAATGGTTTTGCACTTAACACATTTCCTGTGGTTAATACAACATTGTAAAAACCATCGGCTAACTTTTCAGTATTGACAGTCAATTCTGTTTCTAAAGGATTCATGTTTTTCGAAATGACTGTTCTTCCCATGGCATCTGTAATGGAAACCGTTACTTTTTCATCCAATTTTACTGACAATTCAACTGTCAAATTTTGGTTGGATGGATTTGGATACAAATTGAATGTAGGCATTCCTCTTTCTTCAATTCCTGCAACGCTCACACAAGCTTCAATCAAATTGACTGTTGTTGGTTGGTATTCGTCATTTAACAAATGTACAACGCTCTGAACGCAAATATCAGGACTTGTGATTTCACTGTAATAAATTCGCAACAAAGGCGCAATTTGGAAATTTTTTGGGATCAAGCTATCTACAAATGACATCGTGATTACTTTATTTCCACCAGCCAAAAATTGAGGAGTTGATGGATAATTTGCAACACTAATCAAATTTTCAGCATCAGAAATAGTAATTCCTGAAACTGTGAGTTCGTATGCGCTCACTTTATTGTCCGCATTTTTCATGTACACATCAATGTATCCCTCGGCAGTATTTATTGAAGTATAACCGATTTCAACAATTTGTGCAGCATTTACAACGCTATTTGGAAAAACACAATTGTTTACTCCGCCTGAATTTACTGCGCAATTTACAGCTAAGCCTGCATCCCAAACACTGATAATTCCATCGTTGCTAATGTCTTTACAAAGTGAAGTTGTCAAAGTTTCATTCAAAATACCAGTTACATACAAATTGGCATCTTGCGTTTGAACCAATTGATTGGCATCTAAATCACCCTTTACTGATGTTCCAGCACAATTTCCTTCACAATCAATTATTGCATTTCCGAAAGGAGTTCCAGCGCAATCCACATAAGGCTGACAATTTGGAAGTAAAGTATAACCTTTTACGCCATTTATATCTTCCGTGATTCTGATACAAACTTGTGCCCAATTGTTGTCATAATTGCTTTCATAATGTCCTAATGCATCTGGCGAATGGTCCCAATTTACTTTCACTGCCAAAATATATTCGCCTGTGTCAACATCTGTAATGTCAATCCATTGACAATCTAAATATTTTGCATAAATGTCTCCACATTGTTTAGAAATACCCATGTTACTGCAACCATATTGTGCTGTTCCACCATCTGAACATTCTAAATCCATTACACAAAATCCATTTTTATGGCCAATCGGAATAGATTCTCCAGTTGGTTTGTGTAAAATGTAGTCAGCATATCCTTCATAATGCGCGTGACCGTGACAATTTTGAAATGTAAATTGATCTGGATAATCAGTAGGATTTCCAACAAAATAATCTAAATCCCCAATATTTTTGATATGTGTATCAAATGCTAAAACAGTTCTATCACCGAAACCATTCATGCAACCCTCATCAACCATACAAGCAGTTGCTGCTTCCTGACGGATTTCAAGTGAATTGACAATCGCAGATTCAACAATGGTTAAATCTGGTCCTCCAGGACAATTTGGGTCTGGATAATAGAAGCAATTTCCGTCAGAAACGGTCGCTAATGGGTTATAATTGCATGAAGTTGGATCTGTACAACCAGTAACAGCTCCGTTGAATGTGATACTGAAATTGATAGGATTGACGCAAGAAGCATTTTGATAAAGACCAATGCGAATTATGTAGGTAACACCTGCTTCTAAATAGGCATCAATTCCAGCTTGAGTTCCACAACCAGCGCCATCGTCATCGTAGAAAATAGTTCCTGTGTTGTCTGTATTATAAACATAATTATTACAACTAGGATAAACCCAAAGTTTTGTGTCACATGTGCTTAGTCCACAAGTTGTAATGTCGTAAATTCCAGTTTCTGCAGGTGTAAACGTATAGAAAGTATTTGGAGCAGGAGCGGTGATTGTCCCTAAATTTGCTGTAAGCGGATCGTTGCAGGTTGTTCCTTGATTACAATTCGTAGAAAAATTTTCTCCAGAACCATAATTTCCACCTGAATGAACCAAGGTACCATCAACATATAAATTGTATGAACCAGCACCAAATCCACAACAAATTCCATCATTTGCACTGTCGTAAATTGAAAATTGAATACAAGCTGTTTCGGCAACACAAATTGTGTCACTCATAAATGTTCCATTTCCAACTTGAATTCCATTTTCTCTCAAAACCCAAGTGATTTCTTGAGGATAATTGTCTGGATTAATTTCAATGATTACTTGCTTTTGACCAGCAATACATTGTGCCTGAATATGAAAGTTTAAGCCAAATAAACTTAAAAATAACAAGTAATAATATTTCATAAGCATTCTTTTTAGATTACTAATATAATGTAAAAATTTAAAAATCAAATCTTTTGCATAGATTTATTCATGTATGATCAGCATTCGTTTTGAAATAGTTTCATTTTCTCTCTGAATAGATATTTGGTACAATCCATTTACATATAGACTCGTATTAATTTGAAATGGTTTACTGAAATCAGTAATTTTATTTTGAAAAACAATTCTTCCCAAAGCATCATACATGACTATGAATAGACTTTCTGTGATTGAATTTTGAAATGTTAACTCTACCAATTCATTTGCTGGATTTGGAAAAATACCAAAATTTGAAGTTTTATTTTCTGGCAAATCTGCAAATTGAACACAAGCATCAATCAAATTGACTTTCACAGGTCTAAAATTTTGATCTAAACAATGAATTACACTTTCAACACAAATATTAGGATTTATAATGCTATCAAAATAAACTCTCAAGAAGGGAGTATTTTGATTCGAGGTTGCAATTAAACTGTCATTAATTGAAAGACCAATGATTTTATTGCCATCAATATTAAATCTCGGATTGTTGGGAAATTGCGTTGGATCAATCAAACTTTCAACATTTGCAATTGTAATTCCTGAAACATTTAATTCATAGCCACTGATTGAAGTCTGTGGATTTTTAATATAGATATCGATGGATTGTTCAAGTGAATTGATGGTCATGAAACCAATTTCTACCGTTTCATTGAAGTTTGTATTTTCATTTGGAAAATTACAATTTCCAGTATTCAACGCACAATTTGCTGAAAGTGCCGCATCCCAAACTGATATAAATGAATCATTACTTAAATCTTTGCAATCAGATCCGCCAATATTTTGGTCTATAATACCAATTATGTAAGCTTCAACATCAGTTAGTTCAACTATTTGATTCCCGTTCATATCTCCAATAACTGCACCGCCATTGCAATCTCCGTTACAATCAATTGTCTCATTTCCATAACAAATTCCATCTGAAATTGTCGCCAAAGGGTTGTAATTGCAAGCATTCGGATCTGTACAACCAACAACTTCGCCTAAAAATGATAATTCAAATCCTATTGTGCCAGGACAACTTTGATTGTCGTATAAACCAACTTTCATTAAATAAGTTGTTCCCGCAATCAAATAGGCAGTGATTCCAGCAGCATAACCACAATTTGCACCGTCATCATCATAGAATAATGCACCATTTCCATCGCCATTCAAGACTTGAGGTCCGCAATTTTGATAAATCCAAAGTTTAGTGTCGCAAGAAGATTGATTGCAAGTCGTTAAGTAGTAATTTCCGGTTGTGTCAGGTGTAAAAGAATAAAAATAATTGAAACTTGGCGCTGCATAAATTCCTTCAGTGATTGGAATGGCAGTTTCACAAATAAGACCAGGTGCGCAAGATTCGGCGTAAGATTCTGATGTAGTGTAATTTCCGCCGGAATGAACGTTTAAACCGTTGATATAAAGATTATAAGATCCATCTCCTTGTCCACAGCAAATTCCATCGCCATAACTGTCCAAAATAGTAAATTGCAAACAGCTGTTTTCATCAATGCAAACGGTGTCAGACAAATAATTTCCTGCAGCTATTTGAATTCCATTTTCTTTTAAATTCCAACTTATTTCATCTGGAAAATTATCTGGAAAAATTTCAATGATAACCTCTTTTTGTCCTACAGTGCATTGAGAATAGCCCAAAGATAAGTGACTTACGAGAAGAACTAACACAATACTTAATTTTCTAAACATCTGGTTTAAAATTTTCACTAAGATAATTAATTAGGATTAAAAATGAATGATTTTATGATTTCATCTAATTTATGTTTTTTTTAAATGAGATTATACTAAGTAAGTTGAAACTGCGTTATCAAATAAAACGTTGTTAAAAGTTCTTTGCCTATGTTAAAAAATTACCAAGAAAAAACTGCTCCAAGGGCTGCGGAGTTGAAAATGAGTCCATCTGAATTAACGATTTTTGCGATTTTAAATTACAGCAAATCTGTTGTTTCAAAAAAGATTAAGAACAAAAAAGTTTTGTTCAATTTGAATTAAGAACCAAAAGCTATCTAAAATTAGGTAGCTTTTTTTTGTTTTTGTAAATTAATTTTAATTACATTTAAAATTTTAATCATTATTCTTAATTCAAAAAATGAACACAGTCAATACATTTGAGGAATACATCTCACAATCCAATAATGATGTTCAAGATTTATTAAAAAAAATTAGAAATATTGTTTTAACTGTTGTTCCAGAAGCAGTTGAAAGTATCAGTTATGGAATGCCAGCCTACAGATTGAATAAAAAACCATTAATTTATTTTGCAGCTTTTAAAAATCACATTGGTTTGTATTCTACACCCGATGGTCAAAAAGCATTCGAAAAGGAACTTTCTGGTTATAAACAAGGAAAAGGTTCAGTACAATTTCCACTGAACCAAGAGATTCCTTTTGAGTTAATCAAGGAAATTGTAAAATTTAAAAAAAATCAAATAGTCGAACACCGACAAAGTCAGCTACGAAGTGAGCGCGAAGCACCGACGCAGTCAATCCAATAATCTAAAAATCTAAAAAAATATGGAATCAAATTTTGAAAAAATAACTATTAACGCAGAAATCAATGCCTCAATTGAAAAAGTATGGGAAATGTGGAATTCACCAGAACATATTGTGAAATGGAATGCGGCTTCAGATGACTGGCATACTCCGCACGCGAGCAATGAATTGAAAGTTGGAGGAATAAGTTCGTGCAGGATGGAAGCAAAAGATGGAAGCATGGGCTTTGATTTTAATTGGGTTTATACAGCCGTTGAAACAAATAAACATTTGGCTTACACATTAGAAGACAATCGAAAAGTTGTTATTGATTTTACTGCAGAAAATGGAAAAGTTAAAATTATAGAAACCTTCGATGCTGAAACAGAAAACACTTTAGAGTTGCAAAGATTTGGTTGGCAATCCATCTTGGATAACTTCAAAAATTATGTTGAAAACAATTAAAAGTATTCAATTCATTTACAATTTAAAAATAAACCAATCTTAATCTCTAAAATTATCACAATGATTGTTTTAACGCATTTATTCAATAAATCAATTTCAGAAGTTTGGGCTGCGCTTACTGATACCAACAAGCTCAAAAAATGGTATTTTCCAGTTAAAAATTTTGAATTGGAAGTTGGGAAAACATTTTCATTTTATGAAAGTGAAGAAGGAACCAGATTTTTTCATTCTTGTACTTTTTTGCAAATTGTTCCAGAAAAAATATTAGAACATACATGGACACATCCTAATGATTCAGCAGGAAGTTCTATCTTAAAATGGGAGTTAGAATCTATCGGTGATAAAACAAAGGTTACTTTAACCCACAGCGGTGCTGAAAATTTTGCAGATGCAGGTCCTGATTTTTCTGTTTCAAATTTTGAAATGGGATGGAACGCTTTTTTGAAAACAATGTTGCGCAATTTTCTTTATGGCATTGAAAAATTGATTTTTGAACTAGAAATTTATGCTTCACCTGAAATCGTTTGGGATAAATTGTGGAAAGATGAAAATTATACCGTTTGGACATCTCCTTTTTGCGAAGGAAGTTATCTTAAAGGAGATTTAAATCAGGGAAATAGAGTTCATTTTTTATCTCCATCTGGAGAAGGAATGTATAGTGATGTTGCTTTTCGAATCGATAATAAATTGATGATGTTCAAACACATTGGAATGGTCAAAGATTTGGAAGAATTGCCTTTGGATGAAGAAACAGAAACTTGGACAGGAAGTTATGAGAATTATCGCTTGAGTGAAATTCCAACTGGTACGATGTTGAAAGTTGAAGTTGATACAATTGCTAATTTTAAATCCTACATGGAGGAAAAGTTTCCTCCAGCTTTGAAACGTTTAAAAGAAATTTGCGAAAATTAAGTTGAACTATTTTTAAATGAAGTTGTAAGGCAAATTATGAAATACTTTTTATTGGTTCTTGTTTTTTTTATTTGCTATAAATCAATTGCGCAGACAGAGAAATACGACACGATATACCACCCTTATTATCAAGGAAAAAGGTTGGTTGAATTAAAGTCAAATAAAGACAATTATCATTTAAAAGGATTCAACGAAACTGAAATAAACCTGGCCAGAAATATCCTTATTTCCAAATACGTCATATTGAATGAAAAAGACGATGTTCAAGAAATTTACAATGATTTTGATGGATCATTGAAAACCTATTTTCAAAAAAAACAATCAAACAAAACAGTTCAAATTAAACCTCAAATTCACAAACTTAAAACGGAAAATTCTTCTCAAACGGTAGGAGCCGATAATTCTGGTTTTAACATTTTATATCCTGTCTATGAAGTCAAAAACACCAAAGGAGGAAAAGGAAAAGTTGGCTTGATGGACAGTTTAGGTAAATTTGTTTTTCCAGTGGAATTTGACCGAATTCAATGGATTGATTCTGTTTTTATTACGCAGAAAAACAATCAATTTCAATTGTATAGTTTTGATTTTCAATTGCTGCTTCAAGATTATGATTCAATTGAATATATAAGTACCTATAAAGATCAAATTTTGCTCAAAAAAGGCAGTAAATATGGATTAATTCGCAGAGACGGAACATATATCTTACCAATTGAATATGATGTAATTCGCAATTCAAAGTACAAATACATGAACTACGAATTTCAAAAGAATGGATTGTGGGGATTTTTGGATTGGAGTTTGACAAGATATCTTAAACCTTTTTCGCCTTCTCCAAATATCATTGAGCGTGATGATTTTTTTCAATATTGTGACGAAAGCAAAGTTTGGCATGTGTTGGACATAAATGGTCGAGAAATTTTAAAATCTTCGATGGAAATGTATTTGGTTTTGTCAGAACAACTTTTTTGCGTCACCAAATACGACCGAGAATTGGGGTATCAGCGGTCAATCATGAACAATCGTGGTGAAATCGTTTCTAAAAGAGTTTATTACGATCTGTGGCGGGTAAATGAAAACACTTTATTGGCTGGATTTGATGCGAAAATCTTAGATGCATCAGAACTAAAAAAATCTTCTCAATGGCAATTGTTGTATCCAAATGGAGAAACTAAAAATGATGAAATCTATACCAATATTCAAATTTTAGACTCCAATTATTTGAAGGTTTATGATAACAAAGGTAAGATTACTGTCATCGATGATCGGGGAAAAGACGCGTTGGGCTACCAAGTGGAAGATGTATACAAATACGATAAACATTTGTATAAAATCAAGAGAGATAATAAACACATTTTTATTGATTTGGCAAATCCACAATATTATTCTGCTGCTTATGAGAATTTGCAATGTATCAAAGAACATCGAATTGCGGTTACAAACAACAAGAAATGGGGATTTATTGATGAATCTTACAATGTGATTTTTCCACTGATTGCAGATCGAGTTACTTGTTTTCAGGATGGCGTTGCAACTGTTGAAATTGATGGAAAATCCAAAATGATTGATTTAAATGGCAAGTACATCAATACGCAAACATTTGATGTGTCGATTCCACTTTCTGATGGTTTTACACATGTGGTGCAAAATCAAAAACATGGAATTATCAATATTCGCGGGCAATTCACAGTTCCCTTGGTGTACGATGAAATCAAATTTGTGGTCAGTGATAAAGACAATTATTACATTGGTGCCAAAAGAAACGGTAAATACGGAATCATCAACATTCAAAATGAGTTGATTTATCCTTTTGAATTTGATTATTGCGCTGAGATTAGTCCTTATTCTTCTGGTATAGCGCAAAAAAGAAGCGATGGATTTTTTGCATTTATGCAATTGACCAAAAGAACGAAAGTTGAACGCTATTTTTACAATTTTGATTACAAAAAGAATGTGATGGAGGCAGTGGACAATTACGCAAAGGGATTTGAAATCGTAAAGGAACCTTGTAGTTTAAATGTCAATCGTGTTTGTTATGGCGTTAAGAATTGGGATGGACAATATGTGATTCCTTGTCGCTTTTTGTACATCAGTGATTTTAAAAACAATACTTTCCGAATCTCAGAAACAACAGGAGGTGGTTTAATTGATACTTTAGGTAACATTCTTATTCCTTTGAAATATAAATATTTGTACGATTTATCAGGCAATGATAAATTGATTCAAGTGGGACATCATCAAGGAAATTGGGGTTTGTATAATTATTCAGGAAAAATGATTGCTGATACATTATTTGGAGGTTTTGAAAAACCAGAATTTGGATTGATTCCATTCTACAAAAGTTTCAATTACAGATTTGATGCAAATCACAAATGGGTGCACGATGAGAAAAAAGTGGGTTTGATGGATTTCAATGGGAAAATTCTGATTGAGCCAATTTATGACCGATTCACGATTCCGGACCAAAGGGAAAAAGAAATTCAATTTGTAAATGAGGAAAATATCATTTGGGTGAATGAAAAAGGCGAAATTACTAAATCTGATACGCGACTTCATTACAGCACAGAGATTAGGAAACCTGAAATCCTGCAAGTTCCGCCGAGCAAAAAAGGTAAAAAGAAGAAAAAAGCGCGTTGGCTTTGAGTTTCATTCTTTAATTAAATCTTACTAATATTTCCATCAATTGCCAATTGATGTAATAATTAGACTTTCCAAGTTTTTGCTTGGTTAGCAAATTGCTTTCTGCAAGAATATTTAAATATGAACCTGCTGTAACCCTGCTTATTTTCAGTTCATCCATTAAAAATTCAATTTTTGTATACGGTTGTTTGAATAAATGATTTAAAAGTTCTTGACTATAAAATTTATAGTTTTCACGCAATTCATTTTTCAATTTCATCATAACAATTTTGATTTCTTTAATCAATTCTATTGTTTGTTTAGCAGTTTCATTTACAGCATCTAGCATAAATAAAATCCATTCTTCCCAAGTGTTTTCTGTTCTTACAGATTGTAATAATCGATAATAATCCCCTTTGTTTTGGATAATAAATCGACTTAAATATAAAATAGGAATATCCAATAAATCACTTAAAACGAGATATATAATATTAATGATTCTTCCTGTTCTTCCATTGCCATCATAAAAAGGATGTATACTTTCAAATTGAAAATGAATAATTGCCATTTTGATTAAAGGATCGTATTCGCTCATTTCTGGATCATTGATGTATTTTTCCAAATTTGCCATCAATTCTTTGATTATTTCTGCATTTTGAGGTGGCTCAAAAATAATTTCCCCTGTTTTTTGATTTTTGAGATTCGTTCCGGGAATTTTTCTTAATCCAGCATTGTTTTTTTCTAACACTTCTTGAATTTCTAAGATTCCATTTACTGTCAAAACTTGTTTTGTTTTTACAATTTCAAAGCCTCTTTTTAATGCTGCAATATAATTTTGAACCTCTTTATTTTCAGGTGAAATGTACTGACTTGAATTCAATGCGCTTTTATATAATTCATCGTGTGTCGTTACAATATTTTCAACTTCAGAACTATCTTTTGCTTCTTGGAGTGTTAAAGTGTTGATTAAAACTTCTTGTTTAGGAATACTTTGTGCGATTCCCTTTAATTCAGCCAATGAGCGATGAGCAATCGCTAATTTTTTCAATATTGGAATTGTATCTAAATTTATTTTATACGGAAGATTTGTTGGTTGCCATTGCATATTCGAATGTTTATTTTAAATAAATATATTTCAATTTTCTTTTAATGTTTTATTTTCGTGTAAAGATTTTTTAATTTTCTTTACACGTTTTATTTTCATGTAAAGATATTTCAATTTTCTTTACACGTTCTGTTTTCGTGTAAAGATTTTGCGATTTTCTTTGCACATTATTGTTTCAAGTAAAGATTTTTTGTTTTTTTATTATGTAAATCATTTATGAATCTCTTATTTCAGCTAAAAAATTATCTTTGTAAAGACGCTCGTTTGTAAATCAATAAAATTCAATTCATGCAAAATAATTCTCAAATCAAATGTCCAAATTGTGGGACTTCCATTGACGTTCAAGACATTCTTGCGCATCAATTAGAGGAGGAAATCAAACAGAAATACAACCAGGAATTGATTGCTGAAAAGCAGAAATTTTCGACTGAATTTGACAAATTGAACCGCGAAAAAGAAGCTTTTGAAGAAAAGAAAAAGCAGGAAAACGAACTTTTTCAGGAACGATTTGAGAAAAAAATCAAAGAAGAAAGGAAATTAATTGAAGAGCGATTAAAATTCAAACTCATTGAGGAACAACAAGATCAGTTTGAGGCTTTGAACAAAGAATTGAATGAAAAATCGGAACAACTCAAAGAACTCAATTTGACGAAAATTGAAATCGAGAAATTGAAACGTGAAAAAGATGAACTCAAAGGTCAAGCGGATTTGGAAGCGCAACAACGCATGACAGAGCAATTAATTCTCGAAAAAGACAAAATCCGCAAGGCAGAAGAAGAGAAAAACGAATTGAAATTCAAAGAATTGCAAAAGCAATTGGAAGATCAAAAACGTTTGACCGAGGAAATGAAACGCAAGCAGGAGCAAGGATCAATGCAAATGCAAGGCGAAGTGCAAGAATTGGCCATTGAAGAATGGATTGCAGCACAATTTCCGCTCGATACCATTGAAGAAATCAAAAAAGGCGCAAGAGGAGGTGATTGTATCCAAATCGTAAATACACGTTCGGTTCAAAATTGCGGAAAAATCTACTATGAAAGCAAACGGACCAAAGATTTTCAGCCGTCTTGGATTGAAAAGTTCAAAGCCGACATGCGTGTTAAAAGCGCAGATATTGGTGT
>JBBALI010000052.1:0-19351 GCA_040403095.1 Crocinitomicaceae bacterium
TCAAGGCTGAGTCATCAAGTTAAAGCGCAGATTTTCGCACGAAATATAATTCTTGCATCAAGCGCTTTATTTTAAAAGCTTCTGAAAACGTGATTTTGTCGGTGATCTACTCCGTTGACACTGCGTAGGTTCGCTTCGCAGCATCCTTCGGAAGTCCACCAAAAGTCTACATTTTCAGTACACTTTTAAAACCCTTTCTTCCAAGGCCGGAAGTCTAGAACGAGAAATTTAAGTCCGCAGTTTATAAATCATCTTAAACAATTTGATTCATCGCTGTTGCTAAGAATTTACTGGTCAAGATTTAGACTTGGAGGATTGATTTGTGCCATAAAAAGATTTAAAAAATAAATCAATGACAAAAAAATGACAATTAAATTTTTGTGAACAAATGTTAAAGGTTTGTTTATCAGGTGGTTTTAAAATGCTGAAATCAAAAACTGACAAAAGTCAGTTTCGTTCCTGATAGCACTCATGCGACATCCAACCAATCAGAGATAGCTTTGTCGTGTAAAACAAGAAAAATGAGTGCATTATTCGTCTTAATCGGAATTAGTTTATTCGTCGCTTCAGGCTTTTTGGTTGCTTTTTTATGGGCAATGAGAAAAGGCCAATACGATGATGATTATACACCTTCGGTCCGTATTCTCTTTGAAAACGAGATTGTTACTAAAAATGAAATAAATAATAAATAATCTGTACTTATGGAAGTAGAAAAATTTTCCTATGACAACAAAATTGTAAAGCAATTTACGTATGCCACCATTATTTGGGGATTGATCGGGATGACAGTCGGACTTTGGGTGGCGCTTCAGCTCGTTTTTCCAGTGCTGAACTTAACTAATTTCACAACCTTTGGTAGATTGAGACCATTGCATACCAATGCAGTGATTTTCGCATTTGTGGGAAATGGGATTTTTATGGGTGTTTATTATTCATTGCAACGTTTGTGCAAGGCCCGAATGTTTAGTGATACCTTGAGTAAAATCCACTTTTGGGGATGGCAATTGATCATTGTTGCTGCTGTATTAACCTTGCCTTTTGGCTACACAACAGGAAAAGAATATGCGGAGTTGGAATGGCCCATTGACATTGCAATTACTTTAATTTGGGTTGTTTTTGGATGGAACATGTTCGGAACGATTATCAAAAGAAGAGAAAGACATTTGTATGTTGCAATCTGGTTTTACATTGCGACTTTCGTTACTGTTGCTGTTTTACATATCGTTAACTCATTCGAACTTCCTGTAAGTTTATTGAAAAGTTATTCTTGGTACGCAGGTGTTCAAGATGCATTGGTTCAATGGTGGTATGGTCATAATGCGGTTGCATTTTTCTTGACAACACCTTATTTGGGATTGATGTATTACTTTATTCCAAAAGCGGCAAATCGACCAGTTTATTCTTATAGACTTTCAATTATTCACTTTTGGGCATTGATTTTCTTGTACATCTGGGCAGGACCTCACCACTTGTTGTATACTGCTTTACCAGATTGGGCTCAATCATTAGGAGTTGTTTTTTCGGTGATGTTAATCGCTCCATCTTGGGGAGGTATGATCAACGGTTTGTTGACTTTAAGAGGTGCTTGGGATAAAGTACGTGAAGATGTTGTATTGAAATTCTTGGTCGTAGCAATTACTGCTTATGGTATGGCGACTTTCGAAGGACCAATGTTGTCTCTGAAAAATGTAAATGCGATAGCACACTTTACGGATTGGATCGTAGCACACGTTCACGTTGGCGCACTTGGTTGGAATGGATTCTTAACATTCGGTATTATCTATTGGTTAATCCCAAGAATGTTTAAAACAGAATTGTATTCTAAAAAATTGGCAAACTGGCACTTTTGGTTGGGAACTTTAGGAATTCTTTTCTACGCAATTCCAATGTATTGGGCTGGATTCATGCAAAGTTTGATGTGGAAAGAATTCACAGAAGAAGGAATGTTGAGATATCCAAACTTCTTGGAAACAGTAATTCAAATCAAACCAATGTATGCTGCGCGTTCTTTAGGTGGTGTTTTATACTTAAGTGGTTTCATCTTGATGGCTTACAACATTGTGAAAACAGTAAAAATGGGATCTTTTGTTGCCAACGAAGCCGCAGAAGCAGCATCACTTCCAAAAAAATACGCAAAACATAAGGGAGAACATTGGCACAGATGGATTGAGCGCAAACCAATTCAAATGTTGGTTTTGAGTTTGGTTGTAATTTTGATTGGCGGTGCAATAGAGATGGTACCAACATTCTTGGTGCAATCAAATGTTCCAACGATTTCAAGTGTGAAACCATATACACCACTTGAGTTGCAAGGACGTGATATTTACGTCAAAGAAGGTTGTTACACTTGCCATTCACAAATGATTCGCCCATTTAGATCAGAAACTGCTCGTTATGGTGAATATTCTAAAGCAGGTGAATTTGTTTACGATCACCCATTCCAATGGGGATCAAAAAGAACAGGTCCAGATTTGCATAGAGTGGGAGGTAAGTATCCAGATTCTTGGCACTACAACCACATGCTAGATCCTTCAAGTATGTCGCCAGGTTCAATCATGCCCTCTTATTCTTGGCTGTTAGATGACGATATCGACACCAGTTCAACACCAGCAAAAATTCGAGCAATGATCACTTTGGGAGTTCCTTATCCAAAAGGATATGATAAGATTGCGAACAAAGATTTGATGGAACAAGCGAATAAAATTGCGGCCAATTTGAAAAAAGACGGAATCGAGACTTATCCAAACAAAGACATTGTTGCTTTGATTGCTTATTTGCAAAGAATTGGAACGGATATTAAAGGTAAAAAATAACGAACATGAAATTCATCAACTATTTGGAATCAATTGCAGGAATAGCAATCTTCCCCATGATCTCGCTCTTTATTTTTTTTACATTCTTCACCCTGTTGATTTGGTATGTCATCAAAGCAGATAAAAGTCATATCGCAGAATTGGAGAATATGCCACTTGATAAAGAAGGAAATTAATAATTACAATCATTCATACTATGGAAACCAATTCTGTAAATAATAAAAAGTCAGTTGGAATGAAGATTAAAAACGCTTTGTTTCTAGGATTAATTACAAGCTTTAGTAGCACTGTGTTTGCTCAAGGAGCAGTAGAAAAAACGAAAGAAACTACAATCTTTTCAAATCCAATGTTTGTTGCAATGATTAGCGTGGTGATTTTATTACTGATTGTAATTATGATTTTTGCGGACGTTGCAAAAAATGCAATACGCAATAAATCTGAGCAAGATAAAAAAGCAAAAGGTGCGAATGGTGCAACGATTTTGAAGGCAATTTTAGCTATCCTGACGATTGGCGGATTTTCTTCTACGATGTTCGCACAAGATCCTGCACCAGCAGCGGCGGCGGCTACATCGGTTGAAGCGCTTTCAGCTGCACCTGCATCCGTAGGATATTGGGGAATGGACGCGATGACTTTCTTTTCACTTTTAACCATCATTTGCTTCGAGCTTTTCGTAGCCTGGAGATTATATGTGGTTGCATTGCAACAATTAGGCGTTGCAGAACGAAAAAAATTGGCCGCAGCTTCTAAGCAAAAAGTAAAAATTATTCGTCCTTCTTTGATCGACAAAATGAATGCTTCTGTTGCCATTGAAAAAGAAGCTGAAATCATGTTGGACCATGATTATGATGGAATCAAAGAGTTAGACAATAATTTGCCGCCTTGGTGGATTTATGGATTCTACTTTACAATCCTTTTTGCAGTAGTTTATTTATTTCATTTTCACGTTACCCATACTGGAAAACTGCAATTGGCAGAATACAATGAACAAATCGAGCAAGGAAAACGCGATGAGGAAGCTTACCGCAAAAAAGCTGCCAATTTGGTTGATGAAAATAATGCAACTTTATTAACTGATGGTGGTTCTTTGGCAGCAGGAAAAGCAACTTTCACAACAAACTGCGTAGCTTGTCATGGTGCGAATGGCGAGGGAGGAGTTGGACCAAACTTGACAGATGATTTCTGGATTCACCAAGGTGATATCAAAGATATTTTCAAAACTATCAAATATGGTTATCCTGAAAAAGGAATGAAATCATGGGAGCAAGATTTGGGTGCACGTCAAATCCATGAAGTTGCCAGTTATGTGAAATCTTTGAAAGGAACAAATCCTGCCAATGCGAAAGCAAAAGAAGGTGAATTATACCTTGAAAAAGGAGCAAAAGCAGAAACAGCAGATACCACGAAAACTGTCAAGTAAAATTGACAGTTTTTAGTCTAAAATTATCACACAAACTTTAGAATTTACCAAGATTTAGACAAAAAAATAATTCATTTCAAAATGGAAAATGTTAACAGCGATGACGAGGATCAATCTTTTAGAGATAGCATTGGTACAATAAATGAATCGGGTAAAAGAAACTGGGTCTATGCGCAGCAGCCAAAAGGAAAACTGTACAATAAAAGAACGATTGTAAGTGTCTTTTACTTGATTCTATTTTTCTGGTTGCCTTTTGTGAGGGTTGATGGAGATCCATTTTTTCTTTTCAATATTTTAGAAAGAAAATTCATCTTTTTTGGCGTAACGTTTTGGCCTCAGGATTTCTTTATCTTCGGGCTAGGTATGTTGGTAACCATTGTCTTTGTCGTACTGTTTACAGTGGTTTTTGGCCGGGTTTTTTGTGGCTGGGTTTGTCCGCAAACAATCTTCATGGAAATGGTTTTCCGCAGGGTTGAATATTGGATTGAGGGAGATGCTACTCACCAAAGAGCACTCAATAAAGCGCCTTACAATAGAGAAAAAATCATCAAGAAAACAGCGAAACACGTTTCATTTTTCTTGATTTCGTTTTTGATCGCCAATACATTTTTAGCTTATGTAATCGGAACGGACGAATTATTCAAAATCATACAAGAGCCAGTCAAAATGCACATTGGTGGTTTCACCGCGTTGTTGCTTTTTACAGGTATTTTTTACGCAGTTTACACTTGGTTCAGAGAACAAGTTTGCTTGATTGTTTGTCCTTACGGACGTTTGCAAGGTGTAATGACCGATAGAAATTCAATCTTGGTTGCTTATGATTATTTGAGAGGCGAACCGAGAGGAAAATTTTCTAAAAACAAAGAAAAACCAAAAGGCGATTGCATCGATTGTTTTCAATGTGTGAAAGTTTGTCCAGTAGCAATCGACATTAGAAATGGAACGCAGTTGGAATGTACAAATTGTACCGCTTGCATCGATGTTTGCGACCACATGATGGAAAGCGTTGGTTCTCCAAAAGGATTGATTCGCTACGCTTCTGAAGAAGGAATTGCGAAAGGTGAAAAGTTGAAATTTACAACGCGTATCAAGGCATACACGGTTGTTTTGATTGTTTTGATCGGCATTTTAGCAACTTTATTAATCACACGCCGAGATGTCGATGTAACGATTTTAAGAACGCCAGGTATGTTGTTTCAAGAACATGATTCTACGCACATCAGTAACTTGTATAACATCAAATTATTAAATAAAACGCACAACGATATTTCAGTCAAATTGAAACTAGAAGCCATGAAAGGTGAAATCGAAATGATTGGAAAAGATATTGTTATCAAAAAAGTATCAAAAGCTGAAAGTTCTTTCTTCATCATTTTGCCTAAGAAGGCGATACATGATAGAAAGACACCAATTTTAGTTAATATTTATTCTGGTAAAGAAAAGCTGCAAACAGTGAAAACAACTTTTCTTGGTCCAATTACTTTAAAACACTAAGTTATGAGTTGGGGAGTTAAAATTACATTGTTGTATTCTGGATTTGTACTATTAATAGTTACGATGGTCAGCATGTCGATGAGCCAAAAAGTTGATTTGGTTTCAAAAGATTATTACGAGCAAGAATTGCAATTTCAAGATAGAATCAACCAAATGGATAGAACCAAAGCGTTGAGCGAACAATTGTCTTGGCAAGTGCAAAACGATGAATTGGTATTGGATTTTCCAGATCAATTCAAAGGACAACAAACGAGTGGAAAAGTATTTTTCTTCCGTCCTTCGGATGCTGTTTTGGATAAAAACATTAAAATTCAAGCAGATACTTTGAACACAAAAGGTATTTCTATCAAAAGTTTAAAAAAAGGGTTGTATAAAATGCAAGTTAACTGGGAAGTTGAAAACATTCAATATTACAACGAAGGATTTATTCAAATCAAGTAAAAATGTTTTTTCTAGCAGCTCTTACGCTCGGTTTTTTGGGTAGTTTTCACTGCGTCGGAATGTGCGGCCCAATTGCACTAACGATTCCAGTAAAACGTACTTCTCAACTGTCAATTTTTACTGGCAGCTTGATTTACAATGCGGGAAGAGTTACTACTTACGCAGCCATGGGAACACTTTTCGGACTTTTGGGTCAAGGGTTCGTGATGGCTGGATGGCAAAGTTTTCTTTCGCTAACGCTTGGCTCGCTTATTTTAATGTTACTTTTCGTTCCAAAAATCAAATTTATCAATAAAAGCAATGGCATTTTGATGATGCTTTTAGGGAAAATCAAAAGCAATATCAGTCAACTTTTCGGACAAAACACCAAAGAAGCGCTGTTTTTTATTGGCGTTTTAAATGGTTTGCTTCCTTGTGGATTGGTTTATTTGGGAATTGCCGGATCAATTGCCACAGGAAATGCTTTTTCTGGTGCTTTGTTTATGGTTGGCTTTGGTTTAGGAACCATTCCTGCGATGATGACTTTGACCGTAATTCGGGATTTTATCAGCATCAAATTCAGAGAAAATATTCGCAAAGCAGTTCCAGTTTTTGTTGGAATTATGGCACTTTTACTCATTCTTCGCGGACTCAATTTGGGAATTCCTTATGTCAGTCCAGAAGCGAAAGTGAGTCCTAAAACTGGCGTGATTGTTCAGCAAGTGTGTCACAAAATTTAATTTACTAATACTATTTCTACATGTTTTGGCCAAAATTTACCGCAGATAAAATCAATAAAACAGTCACTGAAGCATTGAGCAAAAATGTGAATTACCGCAATTCTTCGATTTTAGGTTTGCCTGCAACTTTTTTAGATTCCGACGTTTTTTACGACGATGCGCCTTTTTTGGATAATGCACCTTTTTTATCGACGTTGATTGCCAATCCAAACCATATTGGTTGCCATACTTTGGTTGGTGCTGAGAAAATCTTCAAAGGAACACAAGCGTTGGAATTGGATTTAATCAAATTGTGTGCAGAACAGATTTTCAGAGGAGACGAAGATGCGCAAGATGGCTACATCGCTTCAGGTGGAACAGAAGCAAACATCGAAGCTTTGTGGATTTACAGAAATTATTTTGTAGAAGAATTTGGCGCCAAAATGAACGAAATTGGCGTGATTTATTCAGAAGACAGTCATTATTCTTTTTCCAAAGGAATCAATTTGTTGAATATTGAATCTTTGGTTGCCAAAGTGAATCCTGAAAATCGAGCGATTGATTTGGAAGCATTGAATTTACAAATCGATGCAGCGCAATCGAATGGAATCAAGTATTTTATCATCATCATGAATATGTCAACGACCATGTTTGGTTCTGTGGACGATATCGATGAGGTAACACGCTTGATTACAGCTAAAAATATCAATTTTAAATTGCACGTTGACGGAGCTTTTGGTGGATTTATTTATCCATTTATCAAAGATAAAAGCGCGTTTACATTTCAAAATAAACACATTTCTTCCATCACCATTGATGCGCACAAAATGTTGCAAACACCATACGGAACAGGAATCTTCTTGGTACGAAAAGGATTGATGAAATATGTGAAAACTTCGGAAGCGCAATATGTTCCAGGAACGGATCATACATTGTGCGGCAGTCGTTCTGGTGCCAATGCGGTAGCGGTTTGGATGGTGTTGCATACGCATGGTTCAGCAGGTTGGGCCGCGAAAATGCAAATGTTGAATGACAAAACCACAGATATTTGCTGTCACTTAGATCAATTGGGAATTCATTATTATCGAAATCCATTCATCAATATCATCGCGATTCACGCGGAGGAAATTCCTGAAAAAGTGGCGAAGAAATATTTCTTGGTCGCAGATTCTTATGAACATCAACCTAAATGGTGGAAAATTGTGATGATGCCACACATTACGAGAGGTGCGATTGATTCATTTATTTTTGATTTGAAGGCGGAAATTAAGCAAGGTAAAAACTAAGTGTTGCTTATCCGTTAGAAACACTTACGCACCTTATTTTATTCAGTATTTCGCAATAAAACACACCATTTTTTTTGCAATCCAAAACGCTTAAAGGCAGTTTTTCGATTTTTAATTTAACTTTATCACATCAATTCAGATCGCCAATCAAAGCGAGACCAATAGTTCACAATGGAACACTTGATTTATTTTATGTTGTTGGCTTTAGTGGCTGAAATTTTAGGAACAGTCGGTGGTTTTGGTTCCTCTTTGTTTTTTGTTCCCATCGCTGGATTTTTCTTGGATTTCGATTCTGTCTTGGGAATTACCGCTTTGTTTCATCTTTCCAGTAATCTTTCCAAAATCGCCATATTCCGAAAAGGCTTCGATAAGCAATTGATCATCAGAATTGGAATTCCCGCAGTGGCATTCGTTATTTTGGGCGCTGTTTTGAGTAAATATTTAGACACCAAAATCTTGCAGTTTTCACTGGCGATATTTTTGATTTTGATGAGCTCAATTTTATTGGTTTTCAAAAGCTTGGAATTGAAGCCAACCAAATTTAACGCGATTACTGGTGGCGCACTTTCTGGAGTCACCGCTGGATTGTTGGGCACAGGTGGCGCCATTCGTGGATTGACATTGGCTGCTTTTAATCTCAAAAAGGAAATTTTTATCGCCACTTCGGCAGTAATCGATTTGGGAATTGATTTCAGTAGGAGCGTGGTGTATGTTTCAAACGGTTACGTGCATAAACACGATTTGTATTTGATTCCAATGTTGTTGATTGTTAGTTTACTCGGAACAATTATTGGCAAGAGAGCGTTGAATTTGTTTTCTGACAAACAATTCAAATTCATCGTTTTGGGATTGATTTTATTGGTTGGATTGGTGTCGTTTGTGAAATCAGTTTTTCCGAATTTGTCTCTTTAAATCTCATCAAACGAGAATATAGCTCCCTAGGAGCGACATGTTTGTAACGACGGATGCAATCCGTCGAACAAACAAATGCATGAATTCCCTTTTTGGCATGCATTTTTTTAAAAAATCATGACAAAAAGCCTTTGTTCGAAAAATTAGTTTTTAAATGCCTTTGCCCTTTGAGAAATATAATGTATTTCAAAAATTAGAGACCAAATTTATAGTAAGTTTTTCACTCAAAACTCAACTCCACAATATATCCCGTATGCTTGCGAATATTCAAAACCGCGCCATTTTCAAAAATCAAATATTGTCCTTTGATTCCCATTAATTTTCCTTCAATCGTATTTTCTTTATCGAAACCAACACTTTTCACTGACGTTGGATAAGTTTCCACAGGAAAATGCAAAGTTTCGATTTCATCGTCTTCGGTGAAAAAAGCCATTAAATCTGCAGGTAAAATTTCTTCCAAGCGCCATTTTTCTTCTACCAAATCGATACTTTCATCTTGTTTGTTTTGGAGCATATTGCGCCAATTGGTTTTGTCGGTGAAATAATCTTTCAAGGCAACTTCAATCACTCCGGCATAATATCGATTCGGTGTTTCTGCAATTTTGATCGCTGAACTTGCGCCTTGGTCGATCCAGCGCGTTGGGATTTGTGTTGATCTCGTCACGCCGACTTTCACAACATCTGATGCAGCGAAATACACAAAATGTGGTTGATTGTGGTTGCGTTCTTCCCACTCGATATCGCGTCCTTCGCCCAAATGCGCGCGACACAATTCTGGTCTCAAAATGCAATCGGCTGCTTCAGGTGCTTTCAAATAGCAAGTGTAGCAAAATCCTTGGCTAAACGATTTTTTCGTTGGTTTTCCGCAAGAAATACATTGAATTCCGCCGTACCACGAAAGTTTGATTTCTTTGCCAATCAATGCGTTCATGTCTATGGGAACATCTAAATCCAATTGGTATTGAATCGGATCGGCTAAAGTGACCGACATTTTATGAAGTTGACCAATGTGTGATTGCATCTGATTGAATTATTTCAAATTATCTAAATCTTCCACCGCTTGCTCCCAAACGAGCATCGTTTCGTCCAATTGCTTTTTCGCATCGGCATAATCTGCCAACACTTTCGATGAATTTGCTTCGTCGGTATAATCCAAAGTCAATAGAACTTTATCCATATTGGCGATTTTTGTTTCCAAAGCAGCAATCATTTCTTCTGATTTCTTGATTTGATTCTGAAATTGCGTGCGTTTGCGTTTCAATTCTTTTTGTTCTTCGAACGAAACAGGCTCTTTCACCACTTTTTCTTCCACCTTTTCAACCACTTTAACCGTAGCTTTCAAAGAGTTTTTCGCATCAGCATCAGGCGAAGCCATTTTCATAGCCAAATATTCTTTCACATCGTAATGGTGAATTTTCAAGGTTTTGTCTTGAATGTCCCAAATACGATTTGTCAAGCCATCCAAGAATTCACGGTCGTGAGAAACGACAATAAATGTTCCTTCATAATCGATCAATGCGCGTTTCAAAACTTCCTTGCTTTGAATGTCCAAGTGGTTCGTTGGCTCATCGAGAATCAAGAAATTACAAGGACTCAACAACAATTGACACAAAGCCAAACGGGTTCTTTCTCCTCCAGAAAGCACGCCGACTTTTTTGTCGATGTCTTCACCAGAAAACAAGAAAGTTCCCAAAATACTGCGTAAATCTTTTCTAATTTCGCCTTCTGCAATGTCGTCAACGGTTTCGTAAATCGTTTTGTTGACATCCAATTTTTCTGCTTGATCTTGCGCGAAATAGGTAATCTGCACATTGTGACCGTATTCCATCACACCTTCGCCTTCAATGGTTTTCATTACCAATTTCAGCAAAGTGGATTTACCAACACCATTCGGTCCAAGCAAAGCGATTTTTTCTCCGCGACCAACTGTTATATTGATGTTTCTGAAAAGTTGTTTGTCGCCATACGTTTTTCCAGCATCTTTCATTTCCAAAATCCATTTTCCAGGCTGAATGCTCAGTGGAAATTGCATTTTCATTTTGGCAACCGCATTGCTTTCAATTTCAATGATTTCGGTTTTATCCAATTTTTTAATCAACGATTGCGCAAAGGAAGCTTTGTTTTTCTTCGCACGGAACTTGTCGATCAATTCTTTGGTGTGCTTGATGTCTTTTTCTTGTTGCTTTTTGGCATTCACCATCAGCGCCAATTCTTCTTCGCGTTTTTCTTTGTAACGAGAATAATTGTAAGGATAATCCCAAACTCTTCCTTGCGAAATTTCCAAAGTTCGTTTCGTTACATTGTCCAAAAACAAACGGTCGTGAGAAATTACAATCACAGCGCCTTCGAACTTTTGTAAGTAGTTTTCTAACCACGAAATGGAAATGATATCCAAGTGATTCGTTGGCTCATCGAGTAAAATAATATCTGGTTGATTGACCAAAATTTTCGCCAATTCAGCACGCATTTTCCAACCACCAGAAAAAGAGGAAAGCGGTTTGTCAAAGTCGGACGGAAAAAAACCTAAACCTTCTAAAGTCGCCGTAATTTTCTCTTCCCATTGAAAACCTTCGTGTAAATTGAATTGGTCGTTTACTTCGTTTAATTCGTCTAACAAAGCCAAATAAGAATCCGCTTCATAATCTGTACGCGCCACTAAATCGTGGTTAATTTGGTCTAATCGTGTGCGTAAACTGTTCAACAATTCATTTGAGAAATTCAAATAATCGAAGACAGATTTGGTGGTATCGATTTTAATATCTTGGGTCAAAAATCCAATGGTTGAATCTTTGGGTCTGTGAATTTTTCCTTCGGAAGGCTTTTCCCAATCGGCAATCAACTTCAAAAGTGTTGATTTTCCTGCGCCATTTTTGCCCGCAAGTCCGATTTTATCACCTTTATTGATTTGTAATGTTATGTCTTTAAACAAAAAACCTTGAGGAAGAAAGACCCCAAGTTGCTCTAAATTAATCATGCCGCAAAGGTAGGGATTTTTTGATAGACCTGTTCGTGACACATGAGTTTAGTGTTGGTTTTTTAATAAAAAGTGATACTATTGCTAATATTAAAAACCAATAACTTTGCATTGGTTGAGGCACATTTAACTCATGCATTTGATGGGAAGTGGTACTGATTTGCGATTTATACGGGAGCTTTTGGAGCATAAAAGCATTTGAACAAAAGAAAAAATATACAGATGTCAGCACCAAAAGTATTCAGTAAATGAAGAGTCCATTCAACGATTTGTAAGCTGAATAACCCGAAACGCCAGTTTCGCCAAGCGATTCGACTTGGGTTGCACATGCGAAATAAAAGTGTTATTTTTATCGTGTTTATTAAGTTAGCACCAATTTAAAAAAGACACTATGACAAAACTAATACTAATCAAAGCTACAATTTTTCTTTCCATTTCAACTTTATTTGGACAGTCAATTGAAATAGGACAAGAAGCGAATGTGGTAAAACAATTCATACAGTGGTCAACCCAACAAAAGACTGGTTATGATAGTTATGGTAAATCAATGGGAAACAATGTTATTTGGGACGCAAAATATAATAATGGACAAATAACAGATGTAATTCAGTGTTATTCCGACCAATTTATCATTGACTTTAGAGCTGTTGCAAACTTCTGTAGACATTATATTATGGAATACGGACAACTTGCATATGTTTTGACGCAATATGAAGATGTTTCAACAGAAAAGTTAACTGAATTTTATGAAAATAATTACGGTGATTACAAAAATGGTGATTTTTATTTTTCAGATGATTACAAACACTATTCTAAAATTTATCTTGCCAATAATGGCCACGCAACTATTGAATGGAGGAAAACAGAACCAAATAAATTGCCTGCTGACTTACAAGCAAAAATAGCTAATAAACTAAAAGCTCAACAAGAGGCAGAAGCAAAGAAAATACGAGAAGAAGATGAACAAAAAAAGAAAGAGAATGAAATCAAATCTAAAACATATGACCTAAAAGAATTTGACAATGCAAAATATCAGACATTTGTAAATAGCCTAAGTTATTCACTTACCAAACAATTAAAATCTAATTCTTCATTTCCTGACTTTATTCAAATAGAAAAGCAAAACGAAAAATATTTTAGATTCAATAATACATATTCAGCGTATTTCAAACTTGTTGATTATAGCAAGGAAAGCACAAACTATGGCAATCTAAATGTCGTAGGTAGCAAAGATGTCAGGAGTGAAAATAAATTTACTCTTGTTTCAGGTGACGACAATTCTTGCCAATTTTTAAAATATTCTTCACACACGCTACCAACAATAACTTATAAAGGTTATACTGTAATGACGGAAGCAAATGTTGAGAATATAACGGTCGATTATAGCAAAGGAATAACAAATGTGAAAATAAAAAATGGAAGTGTAATCTATAAAAAACATCTCCCTCCAACAGACATTCAATCATTATTATCTGAGAAATTAAAAAGTGAAACCAACGGACTGTATCAAGTAAAATATGAAGTTGGGCAGGTTATGGGAGACTCATTTGTAATAACGCAAAAAACTAAAATAAAAAGCACAGCGATGAAAATATTAAAACCGACAGCGATAGTTTTAGTAGTTGTAGGTGCACTTTTATTTCTATAATTATGAGCAAACAAAAACAATCAAAAATCATTATGACTGGAGATTATGATGAACGCCAAATCAAAACATTAATTCCTAATTTCATCTTGATGCAAGAGAATCAAATGAAAAACAGCAAAGTGAAACATTCTAACGACTTTGTTATTAATAAGATAACAATAGACAAAAACGAAAACGACGAATTTGAGGTGAACGTTGAATGGACAGAAATATAAAAACTGTTTCTAACACACGCTTAGAAAAAAAGCCGAAATCTATTTAACGAATACCGATGAACATAAAAACTTAAGATCTTGTATCGCAAATAAAATTAATTTTAAAAATCGGCTTCTTCTCCAAGTGCGGAACCTTTAGCAACGATAACTATGACCAAAATAGAAACACTTTCAGCTTTAGAAAATGTAAGGAATAATTTTCTCTATGGGAATTTAGCAACAAGATTAATTCCCGACACAGTTTGGGAGAAAAATGCAAATCAAATTGCAAAATTTAAGAGGTCTGACTCATCAATTCTAGAAATTCCATTGCATTACATTTGCCATATTCTTTTGACAAAAACACCAAAAGGTGGACCATTACTAATTTCAGAATTTGAATCAAGTCTGATGCGGTCAATATTGAGAGAAAGTTATGAGATTGTTTTAAAATACTGTGAGACAACTGGACAATTTCAAATCTATAAAGAGCAAAGTTGGTTTCAATTCTTTCGTATAATGCGAAACACAGCATCACATAAGGACGGAGGTAACCTACATAAATGGCCAGAAGATCTCAAAAAAAAAGGAATTACTTCAGTACAATGGAAAACTAGGACGATTCATGATTCAATGGAAGGAAATGACCTAGAATTTTCAATTCCAGATGCTTTGGATATGTGGTATGAGTTATTCGAATTTGTAAAAGAAGACTTGAGCTAAGTTACTGTTGTTGACAGCAGCAGAGTTAGCCCTTTTTTGAATGATGTGCATTAAAAAATTTTCTCTAAGTTTTAGTTGGGTTTTCTCTGGATGATTGAGATTTCCGTAAAAGCAAAAGTTTTATTTCGTCCCTACCGCGACGAGTTCTCGAGTGTGGTGTTTTTTTTACCCACATTTCATCCCCAAAGAGATGGAACAGGGTTAGATTCTAAAAAAAATCCGTGCCTTCCGTGCCATCTGTGGCAAAAAAGCAATCCACGACTTACCCGCATCGCGAAGCTACATCGCAGATAATCCATGACAAAAGAAAAAACACTTTACTTCAATCAATTTTTTATTTCGTTTTTCAATTGACTTTTTAGGTCAAACAAAAAAGGGCAAAATTTACTTTGCCCTTCCTGATTTTTGAATTTGAATTTATTTTTTGATAACTATAAACTCAGTTCTTCTATTTTGTTGATGTTCCTCTTTTGGACAATCAGAAATGACGTTTTCTTCGCATTTACAATCGTTTAAAGAATTGGATTCACCATAACCTTTTCCAGTAATTCTGCTCGGATTGGAGATTCTTGCTTGAATGTATTCTGCTGATGAGGTGGCGCGTTTGTCAGACAATCCTTGGTTGTAGTCTGCTGATCCACGGCAATCAGTGTAAGATTTTAAACTCACTTCCATCGTTGGATATTTGTTCATTTTTACAACGATTTTATCCAATTCCAAAGCGGCATCTTCGCGGATGTTGTACATGTCGTAATCGAAATAAATCGGTTTCAATTTGCTGATTTTCCCCAAATCTGCATTGACTTCGATGATTTCAATGTCAACTGGATTTTTTGGATTAATTGAAAGCAACAAATCACTGATTACAATCGAATCTTGACCAAAAGTTTGGGCAGTATTTACGCCTTCAAGATATCCAGATTTGTTTCCTTTGAGTGTGAATTTCTTGTCTGCAAGCACCTTGAAGCTGAATTTTCCATCTGATTTTGTGTCAGTTGATTGGACTAAACTTCCTTTTTCATCCAACAAAGTAACCACAACATCGCTCAATTGCTTGATGTCTTTCGTTTTGGCAACGCCTTCAATTCTGATTTCCTTCAAGATTTTATCAGTAAACTGAACGCTGTAAATGTCATCAGATCCAATTCCAGTCACGCGATTTGAGGAGAAATATCCTTTTTGAGAATTTGAATTCATAATCAATGCAAAATCATCTTGTCTTGAATTGACTGGCGATCCGAGATTGATAACTTCACCATTGTTGAAATAAAATAAATCAAGTCCACCGATTCCCATGTGCCCATCAGAAGCGAAATAAAGAATTTTAGCTTGTTCATCATAAAATGGAAACATTTCGTTGCTTTCAGTATTGATTTGATTTCCCAAATTCATTGGTTTTGACCAAAATCCTGATTCAAATTGCGTTGTTTTGTATAAATCTGCGCCACCAAATCCTCCAGGCATATCGCTGGTGAAGTACATCGTTTTTCCATCTTCACTCAAGCACGGATGTCCAACTGAATAGCCAGCATTGTTGAATTCAAACGAAACAGGTTTTGACCATTTATTATTTGTCAAAGTGCTGAATTGAATTTGAAGCTCAACGATTTTATCATCGCTTTTGTCTTTCACATGATTGCGCGTGTACGCCATGAAAGTTCCTTTTTTACTGAAACTCGCTGGTCCATCGTTTTGGATGCTTTTCATTGTTTTATCAAATTTCTCAGGTTTTGAAAGTTGACTTTCTTGCACTGAAGATTGATATAAATTCAAAAACGGTAGCCCTGTCCAATTGTCTGTGCGTTTGATAAAACTTGGTTTGGCTCTACTGGATGCAAAAACAATTTTGTCATTCATAAAAGCCGTTCCAAAATCCTGATCAACGGTATTGAATTCTAACAAGGCAACACTTTGCGATTCTTTATCGATTTTCAAAGCATTGAAATTGCTTTTGTTTTTTTGATAACTAATTACACGTAAATCAGTTGGTCTCAATGTTGAAAATTGATCCATCCAAGCCATGTAATCGTTGTCTTTGCCGTTGCTTTTTAACACACTTGCATATTTGAAATAATCTTCCGGCGTGTTGCCATTTGATAGTTTTACCAAAACGGCGTATTCCGTTTCAGCTTCTGGAAATCGATTCATTTTTTGAAGAGAAGCTGCATATTTTCTGATTCCATCTTCTGTCAAAACGGTGGACTCATATTTATCGATTGCTTTGTCAAAATTGTATACAAAATAGAACGCATCTCCTTTGATTTCACTCGATGTTTTGTTTTGCGCGACCAACATCGAACTGAAGCTGGCCAAGGCAAATATGATTGAAATTATCTTTTTCATATTATTGGAAATTAGTAGAATACTAAAAGTATCTAGGTGAATGAATTTGTTTTTTGCTTGAAAAGATAAAATCGTATCTCATCATCAGTTCGTGACTTCCTGCATTGTATTTGGAAGTTCGATTTCCAAAAGACCAATCGTAAGAGTAGCCAACATGAAATTGCGGAGAAACATCCACACCAATCAAACCACCAAATGAATCGCCTGTTCTAAACATGGCTCCAAGCAAAAAGTACTGGTTGAAGATAAAAGACGCTGTAAAATCAGCTTGAATAGGCGCTGCTTCTGTCACCTTTACCAAAGTTGTGGGTTTGAAAGCCACATTCTTATTCAAATTGAAAACCGCACCAGCAATGAAAAAGTAGTGTCTTTTTTCAATTCCTGTTGATTGTGTTCCATTTGCCAAAGTCACAACCGGATATTTGTTTTGAATCAAATTGGGTGTTGAAATCCCTGCGTAAAAGCGTTCTCTCGAATAATAGGCACCAAATCCAAAATTTCCCATTGCTTTGTTTTTGATATTTGTCGCAAAAGCGGGATCATTTTGTTGATCTAATTCCAAACTTGTCAAATTCGCCTGCAATAGATTGACACCACCATTCACACCCAAAGCCAGTTTTGACTTTGAGTTGAGAATGATTTTGTATGCAAAACCGATAAACGCAGAAGTGTTATTTACTGGTCCGATTTTGTCGTTGGTCAATGAAAGTCCAAGTCCGATGTTTTTGCTTGCAATCGGACTGTGGATTGTGACTGTTTGAGTCATTGGTGCGCCTTTGAAATTGACCCATTGTGAACGATGCAATGCAGTGATGGAAAGTGCATCTCGACTTCCTGCATAGGCAGGATTTATCGAAAGCGTATTGTACATGTAATGCGTGAACATCGGTGCTTGCTGTGCTGAAAGACTGAAGCTTCCAAGACACAAAATCAAGACTTGTATGAATTTTATATTTTTTTTCATGATGTATTTTTTTGAAGATTATATCTTATCTGTTCAAATAAATTGGTCCTTTGAAAATGTCAGAACCGTCGCCTAAATCCAATACGTAGAAGTAAGTTCCAACAGGAAGTTCATCTGTTCCGACAGTAACTCCAGTGCTGTTTTTCCCATCCCAAGTATTCATGTATCCCTGTGTTTCGAAAATTTTATCGCCCCATCTATTGAATATCACGAAATCGTTATTTGGATAAAATTGAATTCCTCGAATGACAAAAAGATCGTTGATTCCATCTCCATTTGGTGAAAATCCTTCAGGAATGAAGAAATCCAAACTGTCGCAATTATCAACTTTCACTTCCGTAGAAACAACGCCTGAAGGACAACCATTAACTGTAACTGTTAATGAATAAGTTCCTGTTTGTGTTGTGTCAGAATTTGCTATCGTTGGGTTTTGATCTGTTGATAAAAAACCATTAGGTCCAGTCCAAATATAAGTTGCAGTTAAAACCGATTCTGCACTTAGCAAAATTGGGTTTCCATCACAAACTACTGAATTACTTGATGCAACTGCAATTGGCAGAGAAGTAAAAAACAATTCAACGTTGTTTGAAGTTGCACTTGGCGCGCAAGTTCCAGAAACGATTACATTGTAATTAGATGCAACATCCAAAGCTGAGGCTGGATTGATTGTCAATGAAGCTGCGGTTGCTCCAGAAATTGAACCACCATTTACCAAATTCACCAAACCTTTTCTCCATTGGTAAGTAACATTTGTTCCCGTTGCTGTAACACCAAAAGTGACTGAACTTCCTTCACAAACCGTTTGATTTGTTGGTTGCACTGTAATTGTTGGCGCAGTATTCAAAGTCAACGAAACGTTATTTGAAGTCGCATTTGGAGAACAAGTTCCCGAAACAACCACATTGTAATTCGCTGCAACATCTAAAGCAGAAGTTGGATTAATCGTCAACGAAGCTGAATTTGCTCCAGAAACTGAAACGCCATTCACCAAGTTCACCAAACCTTTTCTCCATTGATAAGAAAGATTTGTTCCAGTAGCGGTAACACTAAAAGTCACTGAACTTCCTAAACAAACCGTTTGATTGGTTGGTTGAACAGTAATTGTTGGTGCAGAGTTTAATGTCAACGAAACGTTATTCGAAGTTGCATTTGGAGAACAAGTTCCCGAAACAACCACATTGTAATTCGCTGCAACATCTAAAGCTGAAGTTGGATTGATAGTCAACGAAGAGAAATTTGCTCCTGAAACAGAAACGCCATTCACTAAGTTTACCAAACCTTTTCTCCATTGATATGAGAGATTTGTTCCAGTAGCAGTAACATCAAAAGTCACTGAACTTCCGAGACAAACCGTTTGATTAGTTGGTTGAACTGTAATCGTTGGTGCAGCATTCAAAGTCAACGAAACGTTATTTGAAGTCGCATTTGGTAAACAAGTTCC
>JBBALI010000053.1:0-18782 GCA_040403095.1 Crocinitomicaceae bacterium
TCAAAAATGGATCAAGTCAAAAATCTGTGGATTTTAAAAAAAATCAAGCATAAATTTGGTTTAATCCAAATAAAAAGAATCCAATATTCCTGACTCCTCTAAATTGCAATCTAAAAGTGTTTATTTGGATAAATCATAGTAATAAATTGTCTTTACAATCTTCAAGTAATTTAAAAATCAGGAACGTCTTCTTGTTATTATTTTAGAATTCACTGCATAATATTTAGATAAAACTTTTGTTAAGTTAGCCATTTCCAAAATGGGTTTTTTTCATTACTTCAAGCCTAATCATATTATTTTACGATAGTAAATTGGTCATTTTTTTAACGTTTTTAAGCACGAAAAATATTTAAATTTTTTGAATCGTTTATTTTGTTTTTATAATATGATCTTACTTAATTCCTATCATTAACATTTTACTTTTAGATTTTCATTTTTGTGCATTTTTTAGAGTTCTAAATTGAATGACTTTATTGCTGATTTTTTCATTTTAATTTAAGTAATTTAATAAATTAAATTATCTAAATTTTGATTGTAATTGAATATGCTTTAATTTTTAAATAATTGTTATAATGTATATTATTAATAATTATTTAATAATAATTGTTTACGTGTTAAATTATTTTTATCTCACTTATTTTGTCATATTTGATTTGTAGTATTTCTTCATTTTTGTCCAAGTGTCTGGGTTGTTTTTAGAAATTATTTTTAACCTTTTTTTTGAATTTTTATTTTTTATATAATACAAAAAACGCCTTTTAATATTTGTGTTTTTATCTTTTTTTTCTTAAATGTGACAATTTTTTTTCTTCAATTATTCTTAAATTAAAGAGTAACTTAATCTTATTTAGTTTAGCTTATAATTTCGGACGTAAGTGAACCATTTTTTAATAAATAAAAAATGTATAAAGTGTGATTCCTATCTTTGGAAATTGATGTTTCGTATAGATTTTAAATTTGTTATTTAACTATTTTGTTGCCGGATTTCTTTGGTTGGATTTTTTGAATATTTGCTTGGTTTCATTTTGATTGCAACTTTATTTCTAGATTTTGGTCAACAAAAAAAGCCTCAAATTACATTTGAAGCTTTACTATTATTTTGCTATAAAATTTAGATGGTGTCTTTCGTGTGTTCAATCATATTCGCCAAGAAATCTCTAGCTCTGAAAAGTTGCGCTTTCACGGTTCCTAAAGGTAAATTGAGTGTTTCTGCAATCTCTTCGTAGCTTAACTCTTCAAAATAACGTAATTCAACCAATTCTCGGTAACGTGGTTTTAGTTTTGATACCAGATTGCGCATCATTTTAACTTTTTGACTTTGAATGATGGCTTCCTCTGGATTTTGAGTATTTGATTTTGCATCAAAATAGATGATCTCTCCGCTATCTCTGGTAAAACCAGTATCCATAGAGGTTACTTTGATTCTTTTTTTGCGAATAAAATCGATGCAATTGTTGGATGCAATTTTAAAAAGCCAAGTGCTGAATGCAAAACTGGGTGAATATTGTTCTAATCTATTAAATGCCTTACCAAAAGCTTCGATGGTCAGATCATCTGCATCATCCGTGTTTTTGACCATTTTAAACATCGTGAAATACACAGATTCTCTATAGCGCTCCATTAGTTCGCCAAAAGCTGCCTGACTTCCATTTTTTGCTGCTTCCACAAGCATCAAATCGTGTTTCGCTTTTTCTGATAAATGTTCGCCTATTTCCATGTCGATGTTGTCGATTTTTCTGCAGTATAATACATGCTTGGAACAAGAATTGCATAAAATAAATCTAAAAATGGGAAAAATGCTATAAAGCTTTTCGCTTTCAACTTAGCAAAACACATTCCTTGAATCCACCATTTAATTCCTATAATAAAACCAAAACATGCTAATGTGATCCATCTATATTCAGGATCAAACATCAAAATAACAAAGGAAATCCACAACAACAACAAGGTCAATGGATAGATTCCTAACAATGATTTTTTAATAACGTTGTAATGCCCTGCTGTGCTGTAATGTCTAGACTTTTGTTGAGACCAAGTTTTCCAGGTTGTTTTGGATTTGGAATAGCAAAATGTTTCTTTCTCAATCTGAATATTGTAGTTCTTGTTTTTTGCAGCCTCTTGGATGAATAGGTCATCGTCTCCAGAATGAATCGAATAATGTGATTTGAATCCATGTACTGAATCAAAAGTTTTTTTTGTGTAAGCCATGTTTCTACCAACAGCCATGTAAGTACTTTTTGCCAAAGCAAATGAAAAATAATTCATGGCGATAAATGCAGTATCTAAACGGATAATTTTGTTTAGAAGCCCTTTTTCAGTTTGATATGGACCGTAACCAATCACAATTTGTTTTTCATCGGAAAATTTAGACATCATTCCATGCAGCCAAAGATTGCTAGCAGGCTGACAATCTGCATCTGTAAATATTAAGTGTTCGTTTTTAGCTGCTTTTATACCCAAAGTTAAGGGTAGTTTTTTTCCATTGCCCAAATGTCTGCTCGGTTCAACTTCAACTACTCTTAAATTGGGAAACTGCATTTTGTATGCATTTAAAATATGGTAAGATTCATCTATTGATTGATGATTAACAACAATTACTTCAAAGTTTGGATATTTCTGTTGAAGTATTAAGGGCAAGTTGAGGTATAAATTATCTGATTCATTACGGGCTGCAATGATTACACTTACAGGAGGTTGCGCTTCGTTTTTGAAGCTTTTGTTTTTATTGTAAAATGCAAAACGAGCGTGTATTGTCAATACATAAATCAATTGGAGGAACGCTAAACTTGCAAAAGCGATAAATAAATACAATACAATGCCAACGTTAAAATCAGGTAAAAACTCCATTTACAATATCCTTTTGTGCAAAGATGGGACACTTAGCTAAATACAACTATCTTTGCACGGTTTATTTTTCAACAAAGATATGCACTTCGATTTACATTATACAGATACAAAGACAAAAGCTCGAGCAGGAAGCTTGCACACAGATCACGGTGTGATTGAAACTCCAATATTTATGCCTGTCGGCACAGCTGGTTCTGTGAAGGGTGTTCACCAGCACGAATTAAAAAGCGATATTGAAGCGCAAATTATTTTGGGAAATACTTATCATTTGTATTTAAAGCCAGGAATGGAAGTTCTGCAAGGAGCTGGTGGTTTACATAAATTCAATGGTTGGGAAGGCCCAATCTTAACAGATAGTGGAGGATATCAAGTTTATTCTCTCTCTGGCGCAAGAAAAATTTCTGAAGAAGGTGTTAAGTTTCAATCTTTTCATGACGGAAGTTATCATTTTTTTTCACCTGAAAGAGCGATTGATATTCAGCGTGTAATTGGTGGTGATATTATCATGGCTTTTGATGAATGTACTCCTTTTCCCTGCGATTATGGTTATGCAAAGCGTTCCATGCATATGACGCACCGTTGGTTGAAGCGTTGTTTTGATCAAATGGAGAAAACAGAACCTTTATATGGATACGAACAAGCACTTTTTCCTATTGTTCAAGGAAGTACATACAAAGATTTGCGAACGGAATCAGCCGAGACAATTGCAGCCTATCCAAGTTTAGGAAATGCCATAGGAGGATTATCGGTCGGTGAACCTGACGAAGATTTGTATGAAATGACGGATCTGGTTTGTAGTATTTTGCCTAAAGAAAAACCACGTTATTTGATGGGTGTTGGAACTCCTATAAATTTGTTGGAATGCATTGCCTTGGGCGTGGATATGTTTGATTGTGTTATGCCATCTCGAAATGCACGTCACGGAATGCTCTTTACGTCAGAAGGAACAATCAATATCAAAAATGAGAAATGGACGAATGATTTCTCAATGCTAGACTCTAATGGTACAACGTTTGTAGACAAAGTTTATTCCAAAGCATATTTGCGTCATTTGATAAAATCTAAAGAAAATTTAGGAATTCAAATTGCGACGATTCATAATTTAGGATTTTATTTGGCGTTAATGAAAGAAGCGCGTCGAAGAATTTTGAATGGAACTTTCAGTGAATGGAAAGATATTCAAGTAAAAAAGCTGGGCGTGCGCTTGTAAATAAATGATAAAGAAGTTTGACATATATATCATCCGGAAGTTTTTAACAACTTTCTTTTTCATGTTGGGAGTAATCATGTTGCTTGCTATTGTTTTTGATATATCTGAAAAATTAAGTGAGTTGATTGACAATAAGGCTCCAATTTTGGAGATTTTTGGTGGCTATTACGTCAATTTTTTGATTTTCTACGGGAATACTTTTTCATCAATGATCATTTTTGTTTCAGTGATTTGGTTCACTGCTAAAATGGCGCAAGATTCGGAAATTATTCCAATGATGTTTAGTGGTCGGCCTTTTACAAGAATCATGCGTCCTTATATGATTGCTGCCACCATTTTGATGCTACTTTCACTTTGGTTAAATCACTTTATTGTCCCGATTTCTAATCAAAAAAGATTGAATTTTGAGGAGAAATACTACCGAGATAGGATTGTCGTAACTAATTACCATGCAGAATTCCCTGGGAATGTTTCAGTCTATTTCGATAATTATGCCAGCGATGATGGAATTGTTTACGGTCTGAAAATCGAAAAATGGTCCGAAGACCGTAAACTGAAATCCTATTTATTTGCAAAATCAGCTACGAATGTACCTAAAAGTAAAAAGTGGATTTTGAATGATTATTACGTCAGAAAAATCAATCCAAGCACTGACGTTCAGGACAACCAAGTTTTGAAGGATGATTTGAAAGCGGGGGTCAAGATGGATACTATTTTCAATTTTCAAATTGAAGACATTGCCATCAGGGATAATTTTGCAGAAACAATGAGTTATTCTGAATTGAAAGAATTCATTCAAAAAGAAAAAGACAAAGGAGCAGGAAATATTCCTACTTACGAAATCGAATTATACCGCAGAACTTCTTATCCTTTTGCAACTTATGTTCTGACTTTGATTGGTGTAGCCGTTTCAAGTCGAAAGTCTAGAGGTGGAATTGGTGCAAACATCGCCATTGGTTTGGGATTTGTTTTCATTTATATATTTGCTATGAAAATAACAACCGTTGCTGCAATAAATGTTGGTTTTCCAGCTTTATTGGCGGTTTGGCTTCCCAATTTTCTGTTTGGAATTGTAGGACTGTATTTATACAAAATTGCACCTAAATAAATAGCTTGTCATTGATGAAATTTATTTTTGGCACTTTCTTTCTGCTTTTTCATTTTCAAATTTTTGCTCAAGTAGTGAATATTGAAAATAAGAGAATTTACGACGATACATCTGGTTGGAGTGGGACAGTAGATGCTTCATTTTCAGCACAACAAACAAGAGATTTGTTGTTTAGCTTGAATTTTAGAACTTTAGCGCAATATAAAACCAGAAAACATTTTTTCCTCTTGCTTAATGATTTTGGTTACTCCAAAGGCGATGTCGTTTATGCCAATCGTGGAATGTCTCATTTTCGCTATGCCTATAGAATCAAAAATGGTCCATGGAAATGGGAGAGTTATTTTCAAATTCAATACAATCAATTGCTTTTACAAAGAAATCGCTCATTGGCTGGGACAGGTTTGCGCTGGAAAATATATGACAACAATCAAATTCGTTTTTTTACTGGCAGTTCATTCTTTTTTGAATATGAAGAGATTCAGCCTTATACAGAGTTTAATCACGGTGTCAGATGGAGCAATTATTTATCTTGGTTTATCAACAAGCCAACTTATGCTTTTACAGCGGTAACGTATTATCAAGCAAACGTTCAAGATTTCAAAGATTACAGGCTTTCTGGGCAATATACTTTTTTGTTTAAGTTGAAAAAAAATCTAGATTTCAAATTTGAGTTTTCCAATAATTTTGATTCAAAACCACCACAAACCGTTAGAAAATGGATATTTAGTTCCACATTTGGAATTGTATTGAAATTGGGTTGACATTGTTCGAAAACAAGTAATTTTTTTTGGATCTTTGGATTATTAGATTTCCAACAACTGGGCAAACGCATTTAAAAACTCATTTTTCGAACAAAGGTTTTTTGTCATGATTTTTTTTCAAAAATGCACGCCAAAAAAGAAATTAAAGTATTTGTTTGTTCGACGGATTACATCCGTCGTTACAAACATGGCGCTCCTATGGAGCCTTTTTAATTTTTGAAAGTTAAATGCGTTTGCCCACTTTCCAACACCGCCTCAGGCAGCTGCAAAGCAAATCTAATAATACAACACCGACGAAGTCAGCCACGAAGTGAATCTAATATTCCAATATCCCATTTCTCCAATTCTCAACTGCTAAATAGTATGAACTTCTATAAATTGAGCTTCTTTCTAGATAATAATTATTTGGTATTCCGTTAGAAAGGTCATTTAAAAAAGTAAATTTTATCTGCTCATTTCCTTGTTGCGTGTAGTACCAATTTTGTTGAAATCCGTCTTTTTCAATTTTAATTGGTTCACCGTAAACGATATAAATCATTCCTAAATCTGTCAATGCACCAAGTTTAAACGAACTGAAATTTTTATTGGCATAGCTTACTCGTTTTGAGAATTCGATTTGTAGCAAATTTGATTTTGACAAATTATTTCCTGCAGCTTTCAGCCAAAATTGATCGAAAACTATTTTTTGCATTTCGGGATCCTTTAATTTTTCAATTTCAGGAGCACTACAAATATAGGTCATGCATTGAATTGCAATTTCAATGTCGCTCTTATTATTTGTAAAAAATGCGATTGATTCTGATTTTTCAAACGAATTAGAAATGACGCTCAGACAATTTTCAGCACCAATCTTGATTAATTTATTTTCGAAGGAGACATTAAAAATACTGTCATGCTTACTAAAATCAGGTTCTGCATCGGCCAATGAAAATGGAGCGATTGCCGGTTTTGAAAGGTTTTTATATTGTTTGATTTCAACTTTTTTGTTGGCGAAATGATTGCTTTCTATCCATAAATTATCATCTTTTTGAAAGTGTTTAGTTAATGGTTTACTTGTGTTTGGGTCAATTATAATAAACTGTTCAGGACAAAATGTTTTTTTTCTGATCCACCATTGTTGATTTTCAAAATAGACATGTTTATTCAAATCATTGTAAATTGTTGAAATGAAAATATCTTCTTTTTTTGGAATTTTAATTGTTAAGCTATCAATAAAATTCTCATTTTCAATGTTTAGCCATTCTTTAGATACATTTTCAAAAACTTCTTTGGCCACGCCATTTTTTCTTACCAAAATTTGAAGAGAAGCCTTTCGCGTCCATCTATCTAGCGAATCTCTTTTCGAGAGCAGATTTTCATTTAAAATATCAAAATAGATTTTGGCTGTCGAGTCGTTCTCCTCATAGATTTTGAAATCAAAGGTCAAATCTTCGCTGTATTTCGGTTTGATAGGATTAATTGGCTTCAAATAAGCATAACCATCTTTCATTTCTTTTTCAGTACCGCAAGCTGCAATAACAAAAATAATTGATAAGATTTGAAAGGCATATTTCGTGGTCGATTTTCTCAAAATCATAAGCTAAAAATAAGCAATATATCCGAAATGAATTTTTCCATCTTTGATAAGAATAGGATTTCCAAATTGCTTTCCGAGAGCATAAGAGATTGAAAAAGTTCCAATTTTTGTTCCAAATGTAAATCCTGTCCCAAATCCAAAAGGATGGTCTTGGTAATAATCTGTAGTTCGATTTTCATACCAACTTTGGTCAAAAAACAAAAAAGCAAACGAATTACGATCGACTAAAAATCTGTATTCAGCTGTAAAAATGGTTCTTGTGGTCGCTCTCAATTCTTCTTCATTGAAACCACGCTGAGATATTTGTCCACCAAATCTAAAAGCTTCATTTTGATAAAAAGTGGGGGCAATGTAGAATTCTGATTGGTTTGCAAGCCTTAAAACATGTCTTTTTGCCAGTGGTATAAACCAATTGAGTTGAATTTCTCCCCGATAGGTAGTATTTTTTACTAATTGAGCTGTATCGCTTGATCTAGATTTTCTCAATCCAACTGAAGCATCCACTAAAAGAGAAATTCCTCTGGATGGATTGGGTAAATAATCTACATTTTGTTTGAAAAGTGCCAACCCATAAGCATTTGTTTGCACTGTTCCCAATTTTGAAAATGCTGGATTATTTTTTCCGCCACGCAAAACGGAAGAGGAATTGTTTCTGTAAAATGCCTTCAAATAACTTCCATTGTTTAGCGCATATTGTATTCCGGCAGTTGATTTTAGCTCCAAAAAAGATGAATCTCTTTTGTACAGTTGGAATTGACCGTCAATTCCGAATGGAGATTTGAAAAGATTGGGAACATTTAATTGTGCTTTTAAAGATTGCGTTTGTGCCTGTAAACTTTTCCAATTCAAATCTATCATTTCAGCCCGTTTTAATACATTTACCAATTTTAATCTGATATCTCCAGTCACTGAAACTTTGCTGGTGTTTTGATTGGGTTGCAAGCCAATTACACCGTTTGCTAAACTCACAGGTTTTGATTTCAAGTAAAGAAACAATTCTGCCCCATCTTTGGTAAATAAAATTTCTGCGGGTTTTATTTCTTCTAAAAAGCTGATTTGTTTTAATCTAGCACTTATAAGCTGAACATCAGATTGATTGAATAAATCTCCTGTTTTTATATGAATGTAGGAACCAATCAATTTAGTGGTTGATAGATTTTCTCCTTTCAAATTGATTTTTGTCCATCGTACGTTTTTTCCTTTGATGATTTGAATGTGGGCTTTTAAATTCAAGCTATCAACTTCAATTTTATTGAGAGAAACTGCGGCAAAAGGAAAGCCATTGTTTTCTAAAGTTTGTTGCATCCTTTGCAATAAGTTTGCAATTTCGTTCGGATTGAAATCCAGATTATTAATTAATTTTTCATTAACTGTATTAAATTTTCGATAAAATTGTAAATCAGTTTCATCCATAGAAAGTTTGGCAGATTTAAATTTTGGTCCGAGATAAAAATGTACCGACATTTCTTTTGTTTTGAAATGTGTGGAGTCCACGGAAGCGAGGAGATAACCCTTTTTGATTCCAAATTTTTTGAATTCTTTCGTGTAGGTCAATGCTGACAAGCTATCCTTGAAAAGTTGCGTCGGATTTTTCTTTAATATTTTATAATCGTCGTTTGTGAAATTTAACTTATAGTTTTTTTGACTCCATCCTAAAATAGAAACAAATAAAAAAAAATATAAGGCAAAAATTTTCATGAATCCTTTTAACGTCAAACAAAGTTCATTATTTCAACATTAATATGTTAGATAAATGAAAAATAAATTTTCAAGTCTTTACTTTTTTTTTTAATTTTGTTTCGCACAACAGACAAATTAAAATCGATCGAATATGAAAAAAGTATTGACCTTGACACTTATAGGGTTGTTATCAGCTTTTGTTATTGCTTCATGCGGCACTAAGAAAAAAGGAAGTTGCGACGCTTATGGAAGTATTGACAAAGTAGAAAATTCAGATTTAGCTAATAAATAGGCTATTTTCTCCTAAAGAATCAAGGTCAACAATTTGTTGACCTTTTTTTATGCCATAAATTCTAGGAATTTAATTCATCTATGCATTTTTGATTCTGCAATTCTTTACCATGTATGAAAAATGGAATTGCTTTGGATAGGTCTTTTTCTACATAAAAACCAAATTTGTGCGCAAAACCTAGAAAATATAATGCATCCCCTACAATTAATGGTGATTTATTATTCCGTACAATTTTTTCAAAAAGTTTGTACCCTTTTTCATAGTCAATCGCCGTACCTAGGCCAAAATAATATGAATAGCCCAAATAATAGAGATTTATCGAATAGTTGGATTCACCACAATTAACTGATTTTTGAAAAAATTGAAAAGACAATTCATATTTAGGCTTAAAGTCTGTCATGTAATAATTTCCTGAGAAATAAATGTCAGCATATTTCAAATAGATTTTGGCAAATTTTAATTTAATTACATTGACGCCTAAATTATTTGAGCCTTTAAAAACTTTTTTAAAATGTCTTACCAAAATGGGATTACAATCTGCTGAAATTCCATAAAAATAGCGCCCAACAGGAATATTGAATTGTTTTAATGCAAAATAAAAACCTTGAAATAAGTCAAATGAATATTCATGAAAATGAAAAATTTTCTGAACAGGTTCTAATTCATTCAGTCTGAATCCATCTTCATACAAGAAAACGGTGCAAACTTCTTTTTCAAGAATGATGAATATAGATTTTTGATAGCGCATTTTATGGTTTCAGTGGCGGTTTTTTATCAATTTTCTTTTTATCAGGCTCCATCATTTCCATTAATTTCAATCCAAGCAAACCTTCCATCGCGTTGCCATTGCCATTTCCACCTATGAGTACATCCGGAATCAACTTAACATTTCCTTTCGCTAATTCTTCAGTGATTTTGAATTTGGTAAAGTTTTCACCACCTATCGCTTTCACAGCCAATTCATAAGCTTCAGCATTTGATTTACCAATGGCAAGAATTTTCCCAGCTTCTGCATTTCCTGTCAAAGTAATTTGCTCGGCTTGGGCAGATGCTTTCAATTTGATTGCTTCCGATTCGGCCTCTGCTCTAGCTTTCGTCGCTTCTGCTTCTGCATGTGCTCTAAGTTTTGTTGCCTCCGCTTCTGCTCCAACTGCTAATTTAACACCAGTTGAATCTCCTTCTGCTTTTTTAACTGTAGCACTTGCAGTTCTTTCTGCAATTTCAACACTTTGTTGCGCTTTCACGATGTCTTTTTGCATGTCGGCAATGGCAGTTTCTTTCTCCATTCCCTGTCTGGTTTCTTGCGCTTTCTTTTGGGTTTCGTAAGTTACTTTTTGTTCTTCTGCAATTTTTCTATCTGTTAAAGTTTTCATTAACGATTCTGGAGGAACAATATCACCAATCAAAGTATCAACTGCATTTACATTGTATTCGTCCAATACTTTTTTAATGTGTTCTTTTGCAGACTCTTGTCTTTCTTTTCTTGACGATAAAAACGCGATAACATCGCTATCTTGCGCAGAGTTTCTAAAATAGTTTCCAATCGTTGGTTCTAATACTTGAGAAACCAAATTGACCATATTTCCAAAACGAGCGATTACTTTGGGAGCTTCCGTCGTTGGAACATGAATAATTTGCGCAACATCTAAATTGAAAGGGAATCCATCTTTTGATCTTACAGTGATTGTTGATAGATTTTTGTCAAGGTTATGTGCTTCACTTCTGGCCGATGCCCAGTTTAAAACTAAATTTGTTGTTGGCACTAATTCAACCTTCATAATGTATTTGTTTATAGGATATTTTCCTGGACCAAGTGGTTCCAACCAAACTCCTTTGTATCCTTTTTCAACAATATTTCCATGTTTAAAGTCTGTTCCAGTTAAATCTTTTCCATCTTGGCCAACATATGAAATTACAACGCCAACAAATCCAATTGGAATTTCGGTCATCGGTGTTTCCTCAATCTGAATTGCCCAAGGATTTAAATTGTAAGATCCAGCTAATATTACTTGAGGCTGTAATCCTCTGTTTCCTCCATTTTTAATGAATAAATCAAAATCTTGAAAATTATTGTGACTTTCTACCAATTTTCCTGCGATTTGACCTGCATCAATTGGCAAACCATCTAGCGTTGTAATAATTCCAACCATACTTTCTTGAATGCGAACCATATCAGTGGTAGAAACCTGAAAAAGCATGGTGTTTATCCTGTAAGATCCAGCGGTAATATAGGTAGTTTGGCGACCTCTTTGACCACCGTTATCAAGGAATTTCGTTGCATCTTGAAAATTGTCACTTTCCACATATTTTGCAAGGATATTTCCAGTTGGGATTTCACCACCATCTTTGGCAAGTACCAAACCGACTTTGCCTTCAGGAATAATAGTGAATGACTCCATCGTTACGTCATATTGCCAAAACCATTTCCAAAAATAAAGTCCAGGCGCTAATGTTTTTCCTTGAAAACCCGCTTCTCCTAAAGTAGCGATAATTCTACCATCAGGAAGTTCTTTATTTATTCCAAATAAAACAAATTTTTTGGTTACCAATCCGATTTTATCCTCTGGTACGATGACCATTCCGAAAAGGAATCTCAAAATATATTTGTAAAGTATTACGCAAAGGATTATTAACAGAATCCACCAGTAGTTTAGAAAAATATTCGCCATTTTTTAAAGGTTTAAGATTTGATATTTGATTTGAAATTGAAGCATAAATGTATTGTTTTTTAATCGAAATTGAATAATCGAATTAAAATAATTTCAAAGCTATTCCACAATCATCCTAAAAGTCAAATTAATGCGAGCCGTTTTGATTTTTAAACTTTTAGGTAAGGCATGAAGCCAGTCAATTTGTGTTTCTCCTTTCATGACCAATAAGCTGCCATTTTCAAGTATGGTGGAAACTTGTGTTTTGTCTTTTTTATGTTTAAAAACAAATTTTCTAGTTGCACCAAAACTTACGGATGCAATTGCTGATTTTGGGACGATCATTTTTTCATCATCGCTGTGCCAGCCCATTCCTTCATTGCCATCATGGTAAAGATTGAGTAAACAGCAATTGTATTTTTCCTTGGAAATTTCTTCAACTTTGTTTTTGATTTCAAGTAAAGTTTGCGTCCAAGGAAGTGCAATTTTAGTGGCGTGTGAATAGGTATATGCAAATGGTTTTTCTCCATACCAAGCTGTTTTTCTTTTGGTTGTGATTCTTTTGCCAAAGATTAAGATTTCGTCATTTTCCCAAGCAATGTCTTTCACTAAATCATTGAAAATCGTAGAGATTTCTTCCTTACTAAAAATGATTCCATAAGATTCAACGATACTTTTTCCAAATAATAAATTGTTTTCTGAAGATTGATCGAATAAATCCATGCTATTGGAAATTTACTGAAAATTCAAAAAGAAGCACTAAAAAAATAACAATAATCAGCATCGCAGATTGAATGTAAGCTTGCGCATTTGCATACTTATTTTGAACGATACATCTTCGAATCACTAGATAGTGAATAATTAAAAGTATTGAACCATTCAATAAGAGTAAAACAATTGCTTTTAATTGGTCTATGTTCGGAAAAATCAACCATGAAATAAGAAAACTAAGACTTGCTAGAGCTGCAGTTACAAGTAATGATGCGCCTAGAATAAGATAAGTTTGAACTGGTTTCGAAGGATAGCTGAATATTTTGAAAATTTGTTTCATCAAGCTAATTTACTTCTGATCTGTTTCATGAAATCGGATGCATAAACGAAATCAACGACTTCTTGGTTGTCTGTAGTAACAATCGTTTTGTTGTTTCCTTGCCACCAATTTTTGCCTTTGTAAATGAAATTGATATGGTCACCAATTTCAATTACACTGTTCATGTCATGCGTGATGACAATGGTTGTCATATTGTATTCGTAGGTGATTTCTTTGATTAGCGCATCAATTAAGATCGAAGTTTGCGGATCTAAACCAGAATTTGGTTCATCACAAAAAAGGTATTTTGGATTCATCGCAATCGCTCGTGCAATCGCAATTCTTTTTTGCATTCCGCCGCTGCATTCGGCAGGGAATAATTTATTTCTTCCAGCAAGATTTACTCTTTCTAAACAAAAATTGGCTCTATCCAGCATTTCACTTTTCGACATCTTAGTAAACATTGAAAGTGGAAAAATGATATTTTGTTCAACAGTCATTGAATCAAAAAGTGCTGAACCTTGAAAAAGCATTCCGATTTCAGTTCTGATTTTTCTTCTGTCTTCAGGAGACATAACGCAAAAATCTAATTCATCATAAAAGACCGAGCCTTCATCCACTTCATGTAAACCAACAATGCATTTTGCTAATACTGATTTTCCTTGTCCAGAAGCACCAATGATCAAGTTGACTTTGCCTGTTTCAAATTTCGCTGAAACATTGTCTAATACTTTATTATCCCCAAAAGTTTTCGAAACGTTTTTAACTTCAATCATTACAAAAGAATCATTTGGGTGAGTAAGAAATTGGCGACTAAAATTGCGATACTACTGCTAACTACAGCTTGTGTAGAAGAGCGACCAACATCCAATGATCCACCTTTAGAATAGTAGCCGTAAAAAGAGGATATTGAAACAATCAAGAAACCAAAAACAACAGTTTTTGTGAGTGCATAAACAATGTCACCAGTTTTGAAATAGTAACGAATACCTATCAGATATGTTTCTGTTGTTGATAAATCTGCAATTACAAGTGAAAGCCATCCTCCAACAATTCCAAGTGTCATGGAGAATGTGATTAAGATTGGAAAGAAAATAACGGCGGCAACTATTTTTGGGAGTACCAAATAAGTCAGGGAATTTACGCCCATAATTTCTAGTGCGTCTATTTGTTCGGTAATCCGCATCGTTCCAATTTCAGAAGCGACATTTGAACCAACCTTTCCAGCCAAAATTAAAGAGATGATTGTTGGAGATAATTCCAAGATAGTACTTGAACGTGTAATGTATCCAATTGTATAATCAGGAAGTATTGGATTATCCATGTTTGATGCTGTTTGCAAAGCAATAACTCCTCCGATAAAAACCGACATCAAAGCGACAATTGGTAAAGAATTAATTCCAATTGTTTGAATTTCGTCAAATGTTCTTTTGCGGAAAATCTTGAATTTTTCTGGTTTAGAAAAAACAATCCAAAGCATTAAACAATATTTCCCTATGTTTTCTAGTATCTTCACTGACCGCTAAATTAAGGTATAATTTCGTTTTTTTGAAGAGATTTTCGATTTTTATGAATCAATATTAATTAGTTCACTTAATTTTATCATCGGAATGAAGAAAACAGTAAATAAAAAACAAATAATTCTCGAGAAATTGAAGGCTTTCGTTCCTGCAGGATTTGAGGATATGGTTGTCAATTTACTCTTTGAAAATGCTGTCAGTTTTAAAATTGTTGCACCTCGTTCCACGAAGTTAGGTGATTTTAGAGCTGGGATGAACGGTGAGAAATCACAAATAACCGTAAATGGTGATTTAAATCCTTACGCTTTTTTGATTACAACTTTACATGAATTCGCTCATTTAAAGACATTTTTAGAATTTGGTCATCGGGTTAAGCCGCATGGTGATGAATGGAAAAATGTTTACAGAAGTTTATTGTTGCCAGCCATAGATTCAGGTTTGTTGCCCTACGACATTTTAAATGCTTTGGTGCAATCTTTGACAAATACAAAAGCATCTTCTTGTTCGGACGTAAATTTGACGAGGGTTTTAAGAACATATGATAAACCGAAAGAAGGAATTGTTTTGCTTGAATCATTGCCGAAAAATACTACTTTTGTGCTTCAAGGTAAACATTTTATAAAGCGAGAATTGAGAAGAAAAAGATATTTGTGTGATGAAATATCTACTAACAAAAAATATCTAGTTCATGCGCTCACTGAAGTAAAACCATTAAACTGATAATATATTAAAATGGAAAATAATTATTGTATCATTATGGCCGGCGGTATTGGAAGTCGTTTTTGGCCGATGTCAACGCCGCAAAAACCTAAACAATTTTTAGATGTATTAGGAATTGGAAAATCCTTGCTTCAGATGACATTTGAACGGTTGACAAAGATTGCACCGGAAACACAAATTTACATTATGACCAATGAAGGTTATGTAGATTTGGTTAAAGAGCAATTACCAATGATTTCTTTGAGTCAGATCTTGACAGAACCTAAAAGGAAAAACACAGCGCCTTGCATTGCCTACGCTGCTTCTAAAATTCATTCGATGAATCCAAATGCAACTTTGATTGTTGCACCTTCAGATCACTTGATTTTGAAGGAAAATAAGTTTACTGAAATTGTTCAGATAGCAATCAATACAGCAAATCAAAATGATCGATTAGTTACCTTAGGTATCAAGCCAACACGTCCTGATACTGGATATGGTTATATTGAATTCACTGAACAAGGTGATATTTTAGGTGGACAAGTAAGAGAAGTAAAACATTTTACTGAAAAGCCTGATAGAGAAGTAGCTGAATTGTTCTTAAAGTCAGGCAATTATTATTGGAATTCAGGGATTTTTGTTTGGACTGCAAATACAATTTTAGATGCGTTAAAGAAATTTAAACCTGATTTGTTGGGATTGTTTTCAGAGGAAAACGGTTTTTACAATACTTCAGACGAGCAAGCTTCAATTAATCATTGTTTTGAAGTTTGTGAAGACATTTCTATCGATTTTGCTGTGATGGAAAATGCTAAAAATGTGGATGTTGTATTGGCAAATTTCGATTGGTCTGATTTAGGAACTTGGGGAAGTGTTTACACACATTTAGAAAAGGACTATAATGGAAACGCAGTGATCGGCGACAATGTTTATATGATCAACTCTAGTAATTGTATCGTTAATCTGCCAAATTCAAAATTGGCTTTGATTGAAGGTTTGAACAATCACATTGTGGTTGAATCAGACAATATGTTGATGATTTTGAATAAAAATGATGAGCAAAACTTGAAGAAATACATGGCTCCAATGGAGGAATCAAGTCCAAACTTTTTTAAGAAAGATTGATTTAAGATATTAGATATATAAAAAGCGCCCGATTCTTTGAGAGTCGGGCGCTTTTGGTTTAGTGTGAATGTTTATTAGTCATTCTGACTTGATTTCCATTCTCTGTATAAATCAAAATAACTTTTAGTTTCCATTACTACCACGCCTCCTGTTGTATCGCCATATTTAGCAGGAATTCCACCTGTATATACCATCATTTCACCGATTGAACAACTTGGAACATTTGAAACAGCATTCATTTTGACACCGTCCATCATGTAAATCATGTCGCCTTTTCTTGCTCCTCTGAAGACCAGTTGTCCATCGTCGGCAACTTTGATGTCAGAAGACATCGCTGCAATCATCGCCGTTTGGTTGAATTTCAAAGGACTTCGTTTAATTTCTTCAGAACTCATTTTGATTACTGGGTTTACGCCATATTTCAATAAATGAATTTGATTTCTATCGTAAATAATATCTACTACGCCTAAATCTTTTCCATTTGGTTCAAAAACAATAGTTTGTAAGTTTTCGATTCCATCCATGTTGATTTCACCTTGAATGTTTTTCATGGTATCACCTTCTGCTACGATATTGAAAAAGTACTTTCCTGCAGGAATAGCTGATATTCTGAATTTTCCGCTCATATCAGTCAAATCTTTGTAGATTGTTCCGTTTGATTCTGTGTAAACAATTGCATGAGTAAGTTTCATGCTGTCTGCATTGATGACAGTTCCGATGATTTCTCCAAAGGCTCCTTGTGCACTTGCGATTCCTGGTAAAGCTAGAAGTGCTGTAAAAATTAACTTTTTCATAATTTGTAAGTTTTAAGATTAAACATTTCTATAAGGATGCGCATAGCATTTCAATTCCATAAAATTAAAGTAAAAATTTCAATGCTGTTTAATAAATTTGTAAATCAAATTTGATTTACAGGTCTTTACAATTAATTTTTGAGCAAAAAAAAATCCTGACCGAAGCCAGGATTTGATTATTTTGAATTAGAATTTTATGCTTCTTCTTCCTCTTCGTCATCTGCATCAGAACCTTTTGCAGCACCACGAGCCATTTTAACTGAAACTACAACTGCGTTAGCTGGTTCCAAGAATTTCAAATCGTTGCTGTCAATTTGACTTACACGAATTGATTGGCCGATACGCAATTTAGTAATGTCAATTGTGATTGCATCAGGCAAAGAACCTGGTAAACCAACAACTGTCAAACGACGGAAAACTTGTAACAATTTACCACCTGCAAGTACACCACGAGAAGCACCCGTTAAACGAACTGGCAAACCAACTCTTACTGGTTTGTTGGCATCTAACTGGAAGAAATCAATGTGTCTTACTGTTCCTTTGATAGGATCTTGTTGGATATCTTGGATAATAGCAGTTGCTTTTTGTCCTTCGATATCTAACTCAACTTGGTAAACTTCTGGTGTGAAAACTAATTTTTCAATGTCATTTTTCTTTGCAGAAAAGTGAGTTTGTGTGCCTTGACCGTAAAGTACGCATGGTACCAAGTCTGCTCTTCTTAGAGCTGCAGCATCTTTTTTCCCTACGTTCGTTCTAACCGAACCGCTCAATGTTGATACTTTCATTTTACTTGTTATTTATTGTTTATGATATTACAAAGTGAGAACTGATAGATTGGTTGTTTACCAATCGTCTGATTACATCAGAAAATAAAGCATCTACAGGGACTACTCTAATTTTATCTGAATGTTGTTTCAAAGGAATCGTATCAGTTACGATTAATTCTGTCAAGCGTGAATTATTGATTCTTTCATAAGCTGGACCTGAAAGCACAGCATGTGTGCAAAAAGCGCGAACACTTAGAGCTCCTTTTTCCATGAATAAGTCTGCTGCTTTTGTTAATGTACCAGCAGTGTCGCACATGTCATCAATCAAAACAACATCTTTTCCTGCTACATCTCCAATTACAGTCATTTCCGCAACTTCATTTGCCTTTTTTCTTTGTTTGTGACAAATAGCCAAACCAGTATCTAATTTTTTAGCATATGAATTGGCGCGTTTTGCACCTCCAGCATCGGGAGCTGCAACTATTAGATTTCCATTATTCAATGCAAGAAGTTCTTGATAGAAAATAGTGGATGCAAAAAGATGATCAACAGGAACTTCAAAAAAGCCTTGAATTTGGTCTGCATGCAAATCCATGGTGATTACGCGATCTACTCCAGCAGCCATCAGCATATTTGCAACCAATTTTGCACCAATTGCAACACGTGGTTTATCTTTACGGTCTTGTCTAGCAAAACCAAAATATGGAATAATGGTAATAATTTTT
>JBBALI010000054.1:0-17852 GCA_040403095.1 Crocinitomicaceae bacterium
TAACTGTTAACACATTGCCAAACGTGCAAGCAGGAACAGATGTCACAGTTTGTGCGACTGAAGCGGTTACTTTAAATGGTTCAGGAAATGGGGCATTAACTTGGTCAAACAATGTTGTAAACGGTGAATTGTTTTACCCAACATCGACTACTAACTACACCTTAACTGTTGCTGATTTAAATGGTTGTATTGCCACTGACGTTGTTCAAGTTACTGTGAACAACCAACCTGAAATTAATATGGTTGTAATTCCAACAACTTGCGCTGATTCTGTCGGTTCAGCAACAGCAGGTATCACTTCTGGTTTGGCTCCTTACAGCTATTATTGGTCTAATGGAAGTCAAAATGTACTAAGTATTCAAAATTTACCAACGGGAACATTTTATTTCTTCGTTAAAGATGCGAATGCGTGTCAAGCAATTGGAACGGCTGTTATTCAACCAACGGATGTAACAGTCACCCCGACAATCTCACCAGTAACTTGCTTTGGTGGAAATAATGGTTCATTATTGGCTGATATTCAAGGATTGCCTTCACCCTATTCTATTTATTGGTCTTCAGGACATTCAACCAACTCAGTACAAAATTTAATTTCAGGTACTTACGAATTTACAGCAATTAGTCAATCAGGCTGTGTGACTACAGGAAGTTATTTTATTCCTCAACCAACAGCGTTGCAAACCGCAATTACTGTAATTCAACCAGATTGCAATGTTTCTGATGGATCAATTGCAATTACTGGTTCTGCAGGTGGAACACCAAACTATACTTACGATTGGAGTAACGGTGGAACGGGAGTTTTTCAAAACAATTTAGCTGCTGATATCTATTCAATCACCACTACTGATGGAGCGGGGTGTCAAACAATCAATACAGTTTATTTGTCCTCAGTTGGATCTGCAAATGTACTTGGACAAGTTTCTTCTCCTACCTGTGATCAAGCAATTGGGGCGATTGACGTAAGTATCAATTCAGTTGTGCCATACAATGTTTCTTGGTCAACTGGTGCAACATCTGAAGATATCAATGGATTATCTGCAGGTTCATATACTTGCACAGTAACTGACAACTCTGGTTGTGTGCGTGTGAAAGGTTGGAATTTAAAAAATATCAAGCCAGATGTGCAAGAAATTTGTTTGGTAACAGTTGACAGTGTCACAACAACGAATTTAATTGTTTGGGAAAAACCGCTGAGTACAAATATCTCACATTATGGAATTTTCAGAGAAACGAGTGTAATTGGAGAATATATTTTGATTGACACGGTACATTACAGCAATTTATCCGTTTTTAATGACGTTGTAGCTTCTCCACTTGCACGTTCTTGGAGGTATAAAATTGCGGCGTTCAATTTCTGCGATGACCAAAGTGAATTATCTAATCACCATAAAACGCTACATTTAAATACTTTTGATCAAGGTGGAAATTCAACTTTGGTAACTTGGGATCAATATGAAGGTGCAGCTTATAATGCTTTTCAACTTTGGCGATTTACCAATGCAACAGGTTGGGAATTGATTGCAACTTTAGGTACAAGTACTTTATCATATGATGACCAAATTCCTTCCAGCACTGAAGGATTAGACTACATGGTTGAAACTAATTTCAGTAATATTTGCACTGCGACTGTCAATAAAGCACAAGATTTTAATAAATCGCGTTCAAATAAGGAAAAAGGACTTTTTGACCCAGGAGCAGGACAAGATGATTTTTCAAACAACGATATCGTTGAAACAAACTTGGATGATTTGAAAATCAAATTGTATCCAAATCCAACGCATGGCGAATTTATTGTTGAAATGACTGAGCAAGTTTCTTTGAGCTACCAAATCATTTCCGTTACAGGAACAATTTATGCAACCGGAATTTTGACTGACTTAGAAAATGTTTTCCAATTGAATCATTTAGAATCTGGAATGTATTATTTGAAGTTATCCAGCAGTTCTGATTCTAAACATATGCCTTTTATCATTAAGAAATAGGTTTCAGACTAAATGATTTAAAGCAGGCTTTTCAGAAATGAGAAGCCTGCTTTTTGTTTTTTAGATAAAATAAAATGAGTTTATTCCTTCTTCGCATTAATCATTCTTTCTTTAATTGAAGAGTATACCAAAAGATTTTTAATTCATAACATTAATCATAAAATCAAGTGCTAAATTACATTTGCAAAGCAAAAGCACTATCTTTGCAACAGTTCTTTGGGGTCGTATTGGATTTGACAGCAGATGCGATTGTCAAGTGTAAGCATGTAGAGCGTTGAGGTGGAGCTCTTTAATATCCTGTCTCAAACTATAATTGACAACACGTCATACGCACTTGCTGCTTAATTAACTGAATGTTAATTGGCTTAATCTCGGTGAAGTTTAGTAGCCCTGACAAGTACTCTCTTCAGAACTCTGCCCATTAGTTCTGATTTACGAGAGTTCATCCTTTTGGGCTAGTTGGAGTGACGGTTCTAAGCTCCTACGAAATCTCAGAGCATAAGTTGTGGATTTGGGTGTTCCTGTCCGTCCCACAATCGAAAATCAATCAGGAAATAAACATGTAGAAAGCTTGCTGATTCTTTGTTTGGACGAGGGTTCGATCCCCTCCGACTCCACAATTTTTAAAGCCATTCGTATCAACACGAGTGGCTTTTTTGGTAAATAGCCCTAAATTTAAGGGGTTTACGAATTTTACTCCTTTCAGAAAACTACCTACAAATAGAAATAAAATCAAATAAATACTAAAATCATTGCTAGCAAATCAGCTAGTAGTTTTTTTTTCAATTTTGCTAGCTAATAACGTGTAAACAATTGTAAAGCAATAATTTACTTTAAATTAAATTTGTGCTTTTTTGTTGCGTTTTATTGGATTTTGATACGTTTTAAAGTCGCTTTTGACACAAAATTTATTAAAAAATGAAAGTATGCAAAACATGAAAAAATTTAGTGTATTATTTTACCCCTACACAGTAAGAGAAAAAAACGGTTTACTCCCAATTTACATCAAGATTACAGTGGATGGCCAAAGGGTGTATATTGCAACAAGTCACTACGTGGATCCAAAGCGTTGGAACAAAAAAACTTGTACGGTGAACGATAGTTTTCCAAATGCATTTCTGATTAATACCTACATCAATGATGTTAGAAGTCAATTAAATCAGCTTTTCCTGATGTTGTCTGCTTCAAAAGCTGAAATTACTTCAAAAATCATCAAGAACCTGTTTCTTGGAGTAGAAGACAAATCAAAGCCGAAAGAGAAAACCATTGGTGAAGCATTTGACTATCACAACCTGAAAATGATGGATATGGTGAATATTGGGAAGATATCTCCAAAGACTTTGATAAAGTTTAAGATCACCAAAAAGAAGGTCTTAGAATTCATTAAATTGAATTACCAACAAAATGATATGGACTTGAAAGATTTACGTCTTCGATTCGTTACCGAGTTTGAGCACTTCTTGTTAACCACACAAATAATCAACACCAATACTGCGCATAAATACATCAAGCATTTGAAAAAAGTAGTCAATATGGCGGTTGGTTTAGATTGGATGATGAAGAACCCTTTTACGCAATTCAAGTGCATTTATGTTTCGCCAGAGCGTCAAGTGCTCAATCAAGATGAATTGGATAAATTAATCTGGAAAGAAATAGAAAATGAACGCATCGCCAAAGTACGTGATGTCTTTTTGTTTTGCTGCTATACAGGTTTTGCATATGCAGATGTATTTCAATTCGACCATGATGCTGTCATCAAAGGATTGGATGGTGAATATTGGATTTCAAAAAACAGACAAAAGACCGGAATCAAAGAAAGTGTTCCACTTTTGCCGATTGCACTGGAAATAATCGAGAGATATCGAGAAGATGAATATTGCTTGACATTTAACAAATTACTTCCTGTAAACTCAAATCAGAAATACAACGTTTACCTCAAAGAGTTGGCGGATATTTGCGGTATCAATAAGCATTTAACTTCACACATTGCGCGACATACATTTGCTACTACAGTGACTTTATCCAATGGCGTACCGATTGAAACAGTAAGTTCAATGCTTGGTCATACGAATATTAAAACAACTCAAATTTATGCGAAAGTAGTTGAGCAAAAAGTGAGTGAGGATATGAAGCTGCTGCGTTCGAAACTCTTTGGTTCAATAAAGAAAGACGACAAGAAAATTGGTTAATAAAATGCCTTGGTTTATTACCAGGGCATTTTTGTTGCTTTTTTGTTACATTTTTTAAATTTTTGCGTAAGCGTGTGAAAATTTTAAATTCTTTTCACATGAAAAAAATGATTTCTTTGAATCAAATTTTCTTTGATAGACTTACAAAAATTGAAAAGGACAAGTATTGTCATATTGAGAGTGCTATCAAAATCCAAAATTTGTATTTTGAGTTTGTAAATGATTACCTTGCTTTTGAACAGAAAATAGTGTTCAAATCTAAGCGAGACGAAGAACTTTATTTTACCAAAATCAAACCCTGTTTTATCGCGCAATTTATCTTTGCGCGCAAAATTTTAGAAATTGAATCTGCCCTGGCATCAGCCTCTGATTTTGAAAAAATCATTGCATTTGAACAAAGCAAAATTCTACATTTCAAAGAGAAAAATTTTGAATTATCGAAGGCCTACCAAAACAAAACCGGTCAATTTGCCCAAATGGAGAATTATTCAACAGGGATTTACGACGATCAAGTTTTCAAAGAACTATCTAGAACCTTAACTTTTGATCTATTTATTGCATTTTACAAAGCCTATGAGAAAATCGAAATTTACTTACTGGAACTCAAATTCAATAAAACCAAGCAATTCACCCAGCCTATTATTCCTTTGGAAGTACCGTTTACAAAAACCGAAATTGCCGAACTAAGTTATGCTATTCAAGAATTGAAAGGCAAAAGAGCAATTTCCGTAAAACATTTAGCATCCAAACTGGGGGCCGTTTTTGGAGTGGAAGCATTTAATATTTATGATGCATTTCGCGACATTGGCAACCGTGACCAAAATAAGACAATTTTGTTGAATAAACTCCAATCTGCCCTTTTATTTAAAATTGATAATAAATACAAGTAATTGATAATTAAACCATTTTAAAAATAAAATACCGAATATACACCCAATAGGGGTATTTTAGTCAATTTTTTTACAGGTTCCTATTTTAACCCAAAATATGTGTTGTAAATCAGCTGCTGGATCATGTTTTTTTCAATTTTTATGAAACATCATCAAATTTCAGGGCAATTTGATATACAAAATCACATAAATTTCAATAAAACTGCCTAAAAAAGACCCATGATAGACCCCTATGGGGTGTTTTTTAAAAATCTGAGATTCAATTTTGTAACCTAAATCTTTACAATATGGCAACAAATATTATTACACAAGAAGACCTGGAAATATTCAAGGTTGAATTTTTCCAACAATTAAACAATGAATTCAAAAGCAATCTTTTGGAGGAATTAAAAGCAGTCCTAGACCTAAAGGAAAAGAATATGTTTCTAGAAATGGAAGGAAAGCGCTTTTTAAAATCATATCAAGTAGAACGCATGCTTGGAATTTCTGCAGGAACATTGCAAAACCTGAGAATCAACAAAACACTCCCATTCTCAAAAATAGGTGGAACCATTTTTTACGAGATGGATGATATTCAAAGATTGATTAAAGACAACAAACGCAATGCAGTAAATTGATGATCATACGTGAAAATAAAAAGGTCAATTTCATTAAGCATCTTGTGAAAGTGAATGAGCTTTTTTGGCTTGATAAAAGAATTACGCCGTATCACATCAGTTTGTATCATTCCCTTTTTATGTCCTGGAATCATTTTGCTTTTTCAAATCCACTTTCAATTTCTCGGCAAGAACAAATGAAACATTCCAAAATTGGCTCGGTCAATACCTATTTGAAATGTTTGAAGGAACTGGATTCTTGGAGTTACATTAAGTACGTGCCATCCAGAAATCCACAAAAAGGAAGTGAAGTGTACTTGTACATATTTGATACAACCAGTGATACAAGTATCAATTTCGATAGTATTAAAAGTGATACAACTACTGATACAACAAGTGAACTACCAGTGAGACCTTTATTAAACAGTAAGAAAGAATATAAAACTAGAATAAACTCTAATTCTGAGGAAATAGATGAAACACAGAAAAAGGAAAATATTGAGTTTAAAAAGGCAGAGAACCAAGAAATTCAAAAAGAAAAAAATATTTTGGGCATTCCAAAAAATTTGGAAGAAGTGGAATCATATTTTTCGGAGAAAGAAAAACCAATATCCGAAGCGAATAAGTTTTTCAACTACTACGAAGCGAACGGTTGGCTGGTTGGAAAAAATAAAATGAAGAATTGGAGAGCAGCTGCCAATAATTGGATATTGAATGCTCAAAAATTCAATGCTAGGTCCAACCAACAAGAAAAGACCAATTACTTACATGTAAAACAAGATAAAGATTATTCAATCCCTCTTTAGTTATGGAAGAAACAGCAAGACATTTTGAACGTATTGGCAACCAAATCCAATATGACTATGAATTGACAAAGCAATATTTGGAAAAAATGGCGAGAACAAAAATAGATCCTGATTTCAAATTTCACGAATCAGATGAGGAAATATTAAAACGCCTATTTGTTTACAATATTGATGATTTTGAACACTGCAAACTTTTTGGTGTTGACCCACGCAAAGGAATTTTATTAATTGGTCCTGTTGGTTGTGGTAAAACTACTTTGATGAAAGTGTTTTCCTATCTCGCCCATGACCATAAGAAATACGTGATCAAACCAACTCGAGAAATTACCGCTGAATTTATCCAGGATGGATTTCAAGTATTATCCCGTTATGGCAAATCTTACAACGGATTTTGTTTTGACGATTTGGGTGTAGAACAAAGCATCAAACACTTTGGAAACGAATGTAATGTAATCGGTGAAATATTACTGAGCCGCTACGAATACATGAAAGTTCACAATAGCGTCACCCACTCCACCACAAACCTAAACGCCAACGAACTAGAAAAAATCTATGGCATCCGAGTCCGTTCGCGCTTAAGAGAAATGTTCAATTTGATCTCGTTTCCGGAGTCCACTCAGGACAAACGGAAATGAGCTAATCAAATGAATCCCGATTTTTCTTCGGTGGTTAAAGGTAATCTCTTTTCCTAGCAACTCTAAAGATAAGCGAAAGTGAAACTTTCGACCGCCAGAAGCAGCAGTGAAGCTAACAACAAGCGATCGCGCCGAAATAAATTTAAGTCCAATTATCCAAAAATCTAATAATCCAATAATCATGAATCATAAATTAGACACCTCAAAAATCGTTCAAGTTCGATTAAAAGAAACCCAATTTTACCAAGAAGAATTTCCTAAAAAGCAAATTGTGCTGCACCACACAGTTTCCAATGGAAATGCAAAAAGCGTAATGAATTGGTGGGCTTCGACTCCTGCAAAAATCGGAGTAGCATTTATCATTGATCGCGATGGAATAATTCACCAATGCTTCAGCTCCAAACATTGGGCGCATCATTTAGGCACAAAGGCTAAAAATAATAAGCATCTAAACCAACAATCAATCGGCATTGAATTATGTTCCTGGGGTGGTTTAACCATAAAAGAAAATCCTATGTTGAAAGGTAATCCAAAATTCTTTTCGTCAACCGGTACCGAAGTGCAGAAAGAAGAAGTTGTAAAGCTGGATAAACCTTTTAGAGGTTATTTGTACTTTCAGAAATACACCTCATCGCAGCTGAATTCTCTCCAGATTTTGGTTAATTACCTTTGTGAAACTTATGGCATTCCGAAAAGTTATAATTCCGATATGTGGGATTATTCTAGGATGGCCATGAACGGCAATCCTGGAATATGGACACATGGCAGCTATCGAAAAGACAAATCAGATTGCTTTCCGCAGTTGGAATTAATAAAAACAATAGTTGATTGAAAAAAAACGGGTGAAATTATCACCCATTTTATTCTATTCTTTAGAAATTATTTAATCAAATTTCCATTCAAATCAAAAATCAAATCTTTCCCTTTGATTTCTACTTCGTATTTTGAAATACCTTTATCATCTGTAATTTTTGCTGTTTCCTGAATCTTTGCTCCACTGTAGTTTTTTGAGATGTAATCTAAAACAGCTTGAGGTAAATCTTTCATGTTGATTTCTCTTTCTACCTCTTTTTCATTTCCTTGAGCATCATAAAGAATCGAAATATCTAATTCGTCTTCTTCAAAACTAGCTTCAAAATTTTTGTCTTCAACTTCCCATTTTGCTTTTTTAACAGTTGGATATTTTTTTGCAAAGGCACTTTTTACAGCTGCAGGAATTTTATCATTACTTTTTTGTGCACAAGACATCAAAGAAAAACATCCAACACACGCAATCAAAATTATTTTTTTCATATTTATTTTTTTTTAAAGAATTATATAGGTAACAAGATTAGGGATGAATTTAGAAGATATATTGAATTTTAAAATTAACTGTTACTTCTATTTCTTCGATAAGTGAAGAAAACACAAAGTCCCAATAAAATTGTCGTGATAATTGTTGAAGGTATGGTACCTAAATCTAATCCTCCTTTTTCCACTTTTTTGGTTAAAAGATCTCCAAAAGTTGCTCCAAATGGGCGAGTGAAAATAAATGCAATCCAAAACAAAACAACTTGATTAATTTTAGTCAAATAATGTAGAATTAAAACAAGAATGATTATTCCAGCAGTTACAAAAGCACCATTGAGGTAACTTAAACCTAAATTATCACTCAAAAAATCTCCGAAAGCGGTTCCAAGACTGTTTGAAAATAATACCGCTACCCAATAGTATATTTCCACTTTTTTATCGGTGATTGGAAAGACAATAATTGATTTTTCCTTAAAGTACCAAAATATAAGTGTCAACATCAAAATAGAAAACAAAATACTTGAACCTAAAGCGTAACCTAAGCCCAATGTTCTATCCATGAAATCTGAAATTTCTGTGCCAACAGTAGTGGTACCAACAACGACAATCCAAAATAAGGCTGGTATAAATTTGGATGACTTTACTTGAATAAAAAGAAAAACCAAAAAAATGGCAAATGTGATTCCTAAACTTATCAAATAGCCAATATTTAAAGTCATTGACATTAAATCTCCTAATGTTTCGCCCAAGGTTGTTGCTAAGATTTTCATAATCCAAAATGCGAAAGTGATGCTTGCAACTTTGTTTAATTTTTCCATAATTTAATATTTTAATTGTTAGAATTTGTAGTTGTAACCGATTCTAATTACTTGTGTTTCGTAATAATCAGCACTTCTGTATGAAAAGCCTTGTCCATAAATGGTTTTTTTCGTCACCATCGTATTTAATAGATCTGTTGCATTTACAAACAACTCCCCTTTTCCTTTTTGGATTCCTTTTTTTATGCCTAAATCCAATGTAAATCGGGATGCAATTTTGCCTTGAGGAATTATATCTGAAGCCAAATAAATCGCCATAAGTTGAATATCAAAAGTATTCTTCAAGTGAAAAGTATTATTAAATTTTAGATTTCCAGAAAAAATTTCTTGCTGATTTGCTGAAAAACTATGTGCAACAGGGTATTTATTTTCCACGGTAAAAGCATTTATTTGGTTATGATAGGCATTTACGTTTAGATTTAAAACATACCATTTTCCAAAATCTTTCGAAAAAACAAGTTCAATTCCGGTGTTGTAACTGCGTTTTACATTTTGAAATACGGCATAAATCAAATTACTTCCTGCAACGGTCGTCGAAATTCGGGTAATTGTTCCATCAGTAATCCGATGATATGCGGCAGCATAGAAATAAGCACTTTTCCAAGTTGCCTTATAGCCCAATTCAAGAGAATTAGTAAACTGAGGTCTTAGACCAGGATTTCCAACCTTTATAATTTCAGCATCATCGTATTTTGGGAAAATTCGGATATCTACTTCGTTTGGCCTATCAACACGTCTATTATAAAAAACTGTCAATTTATTTTTAGCATCTATTTTATAAGCAAAACGCATCGTTGGAAACGGTTGAGTATAATTATAACCATCCGATTTATAAGTATTGTGATTTGGATTAACCTCGTAATTTAACTTCACATACTCAATTCTTAATCCTACCTCAGCCTCAATTTTTTTATTCTCAAAAATGTAATTTCCATACAAAGCAGGAATTATTTCTTTATAGTTAGCCCAACCGCCAGCATTCGTGTCCAAAGGCGAATTTAGCCCAGGAATAAAAAGCATGTTGGTCGGGATTCCTCTTTTACGAAATTTAGCACCTGTTTCAAATCGTCCATTTTTTAAAGGCTTGATATAATCTAAATTAAAATCAAAGACCTGCTCATCAGAAAGCAGCTTAAAAGCATCTTTTCCTGAATAGGTTGGTAAAATATTATCAAAAAAATATTTCTCGTTTTCTCGATGAAAAGTGTAATTAAAACCAACATTGAATAAATGTCCCGCTTCCTTAAATTTATGCTGATAAGTGGCTGTTCCCATTAGGGTAGTTTTTAACTCATCTTCTAAAAATTGCCATAATTTTAAGCGCTGAGAATTATCAGAATTAAAAAAGACTTCATCACCATTGTCAATAATCTTTTCTCTCCCATATAAAGCAGAAAATGAAAATGAATTTTGCTCATTCAAGTTCCAATCTACACCAGTTTTTAATGTTAAAAAACCTGTATTCCTGTTTCTTTTAGTTTGTTGATTAATGATTGATCCATCGTCGTAAGTACGTGTCACAAATTCATTTTTATTTAAGGTTTGAGTATATAAATAGTCGCCTTGAAAAAAGATATTAATTTTATTTTTCCTATAATTTAATGAAAGTGAAGGATTTATCTTTGGAGTAATTTGATATTGCTTTCTTACTGTTGGCAGACTTTCTTTTTTTACCCAAAGAGCCCCAAGTCCAGAGGCAAATCCAACTTTACCATTAAATCCGTCTTTTTTATTTTTCTTGTAAATAATATTGATGATTCCTGCATTTCCATTGGCATCAAATTTTGCTGAAGGATTATTGATTATCTCAATTCTTTCAATTGCAGAAGCTGGGATATTATCTAAGCCTGATTGATTTCCAAAACCTGTAATTGCCGTTTGCTTACCGTCAATAAGAATGGTTACTTTATCATTTCCTCTCAATTGGACTTTTCCGTCTTGAATTGTAACTCCAGGCAAATTTTGCAAAGATTGTAAAACGGATCCCCCACTTTGAGCAACATTATTCTCTAATGAAAATGTTTTTTTATCCATTTTATCACTCACTATATCTCGCTTAGCAACAACATCAATTTCAGTTAAGTTTTGTACTTCTGGTATTAAATCGATACTCGCCAGATCTAGAAAAGCAGACAAGGTCCCTACATAGAGTGCAGATTTTTTGGTACTGTAACCAGGAACAACAAATTCTAAATAATAATCGTTTGGTTTGACATTACTTAAAGAAAATCTACCCTCGTCATTCGAAATTGTTCCAGTGACAAAAGAACTATCAACAACTGTTTTTAAGATAATTTTCCCAAATGGTATTACAACTTTTGTTGTTTGGTCCTTAATTATTCCTGAAATTGTAACTGAATTACTTTGAGCAAATGAAACTAGAATATTGGCACAAAAAAGAATTGCCACTAACAAGGATTTCTTCATTTTTTTTGGATTTATTACAAAATTGCATCTGAACTTAGAATTAATTTTGAATTTTTAGAAATTCAATTGGAAAGCGTGTAAATTGTTTTCATATTCATAAACTATTTCCCAATTATTTATCTCAACTATTTTTTTCAAAATGGATAAACCTAAGCCATTTCCTTCTGATGATGGGTTAATTTTTTGAAAACGAACATATAAATTTTCTTTTACTAATTCTTGGTTTAAGCTAGTATTTATTACTTTAATATAAGTGTTAGTTAAGATTATTTCTATTTTTCCATTGATATAATTGTGCTTTACAGCGTTGGATAAAAGATTAAATAGTACAGATTCCAGCAGTTGTTGATTTGCCCTTAAAATCACATTTTCTTTCAAGTTACTTTGAATGATTAAATGATGAGCATCAAATTGCTCTGCAAAAAGAACAGTATGTTCTTGCATCATTTTTGACAAATTGACCTCCTGTTTTTCAAAATCTGTTTTTTCCAACTTTGATAAAAAAAGTAAATTTTTGTTTAATCTATTTAATCTCGCAACTGTAAGGTTTATCTTCTGAATAATACCCGCTTGTTCAACAGTTAAATCTTTATTTTGAATCAATAATGCTAACTGATTCTGAAAAATGGCCAAAGGAGTTTGTAGTTCATGTGCTGCATTTTCTACAAATTCTCGTTGGTTTTGATAAATTCCCAAATTGGTATTTATCAAATTTTCAAAAGCTTGATTCAAATTTTGAAATTCTTCTATTTTTGATTCTGAATATTCAAATTTTGTCATTTTATCAATCTCAAAGGATTTAATGGAATTTAAAGTCTGGTAAAATGGTCTCCAAATTTTCACCGAAATTATTTGTGTTAGAATAAACAATCCAAGTATCAGAAAAACCAAAAGAAATACAAACAGCATCAAAATACTTTTGATAATATCCTCCTTTTCGAAAAGATTATCTTTTGTTTGTAATGTAAATAATTTATTTTCAATCAAAATCGGATGCTGATATTCTAGAAAGGGTATTTTTTCCTTTTCAATGATATCAAAAACTTCAATTTCTTTAAACGTTTTATGTTTTGATTTTAATACAACAATTTTTTGATTTGTATTGTATTTATTCCATGTTGCAATTTCGTCAATTTTTAATTTATTTTGATACGTTGATTCAAACATTTTCGACTTTAAAACAAGCGCTTCATGTGTCTCACCAACATATATTTTCTTTAGAAAGAAGTAAAATGCAAAACAGGAAATAAGCAAAATTAAAATTGAATATATTGCATAGAGTTGTAAGGTTTTGTTTAATAATTTCTTTCTCATAGTTCCCATTTATAGCCTATTCCGTAAACTGATTTCACATAATCGACAGCACCAAATTCTACTAACTTTTTCTTTAAATTTTTGATGTGCGCATAAACAAAATCATGATTGTCAAACATATCAGCCATGTCTCCAGACAAATGTTCAGCAATAGAAGATTTAGATAAAACTTTCCCCTGATTTCCAATCAAAAACAGCAGCAACTCTAATTCTTTTTTTGTTAAACTTACCAGTTTTGAATTGACCAACACATTCTTTGATAAGATATCAATTGAAATTTCATTAAAAGTAATTAGATTTTGTCCTTGAAATTGTTTTCGTCTAATCAAGGCTTGAATTCGAACCAAAAGTTCAGAAAGATGGAAAGGTTTAGTAAGATAATCGTCAGCTCCTAATTGCAAGCCCTCGATGCGAGTTTCTAAGTTCTCTTTGGCAGAAATAATAATAACACCTTCCGTTTTATTTTTCGATTTAAGTTCCTTTAAGATCTCAAATCCATGACCATCGGGCAAAGATAAATCCAATAAAATACAATCGTACTCATACAAGCTAATTTTTAAAAAAGCGTCATTTTTTGTAGAAGCAATTTCGCAAACACAATTAGAACTTTCTAAATATTCTTGAATACTTCTGGAAAGTAGCTTTTCATCTTCTACAATTAATATTTTCATACTGCTAATTTACATTTGAATTTTGTAGAAATTTTGAATTATTGATTTATTCTTTCCTCTTGAAAAATTTTGGTCAATTACCTTTGTGAAACTTATGGCATTCTGAAAAGTTATAATTCCGATATATGGGATTATCCTTTGATGGCCATGAACGGCAATCCTGGAATATGCTTAACTCTAAAAGATTCTCCGGATTTGCAATAGTATAGAGTTTTACTACACCTTTATTCAAAAGGGATTTAAAACGTAAATTAGTTACCTTTGGTAAGAAAAATATTTTTTAAGATGGAAAACATTTTCACATTCAATCCGACAGCAAAAGAGTTAGTTGAATTAACTGGCTCAGAAAATACGCAAGAAAAGGACTATCTGAACGAAAGAACTAGTGATTTTATCATTTTAGATTTAGCATTGTTATTTCAAATACGCAATGACTATGAAAAAGCAGAAAATTACTGGCAGCAAATCAAAGAACTCAAAACTCAATACGATTTAGGATTTGATGATCAAATAATTCCCATTTAATTATGATTGAAATAGATAAAATAGAATTTAAAACAAATTCCGTCTTTGACCTTACAGAGGATTTAGCTTTGATTGAACAATCTATTGGCATGAATTTTACCCAGCCTAATGAATTTTTATTTATGTCGAAGGAATGGTATTTAGAAAATACACTTGACGTTGCAAAAGTAATAGATATGTTAACATTTGTAGAAGAAGTGTTAAAGGACCAAGCTTTATTTAAATTACTTGAGGAAAAATATCGTGATTTACTAGATGCATTTTTCAATGAGTAGATTGTTTTTTGGTAACAAAAATGCAGATGGTCTGCTATTTTCATTTTACAATTAACTAAATAACTTTCACTTTTTAACGTCAGTGGCTAGAGGAATTTGACGAACTGAGTTACTTATTAAAAAAAGAATCTTAATTATAATTCCCAAACCGTAAAAAACTTACGTCCTCCTATACCTATATTTACCATCAGAACGAAAAAACGATGTCAGAAGAACAAAAAAAACAGCTCGAACAACAGCTTTGGGCGATTGCCAATATATTAAGAGGTAAGATTAGTGCGAATCAATTTCAAGATTATATTTTGGGATTCATTTTCTACAAATATCTATCTGAGAAATTAGAGAAAAAAGCCAACGAGTTTTTGAAACCAGACGGGTTGATTTTTAGTGAGATTGATGAAAACGCTGATCAAGGAAAAATTTACTTGGATGCATTGAAAAAAGCAACCGTTGGAGCCTTGGGTTATTTCTTGAAACCATCTGAATTGTTTGGTGCATTGGCTAAAAAAGGAAACGCCAAAGTAATCAACCAAGACGATGAAGAGCAAATTCAAAGTACATTCATTCTAGAAGATTTAGCGAATGTTTTGGGAAGCATCGAAAAAAGTACGATGGGTTCTGAAAGTCAAGATGATTTTGATAATCTGTTTTACGACATCGATTTAAATTCTACCAAAATCGGAAGAACCGCCAAAGATAGAAACGATGTAATTGTAAAAATCTTGACTTCACTCGATGAAATTGACTTTGATTTAGACAATACCGAAGGCGATGTTTTGGGCGATGCTTATGAATACTTGATTGCAAAGTTTGCAGAAGGAGCAGGACAAAAAGCAGGCGAATTTTATACGCCGCAACAAGTTTCTTCCATTTTAGCGAAGATTGTAACTACACGCAAAAGCAAACTTAAATCGGTTTACGACCCCACATGCGGCTCGGGTTCCCTGTTACTGCGTGTGGCACGTGAGGTGGAAGAAGTAGGACATTTTTATGGGCAAGAAATGAACCGAACAACCTATAACTTGGCGCGCATGAACATGATTTTACACGATGTCAATTACCACAAGTTTGACATTAAAAACGAAGATACGCTAGAACGACCACAGCACGAAGACATGAAGTTTGAAGCAATTGTGGCAAATCCGCCTTTTTCCGCCAAATGGTCAGCTAATCCTTTGTTTTCAAATGACGACCGTTTTTCTCAATTTGGACGTTTAGCACCAAGTACAAAAGCAGATTTCGCATTCATTCAGCACATGATTCATCATTTAGATGACAATGGAATTATGGCTTGTATCGCTCCACATGGAGTTTTGTTTCGCGGTGCAGCTGAAGGACACATTCGTAAATTTTTAATTGAAGATCAAAACTACATTGATGCAATTATCGGTTTGCCTTCCAATTTGTTTTACGGAACGAGCATACCGACTTGTATTTTGGTATTCAAGATTTGTAGAGAAAACCCTGACGATATTTTATTCATTGATGCCAGCAACGATTTTGTCAAAGAGAAAAACCAAAATATCTTAACGGAAGAACACATTGATAAAATTGTTGATACATACTTATCTCGTGCAGTAATCGATAAATATTCCAATGTTGCCACGTTGGATGAAGTAAAAGCAAACGACTACAATTTGAATATTCCGCGATATGTAAACACTTTTGAAGAAGCCATTTCGATTGATGTAAATGCAGTGGCTGAAAAGATAAAAGACATCGATGCCAAAATGAGTAAAGTAGATAAAACACTTGCTGATTTTTGCAAAGAACTAAACATCAAAACACCTTTTTAAGATGGAAAAGTTACAACCAACGTTGAGGTTTCCTGAGTTTGAAGAGAGTTGGTCGCAAAAAAAGCTAGGTGATATATGCACAATGCAAGCTGGTAAATTTATTAGCGCCTCTGACATAAGTTACTCAAATGAAGAATATTTTTATCCTTGTTATGGAGGAAATGGTCTACGGGGTTTCACAAAATCATTTAACTGTGAAGGTCAATTTTCATTAATAGGTCGTCAAGGTGCACTTTGTGGTAATATCAATTTAGTTTCTAATAAATTTTATGCTACCGAACACGCAATTATCGTTACAGTTAATAAAGAAATTTCTTCACCTTGGATTTACTATTTATTAAATGTTTTAAATCTAAATCAATATGCAACAGGTCAAGCTCAGCCTGGTTTATCTGTTCAAAATATTAAAGCGGTTACTGCAAGAATTTCAAACTCATTGCAAGAGCAAACCAAAATCGCCACTTTTCTCTCATCTGTTGATGAAAAACTCAATCTACTTAAAGAGAAAAAAGCCTTATTGGAAGAATATAAAAAAGGCATGATGCAACAAATTTTTTCTCAGCAGTTGCGTTTTAAAGATGAAGATGGGAAAGATTTTGCTGATTGGGAGGAGAAACAAATAAAGGAAATCTTTAGAGTTACAAGAGGTACCGTTTTAGCAATGACAAGTGTTAAAGAAAATTCAGATGACAAGAATATTTATCCTGTCTATTCTTCACAAACAAAAAAAAATGGTTTAGCGGGATTTTTTAATTCCTTTCTATTTGAAAATGCAATTACATGGACAACTGATGGTGCTGGCGCAGGTGATGTAAAATATCGTGCAGGAAAATTCTATTGCACAAATGTTTGTGGCGTTTTGTTAAGTGATGAAGGCTATTGTAATTTGTTAATAGCAGAAATTTTAAATTCAGTATCTCGCAACTATGTATCTTACGTTGGAAATCCTAAATTAATGAACAATATCATGGCTGAAATTAAAATTAAAATTCCTTCCTCAATTACAGAACAAAACAAAATTGCTAATTTCCTTTCAGCCATTGATGAAAAGATTGAATTGGTAGCGCAGCAAATAGAAGATACGCAGGAGTATAAAAGAGGGTTGTTGCAAGGGATGTTTTGTTAAGAGTTGATAGGATGAAACAAAGTATCATAGATCCAGATTTAGTAGTTAGAATAAAAGACTATTTTAACCTCTCAACAAATGAAAAAATATGGCTTGAAGCGATGTGGTATTATATGAAAACCAATTTTTCATATCCTGCATATAAACAAATCAGAGCGCTAACTACGGCAAAGACAGGCACAGCTTACAATCCCCGTTCTATAAGTCCTTTGCTAGTTATAAATTCACATGAATTACAAATACGATTTTTAGGATTGCTCATCATTAGTCCTGATGATGAAATTTTTAAGATTGGTTTAAAACTAATTTTAGAAGTAAGACAGCAAATGATGGATGATGCAGATAAAAGTGATTTTGAAATAGAAGAACTCGCTGCAAAATTGAAAATTGATGCTAATAAATTGATGTTATGCTTTAAAGTTTTTTCTTCCTTTTTTTCAATGTATAGCCAATCAGGGTGGGAGTGTTCAATAAACTGTGTCAAGTTCCTATTTAATTCTTTCACTAAAGTA
>JBBALI010000055.1:0-17599 GCA_040403095.1 Crocinitomicaceae bacterium
CAGTACTTTTGTTTGGTCGTCAGAAATTCCAATTTTTCTTAACGCTTTTATTGCTAAGGCCGGAAAAAGTCTTAAAACTTGGGATTTTCGTTTTTTCCTCCCCCTTAGTCCCCCTCCAAAGGGGGAAAACTAAATCTTCTGCAAATTTAGAGCTTTATAAGTGAAGGATAAATTTTACGCTGTTAAGAAAATTGGGCGTTGGGCATTCTTCCCCCTTTGGAGGAGAAAAAGCGATAGCTTTTGAAGACTCAGCGATAGCGCCGGAACCGAGGGGGAGGACCTTTGTTCCTAAACTTAAGTCAATAAGACTAAAAGATATTTAGACCGTCTAATGTCTCGAGTCTAATGTCTCAAGTCTCCCCTACTGCATTTGTAGTATTTTAACCCTCACGTGACAAAAATCAGCTCGCAATATTAGGATAAGAGCGCAAACTGTTATAAGTTTGGTACCAACAATTTAAATGATGAAACTATGAAAAAAACAAACGCAATTTTGGTAATATTAATGGTGGTTTTAACTTCTTTTGCAAGCAATGCGCAAAGTTTAAACGCTAAAGCTTTTACGGTGCAAACTTATTTGGGAATGTACATGGAAGGCGATGAATTGATGTCTTATGATGTCAATGAAGTTTACAATGTTTCGCTTGCAGATGGATATTTGATTCACAATATTTTAACGGATGGATTGGTATCTGATTCTCAAGTTTATAAAATCACTAATATAAAAAATACTGATTCAGATGGAGAAGTAACTTACAGCTTTAATGCAACATCTGGAATTTCTGGAAATATTTTTAAGTATGAAGTTTCCACAGACGCTGAGGGTTCTACCACATTGACATTGACCCAGCCAGAGGGAGATAAGACGATTTACATGGCGACTTTGGTTATTTTGAAATCATTCAAGCAGTAAAATTCGAATTTTACATTTATTATAAAGTCTAAATCCCGTCAAAATCTTGGCGGGATTTTTTTTGTCAAAATAAACTCTTTTTAATCCAACGAAATAACGGAACTAAATTCTATTTTTGTGAAATAACAAAACAAAACATGGATTATTTTTCAATTTTATTCTCGGGAGAAGGTATTTTTTATTTGGTCGTTTTAACATTGCTCGAAATAGTGTTGGGAATTGACAACATCATTTTTATTTCCATTGTCACAGATAAACTTCCTAAAGAAAAAAAGCGTTTTGCTAGAAATGTTGGTTTAACCTTGGCTTTGGTGGTGAGATTGATGCTTTTGAGTGTCGTTTCTTACATTATGGGAATGACCAAACCGCTATTTGAAGTTTTTAATCAAGAATTTACTGGTCAAAATTTGGTATTGCTCGCTGGAGGTTTGTTTTTGATTTACAAAAGTACCATCGAAATGCACAGCAGCGTGAAAGGATCTGAGCACGGTTCAACCAAAACGAAACAAAAAATGAGCGCGGTGATTCTTCAAATTGTATTGATCGACATCGTTTTTAGTTTTGATTCTATTATTACAGCGATTGGAATGACAAATGAAATTGGTCACAACGATCCAAAAAATCATCCGATGGTAATCATTTTTGGTGCGGTAATCATTTCGATGTGCATCATGTTGTTATTTGCAAAACCAATTTCTGAATTTATCAATAACAGACCGACAATCAAAATGTTGGCGTTGGCTTTCTTGGTAACGATTGGTGTATTGTTAGTCGCTGAATCTTTCGGTCAACACATTCCAAAAGGATACATTTACTTCGCGATGGTTTTTGCTTTGTTGGTTGAATTTTTAAACATCAAAATGCGCCGAAATAAAGGCGAAGGTGAATGACAAAAACCGAAGCACTGCACGAATTTCAATTGGATGATGCGTTCGATGAAGATGATTTAATTGATCTTTACGAAGAGAAAATATTTGAATTCAAACAATATTTTCTTTCCAAAACACCGATTTTCAAGTTGTTTGAAAGTAAACTTTCCAAATTGGAAAAAATTGGGAATGCTTATAGCTTATTGACCAACATCAATGTCGAAATCACAGAAACGAAACTTGAATTCAATGATTCTCAAACTGAAATTTTAGCAAATTACTTGCATTTTCAGGAGGAAAAAAACCGCATGAAGACCAAAATATCCAATTCAGAGAACGCTTTTGAACTCGTTTCGTGGGTAAGAAAACTCCTTGAATTAGAAAAAATGAATGCACAACATTGGTATTCGGAAATCGAAATCGATGCTAACATTCTTGTTTCCAAAGAACCAAATCCGATGGAAATCTTGGAAGGAATTAAAATCTTCAACCAAAATGGAGGAACGAATTTCGACCAACTAAAAAAACTTGAAAACAATCCACCAGAGATTCTCATTCAAGAAATGAAACGATTATCTTTGCTGTTCAAAAAGTACTAATGGAAGATATGTTTGGAAAATTAAGGGTGCAATTGGAACTTTTAGAGTGGCCAAATGTTTACCTTTTTAAGTTCATTGTTCCAAATCATCCTGATAAAATCGCTTTGACAAATGCTTTATTTGATGATACTGCTGAAATTGTGATGCATCCATCCAGTCAAGGCACTTATATCAGTATCAGTGCCAAAGAATTGATGCTCGACGTTGATTCAATTATTGCAAAATATGAAAAAGCCAGTTTAATCGAAGGTATTATTTCTCTCTAAAAATAAAATTATGCTCATTCTCCTCGGATTAAGTTTTGTCAAAATCGCATTGGGTGTTTTGTACACTTCAATTACCGTCATTATCTGTTATATCCTTTACAAAAGATTGCTTCGCTACATGAATAAAGATGTGCCAAACAAAGCCTTGTATTGTGAATTGAATTCGCTAGAACAAGACCCTGCTAAAGGAATGTTGGAATTTTATTTTACATCCTTGGATTCAAAAAAAGTAAGCTTTGAGATTTTGGACGAAAGCTATAACAGCGTGGAAGTCATTGTTGACAAAGATTTTGAGCAAGGTCAACACATCGTGCGATTTGATTCTACGAAAGTTTCTAATGGTGTCTATTATTACCAGCTGAAAACTGACAATCAACAAACAATGAAAATGATGCACATCGCGAATTAGATTCTATCTAAAACGTATTGCACCAATTCTTTCATTTCACTTTCATATCCTTGCGAAAATTCCTGATTCGGACGATTCGCAACGCCCAAGCAAATCGTCGCACAAGCGTGTCCGAGGTTTTTCCCAAGCACAAAAAGCGCTGAACTTTCCATTTCAAAATTGGTTACTTTTCGATTGTCGAAGCGAAAGTCAGTTAAATTTTCATTCAAATTATGAGTCGCCAAAGACAAACGCAATTTTCTTCCTTGCGGCGCATAAAATCCACTGCTCGTAACGGTGATTCCTTCATGCGTCAATTCAGAACGCAAGGCATTCACTAACTTTTCATCCGCGGTAATCGTGTAAGGTTGAATTTTTGCCGGCAAATTCAAGTGATTCATCAAGGATTCATTGATTTTCAATTCTTCTTCCGTGAAAGAAACATCGTAGAAATGTGCAATGTTGTCCAATCCAAAAGCGAGTGTCGAGAGAATGTAAGCATGAACTGGAATTTCTGGCTGTAAAATGCCACATGTTCCGATTCGCACCAAAGTCAACGCCGTTTTTGTTGGCAAATCGATTCTTTTTTCCAAGTCGATATTCACCAACGCATCTAATTCATTGACCACGATATCAATATTGTCCGTTCCGATTCCAGTTGATAAAACAGAAATTCGTTTGCCTTGATACATTCCTGTGTGACAAATAAATTCTCTGTGATGCGATTGATGTTCGATTGAATCAAAATAAGCTGAAATCAAAGCTACACGGTCTTGATCTCCAACCAAAATAACTTTATCAGCTAAATTTTCAGGAGACAATCCCAAATGATACACTTGACCATTTTTATTTAAAACCAGTTCAGAACTTGGATACATAATTGTAGATTTTATTTGCCAGTAATACTTCCAAAAACTTTAACCAAAATATCGGTTACGCGTGCCATCGGGTCTTTGCGGATTTTATTTTCTTCTTGTTCAACCAATTTAAACAATCCAATAATCGCTCTTTCCGTGACATAAGCATTCAAATCTGGATTCATTTTTTGACCACCAGTAATGCTCATTACGCTGTTATATTTGGTGATAATCGGATTCCAATATTCGGTCAATTTTACCTTGTTGATGGATTCACCAACTTTCGGAGCAAATGCAGCCGTTAATTTCGCTGTTGTATTGTCTCTCAAATATTTGGTTGCAGCGCCATCTCCCCCATTCAAGATTTTAAAACCGTCTTGAATCGTCATGTTGGTAATCGCATCCGCAAAAATCGGTAATGCAGCTTTCGTCGCATCTTCGGCCGCGCGATTCAATGTCAATTCAAATTTTTCGACCTGACTTCCCATTCCTAAATCTATCGCTTTTTGTTTCACCTTGATGGCATCTTCAGGAAAAGGCAATTTAATAGCACTATTTTTAAAAAATCCGTCTGTCACTGAAGTCAAATTAACAGAATTTTTGATTCCAATTTGCAACGCTTCTTTCAATCCAGAAATCACTTCTCCATTTGATAATGCTGGTGCAGAAGTAGCTGTTGGAATTTTATTGGCAGCATCTTCCAAAACTTCACAAGCAGCAACCAAGCATACTGATGAAATTAATAAAACATTTTTTGCTAATTTTCTCATTTTACTAAAGATTTTCGTCAAACTTACAATATTTTTGCACTCTATAACAAATACAATACCAATGCAAGCAGAAATAATTTCAATCGGTGATGAATTATTGATTGGTCAGACGATCAACACCAACGCATCTTGGATTGGTGCAGAACTTTCCCTGATTGGAATTCCTGTCAAATGGGGAATTGCGGTTGCAGATGATCAGCAAGCGATTTTGCAAGCGGTTGACCAAGCGATGCACAGAAGTGAATTGGTTATTGTGACGGGTGGTTTGGGTCCAACGAAAGACGATATCACCAAGCACACACTTTGCCAATATTTCGATACAACATTGGAAATAAACGCGGAAGTTCTCCAAAGAATTGAAGCGATTTTCAAAAACAAAAATCGTCCGATGTTGGATGTCAATTTGCAACAAGCTGCTTTGCCAAAGTCTTGCGAAGTGATTCATAATTTTCACGGCACAGCTTCAGGCATGTGGTTTGAAAAGAACGGATCCATTTTGGTGAGCTTACCAGGCGTTCCTTATGAAATGAAAGGCATGATGAAAGATTTTTTGTTGGAAAAATTTCAGCAAAGATTTCAAGTTTCGGCTTTGTATCACCGCACGATTTTAACCACAGGATTGGGCGAATCTTATTTGGCCGATAAAATGGCCGATTGGGAAAATCGCATTCGAGAAGCAGGTTTTGGATTGGCTTATTTGCCTTCTCCCGGAATGGTGAAATTGAGAATTACTTCTTCCAAAGGAGAAATCGACGCACCACAAATTGATTCGTTTTTTGAAGAATTGAAAGCCAGATTGCCGATGTATGTTTTTGGTGAAGAAAATGAAACCTTAAATGGCGTTGTGGGAAAATTATTAAAATCACAGCAAAAAACCCTTGGAACTGTAGAAAGTTGCACGACAGGCGGATTGGCAAAATACATCACGGAAATCCCTGGTGCATCCGAATATTTCCAAGGAAGTTTGGTGACTTACAGCAATCGATTAAAAGAATTACTTGCTCATGTTCAACCGAATACAATCAATGAATTTGGAGCTGTGAGTGAACAAACTGTGACCGAAATGGCATTGGGAGGTTTGCAAAGTTTGGGAGTTGACTATTGTATTTCAACATCTGGAACTGCTGGTCCCGACGGTGGAACAGAAGAAATTCCGGTTGGAACTATTTGGATTTCAGTGGCAAGTAAAGAAAAAGTGATTACTAAGAAATTAAATTTAGGAGATAATAGAGAACGTAACGTACAAATGACTATTTTTGCATCTCTAAATTTACTCCGATGTGTACTTTTAAATATTTACACAGAAAAAAAGTAAATTATTCTTGTGTATTAAGGAAATAATGATTTCCTTTGCACCCGCTTTTAGAATTAGGATAAATAAAAAAATAAGATGTCACGAGTTTGTCAATTAACGGGTAAGTCAGTAATGGTTGGGAACAATGTTTCTCACTCAAACAGAAAAACAAAACGTAAGTTTTACCCGAACTTAGTTACTAAGAAGTTTTTCATCCCAGAAGATGAGAGCTTTATCACGTTGAAAATTTCAACTTCAGCGTTGAGAAATATTAACAAGAAAGGAATTTCTGCTTGCTTGAAAGAAGCGCGCGAGAAAGGATATCTTAAGTAAAATTCTGATTCGTCCCATTGCGAAATGGTAAAATCTAAAGTTAAAGAAAATGGCAAAGAAAAGTAAAGGAAATAGAATCCAGGTTATTTTAGAGTGTACAGAGCACAAACAAACAGGAATGCCTGGTACATCTCGTTACATTACGACAAAAAATCGTAAAAACACACCTGAGAGAATGGAGATTAAAAAATTTAATCCAATTCTTAAAAGATATACAGTTCATAAAGAAATTAAATAACCATCTGTTATGGCAAAGAAAGTAGTAGCATCCTTACAAAAAGGAGGAGGAAAAGAGCACACAAAGGTAATTAAAATGTCGAAGTCAGCTAAGACTGGTAACTTTACCTTCAAAGAAGAAATCGTTCACAACGACAAAGTGAAAGAATGGTTTGACAAAAACTAATTCTTTATAAAATTGATATTGATATAAAGCTTCCTTTTAATTTGGGAAGCTTTTTTCAATTTATAGAAGATTTTTTAATCCGCATTAAATCAATTACCTTTACATCCAACTGCAAACAAATTAGCATAAAAAACATGGCATTTTTCGGTCTATTTTCAAAAGAAAAAAAAGAAACACTTGACAAAGGTTTAGAGAAATCAAAACAAAGCTTTCTAACGAAGCTAACGCGTTCTGTTGTCGGAAAATCGAAAGTTGATGCTGATGTTTTAGATGAATTGGAAGAAATTTTGATTTCATCAGATGTTGGAGTTGAAACCACCTTGAAAATCATTGACCGAATTGAAGCGCGAGTTGCCAGAGACAAAGTTTTGGGAACAAATGAATTGAACAATGTCCTGAAAGAAGAAATTGCTGCTTTGCTTTCTGAAAATGATCAAAGTAGTTTGAATGATTATTCGCTTCCCGACCACAAAGGCGATCCGCATGTGATTATGGTTGTGGGTGTAAACGGCGTTGGAAAAACAACTACCATTGGAAAATTGGCCAATCAATTCAAGCAACAAAACAAAAAAGTGGTTTTGGGCGCTGCCGATACTTTTAGAGCTGCGGCTGTTGATCAATTAATTATTTGGTCACAAAGAGTTGGCGTTCCAATCGTACAACAGGGAATGGGCGCTGATCCAGCTTCCGTTGCATTTGACACTTTGCAATCAGCAAAATCTCAAGGCGCAGATGTTGTAATCATTGATACTGCAGGTAGATTGCACAACAAAGTGAATCTGATGAACGAATTGAGCAAAGTGAGACGCGTGATGGAAAAAGTAATTCCTGGTGCTCCACACGAAGTTTTGTTGGTTTTGGATGGTTCTACAGGGCAAAATGCATTCGAACAAGCCAAACAATTTATGCTTGCCACTGAAATCAATGCATTGGCGATAACTAAACTTGACGGAACTGCCAAAGGGGGCGTTGTAATTGGCATTTCAGACCAAATGAAAATTCCAGTAAAATACATTGGCGTAGGAGAAGGAATTGATGATTTACAATTGTTCAACAAAGTAGAATTTGTAGATTCTCTTTTTTCAAATTAAGCCATCTTTTTGTTTCAGATTTCACAAAATTTAATTGTGAAATTTTTGTTAATATCATTTTATTTAATTTTTTGAAATTTTAATAAAAAAAGTTAATTTTAGTATCACAAAAATTAACTATTACAGTGTGAGTTGCTAAAAGCCCACACATTCTAAAATTTCAAACTATGAAAAAATGTTTTATAAACCTTAAAACAATTGCTGTTGCGTTTTCATTTTTTACACTCTCCCAAGGTGTTAATGCTCAAACAGCTAATCCATTAAATTTAAATCAGAATATTCCTGAGAAATGTGGTTCTGCATTCATTCACAATCAAATGATGAATGATCCTGCTTATGCCTCAGGAATGCAAGAATTTGAACAATACGTTCAAGATATTTCCAATTCTCATACTCCAAAAATTGCTGCCCAATATCGAATTCCTGTCGTGGTTCACGTGCTCCATAAAGGAGAAGCAATTGGTGTAGGAACAAATGTAAGTGAACAAAAAATCCGTGATGCAATCAAAGATTTGAACGATCGATACCGTAAAACACCAGGAACTGGCGGTTTTGGGAGTGGTGTAGATATGGAAATTGAATTTGCACTTGCTGTCAGAGACCCAAATGGAAACTGCACAAATGGAATTACTCGGGTGGATATGACAGGTAATTCTACTTACATGAGTTTAGGAGTTCAAAGTGCAACATCAAACGGTATTACTGACGCTCAAGTAAAAGCAACTGCTTCTTGGAACAAACAGAAATATTACAATATTTATTTGGTTTCAGAAATGGACAACAACGGAGGTGGCGCAGGCGTTCAAGGCTATGCATATTTCGCTAGTTCACACGGAACAACAAGCGACGGCGCAGTAATTCTGGCAAGCAACTTTACCTCTGGCGTTTCATTGACAGCTACGCACGAATTAGGTCATTCATTGAATCTATATCATACTTTTGAAGGAGATGGAACTGGAGCATCTTGTCCAACGCAAGCAAATGGTTGTGGAACAGGAGCTGGAGATTGTTGTGCTGATATTCCAAGACACGTAAGAAGTCAAAGTGATTGCAACGTGACAGGAGCAAATAGCTGTGATGGAAATTCATCCAATGCACTATTTGCAAGAAATTACATGGATTATGCTTCAGATGATTGTGTAAATATGTTTACAGCAAATCAAAAAACAAGAGCGTTGGCTGCTTGTTCAGGACCAAGAGCATCCTTTTTTGCCGCAAACAACTTAGCATTAACGCCAATTGCAGCGCCAATTGTTGCATTTCAAGTAAGTAATTCGATTATTTGTTCAGGACAGACAGTTACTTTTACAGACATTTCAGCTTGTGTACCAAACACTTTTTTACCAGAAACAAACTGGACAGGAATGACGTTTAATTGGACTTTTACAAACGGAGCGACGGTTTTAACTTCAACCTTACAAAATCCAACGATGACATTTACAGTGCCTGGTGCTTACGATGTATCTTTAACAATTACGACGTCTGCTGGAACTGATTCGCATACAGAAAATGATTTTGTAGTTTTAAGTGGAGGAACCTCTACTGCTTGTACTCCAACTTCTACAAATTCAGGAAATTTTGCTCAAACAATAAGCCGAGTAGTTTTTAATTCGATCGATAATTCAACTGATCAATATACAAATACAGCATACACAAACTTCACATGTTCTGACAACACCATTGTTCAAGCAGGAAATACCTATAACTTATCAATAACAGGAAATGCTGGACCTAGTGCAGCACAAAGATTTGAAGTTTACATTGATTACAACAATAATGGAGTTTTCACAAATCCTAGTGAAATGGTTCATTCGGGAACGATTGCGATTGGAACGACGACAACTGTTACAACCACAACGCTTTCCGCAAACATCACCATTCCTGCAACGGCAGTGACAAATTCCTTGTTGAGAATGCGGGTAATGAGTGATGCGGCATCAATAACTTCTGGTAAAAGAACTTGTGGCTCAGCATTTTTTATTGGTGATGTGGAAGATTATGGTGTTTATATTTCTTCAGGTTGTTCCACTGCACCTGCAATTGCCACACAACCATCGGCTTCAACAATTTGTGCAAACGCAAATACCACTTTCGCAGTTGCCTCAACTGACGCTACTTCTTATCAATGGCAAGTAAGTTCAAATGGAGGTTCAACTTGGACAAATCTGACAAATACTGCCCCGTATTCAACAACAACAACTGCAACTTTAACAATTACAGGTGCAACGACTGCAATTTCTACTTTTAGATACAGATGTGTGACAACAAATGATTGCGGAACTACAAATTCTACTGGCGTAGTTTTAACTGTAAATCCAGCTCCTACAGTTGCGGGTACAACACCAGGAAATAGATGCGGAACCGGAACTGTAAATTTAGCAGCAACTGCTTCTGTTGGTACATTGAATTGGTTTACGACTTTAACTGGTGGAAATTCTATTGGAACAGGGGCAGCATTTACAACACCGTCCATTTCTGCAACAACGACTTACTATGTTTCTGCGACCAACTCAGGCTGTACATCTGCCAGATCAGCAGTAATTGCAACTGTAAATCAAAATGTTGCTTTAACGTCAAATCCAACAAATGCAACCATTTGCGCAGGGTCAAGTGCTACCTTAACTGCTACTGGAGGTTCAAGCTACACTTGGACTGGCGGACAAACTACCAGTTCAATTACGGTTTCACCAACGACGACGACGACGTATTCCGTGACCGGAGTTACCAATTGTACTGCTGCAGCAAGTGTGACAATTACAGTCAATCCACTGCCGAACACAGCGCTTTCGGCTTTTCCAACAGTATGTAATTACAATCCATCTTTCGCTTTGACACAAGGAACTCCAGCAGGCGGAACTTATTCTGGAACAGGTGTGTCTGGATCAAATTTTAACCCAGGAACGGCTGGAATTGGAACAACAACGATTACCTATTCTGTCACGCAAAATGGTTGCACGAAATCAATAACTGGACAAATTACTGTAAATGGTTGCGCGGGACTTGAAGATCAGGAAAACGACGATTTATTGATTTTGTATCCAAATCCTGTGGAAGGTTGGATGACGATTGAAGGCGAAAATCTTTCGAAATATCAAGATATAGAATTGAGAGACGAAGCTGGAAGATTAGTTGGCAGTTGGAAAGTTGAAAATGTAAAAACGAATATCAATTTATCAGCTTATGCTGCTGGTAATTATACCATAAGAATTTCTAATGCGAGCAACCAGGTGGTGAAGAAAATTCAAATATTGAAATAAAGATTATTGAAAACGAAAAAACGGCTTTAGAAATTCTAAAGCCGTTTTTTTATGCGAATTATCGTCCATCGAAAAATTTTTGTTCCTTTTGCTTGATCAAAACGAACCCAAAAATAGCTTCGCTGAGATCGCCTTCGGCTAAGTTCAAGGCTGAGTCATCAAGTTAAAGCGCAAATTTTCGCACGAAATACGATTTTCACATCAAGCGCTTTATTTTAAAAGCTTCTGAAAACGTGATTTTAGCTTCGCTGCATCCTTCGGAAGTGTCGGTGATCTACTTCACTAGCGTTACGTAGCTTCCTCCAAAAGTCTACATTTTCAGTGCACCTTTAAAAACCTTTCTTCCAAGGCCGGAAGTCTAAAACCTCAAATTTAAGCCCCGCAGTATTTAAATCGCCTTAAACAATCTTATTTTAGTCATCTACAAGAATAACTATTCTTTTCGTGGAAAGTTTTGATTTTTAAAATCAAACGGGATAACACAAACAATATTTAACTACAGGCTGCGCCAAAGCGGAAATATTCAAATTATCAGAAGCTTTGGAAGCATCGATAATTTCGCCATTTTTCATCAATAAATTAATCGTTTGTTTGTTTTGGTTATAGGCATTATTCGTCAAAACTTCAGAATAAACAAAGAATTCAACTTCGGCATCTGATAAACCATATTTGTTTTTTGTCAATTCTTTCTCTAGTAAAATTCTATCAGGACCAAATGGTTCTTTCGAAACTTCAATTTTGAATAAATCTCTATTCACCAATTTTTGCGATAAAAGTGAAAGCACTTTGTCTGAATGATTTTGCCAAACTTTTACTGCACACATAATATCGAAATCATCCAATTGTGCGAAAGTTTCTAAAGTCACTGGATTATCAATAAAATCTGCGTGTTCAATGTTATTAGTCAAGAAATACATCAATGCTGGACTTGCAAATAAAGTCTCGCCTTTTATGATCAATTCTTTGGCTCTCCGCAAAATGTGAATCAACATAAATTCCGCAGAAACAACCGTTTTGTGCAAATAAACTTGCCAATACATAAATCGACGCGCTACCAAAAACTTCTCTACCGAATAAATCGCTTTTTCTTCCAACACCAAATTCCCTTCATGCACATTCAGCATTTCAATGATTCGATCCGAACCAATTTGACCTTCAGTTACACCAGTGTAAAAACTGTCTCTGTTCAAATAATCCATCCTGTCCATATCCAACTGACTAGAAACCAACTGATATAAAAATGGTTTTTTGGAATATTTATTTTGGAAAATCAACAAAGCTAAATCCAATTTACCACCAAATTCTTCACTCAATCGTTGGATAAAAAATCCAGAAATGTCTTCGTGACTGACTTTGTTCACAATGTCATACTCAAGCGCATGGCTAAATGGTCCGTGCCCAATGTCGTGCAGTAAAATGGCAATCAAAACGGCCCTTTCCTCCTCTTCTGTGATTTCATTTCCCTTTCTTCTTATCGTCGCAACAGCCAACGACATCAAATGCATGGCGCCCAACACGTGATGAAAACGCGTATGCAAAGCTCCAGGGTAAACCAAATGCGTTAATCCAAGTTGATTGATTCTTCTTAAACGCTGAAAAAACGGATGTTCAATCAAATCGAAAATAAACTCGTCAGGAACTGTAATAAAACCGTACACTGGGTCGTTAAAGATTTTCTTCTTGTTATTTCTGTTGAGAATTGGTCGCAATTGAATATATTTAGAGTCAATAATTTATCAAAAATAAAAAATTACAAGCAATGCAAGCGAAAATTCTTTGGGCAGACGACGAAATTGATTTACTAAAACCACACATTCTATTCTTAGAATCTAAAGGATATTCAGTTGAAACTGTAAATAACGGCGCGGAAGCGGTAGAAAAAAGTCGAGATAAGCATTTTGATATCATCTTCTTAGATGAAAACATGCCCGGAATTTCTGGTTTGGAAGCTTTGACAAGAATCAAAGAAGAAAAACCGCTTGTGCCTGTTGTGATGATCACCAAAAGTGAAGAAGAATCCATTATGGAGGAAGCCATTGGAGGAAAAATCGCTGATTATTTGATCAAACCAGTCAATCCAAATCAGATTTTGCTTTGTTTGAAGAAAAATTTGGACCACAGCAAATTGGTTTCGCAAAAAACGAATTCCAACTATCAACAAGAATTTCGTCAATTGGGAATGCAGTTGAACGGCAGACTTGACATTGACGAATGGATTGAATTGTACAAAAAATTGGTTTATTGGGAATTGGAATTAGATAAAATCGAAGACCAAGGAATGACCGAGATTTTGGCGATGCAGAAAAAAGAAGCGAATACTTTATTTGCCAAATACATTGAAAAAAACTATTTATCTTGGGTAAATGGCGATGAAGATGCGCCTCAAATGCTGCACACAGTGATCAAAGACAAAGTAGCACCCTTGATGAATTCAGGAAAAGTTTACATGGTTGTGATTGACAATCTGAGATACGACCAATGGCAAATTTTGAAACCGATTGTTTCTAAATATTTCAATATCGAACAAGAAGAAATGATTTTAAGCATCTTGCCAACAGCAACGCACTATGCTAGAAATGCGCTTTTTGCAGGATTAATGCCTTCAGAAATTCAGAAGAAATTCCCAAAACTTTGGCTCAGCGAAGACGAAGAAGGTGGGAAAAACATGCATGAAAAAGAATTTTTGGATGCCAACTTGACCAGATTGGGGAAAACCGGAAAATGGTCTTACAATAAAATCACCAACAACGAAGCAGGAAAAAAACTATTAGATCAATTCAATCAATTGAAAGAAAATGATTTAAATGTAATTGTTTACAATTTTGTCGACATGCTTTCTCACGCCCGCACAGAAATGGAAATGATTCGGGAATTGGCAGACGATGAAGCTGCTTACAGATCGTTGACTGTTTCTTGGTTTGAACATTCACCACTTCAAGAAATTTTCAAAAAGATTGCGGATACCGGTGCTAAAGTGGTCATTACGACAGATCACGGAACTGTGAGAGTCAATAATCCAGTGAAAATTGTGGGCGATAGAAATACCAATTCAAACTTGAGATACAAAGTTGGACGAAATTTGAGCTACAAGGAAAAAGATGTTTTCCAGGTGAAACATCCGCAGGAAGCATTTTTGCCAAAAACTTCGCTTTCAGATGAATTTGTGTTTGCCAAGGAAAATGATTTTTTCGTTTATCCCAATAACTACAATCATTTTGTGAATTATTACGGCAATACATTTCAACACGGTGGAATTTCTTTGGAAGAATTATGCATTCCTTTTGTAGTTTTGCATGCAAAATAAAGATTGAAAATTAAATGGAATTTGTAGCAGAAAATTTGCATGATTTACCAGCAATTGCGAAAGCTTTACTAGATAATTTAGGTGAAACAAATGTGATTGCTTTTGATGGACAAATGGGTGCTGGAAAAACGACTTTCATCCAAAATATTTTGCGCGCCATGGGAATCGAAAACACCAATGGTTCACCAACTTATTCTCTTGTAAATGAATACAAAAGTCCGTTTTACGGTTCCGTTTTTCACTTTGATTTATACCGATTAAATTCTGAAGAAGAAGCATTTGACATCGGCATCGAAGAAATGATTTATGGCGGAGGAATTTGTTTCATTGAATGGCCTGACAAGGTTTTGCATTTGCTTCCTGAAAACGCACTTTATGTAAAAATCCGATTAAATGACGATTTGAATCGCGTTTTTACTTGGGAAGAACTTTCGCAAGCTTAAAATCAATTTGAACTGGAATATTTCCATTTATCTATTTTGCGATTAAAAAATTACGCAAACAGTATTGAATAAACGGATTTTTGCATGTATATTCGTAATAGTCAAACGAACGTCGAATAATAACTTGTGAAATAACATGATTACAGATCCGAATATTCTGAAACAGCTTATCAGCGAAGGCAGTTTACTTCCCAAAGAAGAAATGCTTGAAATCGCTAGGAAAAAAGGAAATTTGAATATTGGGATTCCGAAAGAAACGTCCTTTCAAGAAAAAAGAGTGGCACTTGTTCCTGAGGCTGTATCGTTGTTGGTCGCAAATGGTCACCGTGTTTTGATCGAAACGAAAAGTGGCGAATTGTCGAATTTTTCGGATTCCGAATACAGCGAAGCGGGTGCTGAAATTTGTTATGACATCAAGGAAATTTTCAAATGCGACATCATCTTCAAAGTGGCTCCTCCTTCTGAGGAAGAAGTTGAATTGATGTCAGGAAATCAAACGTTAATTTCTGCCTTGCAAATCTCTGTGCAACCAAAGGAAATTTTGCAAAAATTGATGCAAAAGAAAATCACAGCCGTTGCTTGGGATTACATCCAGGACGAAGAAGGCGTTTATCCAGTCGTGAGAACGATGGGCGAAATTGCTGGAACAACTTCGATTTTAATTGCTGCTGAATTACTTTCTGCTTTTGAAAATGGAAAAGGAATCATGCTTGGCGGCGTTGCAGGTGTTCAACCGACAGAAGTTGTCGTAATTGGCGCTGGAACAGTTGGTGAATTTGCGGTAAGAGCAGCACTAGGTTTAGGCGCTTCTGTGAAGGTTTTTGACAGTTCATTGTCCAAATTGAGACGTTTACAAAACAACATTGGAACAAGAATTTTCACCTCTGTATTGCAACCAAAAGTATTGGCAAAATCGATTAAAAGAGCGGATGTTGTCATTGGCGCGATTCGTGCTCCTTTGGGGCGCACACCGTGTATCGTGACGGAAGAAATGGTGATGGACATGAAAGCTGGTTCTGTGATTGTAGACGTGAGCATCGACCAAGGTGGTTGTTTTGAAACTTCGGAAGTGACGAACCACAACAAACCAACATTTACCAAACACGAAGTCATTCACTATTGCGTTCCAAATATCGCTTCTCGCGTTTCTCGAACTGCTTCGTTTGCTTTATCGAACATCTTCTCTCCTATTCTTTTGGAAATGGGAAATCAAGGTGGTTGCAAAGAATTAATTAAAAATGACATTGGATTTAGAACTGGCGTTTACATGTACAAAGGCACGCTCACAAGCGAAGTTTTGGGCAAAGTTTTTAATCTGAAATATAAAAATATTGAATTATTGGTTTTGGGAATGTAAACCTAAAATTGTTTCATACTACTTAAATCAAAACTATGATTGAAGTTAAAAATCTTCGAAAAGAATTTGAATTGTCTAAGCAACAGCGCAAAGAATTGGCAACAGATTCTAAAATCGCAGTCGCTGTCGATGATGTCAGTTTCAACTGCGAAACTGGTAGAATATTTTCGCTACTTGGTCCAAATGGTGCGGGAAAAACAACCACCATGCGCATGCTTTCAACGCTTTTTAAACCAACGAGCGGTTCAATTACCATTGCCGGAATCGACGCCATAGCAAATCCGCAAGAAGCACGCAGAAAAATTGGATTTCTAACTGGTTCAACGGGATTGTACGCTAGATTGACTCCAAATGAAATCATTGAATATTATGCCAATTTGTATGGCGTTTCAAAAGCAGATTTCATTGACCGGAAAAATAGATTGTATGATTTATTAGACATGCATCAATTTCAAAACAAGCGTATTGGAAAGTTGAGTACGGGAATGAAACAAAAAGTTTCCATTTGTAGAACGATGATTCACGACCCTGAAATTGTGATTTTTGATGAGCCAACTAGTGGTTTGGATGTCATCACAGCGGAAAATATCATCAAATTGATTCGTGATTGCAAAGACCAAGGAAAAACGGTCATTTTCTCGAGCCACATCATGAGTGAAGTGGATTTGTTGTGCGACGATTTAGCAATTGTTCACCTAGGAAAAATCGTTCACCAAGGTACGATGGAAAATTTCAGAAATGAAATGCAAACGCCCAATTTGACAGCAGAATTTATCAGAATCATCAACGAAAATAAAACGGTATGATATCAACTATTTTTAAGAAAGAACTGAAAGATACTTTGAGAGATCGAAGAACATTGATGACAATGATTTTCATTCCTATTTTTATCTTTCCTGTGATTATGACGGTATTTTTGAAAGTCTCAGAAGGATTCGCCAAGGATGTTGCTAACAAAACGGTGAATATCGGTATTGTCGTGACGCCAGAAAACATGAATTTTGTAAAAACCATCGAAAACATGCCGAAAGTGCTCGGTAAGAAAAAGGTTTTTGTTTACCAAGATTCTGCAACTGTTCAAAAACACATTCAAGAAAACAGACTGCAATTTGGCGTTTTTGTGCCAGAAGATTTTTCCAAAAATTCCATTGAAAATAAAACTTCTAAATTCAAAGTTTTCTTCAACGCCACTGAACTCGGTATGAAAGAGCGCGCTGAAACATTTTTAAACGCTTTTGAGGAAATGGAAAAGGCAAAACGCTATGTTGCGTTGAAAGTCGATCCTGCTTCCTTGTCTCCGATTGCTTTTGACTACAGAAATGTCGCTTCGGACAAAGAAACAGTTGGAAAGTTAATTGGCGGATTTTTGCCTTACTTATTCATCGTTTTTGGATTTGTCGGTTGCATGTATCCAGCAATTGACCTTTTTACAGGAGAAAAAGAACGTGGAACGTT
>JBBALI010000056.1:0-16796 GCA_040403095.1 Crocinitomicaceae bacterium
AGCTTGCCTCCATTGTACAATGCCATCATGAAGGTATTTAAACACAAAAACAAAAATCAACATATTGGACAAAATCGCAATGCTAAATTTTAAAAAGACAATTATAAAAGCCTCAAATCCTTCTAAATTTCCAAATAGTTTTTCGCTGAAAGAAAATAAAATAATTTGAGAAAAATAAGTAATAATGACAATCGCACCAATCAATCCCAATAAACCAATAGATAATAATTTCGCTAATAAACTGGAAATAAATTGTTTTCTTTTTGAATCAAATTTTCTTTCAATTTCAAAAAAAGTGTTGATACTGCTTCTTAAAGAATTTAAAATAGCTGTACTTGAAAGTAATAATGCAACAATTCCTGTTACTTGCAAAATAAAACTACCTTTTTCAAAATCTACCGTTTCAAGAAATGTGATTATACCAGACACATCCTGAATTCCAACTTGTTCCTTTAATAACTTTGTAATAATTTCAATCATTGTTTTTTGACCAATGACACTTCCGAAAGTCATGATGCTCAAATAAATAATGGGAACCATTGCAAAAATGGTATAGTAAGATAGCGCCGCGCCATGAAACAAACCTTTTTCGAAAATAAATCCAGAAAATGTTTCTTTCAAAACTTGGATTCTTTCACTCCAATTGAGTTTACGAAATCCTTTTGTCGATTTTGATTCTTTGGACATATTCTAAAGGTTCTTTGTGATATAAAACAATACTTTCTTTTTTGCCAACTTTAAAGAAATTTTGATAATATGGCCCACAAAAAGATTTTCTAATAAACTTTATTTCAAACTCTTCACCTTCCTTATCTAAATCCAATGAAAATTCTGTGGGACGAAAAAGTATTTGTTTTTTATTTCGTTTAATAACATTCAAATCACCAAAAAACAATCCTTCATAAGTGTCTGATGGCGCGAAATAGAATGCTTCAGGTGCATCAATTCTTTGAATTTTACCTTCAGAGAAAAAAGCAATTTGATCAGCCAAACTAAGAACTTCTTGCCCATCATGTGTTACCAAAATAAAAATCGTTTTACGAATCTTTTTCAGTGCCATCAAATAATTTGATATCCTAGATTTCAAATGTGCATCAACATGCGCAAAAGGTTCGTCCAATAAAATCACTTTAGGTTCCATAGCCAACGCTCGAGCCAATGCCAAACGTTGTTGTTCACCACCGGATAATGTTTTAGCGATTTGCTGTGTCAAATGATTTAATTCAAAAATATCAAGCAATTCATCCACCAATTCATTGCATTCATTCTTAGGCAAGTAATTGGCCTTTAAAACAATGTTTTCACGGACTGTATGAAATAAATCTAGTTCAAAGTCTTGATTTACCAATTGAACTTCTGGATGACCAGGAATAAGTAAATTTTTAGGTCGAACAATTTGCTCTTTCCCTAATTTAACGGTTCCTGAATCAGCGTCTAGCAAACCAGCGATTATTTTTAATAAGGTAGATTTACCTGCACCACTTGGCCCAACCAAACCTAAGATTTGACCTGGCTTCAAGTCAAAATCTATTCCAGACAAAATTGGTTTGTGTCTAGTAAAATGAATATTTCGAATCTTTAGCATTAAAAAATCAATGCTTTAGGAAATTCTTTTGAAGCAATAAAAACACCTGGCATCGGATTCGCTAAAGGCTCATAATCTTTTATATACACTTTTAACACTTGATGTGTATCGTCTCCTTCTAAAGTAAAAGAATCTAAAATACTTTCTGAAACACCAAAATGACCAATTTGACCATTTTCCATTTTCGAGGCTAGCAAAAACATTTTTTCAACTGAATGATTAAATGGTTCTCCATCAGGCAATTCTCCAGCTAGGTAAAAATTTCCGTTTCTCAAAACTTCAATTTCTTTTAAACCATCAGAAACTTCCATTTCGTCTTCCCATTCATACAATGGGTTATTTTCACTTTCTTTTCCCCCGTAATTTGCTTCTGCATATTCTGGTGAAAAATGATCATTCAACAAAAAAAAGTGAGCCGTTAATTTCATGTAAATTATTTGTACAAAGTTACAAATAAATTAACGTTGGAAGTTGCATCATTATTGGAAGTAATTCTGAAGCACTTATCAACATTGAATAAAAGATTTCTATGTCAATTTAAATTTCAATTTTAAATGGGATATTAACTAAATTTGTAAATCATTCAATTCCATGTTTAAAAACAAAACCGTCAAATATTCAGATTTCACACTTTCATACCAAGAATTTGGTGAGGGCAATGAAACCGTTATTTGTTTGCATGGTCATGGAAGAAGCGCGAATGACTTTCATTTTTTGGCTAAAAAAAGTGTTCATGTAATTTCGATTGATTTATTTTTTCACGGCGAATCCTTTTCTCCTATTGAACGAATTGATAAAAATCCCATGAAATGGAATGAAGTTCAACCAGTTTTTGAAAAATTATTTGAAGTAGAAAAAATCAATCAATTCCACCTATTAGCTTTCAGCCAAGGTGGAAGATTTGCATTGCTTTTATTGGAACATTTACCGCAAAAAATCAAAAGTTTTACGCTTTTAGCTCCTGATGGATTGAACAACAGCAGTTTTTATAATTGGTCATCGCGAAGGTGGTTTTTTAGATCTTTGTTTCACCGTTGGCAAAAGAAACCAGAAAAATTGCAAAATTTAGCCAATGTTGCTGTCAGATTAAAAATGATGCGTCCAAAAGTAAGAGATTTTGTTCATCACTTTTCTTCCGATCCAGAAACGATGAAAAGGGCTGCAAATACTTGGATGGCTTTTCGTAAACTACAACCAAATCCAATCAAAACAGGAGAAATCGTTCGAATATTTCCTATTGAATTCAATATCATTATGGGAAAATATGATCAAGTGATTAGACCAATTCAAGCCAAAATATTTTTAAAAAATGCTGGATTGCCTGAACAAATTATCGAAATTGAAAACGGACATGATTTTTTCAAACCGAGTTCAATTGAAAAATTCGTGGATTATTTGCCTTTTTTAAACAATAAAAAATAGCTCAAACCTATTTTAAATCAAAAAAATTATCGACACCCAATAATCTCTCAACAGTAAAGCCTTCAGCATATTGAACGCCAATCGAACGCCCAAATTCTGACATCCTTCCTTTCAAAAATTCAAAGAAATCTTTGCCTGAAATCGGTGTTTGTGGTTCAGTTGAATTAGGATCAAAAAACTGTGTTTTGTAAGCGCGAATGGATTCGAATTTTTGTTCTTCAAATCCTGTTACATCTATCACAAAATCAGGCTTAATGTATCGATCTTGAATGTAATGGTAAACAACTTTTGGTCTGTGCGGCAATTGATCTTCTCCATTCAAATTAGTTTTGATTTTCACCAAACCTGCTAGGAAACAAGCATCTGAAACCAATTTACTTCCTTTTCCATGGTCTGGATGACGATCTTCAACAGCATTTGCCAATACAATTTCAGGTTTGAAATGTCTGATTTGTTCTACAATTTTCAAAAGATTCTCTTGTGTATGCTCAAAAAATCCATCTGCCATTTTCAAATTTACTCGGTCTTCAATTCCCAATATTTTTGATGCTGCTTTCGCTTCTTCATAGCGTGTTTCAATAGTTCCTCTTGAACCTAATTCGCCTTGAGTAAGATCGACCAAAGCCACTTTCTTCCCCTGTTGAATGTGCTTCAATAAAGTTGCTGAAGCTGACAATTCAACATCATCGGGATGAGCGCCAAAAGCAAGAATATCTACCTTCATGATTTAAATTTTTAAATTAACGTTTGGCTGTAATCCAACTTAAAATGGCATCGTCGTTTGGCAAAACTGTTGGCGGAATACTTTCCACAACATCTCCATTTTCATCGACCAAAAATTTCTGAAAGTTCCATGAAACTAATTCGTTTGTCTCTTCAGTTAACCATTTGTACAAAGGATATTGATCTTCACCAAGAACAGAAATCTTTGACATCATCGGAAAACTTACGCCATAATTTACTTCGCAAAAATTAGCTATTTCATCGTTTGAGCCAGGTTCCTGTGCACCAAAATTATTGGCTGGAAAACCTAAAATTGTGAATCCTTGATTTTGGAAATTTTGATATAATTCCTCCAATTGAACATATTGAGGAGTCAAACCGCATTTCGATGCAACATTCACCACCATGATTTTCTTTCCTTTGACAGTTTCCCAATCAAACGATTTTCCAGAAATATCCTTAATTTCAAAGCTGTATATATTCATCTTTCTATAATTCAACGGTTGATTCTTTTCTAATTGCATTCAAAACGGCCATCGAACCTATTATCATAACAAACCAGCCAGCCAGTTCGAAGTAAGTGTAAATTACCGCAATATCAAAACTTTGTTTAATAAAAATTAATTGTAGAATACAAACCACCACTAAAATTGACAAGGAAATCATTGCCTTTTTAATGAAATGTTGAATCGGTAATTTTCCAGTTTGGGATTTATAAATTTGGTAACGATACGCAGCAAATTCTGTAAAAACATAGAATCCAAAAATGGTCCAGAAAATCCATTTAGGAACTTCAGCCAAACCTTCATCACTTGCGTAAGAATGTAAACCTGTCAAATAGAAATTCACTCCGAAAAATGTAAATAAAATAGAAGTGTATCCCCAAAAACTCACCAAATTGAATGTGAATTTATTTGAAAGTTGTGGAATGTACCTCAAGTGTAAAATAACTGCGTAAACCAACACGGATACCAAAGCCCAAGTTTCTTTCGGATCCCAGCCCCAATATCTTCCCCAAGATTCATTTGCCCAAATTCCACCTAAAAATGTCCCTATCGTCAACATGAACAACCCAATGGTCATCGTTAATTCCGAAATATAAGTGATTTCGCTGATGTGCGCTGAAATTCTTTTGCCATTGATTTTATTTCTGAAAACATATAAAATCTGATTAAAGAACCCTAAAATGGCACCCAAACCAAGGAATCCATAACTTCCAGTAATGATTGCCACGTGAATCATCAACCAATAAGATTTCAATACCGGTTGAAGTGGCGTGATTTCTGGATCTAGCAGACTCATCTCACTCACGAAAATCATGAAAAATGCGAGAATGGCTGTCCCTGCCAAAACAACTGGATTCTTTTTTGAAAAGATAAATCCTGCAATCATCGTGACCCATGCAATGAATATAACGGCTTCATATCCATTACTCCAAGGTGCATGACCAGAAATATACCAACGCATGCCCAAACCAGCTCCATGGTAAACGAAAATAATTGAGATCAACACTACAAATGGAATCGAAATTCTTCTGAATTTTTTCTCAGATTTGGGTGTTGGTTTTATGAAAATTCGAATGAAAAAGATAATCAACAACACCAAACCAACCAAAATATAGCTGTTCATGGAATTTTTGAAAATATTCATGTTATTGTAACGAATCTCCCATTTTACATGTGTTTCCGAAGGTGAAAATTCACCGCCAATCAAACGTTGGAATTTCTTCAAAGCGTTCAATTTATCAGTCGCTGTGCCATAAGAATTTGTTTTGCATCCTTCATCTAAGGCAGACAAATATTGCAATGCAAAAGATGAGGACAGGGAATCTTTCTGCATCAAATCCATGCTCAAAGGCACATACCAATTGTTTTTCGCGTCATTTTTTAACGGAATCAATTTCATGTATTGCCAGCTGAAAATCGAATTCAAAACTTGATGTCTTTCAACCAATTTGATGATTTTCTTTTCAAATTCATTTCTTTTTGACTCTAGCTTTTTGTGTGCTGCATTGTATTTGTCAATGAATTTAATTTCACCATTTGCATCAATCATGTCCTTAAAACTGGCATAAGAAGACAATTTTAATTCTTCTCTGACAGCACTTGGAACCGAAATGATTTTTTCTGAGAGCCAATGATCAGGATACATGTGCATGCTCATTACCGTTTGCACAGCGTTTTTTCCGTTATACGATTTTGAACCATAAACTTTCGACAATAATTCATTGCACATTGTCTGAAAAGGTATGATTCTCCCTTTAAAATCTTGAACCAACAAGGAAGCTAATTCCTTAGAATGCTCTTCAGATGCGATTCTAAAAATAGGCTTTTGAGGAACCACTTGCTTTTCATTTGCATGATTGTGTCCTGCATGATCTTCATGGTTGTGCGTTTCTTGTGCCATCCCATTGTTGAAAAATGACATTGAAACCAACAATAAAATCATCAAAGCGGATTCTCTTCTCAACCTTGATTTTTTGATTTTTTCTTGCAATTCTTTAAACCTTCCATTGCGTGCAAAAATGGAAAGTACCATTCCAATTGCCATCAATAAATATCCTAAGTAAGTTACATTTGTTCCCAACCAATCTTGATTGACGCTCAAACGAGTTCCTTCTTCGTTTTCCGGCGTATTTGGATCGTCTAAATCATACGCAGATTGAAAAAATCTAAATCCGTTGTAATCCATCACATTGTTCATGAAAATGCGCTGATCTCTGGTGTAATGATTTTTTTCATCTTGAATCGTAACATCACTCGAAAAAGAAGAAGCAACATCAGAACCTGGATATTGATCAAGTGTAAATTTTCTACATAAAATGAAAAACGGTAATTCAAACATAGTCGAACCGTATTGCATTTGGTAAGTCAAACCATTGAAAGTGAACATGTGTTTTGTAGGTAACTGACCGTAACCGCCTTCTAATTCAACCACTTTGGATTTGTTTCCGTCGGTAATTTTTAGCGTCAAAATATCAATTCCCACTTTTTTCTTACCAGAACTCATTTTGACCATTTTCGCATGAGGAATTTCTCTTTTGAAAACAAATTGTTCGCCATTTACTTGGTAAAGTGTTGTGGATAAAAACGGAACCATTGAATCAGTTGGAATTTCAGTGTACAAAGAATCTGGTGGTGTTTGACCTGATTGACGAAAAACTTTCATTTGAGACATCGGCAAATAACGCACAGGAACTTTGGTTTCAATCATCAATTGACCTTTTTTTCTTGTAATCGAAATTCCTGGCATCGCATCTTTTTTGTCGTACGAAAGTGCAACATCTCCAACCATCACAAATCCTTGAGGACCAACAAAAGTTGAATTCATTCCGCCAGTTACAATATCTAAAACGCCAGATTTAATTGAGTCGCTTATCAATAGGGAATCAACTTGTTTCTTTTTGAAATCTAGATATTCAATTGTAACAGTTGACTTTCGGCTTGGAATTTCTTTCTCTAAACTGAAGTAATTGTTGGTCTGCTCACTCATGAACATTTTTTCAGAATGAGAAGCCTGCATTTTATTGTTGTCGTCAATTCTGAACCACAAATGTGGATCGGCAGCTAAAATAATATTTGAAGATTGACCTTCAGTGATAATCATCATTCCTTCAAAACTAAAAAAACGGGTAATTCCCGCTCCGATAATGATAATGATGAAAGACAGGTGAAATGTCAACATGGCAACTTTCTCTCTGCGAAACATGCGGTATCTAAAGATATTCGCAATCAAATTAATTGTCAAATAAATCAACAAACATTCAAACCAAAAAGCATTGTAAATCATTATTTTGGCAGTCTGAATATCATAAATTGATTCAATCATTGTGGCTGCTCCGATTGCCAATAAAAAGACCAACATTGCTAAAGCCATCATGCGCATGGAGAAAAGCGCTTTTGAAAATTTTTCCATATAAAAAATTATTTTCTTCGTGGATGCAAAATTACGCATTCATCGGCGGTTTAGCGACTAAAAAATAAAATTATTTAGCTTGTTTTTTGTTAAAAATAATCCTCAATATTCGTTAATTGACAATAACACCAAAGTGCATGCAATTTCTGTTGAAATACCATTGGATTCAAGTAAATCTTGAAAAGTTTCATTTTCCGTTCCGGGGTTAAAAATGACGCGTTTTGGTTTTAAATCAACGATTTTTTGGTAATATTCAACTTGATTTTGTGGATTGAGATACAAAGTAACCGTGTCCACCTTCCAATTTGGATTCCATTCAGTTTCGATTTCAATCCCATCTATTTGAGATTTCATTCTGCCAAAAGCAACAACCGAATGACCATGATTTACTAAACTTTTGACTGCTTTGTACGCATATTTTTCAGGACGATTGCTTGCTCCGATAACTAATGTTGGCTTCATAAATTTGAATTTATTTGCGAAAAATTTAAGAAACTAAATTACTCAAAATTAGTAACTTTATATTGGAAGAATATTTATTAAGATTTTACTTTTTATTTATTCTATTTAAAAAACGCTCTTTTGAACAGTATTAGAAATTATTAGTTAATCTGAATTTGTTTTGGAAATAAATCATTCGCACAAAAGAACATGGCTAAAAACACCAACCCAAAATATCGCCAATTTAAAATTATTAGAATTATTTCAAAAATATTCTGAATATTTTAGAATATTGTTTTTTTAAGTTTTACTTTATCAAAATCACCAGACTTTTTTATTGCTATTTCTTTTTCGATTCCTTGAGGACTAGACAGGAATTTTTGTTTATGCCATTCAATTGTATCATTAAAAGAATCCTTTTGATCTTCGGTAAGAAGATTCTTCAAAGCATCAATTTGAGCTTTAATTAGATTTAATCCAATTATATAATTTATTTTTTCTTCGCCCGTAAGTCTTGGTATATTATTTTCTTCCATAAGAATATTTCTAATTTATTCGAAATCAAATTAAAAAGGTTTCAAATTAGTTTTATATCTTTACATTGTTGTTAAAAGAGAACGCTTGCTTGTTTACTTTTACTTTAAATTCCAAAGTCTTGAATTAATAAAAGACTCGTTTATTTTAATTAATCAACTTTTTTAAAAAATTAGTTATGAAAAAAAACTTATTACTTAGTATTGTCAGCTTGACATTTATAATTACATCTAATTTATCTGCTCAAAATCAAATTTACATAATTGGACAAAAAAAATATGAATGTACAAAAACATCAACTCTAAAGAGCAATGCATCTTTTGGCTATGATCTTGATGTTACTATTGCAAAAAACGAATCTGCTGCACTATTAATAGTAAATGCAGAAACTGATATTCTAATCAAGGGAGAACTCATCATTTATCTTGAAGATGGAAATGTAATCAATTGTGTTGATAGAAAAAAATATGACCAAGTTGATAATACTTCAACTAACATTTATTCTCTTACAAGTGGTGAGATTGAAAAAATTAAATCTAGTAATATTGCAAAGATAAGATTTAGTCTTAAATGTGGTGAATGCATTGAATCTTCTGAAGAAGGTAATTATTCCGTATCGAACAAAGAATCTATTGATTTTTCAGAATTACTTAAACAATTATTCAATTGATAATGAAATTAATTAGTAGATCTCAATTATGTCATTGATTAATTGGCTGTAGGGTTTATTAAAATTTAAGAAGAAAATTTAGTTTAAACTCTACTCTTAGTTATAAAAACCTTGACTTTACTTGATAAACAATCCAATTTAAGTTTTTATTTATTGAAAGAATTTATGTTGATTGCTTGATTCTCCTATAAGTTTCGGCAAGTACTCGAGCGCCAGAGGATCTTTGTCCTTAAAATAATTTACGGCGTGTTCAGGAAGCCATTTTTCATAAATAAATTTTATAAAAACAGGAATTGCTTCATTTGGATACATATTAGCTTCTTTTTCCTTTCCGTCAGGAAATTTATGAATGTATTTCTTTTCATTTCCGTAAAACTCAGAGTTTTTATCTTTGAGGTATTTAATAAAAAATTTTCCTACAGAAATATCAGGCATCATTTGTCTTCCTTTTTCCCCGCGATCAGGAATTGGATAACCGACTTTTTCAAGCTCCATGTACAAACGGATATACATTTCACTAATTACCGAAAAATGATCACTTGGTAAATTATGCATATTATCTCTATATCTCTCAACAAAATTAGGAAGTTGAGTTCGGTCAATTTTTCCGTAATAACCCTTCTTACGAATTGAAGGAACTACTTCTTCAAATAGCCATTCTTCAAATCTTTCTGCCGAGGGTAATTTTGAATTTAATATCAGCCTATAAACATTTGGCTCATTTACTATAGTAACCTCATTGCCAGCTCCTGATACATTAAGGCTATACTGCATAATCCCCTTTAACCTACAGTACATTCTAACGGCATCATCAGAATCAACAAATCCTAAAACTTTTGCAATATCAGAAACGACAAACCATTGTTCACCTTCTATTTCAATGATTCTAACTTCTCTAAATTGTCTTTCCTCTTCTGATTCAAAACTGAACACACTTAAGCTGGTTTGCATGATATAAACATTGAATAATTTAAACGTAGAATAATTGTAGTAACTTTTGGTTAAAATAAATTTTTATCAAAAATAAAGATAAAATCATTTCTACAATTATTATTGTACCTAGTTTTTCGAAGATGTTTGTATTTTTTTACTAGAGAAAATTATTCCGCAAAAAAAAAGTCACTCGGAAGTGACTTTAAATTATTTTGAACAAAAAAATTAAGCTTCTTGTGTCGGAACTAAAATTCTTCCACAGTGCTCGCAAACGATCACTTTTCTTTTTGTTTGAATGTCTAATTGACGTTGTGGTGGGATTTTGTTGAAACATCCACCGCAAGAATCACGATCAACAGGAACAACTGCCAAACCATTTTTTGCATTTTCTCTCAAACGGTTGTAAGCAATTACCAAACGCTCATCAATCAAAGATTTTGCTTTGTCAGATTTAGCTGTCAAGGCATCTTCTTCTTTTTGAGTTTCACTCACGATTTCGTCCAATTCCGCTTTTTTAGCAGCCAAATCACCTTTGCGTAAATCCAAACGTGTTTTTGCTTCTTCCATCACTTCTTTCTTGCCTGACATACCAAATTTTGATTCTTTGATACGTTTTTCATGCAATTTGATTTCCAAAGTTTGAAATTCGATTTCTTTGTCTAAAGATTCAAATTCACGGTTATTTCTAACGTTATTTTGTTGTTCTTTATATTTCAAAATCGCTGCTTCTGAATCTTTCATTGCATTTTTGCGATCTGCAGCCTCTTGATCCAAATCTTTGATTTCGTCTTGTAATTTCTTCAAGCGAGTCTCCAATCCAACCAATTCGTCTTCCAAATCTTGCACTTCCAAAGGCAATTCACCTCTGATAGTTCTGATTCTATCAATTTCAGAATCAATTTTCTGTAATTCAAAAAGGGCGTCTAATCTCTCCGCCACTGATACTTCTTTTTTAGTCGCTGCTCCAGCCATGTGCTAAAAATAATTAATAGGATTTGTATTTACCCTTGTATTATGAACCGCAAATTTAGCAAAATTTTTGGTCAAAACCTCGACAATTAAATTTGTTGTGAATTGTTCGCTTTCATAATGTCCGATATCGGCGATAATCAATTGATTTTCAGAATCAAAAAAATCATGATATTTATAATCTCCTGTAATAAAAATATCCGCTTTTTGTTGAATCGCTTGCGGCAAGAGAAAACTTCCAGATCCACCACAAAACGCAATGCGTTTAATTTTTCTGTCTAACAAGTCAGTATGTCGAATGCAACCGCAATGAAATGTCTGTTTCAATTTCGATAAAAATGTCAAGGCATCCATTGGATTTTTCAATTCTCCTATCATTCCACTTCCCTCAGTTTGATTCACATTACTCAAAGGAATGATGTCGTATGCAACTTCCTCATAAGGATGCGCTTCTCTCATCGCTGAAACAACTTTCGATAAAATATGATTGGAAACTAATACTTCAATTTTAGATTCTTCGCTCAAGGAGCGCATTCCTATTCTACCTTCAAATGGGTTAGCACCTTCAGTTGGCTTGAAAGCACCAATTCCTTCTTGCACAAAATCACATTCCGCATAATTCCCAATCTTTCCAGCTCCAGCTTCAAAAAGTGCTTTTTCAATTACCGAAACATAATCGTTTGGACAAAAAACCACCAATTTACTTAAAACATCTTCGTTTGGGAGCAAAATTCGAGGATTGTCAATTTCTAACCTGAGCGCAATTTCAGCGTTGACACCCTGAATCGAATGGTCTAAATTGGTATGAATGGCATAAATTGCCAAATCATTTTTGATGGCTTTTATGACTGTACGCTCTACATAATTTTTGCCATTGAACTTTTTCAATCCTTTGAAAACAATCGGATGATGTGCAATAATAAGGTTGGCGCCCAATTCAATGGCTTCCTCTAGTACTTCTTCGGTGCAATCCAAGCAAACCAAAACACTTGTGATTTCTTGGGTTGATTCGCCGACAATCAATCCGCAATTGTCATAACTTGCTTGACTTGATAATGGCGCGATGCTTTCCAAAAAGGAAGTTACTTCTTTGATTTGCATAATTTATTCGATTGAATTCACTTGCAAATGTAGAATTTTCAGTCAGTAAAAAACCAATTTGACTAAAACTACAACTTAATTCATTTGCGAAAAATAAAATGGGTCTATCATTACCATGGTACAATCGTCTGTTTGTTCATTTTCAGCTTTCCAATTTTCAAATTCAAACATGATTTTGTCAAACAAAAAGTCGATTCCTTTTTCCAAATTAGTGTTGATGATGGATTTTATCTCTTTTCGCCCCCACTTTTTATCTTTTTCTCCACCAAATTGATCTGAAATTCCATCTGAAAAAACTAGAATTCTGTCTGTTTGAAATAATTGAATAGAAAAAGACTTAAAAGAATCATTATCAGAATCAGTCCAACCAATTGGCATTCTTTGCCCTTTTAGCTCAACAATTTCACCTGAGTCAATGATCCAAACCGAAAGATTAGCACCTGAAAAATTCATTACTTTATTTTTGTAATCAATTGAAAAAAGAGCAATATCCATTCCGTCATATCGCCTATCATTGTTCCGATTGAGCCTATGTGAAATATTCCATCTCAACTGATTCAAAATTTCTCCAGTATCAAATAATCCTTTTCCAATTATTTCATCCAAGGATTGCATCCCGAAAATACTCAACATTGCCCCAGATACGCCATGACCAGTGCAATCTGCCAACGCGAAAAACCTCAAGTCTACTTCTTCATTTGAAACACTTTTTGACCAATAAAAATCCCCTCCAACTAAATCTTTGGATTGAAAATACAGTCTAAATTTTCCAAAAAACACACTTAGCTCTTTCGAATTTGACATCAAACTTTGCTGAATATCTTTTGCATAACGCATTCCTTGGTAAATTTCATCTTGCTTCAACAGCAATTCATCATTTTTCTCCTTCAACGTTTTTGTTCTACGTTCTACACGGTCTTCTAAAAATCGAAAATCGTTATTAATCTTATTACTCAATTGTAGAAAGTGCAGCATCAATTTTCCAAATTCATTTCTTGGAATGTTCAACTTCAATATTTCAACATTTGCATAATTGCTTTTGATATATTTTTCAATTGTTTTTTGAAAAATAATAATGGATTGACTGAGTTTTTTTGATAAATAAACAGACAAAATAATGGCAGCACAAATTATTGATATGTAAATCAATACATTAAATCTTTGAATATTTTGAGAATGAACCAAATTGTAATTCAAAAGATTTATTCTAGTTTGATGCAGCAAATTAAGTTTCTTTTTATTTTCAATTTTCCAAACGTAAAATAAACTAGAATTTCCAGTAAAGATTTTTTGAAGTGAATTAGAATACCTTGAAAAATAAAATTCATATTCATCCATTTCTTTCGGATAACTAGGTTGCGACCTCCATTCGGCAATAGCTTTATGAATTTTAAAATCATAAATTAAATCTTTCCGCAGTAAAAAATCCTTTTCATCTCTTCGGATACTCAAGATTTTTTCGTTGTTTACTCGTTGATTTTTCTCCAATTTATGCGCTATTTGTCGCATCGAACCAATTGCACCATTATCTTTAAACCCGGCAGCCGCTAGTGATTTAATTAATTGAATTTCAACACGAGACAAATCGCTTAAATTTCCTAAATATTGTTCATCAATTTGGTTATTCAATAACCCATTTTTAACAATGTCATTTTTCAATGTTCCACTGGCTTTAGCAGAATGCTTTTTCCAAAAAGTCTTTAGCTGATTTATAGTACTGGATTTATTATTCGCTAAATAATCCCATGAATTTGGATTTGTGACCCAAAAATTAATTCTATTTGAGTGTGCATTTAGATCTTGTACAAGTTGATCAACTTGTTGCAAATGAATCTGATATTTTGAAATTTTCTGTAATTGAAAATTATTAAAAGTCCCAATAATCAATAAAACTCCGCAAAAAACCCCAAAAATTGATAAAAATAATTTCCTCATGAGCTAATAGTCCTCTTGCAAAGGTCTTCAATCCAAATCAAGGTAGTTTTAACCAAACATCAACCATATATTAAGTTTTAAATGAATATTTATTTTAAATTTCACATCAAAATTCTTTAAATTAAGCATATTCCCTATTTTTGAAATCAAATTACCGTTCGATGTACAAAACAATTGACAATTCTGACATTTCATTTTTTAAAAATCTACTGGTTGATCGTTGTTTCACTGAAAGTGAAATCCGACTAGAATATGGTCACGATGAAACGGAAGATTTACAATACTTTCCTGATTTAGTGCTCAAACCAAATTCAGTGGAAGAAGTTTCAGCAATCCTAAGATATTGTTTCGAACATTCAATTGTTGTCACTCCCTCGGGAGCAAGAACAGGACTGAGCGGTGGCGCATTACCTATTGAAAAGGGAATTGCGCTTTCGATGGAAAAATTCAATAAAATCATTGAAATTGATGAGAAAAATCATCAAGTAACAACTGAACCTGGTGTAATTACACAAGTTTTACAAAATGCGGTCAAAGAGAAAGGTTTATTTTATCCTCCTGATCCAGCAAGCAAAGGAAGTTGTTTCATCGGAGGAAATGTTTCTGAAAATTCTGGAGGACCAAAAGCATTAAAATACGGTGTAACCAAAGATTATGTCTTAAATCTGCAAGTCGTTTTACCAAATGGAGAAATTATTTGGACTGGAGCAAACGTGCTAAAAAATGCCACTGGATATAATTTAACACAATTGATCGTAGGAAGTGAAGGAACTTTAGGCGTAATCACCAAAATTGTGATGCGTTTGATTCCACATCCTACTACAGATTTATTAATGCTTGTTCCATTTTTCGACGCACAAAAAGCCTGTGAGGCAGTCGCCGCTATTTTTCAAGCAGGAATTACACCTAGTGGATTGGAATTTATGGAACGTGACGCTTTGCTGTGGACACTTCCTTATGAACCAGATACAATCATCGAAGTGAAAGACAATCATCAAGCGCATTTATTAATTGAAGTAGATGGTTTTGATGCAGATCAATTGATGCTAGATTGTGAGAAAATTTTAAGCGTACTGGAAAATTTTGAAACCGATGAAGTTTTATTCGCTGATAGTCAAGCACAAAAAGAACAACTTTGGAAACTGCGCAGAAAAGTTGGTGAAGCGGTAAAATCTCATTCTATTTATAAAGAAGAAGACACCGTTGTTCCGAGATTTGAGCTTCCTAATTTGTTGTCAGCGGTAAAAAGAATTGGAAATCACTACGGATTTAAATCGGTTTGTTACGGACATGCGGGCGATGGAAATTTGCATATCAATATTATTAAAGGCGATTTATCAGATGATTTTTGGGACAATGAACTTTCAGGTGCAATCTCAGAACTTTTCAAAGAAGTAATCGCTATGGGCGGAACCATTTCCGGAGAACACGGAATCGGACTTGTTCAAAAACAATATATGCCTTTAGCGTTCAATGAAGTTCAATTGGATTTGATGCGTAATATCAAGTTGGTTTTTGATCCAAAATTGATTTTGAATCCTGGGAAGATTTTTTAGAAGAAATAAAAAATTAAACAAAGAAAAACCCCGAGATTTTCACTTCGGGGTTTTTCATTTTATTTCGTTTCAAATCAAAGTTTCATAATCATAAAGTCAGTTCTACGATTGATTGCTCTGCTTGATTCATCTTTGTTTGGCACTTTGGGTTTTGTTTCACCAAATCCTTGTGAAGTCATTCTTGTTCCTTGAATTCCTTGTTTTTCAAGAAATTTCTTCACTTCGTTGGCACGTTCTTTTGATAAATTCATATTTTGAGTATCGTCACCAATATCATCCGTATGTCCTTGCACCATAATGGTAATCGTTGGATTTTCTTTCAAGAATCTAGCAAATTGCTTCAAAATAAATTCTGCTTTTGGAGTTAGCGCAAAAGAGTTTGTGGCAAATAAAATGTCATTAATCGTATAAGCAGCACCTTCTTTCAATTCTCTCACAGCCAAATCGTTCCCTTTGATGGTCGTTGTTTTTTTGATTTCTTCTTTGGTAATTAATTTAGAATCAAACGCATGACCTTCTTTTTTTACTGTTACCATGACATCTTGTGCAACATTTGTTTTCACAACCGCGGCATATTTTCCATCGTCACCATTTACTTTTACGGTTTCAACTTTATCGGAATTGCCATAAGCAATTTCAATGGTTGCATTTTTTACTGGTTCGCCATTTTCATCTTTCAAATTACCTTTCACGATTGCAACGGACTGTGGGCGCGCTTCTTTATACAATTCAAAAGCGTAAATATTCCAATTTCCTCCGTAGCGCGAAGAATAATAAGCCAAATTTCCGTCTGTTGAAACGAAAATTCCAATTTCATCTTCTGCTGTATTGATCGGATAACCAATATTTTTCGGTTTCGACCATTTTCCATCTTCTTTTCTGATGTAGAAAATATCTAAACCTCCAACGCCTTTTCTGGTTTCGGTAGATGATGAAACAAAATACAAGGTTTCACTGTCTTGGTGAAGAAATGGACTTTTGTCTTTTCCAGGCGTGTTGATTTCAGCAAAAG
>JBBALI010000057.1:0-16414 GCA_040403095.1 Crocinitomicaceae bacterium
ATTTGGCAAAGAAAGGAATAGCGATTGAAATTGACAATAATTTCAAACCGAATTACGAAGTCTCTCCAGACAAAAAAGCAATTGTCTCTGAATTAAAGAAATTAACAAAGGAAGCTGAAGTTGTATGGCTAGCAACGGACGAGGACCGCGAAGGAGAAGCGATTTCTTGGCATTTATATGAAACTTTAGACCTCAAAAAGAAAGAAACCAAAAGAATTACTTTCAACGAAATCACTAAAACAGCGATATTAAAAGCGATTGACAAACCTCGAAACATCAATCAAGAATTGGTAAATGCACAACAAGCACGCCGTGTATTGGATAGATTGGTTGGTTTTGAACTTTCGCCAGTTTTATGGAAAAAAGTTAGACCAAGCTTGTCTGCAGGTCGTGTTCAATCTGTAGCAGTAAGATTGATTGTCGAAAGAGAAAAAGAAATTATGGGTTTTCACTCAGAATCCTTTTTCAAAATTCAAGGTGTATTTCTAAAAGGGAAAGAAAAAATCAAAGCAGAAGTAAGCCGAAACATGGGCACAGATTCTGAAGTGAAAGAATTTTTAGATTTATGTAAACTTACAAATTTTGAAGTTTTAGATGTTCAAATGAAGCCAGCAACCAAAACACCTGCTGTCCCATTTACAACTTCAACTTTACAACAAGAAGCCAGTTTGAAATTAGGTTTTTCAGTTTCACGAACGATGTCTGTTGCGCAACGTTTATATGAAGCGGGAAAAATCACTTATATGAGAACGGATTCTGTGAATTTGTCTCAAATAGCCATTGATGGTGCTGAAGCAGAAATCAAAAGAGCTTATGGAGCAAATTATTCGAAACCGACGAAATATCAGACCAAAAACGCTAACGCACAAGAAGCTCACGAAGCAATTCGACCAACAGATTTTGGTGAGCATTCTATTTCAGGCGAATCGGATGATGTAAGACTTTATGATTTAATTTGGAAACGCTCGATTGCTTCTCAAATGAGTCACGCACAACTTGAACGTACTTCCATTAAAATTGGTTCTTCGAAATTGCCTGAGGTTTTTACAGCCAGAGGAGAAGTAATTAAATTTGATGGTTTCTTAAAAGTGTATTTAGAATCTTCTGCAGATGAAGAAGAAGATGAAGAGAAAGAAGACACTGAAGGATTGCTTCCAGCAGTGGTTGTGGGTGAAAATTTGGATAGAGAAGTCATCAAAGCAACAGAAAGATTCACTAGAGCTGCTCCAAGATATGTGGAAGCTTCCTTGGTGAAAAAATTAGAAGAACTTGGTATTGGTCGTCCTTCAACTTACGCGCCAACAATTTCAACAATTCAAAAAAGAGGATACGTTGAGAAAAAAGAGCGTGAAGGAGAAGAAAGGGCTTTTGCATACTTTGAATTGAAAGAGCAATCAATCATTGAATCTAAAAAAACTGAAATTACTGGGAAAGAAAAAAATAAACTTTCTCCAACAGATATTGGAATTGTTGTGACCGATTTTTTGGTTGAACATTTCGACAGAATTATGGACTACCATTTTACCGCAAAAGTGGAAGCGCAATTCGATGAAATTGCAAAAGGAATGATTGAATGGACTAAGATGATTCACGATTTTTACAGTCCTTTTCACTTAAATGTGGAAGATACTCTAGAGAATTCTGAAAGAGCAACTGGTGAAAGAGAATTGGGAATTCATCCTATTTCAGGAAAGAAAATCATCGTTAGAATAGGACGATTTGGACCAATGGTGCAAGTTGGAGATGAAAAAGAAGATGGTGAAAAACCACAATTTGCTTCATTGAGAGGTGAACAGTCTATCAATTCAATAAGCTTAGAAGACGCTTTGGAACTTTTTAAATTACCAAGAACACTTGGTGAATTTGAAGATTTAACAGTAAAGGCAAATATCGGAAGATTTGGACCATATCTTCAGCATGGAAAAGCATTTATCTCTTTGAAAAAAGAAGATGATCCAATGACAATTGATTTGGCAAGAGCGGAAGAGTTGATTTTGATCAAAAGGGAAGACGATGCGAATAAAATTATCAAAATTTTCCCTGAAAGAGAAGACTTACAATTGTTAAATGGTCGTTGGGGTGCTTATTTAAAAATAGGTAAAGACAACTACAAATTACCAAAAGACATTGTTGTTGAAGATCTGACTTTGGAGCAATGTTTAGAAATTGCAGAAAATCAACCCGCACCTAAGCGCAAGCCAGGAAGCAAAGCACCGGCAAAAGCAGCAACACCGACAAAAGCAAAACCAGCTGCAAAAACCAAGGTAGTTGCTAAAAAGAAGCCGGTTGCCAAGAAAAAAGCAGTGGCTAAAAAGTAACTAACAACTTTGTTGATTGATTTGTATTAAACTATTTCAAGATGAAAGATATTTCAATTTATTTTCAACCGATCGAAGCCTACGAGGCTAAGGATGAGTCTTTAGGTAGTTTAATCCAAATACATACGGAAGGAAATTTCCCAGATTTAAAGAAAAATGGAATCGCCATTTTTTATTGTCCTGAGTTCAGAAATGGGGAAGAAGCGCTGCACCAAAAAAGCGACCAAAGATTTAGAAACGAACTTTGGGATTTATTTCCAGGTCTTTCTTGGGGTTTTGAGATTTATGATTTAGGTACAATTATTCCAGGGGAAAATATCAATGATACTTATTTCGCAATTTCCGCAGTTGTTTCAGAATTGGTGAAAGCCAAAGTCATTCCTGTAATGATCGGCGGAACGCAAGATTTAACGTTTCCATTGTATCAAGCTTATCAAAAATTAGAACAAACTGTCAATTTGGTTGCCATCGATTCTAAATTTGATTTGGGCACTCCTGATGAACAAATAAATAAAGACGGGTATTTGAGCCAAATTTTGATGCATCGTCCTTGTTTTCTCTTTAACCACAGTACTATTGGAATTCAATTGCCTTTTGTAAAGCAATCAGAAGTAGATTTGTTTGATAAATTGTATTTCGATGCATGCAGATTAGGAGAATACAATGCCAATTACAAAGTGGCGGAGCCATTGATTCGAAATGCGGATATTATGAGTTTAGATCTGCAATCAATCAGAAATTCTGATTTTAATGGAGATTTTTATAATTCTCCTAACGGTTTTTATGCGGATCAAATTTGTCAAATTGTGCGCTATGCGGGAATAAGTGATAAATTAACTAGCTTCGGTATTTTTAACTTGTTACCGGGCAATATTAGCGGAAGCTCAAGTCAATTGGTTGCACAGATAATTTGGTATTTTTTAGATGGAATTTCTCAGCGCAAAGGAGATTTTCCAATTGGAAGTAAAAAAGATTATTTAAAATTTATTGTACACATGGAATCTTACGAAAATGATTTGGTTTTTTATAAAAGCCACAAATCTGATCGTTGGTGGATGGAAGTGCCTTATCCTTTGAAATCAGGAGTAAGATTTGAAAGACATCACATGGTTCCTTGTAATCATGAAGATTATCAATTGGCTATGCAGAATGAAATGCCTGATTTATGGTGGAAAACCTTTCAAAAGTTGAGTTGATTTTTATATTAAACGTAACAATTATTTAATTAAAACGTTCAAAGACGATGGGAATAACTGAGAAGTTGCACACCTCGATTAATTTGTTTATTTTCGCACTTAATCAACATCATCTTGTGGAAAACCAATAAGTTTTTCACAAAAAATTTAAAATGTAAAGAAAATTAATTATTTTAGTGCCCAATTGGGAGCCTATACGAAGGTTTTTGAGGTATTATTTACATGCAAACTAACGCTGTTTATGAAAAAAAGACTACTTGCATTATCTGCTTTTGTTGTACTAACCATGGGGGTTTCCTATGGTCAACAAGATAAATTATTGACTCATTTTATTTATGATAAGATGAGTTTAAATCCAGGTTCAACAGGAATGGATGACGGTATTTGTGGGACTATGATTTACAGAAATCAATGGGATAAAGTAAATGGAGCACCGAATTCTGCTGTTTTTAATGTTGAAGCTAATTTGAATCGTTTTATTCCAGGTGGGGCAGGTTTATCAATTTACCATGATGCAATTGGTTTTAATCGTCAAAACAGTGCTTTGTTGAATTATTCATTTCCCATTGATTTAAACGAACACGTCTTAGGTATTGGAGTAGGAATTGGTATTTTGAATTTGGGGGTTGATCCAACTTGGATTCCACCAGTGACTATGGTTGATCCATCATTACCAGGAAAGACTTCAGGAACTACCTTTGATTTGAATGGAGGTTTATTCTTCAAAAAGAAAAATAACAATTATTATTTTGGTTTATCTTCGACTCACTTGTCAGGCTCTCAAATCAAAAATTTAAATTATACCAATTCTCGTCACTATATTGCGATGGGCGGATTTAGGTTCCTCAATTTGTTTGGGGCTACTAAGGATTTAGATATTCAAGTAATGTCTAGAACGGACTTAGTAAAATTTTCAGCAGATGTAAACATTCGTTATGTTCACCAAGGTAAATTTTATGGAGGTTTAACTTATCGTACAAGCGACGCAGTTGCTTTGATGGCAGGTTTTACACCAGTAAGAAATTTCACTGTTGGTTACTCATACGATTTAACAATAAATCAATTGTCTAGTATCTCAAGAGGTACACATGAAGTAGTAGTTAAATACTGTTATTTCTTGCCTCCTCCGCCAGTCCACAAGTCAAAACATCCTCGTTGGTTGTAAAATTCAAAAAAAATTATAAATCTTTGTAACCATTTTAGAGAGGGTACCGTTATATCAGAAATTACATTGATCCTGTAGATTGTTAATGATATTCCGGTAAATAAAATAGAGGTAGAATGAAAAAACTTTTGTTAGTAGGTCTTATTGGTATTGTGCTTGCATCTTGCAGCACAAGAACTGGACACGTGACCGGTGTAATGGGTAGGACGGTGTATCAGCCGGAAATACCGTTGGGTATGGTTTACATACCAGCTGGCTCTTACAATATGGGGGAGAATGACCAGGATGTGCCATTTTTGCATCAGACGCATTCAAAAACTGTATCGGTTCAGGCTTTTTACATGGATCAAACTGAAATTACAAACAACGAGTATCGTCAGTTTGTAAATTGGGTTCGTGATTCCATTGCTAGAGAGAAAATCTATGCTGGTTTAGAAGACGATGATGAAGCAAGCAAGTATATCAATTATACGGATGAGTATTTTGATGAAGCTGGTTCTGAAATTGTTCCTTTTGAGCCTAGTGATAGAGATATCAATAGAAGTACAAGTGATCCGAATGCGTCTTTGTTTTCTTTGAACTGGGATAGAGATTTTGATTATCAAGATCCAGATATCATTCCTTTATTGGTTGATATGTACTATCCTCAACAAGAACGTTTCTATAAAAGAAGAGAAATTGATACGCGTAAATTAAACTACCGCTATTACTGGATCGACTTGCGTGAAGCTGCAAGAAGAGGTAGAGTTGAAATCGTTCCTAATGGGTACGACAACCAAGGTAACAAAGTTGTTCCTGCTCACAGAGAATTAAATACTCCTCCACATCCATTTACTGATGATCCTCAAGGTCAAGATTTGGATATGGGTGTTTTCAATAAAAAAGGGCAAAATACCTCCATCAGAGGTCATGCGGACAGAGGACGTTTTATCATAGATGAAACAATCAACGTTTTTCCTGACACTTTGTGCTGGGTAAGAGATTTTACATACTCTTTCCATGATCCAATGACAAATATGTATTTTTGGCATCCAGCCTTTGATAACTATCCTATAGTAGGAGTTGATTGGCAACAAGCAAAAGCATTCAGTATTTGGAGAACGCAATTATTGAATAATTGGTTGACAGCAATGGGTGATTTGTATGTGAATGATTTCCGTTTGCCTACAGAAGCAGAATGGGAAAGAGCTGCACGCGGTGATTTAGCATTGTCTCCATATCCTTGGGGAGGGCCTTACATCAGAAATGAGTCAGGTTGTTTCTTAGGAAACTTTAAACCAATGAGAGGTAGATATTTTGAAGATGGAGGATTCCACACGGTGAAAGCCTACTCTTACAATCCAAATGGTTGGGGATTATACTGTATGTCAGGAAACGTAGCTGAGTGGTGTGAAACTGCCTACGACGAGTCCATGTACGAATTCTCTCATGATTTGAATACCGATCATCGATATGATGCAATGGATTGGGATCCACCAAGTATGAAACGCAAAGTTTTAAGAGGTGGTTCATGGAAAGATATTGGTTATTATTTGCAAACTTCGACGAGAACGTTTGAATACCAAGATACTGCAAAGTCATATATCGGATATAGAAACGTAATGACACACCTAGGACGTGGTGGAAGAGATTTCACTAAAGAAGGTGGCGAAGAAATTCAAAGCGACATTCAACTTCGCTAAGAATAAACAAACAAATCAAAACTATAATTTTTAAAAAACCAAAAAACTATGAGTAGTGGTAGTCTATTTGAAAGCCAAGGATTTAAGAAATTCATGGCTAAATTGTACGGATTCGGAGCAGCAGTTGTAATTGTTGGAGCCTTGTTTAAAATCATGCACTGGCCAGGTGCAGGTCCGATGCTTGTCCTAGGATTAGGAACAGAGGCAATTATTTTTATTTTCTCAGCCTTTGAACCTTTACATCAAGATCCAAACTGGGAATTAGTTTATCCAGAGTTAGGCTTGGGTCAACAAGCAGAACTTGACCACAATGCTCCATCAAGAGGGAGAAAAGGTGGTAGTGGTTCTGGTGTTACTGAACAGTTGGACAAAATGCTTGAAGAAGCCAAAATTGACAGTGCTTTATTAGAAAGACTTGGAGATGGAATGCGTGCTTTAGGTGAAAATGCTTCACAATTGAAAGGTGTAACTTCTGCTGCTGCTGCAACAGATTCTTACGTATCTAGTTTGCAAGCTGCATCAGACAAAGTATCTAACTTGTCTGAAGCTTACGAAAGAGCATCTGTTTCTATTTCTGGAATGACTTCGTCTACGCAAGAGGGGGAATCATTTGGAGAGCAAATGCAAAAAGTTTCTAAAAACTTGGCTGCATTGAACAATGTATACGAATTGCAATTGAAAGGTTCATCTGCACATTTAGAGTCTACTGAGAAGTTCCAAGCACAAGTTACTGAAATGATGCAAAATCTTGCTGATTCAACGCAGGATACTAAATTGTACAAAGAAAACATGGCGATGCTATCTAAAAACTTAACTGATTTGAATAGCGTTTACGGAAATATGTTGAAAGCTATGACAATAACTAAAGGGTAATTTTTTAAATTATTCGGAAGTTATTAATGTTATTGAACATTAATTAATTATTAATATTATAAAGAAAAATAATTAATCATGTCAGGAGGAAAAGAAACACCCAGACAGAAGATGATCGGTATGATGTACTTAGTACTTACCGCACTTCTAGCACTTAACGTATCAAAAGCAATCTTGGATGCATTCGTGGCAATTGAAGCTAATACTCAAAAATCTTCAATTACACATTTGGACAGAGGAAATGCAGCAAAATCTGAATTAGCAGGTGAATTAGCTGATAGATCCAATCCTGAGAAGATTGAAAAAGTTAAGTATTACCTAGGTATCATTGATCAAATCGATAAAGAAACTGCAAAAAGAATCGAGGAAATTGATGCACTTAAAATGTTGTTACTTGAAAAAAGTGGAGAGGATATAACGAAAGTAGCTGATAAAAACAAAGAAACAATTGTTTGGAAAAAGTATGATAAAAAGAATCCTTTAACTCCAGCCAAACTTTGGCTTCAAGCTGTTCAAGCAAAAGATCAATATGACGTTCCGATGGAAGTAATGATTGGTGAAGAGTTGAAAAGTCCCAAAGGTAAAGGTTTAGATCTTTGGAATAGCTACAATGAATTTCGTTTGAAATTAACTGGTTTATTAGGTTCTTATAAAGTAGGTGGTAAAACTTATACTTTTAAACCAACAGCAATTAATGAATACAAGGAAGATAATCTTGTGCTTGGAAAAGCTGTTGACGCAATGATTGCTAAAAACAAAATTAACGTCAATGATGACGCTGAAGTTTTGAAACAATTGTATATGGAGTTGACCAAACCCCAAACTGTGGAAATGGAAGAAGGCATGGTGCATTGGATCGGAAAAACTTTTGACCATTCACCATTGGTTGCTGCAATTGCCTCTTTGACTGCGATGCAACAAGAAATTCTTTCTGCACGCGCAACTGCTATCGCTCACGTGAAATCAAGAGTTAGTACTGGTGAATATTCTTTCAACAAAGTAGTAGCCTTGGCTTACGGTCCTGCTTTAGCTAATTCAGGAGATGAAGTAGAGGTAAAAGTAATGATGGCTGCTTACGATTCAGATAACCAGCCTGAGGTAACAGGTCCTGGTTCTATATCTGTAGCTGACGGACAAGGTATTGTTAAATTGAAAGTTTCTGGTGGTAATGAAATGAAAGTTTCTGGAACAGTTGCAATCAAGAAAAAATCAGGTGCGATCAAGAAGGAAAACTGGACTCATACAATTAAAATTATGAAACCAGAAGGAACTGTAACTTTACCAGAAATGAACGTTCTTTATAGAGGATATAAAAATGTTGTTACTGGTGTCGCTTCAGGTTATGATCAAACTGTTTTAACAGGAACATCAAACGTAACTTTAAGCAAATCAGGGGCAACATGGATTGGTTCTCCTGGGGCAGCTGCTAATGCAATAATTACTGTTTCTGGTAAGAGTTCTATTACGAACAAAACAGTTGCACTTGGTAAATTTGAATTCCGTGTGAAAGCATTACCAAAACCATCAATCTTTGTTGGTTCAGTTGCAAGTGGAGGAAAAATCAGCACAAATCCTGGAGGTTTAAATGCAGGTTATCCACCAGAAATTCCTTTGAAAGCGCAGTTTTCTGTATTGGATTGGGAAGCTTCTGTAACAGGAATTATGGGTAAGAAAAAAGGTCAAGGTTCTTCTTTACAAGGAATCGGATCATTGTTAGGTCAAGCTAAGCCAGGTTCAATGGTTATCATTGAAGCAGGTGTAAGAGGTCCTGATGGTAAAGTAAACAGAATTTACGAAACATTTAAATTGTAATTCGTTTACACCAAAAATTAATTTATTGTCAGATTTGGAGATCCGTTTTGAAAAATTTGTTAGTGAAATTAGAGTTAAAAATTATGAGAAGTTTAATCGCAAGTGTGGGTATTTTGGCAACGAGCTTTGCAAGCTACGCACAACCAGACGTGAATGGTGGTCCAATCAATGTTCCTGTTGAAGGTGTAATTGACGGGATTGTTATTCAAGAGCACATTCCAACCAAAAAAATGATTCCTTACGAACACGTTCGTGAAGCGGATATGATTTGGAGTAAACGTGTTTGGAGATCAATCGACATGCGTGAGAAAATGAATCACACACTTTATTTTCCTTTTGATGAATTTTCTCCAGACGGGACAACATGGACAAGAAACTCGTCTCGTTGGAGTCTTTGGACAGTAATTAGAACAAACATTATCAATGCAAATGTTCAAGTTTATTATCCTTTTAATCCAGTACAACAAGCTTCTGTAGATGGAGATCAATTCAAGTATCCAGTTGCAGTTCAACCAGGAAAGAATTTTTATTCAGATTCTTTGTATGCAAAAAGTTTAGTTGAATTTCAAGTTTTAGGTGCAGAGGAAGAAGGAGCTTTGATTCCAATTCCAAGTAGAATACCACCTTATGAGGATTCAGTTATTCAAATTGGTCAAGATTTGATTGTTCAGTATGAGCCAAGAAAAGTTATTTGGGTTACTTCAAAAGACATTGTTCAATATCGTTTGAAAGAAGATTGGTTTTTTGACAAAGAACGATCTGTTTTAGATGTTAGAATTTTGGGAATTGCTCCGGTAGTTTACAAAAAGAATTCATCTGGTCAAATTGAAGGAATGAGAGAATTGTTTTGGTTGTATTTCCCTCAATGTCGTTTCGCATTCAATAATTATTTTGTGTACAATCCTAAGAATGATGCACAATGGATGAGTTTCGATGATTTATTTTGGAAAAGACAATTTGCAAGTACGATTTACAAACAAAGTAATGTATTTGATCGTAAGATTGAAACATATAGGGCTGGAGTAGATGCTTTGATGGAATCAGATAAGATTACAGAAGAGATAAGAACTTTGGAACACGATGTTTGGCATTTCTAACGCATTGTTAAAGTAATATTTTAAAGTCCTCACAATAAGTGAGGACTTTTTTTATGTTTTATAATTTTTGAATTTTCTAAAAGTTAGTAGTTAGGAAAAATATGAAATGATCCTTTAACCTAAACTGCTAAAATAGATGGAAATTGAATTTGGTTTGGAGGATATTAAGGATTAGTTTTAAACTTTGTGCCTTGAATATAAAGCTCTTAAAATGAACAAGAGCTTTAGACGGGCGTCCAAAGCTCTTGCTACACTAATCAACCTAACCTACTACTACTGGTACAAATATAAAGATATTTTATAACACTAACATCGTTTTCTTGTTTATTTTTTAAATTTTAGTAAATCCTTTTTTTAAGAATACTGTCTAATTACTTTCAAATAATCTTAAAACCTACTGTATTTATTGTAAATAGTACACTTACTAGTAGTAGCATTCTAATCTTGGACATTTTTTTGTTTTTAAGAATCCAATAAAAAGCATTAAATTCGTATTATTTTTATAACAAAATTTTAATTAAATCGATGAGCTCAATATTAATCATAGATGATGAAATTGATATTTTAGAGATTCTAAAGTACAATTTAGTTAAAGAAGATTTCATAGTAGAAGTGGCTTCAAATGGTTTGGAAGGAATTGAAATTGCAAAAACATTTAAACCAGATTTAATTATATTGGATGTTATGATGCCTCAGATGGATGGAATTGAGGTATGTGAGGCACTTCGAAAGCTTCCAGGCTTTGAATCAACATTGATTTGTTTTTTAACTGCTAGGGGTGAAGATTATAGTCAAATTGCAGGATTAGATGCGGGCGCTGATGATTATATTTCTAAACCAGTGAAGCCGCGTGTTTTGATAAGTAGAATAAATGCCATTTTAAGACGTAAGTCTCCACCTTTATTGTCTGATGATGAATCAATAGAAGATCTGGTTATAAATAGAGAAAAGTATTTGGTTTATAAAAATGGGGAACCATTACATTTGCCCAAAAAGGAGTTTGAATTATTGGCATTGTTGGCTTCTCGTCCTGATATTGTTTTTGAAAGAGATCAAATTTTAGAAAAGGTATGGGGTTCTGATATAGTTGTTGGCGATAGAACAATTGACGTTCATGTTAGGAAATTAAGAGAAAAGATTGGAGACAATTATATTAAGACTGTGAAAGGCATTGGATATAAATTTGAATCTTCGTCGAAATAATTGTTTGCGTTTTTTTCTTTTTGATTTTTTCCAAAATTAAATATTTTTCTAAATTTTCTTTATTCTGTTAATATAGGGGTAATATTGGGTTTTTATTTTTTTTGTAAGAAATTATATATTAGTTGATTACTAATTTATTTAGTTTTCTTAAACCATTAAAATTATTATTACGTTAACATTTGTGTTCACGTAAATATTCTCTCAGAAATCCATCTACTTTTGCGAAATAATAAAAATTAAAATGGCAAATATTTTAAATTTCTTTCTTCCTAAAGACAGAGTATTTTATACACTCTTTGAAACTGCTAGTTCAAACTTGGAATCTATTGCAGGAAAGCTTGTTTTAGTAGTAAATGAAGCTGATTTTAACAAAAGAGCGGCGATTATTCTTGAGATGGAAGATTTGGAACATCAAAACGATGAACTAACTCATCAAATATTTGTGGAGTTGGGAAAAAATTTCATTACACCTTTTGATCGAGAAGACATTCACAGTTTGGCGACTGCTTTAGATGATATTTGTGATTATATTTATTCTTCTGCTAAAAAAATCAATTTTTATAAAGTTGATCCTTTCGATCAAGGTATTCAAAAAATGGCGGACGTAATTTACGATGCCGTTTTGGCTGTAAACAGCGCTGTTAGTGAATTGAGAAATTTAAAAAACACTCAAAAAATTGTTGAATGTGTAATAAGAATCAATTCTGCAGAAAATCAAGCGGATGATATTTTTGACATGAGCATAGAGCGTTTGTTTGATTCAGAACCTGATGCAAAACAATTAATCAAAAAAAGAGAAATTTATCAAATCATGGAAGTTGCAACTGACAAATGTGAAGATGCAGGAAACGTGATTGAATCTATCGTAGTTAAATACGCATAAGAATTTACGCTAACATTCAAACAAGAAACTATGTTTTCATTATTAATCATTGTGATTGTTATTGCCTTATTATTTGATTTGGTCAATGGTTTTCACGATGCAGCAAACTCAATCGCAACAGTTGTTTCTACCAAAGTTCTTTCACCTTTCCAAGCAGTAATTTGGGCAGCAGGATTCAATATCATTGCTTTCTGGGTATTTGATATGAGTGTGGGAAATACGGTCGCTAAGACTGTTGATAATAGTGCGATTGACCTTTGGGTTATTTTAGCAGGATTAATTGCTGCAACATTCTGGAATTTGTTAACGTGGAGATTGGGTTTACCCTCAAGTTCTTCGCATACCTTAATTGGAGGGTTTGCAGGTGCAGCTGTTGCCCATGGAGGAATTGATGTGATTGCTACCGGCGAAATTTTGAAAGTTATTTTGTTTATTTTTCTTGCTCCTTTTATTGGAGGAATTATTGCTTTTGTCATTGCACTCGTTACAATCAGTAGGTCTTACGCCAAAAAAATATTTTGGATCGTATTGCTTTCAGCAATTACTATCTATTTAATGATGTACATGATTGATTACATGGACATGAAACCAATTATGATGTATATTGTTATTGGGATGCTTATTTTGTTCGTCCTAACATATACTTGGTATCAATTATTTCATGGCAATAAACAATCAGCTATGAAAGAATCAAACATGTATAAAAAATTACAATTACTTTCATCAGCTGCGTTTTCTTTGGGACATGGTGGTGCTGATTCTCAAAAAGTAATGGGTATTATCTGTGCAGCTTTGATGGTCTATGGGAACATGGCCAGAGATGGAAAAGTAGAGTCTGAAATCCCAAAGTATCTGCAGATTTCTGAAATGATGCAGATTGAGTATCATAGTGCTGATGGACATAAGCAAAAATTCAAACCGGAATATATTGCAACAGATAGCTTGCACGAAGAAGGTGATCATTTGCACATTTATACCAAAGGCGATTCTATTTTTGATGCATCTTCAAAAGAAATAATTTTTGTAAAAGATAAATTAAATAAAAAATATAAATATGCTTCTTTGTTTGATGAGCATGTTAAAAAAGAACAATCAACATTATTAGCTGATCATACAATAAAAACCAAAGTGAAATCAGAGACAATGCCTTTTTGGATATCTTTCGGCTGTTACTTGATGATTGGACTTGGAACATTAATGGGAGGTTGGAAAATTGTGAAAACAATGGGAACAAAAATAACAAAAGTGACTCCATTGGAAGGCGTTTGCGCTGAAACAGCCGGTGCTTTAACTTTATTTACTGTTTCTCAATTGGGAATTCCTGTTTCAACTACCCACACAATTACTGGTTCTATCATTGGTGTTGGTGCTATTAGACGATTAAGCGCAGTTCGATGGGGCGTAACCATCAACTTATTGTGGGCTTGGATTCTGACAATTCCTGTAAGTGCTTTGTTAGCAGCTGGGATTTACTATTTCATCTTGCTTTTTAAATAAATTAAAGAATATTATTTGAAAGTCCTGGAATTCAGTTTCAGGACTTTTTTGTTTTTAATTGGTTTGGAATCGGCAGAACGGTTTTTCCCTTGTGAAAATAGAGCTAGTTTAAATTTTTGATTTTATAGGACTTTGTTCGGATTGTTTTCAATATCTTTAATCCAAAGCGATAAAATATTTAAAGATGGAGAGTTACATTGAAATTAACAAAAAATCTTGGAATAGTAGGGTCGATACGCATGTTTCGTCTGAATTCTATGACATGGAAAATTTTTTGAATGGAAAAAATTCTTTGAAATCGATAGAATTGGATTTGTTGGGCGATTTAAATGGGAAGAAAGTTTTGCATTTGCAATGTCATTTTGGACAAGATTCAATTTCTATGGCACGGATGGGGGCAGAAGTTGTTGGCGTTGATTTATCAGACAAAGCCATTGATAAAGCCACAGAAATTGCCAATAAACTCAATGCAAGTGCCAGGTTTATACAATCTGACATTTATGATTTAAAGAATCATTTAAATGAACAATTTGACATTGTTTTTACAAGTTACGGAACAATCGGATGGTTGCCAGATATGAATCGCTGGGCAGACATCGTTTCTCATTTTTTGAAGCCGGGTGGTCAATTTGTTTTTGTTGAATTTCATCCTGTTGTTTGGATGTTTGACGATGCGTTTGAAAAAGTAGCATACAATTATTTCAATGTGGAAACGATTATCGAGAATGAAACTGGCACTTATGCTGATAGAACTGCAAATATTGAACAATCGTATATGATGTGGAACCATGATCTAGGCGAAGTTTTGACAGCATTGATTTCTAGTGGTTTGGAAATTAGAGAATTTCAAGAATTTGATTATTCACCCTATAATTGCTTTCAAGGAACAGAAAAAATAGAGGAAGATAAATACATTATCAAGCATTTAGGAAATCGAATTCCAATGGTTTATGCTTTGAATGCCATTAAGAATATAAAATAAAGAATATAAAATAAAGAAGCTAAAAAATATGTAGTTCTCTCATTATTTTGTAACAAATTTCTTTTCTAGCAATTGCAAAATTGGGATGCAATTCATTTTCAGTTTCTATGCAATTTGCAAAATAGTAGACGTTGTTATTTGTTTCCACAAAGCCAACAAACCAGCCTATTTCTTTGTTTCCATCAATACCCCAGCCAGTTTTTCCGTAAAGGGCGTATTTTTCCGTTTGCTCTATCAACATCATTTCTTTGACTTGCAACATGTTTTTTTCCTGAAAAGGAAGTTGTAGATTATTTAGTTTTTGTAAGAATTTAATTTCTTCTTCAGGACTGATTTTCAATCCTCCGTAGAGCCAAAATTGATCTATTCCGCCAGAAGTATCCGCATTTCCGTAATTTAATTTATCTAGCCAACATTTCATTTCTTGACCTCCAATTTTACGCGCCATTTTTTGGAAACACCAAACGGTAGAATTTTTGAAAGCAGTTTCCAAATCTTGACTTTTATTCCAGTTTTCGTTCTTTCGAGCAATGCTATCCCATTCAAAGTATTCCAATTTATTTTTAACAGCTCCCGTTTCTAGCCCAATTAAAGCATTGCAGATTTTGAAAGTTGAAGCTGGAGTGACGCTTTCAGAATATTTGGAAGGATTATATAATGTGAGAATATTATTTTTTTCATCTAAAACAGCAAAAGTTCCTCTTACATTATATTGATTGAAATACTTTTGAAAGTCTTCTCGAACCGGAATTGTAAGATTTTGAGACTTCAATTCACCTTTTAAAAGACAAATTAGTATGATGACAAAGTGCTTCATTTTCATGTGATAAGAGAATAATTTTCCAAAGTTAAAAATTCAAGTTCGGAAAATCGCAATATGGCGATTTTATTCTGTTTCTTCATATTGCACAGATTCCTTAACATGTGTTAATAAAACAAAATGAAATCCTTAACACAAGGGTAAACTTACGGTAAAATCCAATGAAAATCGAAGCTTTACTTTTGTTTCGTATGATAGCTACAAATATAACAGGAGAAATAATGCAACCTATGCAAGCAAAAGTGAAAAGTGCTCAAACAATTTTATTGATTGACGATGAGCCAGATATTCTTGAATTTCTTCAATACAATTTAGAAAGAGAAGGCTATAAGGTTTATACAGCTCAAAATGGTTTAGAAGGTGTTGAAATGGTGCATAAAGTTAGGCCTTCTTTGGTTTTGATTGATGTCATGATGCCTGTAATGGACGGAATTGAGGCTTGTTATACAATAAGAAATGATTCAAGCATTCAGCAACCAATTATTGCATTTTTAACTTCTAGGGCGGAAGATTATTCTCAAGTTGCTGGATTTGAAGCTGGTGCTGATGATTATATTGCAAAACCAATTCGACCAAGGTTGTTGGTGAGTAAAGTAGAATCTTTGTTAAGAAGATTAAGAGGGGATGTTCAAAATGAAAAAAATGTTGCTGTTTCTGGAATTTCTGTCAATAGAGAAAAGTTCATTGTGGAAAAGAAAGATGAACAAATTCAGCTACCTAAAAAAGAATTTGAATTACTTGAATTATTGTTAAGCCGCCCTGGGAAAGTTTTTACAAGAGATGAAATCTTGAATCTGGTTTGGGGAAACGAAGCAATTGTTGGTGAGCGGACTATTGATGTTCATGTAAGAAAATTGCGTGAAAAACTGGGAGATGATTATATTCG
>JBBALI010000058.1:0-16082 GCA_040403095.1 Crocinitomicaceae bacterium
ATTCAAGAAGTACTTACAAAATCTCAAGATTGGTGGCCTGCAGACTTTGGAAACTATGGACCACTTTTCATTCGCATGGCATGGCACAGTGCAGGAACATACAGAACTGGTGATGGTCGCGGTGGCTCAAGTGCTGGTCAACAAAGATTTGCACCTCTCAACAGTTGGCCCGACAATGGGAATTTGGACAAAGCAAGAAGGTTAATTTGGCCAATTAAACAAAAATACGGAAGCAAAATTTCATGGGCAGATTTGATGGTTTTGACAGGAAACGTTGCGCTTGAAACAATGGGATTCAAAACATTTGGCTTTTCAGCAGGAAGAGTTGATGTTTGGGAACCTGAAAAAGACATTTACTGGGGTTCTGAAAAGAAATGGTTAGATGACAAAAGATACACTGGGGATCGTCAATTGGAAAATCCTTTGGCTGCTGTTCAAATGGGTTTGATTTATGTTAATCCAGAAGGTCCAAACGGAAATCCTGATCCTGTGGCAGCTGCGAAAGATATCAGAGAAACTTTTGGTCGGATGGGAATGAACGACGAAGAAACGGTGGCTTTGATTGCTGGTGGACATACTTTTGGAAAAACCCACGGAGCTGGTCCTGCCAGTCATGTGGGCGCCGAACCAGAATCTGCAAGTATTGAAGAACAAGGATTTGGCTGGAAAAGCACTTATAAAACTGGAAAAGGTGCCGATGCAATTACTTCTGGATTAGAAGTCACTTGGACATCAACACCAACCAAATGGGGAAATGGTTTCTTCACGAATCTTTTTGAGAACGAATGGGAATTAACTAAAAGTCCTGCTGGCGCAAATCAATGGGTGGCAAAAGAAGGAATTAAAAGTGTTCCAGATGCATTTGATCCATCCAAAAAACAATTGCCAACGATGCTCACAACAGATCTTTCTTTGAAATTTGATCCTGCCTATGAAAAAATTTCTCGCAGATTTTATGAAAATCCGAAAGAATTTGAAGATGCATTTAGTCGCGCTTGGTTTAAATTGACGCACAGAGACATGGGTCCAAACGATTTATACATTGGGCCTGAAGTTCCTAAAGAAGATTTAATCTGGCAAGATCCAATTCCTGCGGTAAACCATGAATTGGTGAACGAGCAAGATGTCAAGAATTTGAAAAAAATGATTTTGAATTCTGGTTTAACAATCAGTGAATTGGTTGAAACTGCTTGGGCATCTGCATCCACTTTTAGAGGTTCAGACAAACGAGGTGGTGCAAACGGTGCGCGCATTCAATTGGAACCTCAAGTAAATTGGGAAGTCAATAATCCGACTCAATTGAAAAAAGTATTGGGAGTTTTGACTAAAATTGAATCAGATTTCAATGCAAAATCAGCATCAAAAAAAATATCTCTGGCAGATTTAATTGTTTTAGGTGGAAATACTGCTGTTGAATTGGCTGCTAAAAATGCCGGTTTTCCGTTAGATGTCGCTTTTCAACCAGGAAGAATGGATGCGTTACAAGAGCAAACTGATATTAAATCAATTGGTTTTCTTGAACCAATGGCAGATGGATTTAGAAATTACATGAAAACACAATATACATATTCAGCTGAAGAATTACTCATTGATAAAGCGCAAATGCTCAAACTTACAGCACCCGAAATGACCGTTTTGGTTGGTGGATTGAGAATGTTAGATGCCAACTACAATACTTCTAAAGAAGGTGTTTTTACGCAACAAGTAGGTTCGCTCACCAATGACTTTTTTGTCAATTTGTTAGACATGAATACAGTTTGGAAAGCGAAAAACGAAACCAAAGATCTTTTTGAAGGTTCAGACAGAGCAACTGGAAACGTAAAATGGACTGCGACGAGAGTCGATTTGATTTTCGGTTCAAATTCTGAATTACGCGCCTTGGCTGAAGTTTATGCAAGTAGCGATGCTAAAGAGAAATTTGTAAAAGATTTCATCGCTGCTTGGAACAAGGTAATGAATGCAGGCAGATATGATTTGAAATAGATTTCATCACCAAATTTTACAGATAGATACCAGTATTAGATGCTGGTATCTTTTTTTTGAATTTAAATTTTTCAAATTCCATTCTATTTACTCTATTTAGTACATTCATTTTTCGAATTAAGAATTTTTCATTATCCTTATACCAATTAATTAAACTAAAATCAATCCTAGAAATCCATTTCACATGAAAGCACTAAAAATTATCGGTTTACTACTTTTTCTTATTGGAATCACATTCAAATTCATTCATTGGCCTTTTGCTTCAATCATTTTTATCCTTGGAACGCTTTTATTGTTCATTCATGGATTGATTTTTTTGTTCCAAAATCTAAAAAAAGATTCCACTACCGCATGGATTAATTTTTCATTTTCCTTGATTGCTGTCTACGTATTATTCCGTTTCCAATATTGGCCTTGCGGTCCTAGAATACTTGGTTTTCCTTTACTTTTTATTCTTGTTTTTACTTTTTGCTTTATAGGTGTATTGAAAACTATTCAAGCGAAATTCAACCCCAAGTTTCGGTCTATTTTCTTTTTAATTACCTTTTTGTCAATCAATGTTTTATCCTATGTCCACTCCTACTCTATTTACTACTTGGTAAATTTAAATTCAGTCACCAATGCGAGTACACGAGATTTAAATTACTATTGCTGGGACAGATACAGCTGGTTTTTGTATATCTCAGATAGAAAAGGAGAAGCATTGGATGCCAACACAAAAGCTATCATAGCCGCTCAGTACATTTATGAAAAATATGGTGACAATCAAGCTGGAATTCTTCTCAAAGAGTTTAAAAAACATCGTATTTCGATTGAAAATGAAACTTGGGAATGACTTATAAATAGCAAAAAACCGACTAGTAAATACTAATCGGTTTTGATACGTGATTTTAATTTGGTTTGATTATTAAATGTTGATTTGAAGGAAGATTTAAATTATTTCCAACCGCCACCTAGAGATTTGTAAATGTTAACTCGCGCATGAAGTAAATCTTTTTTAGTATCAATTAATTCGAACTTTGAAGTCAGTGCATCTCGTTGAGTCAATAAAACCTCCATGTAATCCGCTCTTGCAGAAGCAAATAAACTAAGGGAAATATTAATTGATTGATTCAAAGCATCAACTTGCAAATTTTTGAGATTGTAACTTTGCTTTAAATTATTGATGTTTGCCAGCTGATTGCTTACTTCTACAAATGCATTTAAAATCTTTTGCTCGTAATTGTACACTGCTTGAATTTGTTTCGCATTGGCTGAATAATACGTTGCTTTCAATTGTGCTCGATTCAACAAAGGCGCAACCAAATCACCAGCCATCGAATATAAAATCGATTGTGGCGCATTCAAAAAGTAACGTGCATTGAATGCTTGAAGTCCAACGCCAGCGCGGATATTGAGCGAAGGATAAAATTCTGCTTTTGCCACTTGCACATCCAATTTATTCGCCATCAAATCCATTTCCGCTTGGCGAATATCCGTGCGATTGTTTAGCAATTGGGATCGAATTCCTGCGTTGACTGTGTCAAGTACCAATGCATCAAAACTTGTTCTATTTCGAACTATGGGTTGTGGAAAACGACCAACCAAAAAGTTGATTCGATTTTCTGCTTCCACAATTTTTTGCTGGATTTGAAATTGTAAACTTTTGGTATGATAAACTTCTGCTTCAAATTTTCGTACCGCCAATTCCGTGACCCTAGTAGCTTCTTTTTCTAGACGTACAATGTTCAACGCATTATTTTGAATTTCAATGTTTTGCTTTAAAATATCCAATTGATTGTCCAAAGCTAACAATTCGTAATAGGAATTTGCAATTTCAGCAACTAAGTTGGTCACCATGAAATTTTTACCTTCAACTGAAGACAAATATTTTTGATAAGCAGCTTTTTTTGCATTGCGCAATTTGTGCCAAATATCCACCTCCCAAGAAGCGAAAGCCCCAATTTCCAAATCGCCTAAAGGCTCAGGAGTCGCTTTTCCAGGAACGATGTCCAAATTTGCTTCACTCGAACCTTTGCTCGTGTAGCGTGATGTTTTGTCAACTCCGCTCATGGCTCCGCCAGTTAGGAAAGGCAAATAAGCACCTTTTCTAGCCAAGATTTCATTGTTTGCAATTTGAATTTCTTGCAAAATGATATTCAACTCCTGATTGTTATTGAGCGCTGTATCAATCAAATTGGTCAAGTTTGGATCTGTGAAATAATCCTTCCATTTGATATCTGCTATATTGGTTGTGTCCTGCGAACTAGTGTAACTCGCAGGAACATTTTTATTTTCTGTTTTGCCATTAATTTTTAGGCTCTTACAGGAAGTTATTGCCACCAAAACCAGAGCAAATAACAACCATTTTTGTGTTTTTCTATTTTTGTTCATCTTCATTTTCTTTAGGTATTGGAAAAGTGTCAATTGCATGAACAAAATCCTCTGTCAAGGTCGATTCATCTTCATCTTTAATCAGTTGTCTTCCATGTGCTATACTTCCAAAAATATAGTACAAACCTGGAACGATAATCACACCGAAAACAGTTCCGAAAAGCATTCCTCCAAGCGCGGAAGAACCGATCGTTTTGTTACCTATTGCACCTGCGCCATGCGCTAAAATCAATGGAATTAATCCTGCAATAAAAGCGAAAGAAGTCATTAAAATCGGTCTAAATCTTACTTTTGCACCTTCAATCGCTGCTTCCAAAACTGTTGCACCTTGTTGTTGTTTGCTCATTGCAAATTCGACAATCAAGACTGCATTTTTACCCAGCAAACCGACAAGCATGACAAGTCCGACTTGCGCATAAATATCATTCGCTAAGCCCATGGTTTTAAGCAGTAAAAACGTTCCAAAAATACCAGCAGGAAGTGATAGAATGACAGAAAGAGGAATGATAAAACTTTCATATTGCGCTGCAAGAACGAAATAAACGAAAACCAATACAATCAAGAAAATCCAAATCGCTTCATTTCCGCGCAATGTTTCGTCTTTTGAAAGTGCCGCCCAATCAATGTCAAAACCTTTTGGTAAAGTTTGTTTTGCCACATCTTGTATCACGGCAATCGCCTCACCACTGCTATATCCTTTCGCAGGAGCACCTCTGATGGCAGCAGTATTGTACATGTTGTAACGGTTAATTTCATTGGCACCTTGACTTTTCTTAATTTTCATAAAAGCTGAAAAAGGAACCATTTCATCCTTGTCATTTTTGACGTATAAGTTCAACACATCCGAAGGCAATTTTCGATATTCAGGTGCCGCTTGCACAAAGACTTTAAAGAATCGCTGAAATTTGATAAATCCTTGTTCGTAGGTACTTCCCACAAAAATCGACAAAGTATTCATTGCATTTCCAATACTGACCCCTTTTTGCATGGCCAATTTATTGTCAATTTCAATTTCATATTGTGGATAATTCGCACTAAAAAAGGTAAAAAGTCCTGTCAGTTCTTTTCTTTTTTCAAGCGCTTTCATGAAGTCATTTTTCACTTTTTCTAGTTGTTTGTAGTCACCAGAATTGGTTTTGTCCAACAATTGTAATGCAAAACCTCCTGCCGCACCATAACCTGGAACTGCAGGCGGATCAAAGAATTCAATTGTTGCGCCTGGTATTACTTTGGCTTTCTCTTCCAATTCGTAAATAATTTCCGCAACAGTATGTTTTCTTTCTGACCAAGGTTTTAAATTGATCAAACAAGTTCCCGCATTCGAACCACGACCTTCAGTCAATACTTCATAACCTGCAATGGAAGAAACGGATTGAACACCATCCACTTTGGTAATGATCTTTTGCAATTGTTGTGAAATGTCATTCGTTCTCTCAAGTGTTGAACCAGGTGGTGTTTGCACAATGGCGTAAATCATTCCTTGGTCTTCACTCGGAATAAATCCAGTTGGCAATCCTTTCGAAATTCCAAAAATTCCCAATCCGAAAAGGAGTAACAATCCAAAGGTGACTACTTTTCTGTTGACAATCAATCTCAGTAATCCCACATATCGGCCGGTCAATTTTTCAAATCCGCGATTGAAACTATCCAAACCGCGATTCAATAACGTTTTCTTTTTTGGTTTGCCATGATTGTTTTTTAGAATCATCGCACACAAAACAGGTGTCAAAGTAAGTGCTACGAAACCAGAAATAACGATTGAACTTGCCATGGTGATCGCAAATTGTCGGTAGAAAATTCCAACAGGACCAGACATAAATGCAACCGGAATAAATACCGCTGTCATCAATAAAGTAATGGCAATGATGGCTCCACTGATTTCTCCAATCACTTTTTTAACGGCCAAAAATGGTGTTAAATGTGGTTCCTCTTCCATTTTGGCATGCACCGCCTCGACGACGACTATGGCATCATCGACGACAATTCCAATCGCGAGTACGAGGGCAAAGAGCGTAATCATATTGATTGTCAGTCCAAAAAGTTGCATGAACATAAAGGCACCAATCAAAGAAACAGGAACGGCAATGGTTGGAATTAAGGTTGAACGCCAATCACCTAGGAAAATAAACACAACGAGTGCCACCAAGATGAATGCATCACGCAAAGTGTGAATCACGTTTTCTGTCGATGCATCCAAGAAATTGGAAACGTCGTAACTGATTTCATAATCCATTCCTGGAGGAAAAGTTTTTTTCATTTCTTCCAACTGCCCTTTCACTTTTTCAATTACTTCGCTGGCATTACTTCCATAAGTTTGTTTCAAAACAATCGCCGCTGAAGGATTGCCATTTAAGTTGGAATAAATGTCATAATATTCACTGCCCAAAGTGACTTTCGCAATGTCTTTCAATCGCAAGATTTCGCCGTCAGGATTTGCTTTGATGATAATATCTTCATATTGTTTGGCTTCACTGTATCGATCTGAATATGCCAAAACGTATTCCAAGGCTTCTGCTCGGCTTCCGTCTCCACGTCCAATTCGACCTGGTTTTCCAACAATACTTTGATCTGCGAGTGATTCCATTACTTCATCTGGTGAAATATTGTAAGCGCGCATTCGGTCTGGATTCAGCCACACGCGCATCGCATATTGGCGGCTACCAAGAATTTTAGCTTGTCCAATTCCATTGATACGTTGCAATTCAGGAATCATATTGATCCCAGCATAATTGAAGAGAAACTTCATATCTGCGTTCTTATCCTTGCTGTATAAATTGACATACATCAACATACTCGGCATAATTGGCGTGATAATTACACCTTCACGTTGCACCAAAGTTGGAAGTCTATTCAACACTTGTTGCACTCTATTTGAAATCTGAACGAGCGCTTGATCGGGGTCGGTTCCCAAGTTGAAAACCACTTGAATATTACATTCTCCCGCACTGGTTGCATCAGAAGTCATGTACTTCATTCCCCAAGCACCATTGATAGATTGTTCCAATGGAATGAGCACAGATTCTGTCAATGACTTGGCACTTGCGCCAGGAAAAGATGCAGAAACCATGACCATCGGAGGCGCAATCGATGGAAATTGCGATGTTGGCAAAGTTTTGATGGCTAAAATTCCCATGAAAATAATCACGAGTGATAGCACGATGGCAAGAACTGGCCGTTTGATAAATTTAGTAAACATAATCTTACTTTTTTACAAAATGAATAATTGTTTACTCGACATAAACGTTTAATTTTTTGAAAACACTTTCTGGCTTTTCGTAATTGAATTTGATTTTATCGTTTTCGCTTACCTTGCGAATACCTTCCAATAAAATGCGTTCATTTGGTTTTAATCCGCTCTTAATAATATATAAATCAGGCATCTCAGCTTCAATTGTGATTTCTCTGTTGTGAACCACGTTGTTTTTGTCGATGACATAGCAAAATTTCTTTTCAAGCACTTCATAAGTTGCTTTTTGAGGAATAATCAAGGCATTTTTCAACTTGCTTTGCATGCGAATATTACCCGTTTCTCCATGACGTAACAGTGCGTCGGGATTGTTAAAAGTGGCTCTAAATGCAATATTTCCTGTTTCATTATTAAAGTCAGCTTCAATGGTTTCCACAATTCCATCGGAAGGAAAAATTTCATTGTTAGCCATCAGCAATTTCACTACGGTTGGATTTTTGCTGCTTGTGCTGGTTTTGTAATTCAAGTATTCAGCTTCAGGAACATTGAAATAAACCCACATATTTCGGTTATCGGATAAATTGGTAATCAAATCACCTTCATCGATTAAACTTCCTAATCGCACGTGAAATTTGTCAATGTAACCATCGAATGGTGCCCTAATTTCGGTGAATTGCAATCTCACTTTTGCCAAAGCCAATTCAGCCAATGCTTGATCGTACTTCGCTTTAGCCATCAATTGCTCATTTCTTGAAACAACATTATTTTCTGCCAATTTGGAAGTGTTTTGATACTCGATTTTGGCATAATCAGCTTCTGCTTTTGCTTTCTGAACTTCCGCTTGGTAAAGATTTGGCATGATTTGAAAAAGGAGCTGTCCTTTTTTAACAAATTTACCTTCATCAATAAAGATTTTTTGCAGATACCCTCTTTCTTGGGCCCGCAACTCAATGTGACTGATTGAATGAATTTGACAAACATAATCTTTGGTCACAGTAGTATCCATAAGCAATGTGCTGGTCGCTAGGAATTTTTCTGTCACTTCTTTTTCTTCCTTTTCTGTGGAGCAGCTTGATGTAACAAGCAGGACAAGTCCTCCCACGAACATGAGAATTTTCTTCATTTTAATTGATTTGTTAATTGATTTTGAGAAAGATAATGGACGCAATAAAAATTATTGGCCGCAAGTATTCCATACCTGCTAATTTGATTTTAAGATTGATTTTATTCTCGACAGAGAACAAATAAGGCCATTCTAAATTCTAAAAACTTGATTCAGAATGTAAATTTCTAAAGGAAATAGAAATGTGTTTTTGTTGCGGTAATTGGGCTTTATTTTCTCATTTGTAACTGCTAACTCAGGACTGAACGAAATGAAATAGTAGTTAGGAAAAAAATCATTTTTTTCAGCATCAGCGTCAATACTTTCTACTTCACTTTCCTCGTAGTAGCTTTTCAATTTGGCATTTTCAATCGGCGTTGACTCCTTTGTATGAACTCGTAAGCCATATTTGGCTAGATTGAAATTATTGTAATGTGCATTTTGAAATTGATTATCCACAGAAGATTCTGCCCGAACAACAATATGTTGTCCAACGCCTACAATCACCAATAAGATGATTAACTGAAAGAATCTTTTAAAAATGAATTTCACGAGACAAAAATACGCGAGGAAGCTATTAAATACAATTTTTACAGACGATGATGGCTGTTAATTAAAAGTTAAAAGAAATTAAATGCTGATTTACAAATAATTAAGATTTGTTTTTTACTCGGTTAAAATAAATAAGATTTTTTTTTAGCTCCCTAAAAAATTAGAAATTGACATAATCCTAACCAGATTAAATATTTTCATTAGTCATCTTACAAAACCAATTGGTCGAATTTATAAATTAAGATCGTTGAAAAAATCTAAATTTAGCATGAAAATATTTAGATGAAAATGCATTCCCTATAGCGTTTGTTTCATCCTTTTAAAATAAAAATACTTAAATGATAAATGAATTTCACCCAAAGTTAGAAGAGCAAATTAATAATTTTCTTGGTCAAAACTCAAGACTTAAAAGAAAAATAGTTGGTTTTCTCTCAGCTATAAATTCAACCTACGAACAACAAGATGAAAAGCTTCATGACAGAGAAACTTTGTTAACAAAATATGAATCAACTTTACTAGAAAAGGGTATTTTGACTCATCAAAATCAAGTTTTGAACAATGAAATTCAACTGAAAGATTACCTCATTCACCAAAATAAAGTTCATATTTCAAATTTTGAAAAGTTGTCCAATGCTGGTTCTTTTAAATTTAATTTAAAAACTGGTATAATGATCAATTCAAATCAAATGTCACACATGTTTGATGTGGCGGAATACGAATACAATATCGAGCGTTTCTCCTCTTTATTTGTTGAAGCGAATTTAATCAATGAAGCGATTTTCAATTGTAAACTAACCAAAAGCAGCATTCTATTTGAAGACTTAAAATTGATCAATGAACAAAAATTTTTCAGCATGAATGGCGAAGTGATCAATGAAAGAGGTGAGGATGTCTTACATGTAGTTGTCAAAGATTTAACTTCATTCAAAAAACATGAACATGAATTAGAGAACGCCATTCTTAACTTGGAATTTTACAAAAGTGCGATTAACCAAACTGTCATTTTATCGATAATTCAAGTGGATGGAAAAATCAGTTTTGTGAATGATAAATATGCTGAAATTTCAGGATATTCGAACCTTGAAATGATTGGAAAAACATTTGATTTCTTGATGTTTGACGCTGAAAAAGAAGCGACTTTATATGAAATTAATGAAACGTTAAAAAGTGAAGACAATTGGAAAGGTATCATCAAAAACAAAGATAAAAATGGAAACATTGTATGGCTTGATACTACAATTATACCTTTCATAAGCGATGAAAAAATAAAGAAATTTATCTCAGTTCAATTGGATGTAACGGACAAGATTTTAAAAGAAGAAAAAGAAGAAAAACAAAGGACGTTTTTTGAAACGATTCTCAATAATTTACCCCTCGACATTGCTGTTTTTAATGAAAAACATGAATATCTTTTTGTCAATCATATTGCTGTTAAAAATCCTGAAATCAGAAAGTTTGTAATTGGAAAAACCGACTTTGATTATTGTAAGCATTTCAATAAAGATATTGCAATTGCAAATGGACGTCAAATCATTTTTGATCAAGTGTTGAAATCTAAAAAGCCTTTGGAATTTATAGATAAATTGGTAAACAAAGAAGGAAAGGACATTTATGTTTTGCGCAAATTTTTCCCTTTCATGAATCAAGACAATGAAATGGAATATATGCTTGGATTGGGTTCAGACGTGACCGAAAAAACAGAGCAATCAATTCAAAACAAAAAATCTTTGCTTGATAAAAACAATTCGTTTGATGAAGACCAACTTGAAGAGAAAATCAATCATCCCATTTTCCCAAAATTGATCTGAGAAAATTGGCTTTCTTGCAAAGAATTGGATCTTAATGCATTGAAATGTTCGTAGAATAATTAACAAAGTAAATGATTCTGCATGCGTTTCAGTTTTCGTTCCATGGTTAGTATAAATGTAAAAAACCGATTTAAATTGCTTTAAACCGGTTTTTTATATGATCTTAATATTTAAAATCTTCTAATTCAAAACTACTTTTTGAACAGTCATTCCTAAATTATTTTGAATTGTGATGAAATAAACGCCTCTTTCTAAATCTTTGGTATTGATTTTCTCAATCTTGTTTTTCACTTCAAAATTTGAAATCGTTCTTCCATTCATGTCCGTCAATCGAAGTTGATAAATTTCGTTGATATTCTGATTAAATTGGATGTTAATTTCATCCTGTGCTGGATTAGGATAAATCGTGAAATCATCACTGTTCAATTCTGCAATCGATAATTTACTTACTGAAACGCAATTTGACGTGTCAGCACAACCTGCCTGCGTTGTCACAATCACAGCATAACTTCCGTTTTGTGTTGGTGGAAAATTGGTAGTCGTTTGTCCAGCAACTATTGTATTTGTCGCACAATTTATCCATTTGTAAGTGGCTCCGCCAACAGGTGTTGCATTGATTGAAATCCCATTTCCAGCCAAACTTGCTACAGCATTTGGAAGCGGATTAACTGTTACGATTGTATTTGAAGAACTATTGCTACAACCATTTTGATCTGTAATGGTTACTGAATAACTTCCAGAATTCGAAATTGTGATTGTTTGTGTACTTTGATTATTGCTCCATAAATTTCCAGTTGATGCAGATGAAGTCAATATTACATTTCCGCCTTCACAAAAATTCAAAGAACCATTTGCCGAAATTGTCGGAACTGGTGTTTGAGGGAAATTTGCGATTGAAATCGGAGTAGAAGCACTGCTACATCCGTTGATATCCGTTACAGTAACGGAATAATTGTTTGCCGTTGAAACTTGGATACCTTGCGAACTAGCATTGTTTGACCATAAATTTCCTGAAGCAGCAGAGGATGTTAATGTTGCCGTTTCTGAACTACAAAGCGTTGAATTTCCTGTAAGCGTTATCGTTGGCGTTGCTGGATTTGGATTAACAATTACTTGAACAGGTGTCGAAGTTGCTGAACAACCGCCAATCGTTTGTGTTACACTGTAAGTTCCACTTTGATTTACTGTGATGGATGCGCTAGTTTCACTTGTTGACCATTCAATCTGGTTCGTTTCAGAAGAAGTTAATGTAACTGTTTGACCTTGGCACAAAGTTAATGTGCCTGAAAAAGAAATAGTAGGCGCTGAAATTCCCGGAGTAACAACAATATCGACTGGGTCGGAAGTTGATATACAACCATTTTCTGTCGCTGAAACAGTGTATGATCCTGATTGATTTACTGAAATTAAATTACTCGTTTCAGAAGTTGACCAAAGTAAATCACCAGTTGAAGAAGTACTTAAATCAAGTGTTCCGCCTTGACAAAATGTAGTCGCACCTGATGCGTTTATTTGTGGTATGGGAGGAGAAACATTTTGCAAAACTGAAATTGGCGAAGAATTAACTGAACATCCATTCACATCTGTGTAAGTCACAAAGAAATTTCCTGCTTGATTAACAATTATTGATTGCGATGAAGCGTTGTTAGACCAAATAATTGAATTCGGTTCTGACGAAGTAAGTTCAACGGTGGCATTGTCACATAAATTGGTCGTTCCATTTATTGAAATACTTGGTGGATTTGGCAAACTGAAAACAGAAACAGCCAAATCAGTGAATTCTGAACCACATGAGTTTGTTGCTGTCGCACGAATTGTAAATGAACTAGAAATTGAGGAAACCAGTCCAGTTGATTGATTTACAGTTGCCCCGCCTGATTCGATTGAATAAACGATATTATTTGAGCCTGATGAAGCGCTAAATTGGGCATCTACATTTCCGCAAAGAGATGCAGAATTTGAAAAAACTGGCGCAGAAGGAGGTGCAATAACATTGATAGTATAAGAAAATTCGGTATTTCCTGGTCCGCATGTTCCATTATTGTCTGCGAACCAACACGAACCATCCTGAACAATATCTGCTTTAATTGTATAAGTTCCTGGTGTTGTTGGTGCTGTCAAAGTAAAAGAAACGTCTTGAGTTCCATTAGTTGCCAGTCCATTAAACGGCGATATTCTGGGATTTGCGTCTCTTCCACTCTGCCAACTTCCCCAAGCTGAAAAGTTCACGTTATTTCCTGTTGCGCCACTTGTCCATGTTTGCAGTCCTGTGTTTTTGACATTGACAGAAACAGTTTTTGTTTCTCCAGCACACCAAGTTTGATCAATGGCTGAAGACATCCAAGAGCTTTGAAAATTTGGTGTAGTAATCGTAACCGCAACATTCAAATTATCAAATCGAGCAATGTATCCGCTAGAAGCTTCATCACAATTACCTATGCAACCAGATTGCATGTAACCACCTGTATATTTGAGCGATTGATTGGTGTATGTTCCATCAGTTCCAGTGACCGCAGCACCATAAGTTCCTGCGTTTGGATTGGCAAAAGACCCAGTTCCATCACTTCTAGCTTGAAGTCCCCATGCGTTTGTTGCTGGATTGTATGTAACCTTGATGGACATATAGTTTGCCATTGGAATAGCAGTTCCCCAATTGGCGATTACGGTTCTATTACCATTGTGCAACCCATTTTCAAATCGAACTAATTGAGGACGAATACTAGATCCGCTAGTGTTTCCACCAAAAATAACTGCATACCCATCTGCTGTGGCATTTTGATTGCAATTGCTAGTAGAACTTAAAATCCCTGCTGATTCAGAACTTGCTAAAATGAAGGCTAATCCTGTTGTTACATAATTCTGATTCTGAGAACTAGAACAACTAAAACCACTTGAAGTGCTAATAGAGGTTTCTCTTCGCATATTAAAAGTCCAAGTTACAATTCCTTGATTACTTCCAAGTGCTGAATTGTAGTACGTATTATTAAATTGCGAATTTGTACCATTGGATTCAACGTATGCAAATCCTTGTCCATGAGCAGAACTTGATCTACGTGTTGTAATTTCTAAAAAACCAGTGTTCAATCGTCCTCCGCAGTTTCCATTGTTGGCAATTTTCCATACTGATGAACCAATTGCTACATCCGTTCCATTGTTCCAAGTCGAGGAATTTGGTGTACTAAAATCTGTATTGAAAACATTGTATGTGACTTGTGAAAAGCCAATATTTAAAGTCAATAAGAAACATAAAAATAAAATTTTGTTTGTAGTCATTTATTTTAGATTTTGAATATCCTAAAATTAAGGCCTTTTCACTTACAATTTAGAGGGGCTAGCACCCCTTTATATCTGGCAAATCAATTTTTATAAATATTACTTTTGAAAGCAATTAATAATTATTCAATCACAATTATTTTAATTGGGTTAATTTTTACTTTTTGATTCTCAAAATGTATAAAATAGGTTCCTTTTTTGAATTGTTCTTCATAAAACTCAAATTGATTGACTCCATTTTTCAATGTTGTCTCCTCGGAGATTATCAGTTTTCCAGTTAAATCAAAAATTTGTAGTTTTCCTGATACTATTTCATTCACAGATATTTGCACTGTAAATTGAGTTTTAGCAGGATTCGGAAAAACAATCATTTCATCTTTCAACAATCCTTCACAATCAATATTTAAAGGTCCAAAAGTTTTTTCTAAACCATTCAAATCAACTTGTCTCATTCTATAATATGAAACTCCATTCCAAGGATAAAGATCAATCAATTCATAATCAAGTTGAATGGAAGAATTACCTGCCGCAGTTTGCTCACCAACCCATTCCCAAATCCCTAAATCACGACTTTTTTCTATAATAAATTTTTGCGAATTACTTTCCGATGATGTTGTCCAATTTATTGCAATGTTGTTACTACAATTGACTGTAAATTTCTTCAATTCAATTGGTAATGGGGATGTGAAATCGTCTCCATGTAGCCAAAATTCGGAAAAACCACCTACATCAAACTGTAAATAACTTGATCCTGAAATTGAATTAACAAATGAATTTGCAACATTCACCGCGCCACTTCCTGATTGACTATGTAAAGTTGTGTTTCCACTTCCTGTCGAAACTGGAAAAGCACAATTGTCAGATGCTAAAGCGTTTACATTCGTTGGTCCACTGTATTTACTTAATTTCAAACTGCTCATTCCAATTAAATTATCCATTGGATTCGAGTTTGCATTTGCTATTGTCATTAAATTGTTCAATTCTATATCATTGAAGGGCATTCTAACCACAACATTTGTTGAAGGTTGAGTTGTTGGTGAAATTACAAAATGTCTTTGCAAGACGGATGTAGCAAGTGACAAACTTCCTGAATTACAAGCATAAACTAATGTTGGAGATAAATCAACGTAGGAAACCATACTTACATTCCCTAAATTATTTCCATTTGGATTGATTGATCCAATAAGTCTGCCGCTTGAATGATAAAAGTGAATGAAATTATTTCCACTTACCAAACAAGTTGCTGATTCTCCATTGTTAGAAATGGCAGTACCTGCAGTTGGTAGTGTTATTGTACCAGTTGCGCAAGCTGTTGCAGGACAAAGTCCATTATTTGCTACTCGCACATAATAATTTGTAGTTGCTATTGGTGACACGATAATACTATTACCTGTACCCAAAAGTGTTCCTCCACATGATCCTGAAAACCATTCGTAATCAGCGCCAGAAATCAAGGTAGCTCCGGAGGCAATTAAAGTAACTTCGTTTCCATGACAAATCGTTACTCCCGAATTGGTAATTGATGTTGGTGCTGTAGAATTAGTATTTACAACTACCGACAGCGGTGCGCATGTAGTTGTATTACAAGTTCCTTGGTAACGCACAAAATAAGTTGTGCTTGAAGCTGGAGAAACGGTAATACTATTTCCTGTTCCAACCAAAGTTCCACCGCAAGAAGTAGTATACCAATTCGCCGTAGCGCCAGTTCCAGCTGTTCCGCCACTCAAAGTCAATGTGGTAGAACCTCCATTACAAATCGTTGAAGTTCCAGTAATCGATGTCGGTGCAACAGAAAGTGAATTTA
>JBBALI010000059.1:0-16010 GCA_040403095.1 Crocinitomicaceae bacterium
TCCTTTGTAGTCGAAAAGAATTTTTTTATAGCTTTCAATCGCTTTTTCTTTGTCTTCCAAGTGGTTTTCAAAAATGTCACCCAAATGAAACAACGCATCGTCGGCCAAAATATCGTCAGCGTGGTATTTCATTAAGTCTTCTAAAAACACAACTGCTTCAGCCCATTTTCCCTGATTTTCCCTGGCGATGCCTTTTCTAAGCAAAATTTCATCCGCCAAACCATGGTAGGGAAATGCTTTCACGATGGAATCGAAAAGGAAAAATGCTTTTTCATATTGGTGTTGTTCCAGCAATAAATCGGCGGTTGCAAACAAACTCATGGCGGTGAAATTGCTGTCCAATCCATAATTGTCTGTAATCAAAAGGGACAATTTCATGGCATCGTTGGCAATCAGTTTGGAGGTTGATTGTTTGAGTACATCTAATTGATTTTGTGCAAATTTGAAATCGCCGTCGTAGTAGAAAATTCGCGCATTTTTGAATTTCGCTTCGAAACCAATTGGTTCATATTTGAAATCTTTGTCTACTTGCATGTAAAACAAAGATGCCTCCCAAATATCGTCTCTTAAAACCAAAATATCAGCCAATTGCATTTTCAATTCCGCTTCTTGAATTTGCGTAATTCCAGGAATTTTGAGTGCTTCTTCCAAGAGATTTTTCGCTTCTAAAGTTTGATTGGCGTAATAAGCTTGGATGTGCGCCAATTCTGAAATCAATCGAATGCTCGCGCGATTTTTCCCAACGCGATTTAAGGTTGCTTGGTAATCGTTCAACGTGCTCGTCAACTCTTCTGGAGCGTAATTTCTATTTTGTGTAATTTCTTGAAAATGGGTATTCAACAAAGCAAATTCAGCTTCATAAAAAAGCGGATTTTCTTCGCCCATATCAACCACATATTTGAAACATTTACGAGCGACATCAAAAACTTTGTTTTGCGCGCACATATTTCCGAGTTCATAAACCCTTTGACCGGCTCCTTTTTCACGTTTGTCGAGTGCTTGCGCTTGCACCAAGGCTGAACCAAATTGTTTTTTCTGTGTAAAAAGCCAAATCAGCATTTCTGCGTAAACAAATTCATTCGGTTTTTTCTGAGATTTTTCAAGTAATTTTTGTTTCAACAAGTCATATTCAGGACTGATTTCTTTCGAAAAATCAATTCTTTGTGTCAACACGGATTGAATAGAAGGCGCATAATTTGCTTGAATTTCAATTAAATTCAGGTATTCTTCAATCATCTTTTCGGGCTGACCGGTAATGTTGTAAATTTCAGCAAATTCAATATTTAGCGGGTAATTTTCCTTCAAACTTTTGCGTCCTTTTTCCAGCAATTGCAAAGCCAAATCGTATTTTCCTTTGTTGCGGAAAGCTTTGTATAAATCGAGTAGGGTAAAGGTCGAAGTGGAATAATCGGCGATTAAATCTTGGTAAATTTTATTTGCGTCTTTTGCTTTGTCGTGATTTTCATAAAATTCGCCCAAAAGCACTGGATATTCTAAATTGTTTCGGTCGGTAGAAATTTGTTTTTTGATTAATTTCTCCGCTTCTTTTTCATTTTCAAGCGCAATGAGGCAATCGAAATAGCGTGTAAAATTGAATTTGTTGTTTTCTTTGGCGTACAATTTTTGGCAATAAGGCAAGGCTTTTTCGAACTGACCGGCGGCGTAATAATATTGAGCCAATTGTTGGTCTGTTCCCTCTTGCGCGCGAGCAATTGTAGCAAGAAATAGAATGAAAATGAGACTAAATAATTTCATGGTATGTAAAGATACAAATCAATTTATTGTGAAACGCTGTAAGCTTTGATTTCGTTATGCAATCTGTTATATGAATTTACGCAAATTGTTTTTGTTTCAAGCATTTTTTGAAGAAAATTGGCTAATTCTGTCACTTTTTTCTCTTCAAATTGAATGTTTTCGTCGTATTTCGATCGATCGCCTTGAGCGTTTTTAATTTCGTTGTTCAGTTGCTCTAAACTTTGCGAAGCTTCATAAATATTTCGTTTCATTCCGTCATTGGAAGATTGAAAAAACGACAAACCAGTGGAAATGTATTTATAATCTTCTAGTTTTTGTGCCCATTCAATGTTGATGGTATCTAAATTGCTGCTTTTTCTGTAAATCGTTTTTTTAACAGCATTTACTTCAACTATCATCGGCGTCAAATCTTCAATTTGTGCGCCATTCCAAGTTTGTCGAATGCTGTTTATCTTTGAAATCAATGATTCCATTTTGTCTAATTGCTTTTGCTTCTTCACATCATGGCACGCGAATAAAATGAAACAAGGAACAAGTACGAAAACGATTTTTTTCATTGATTTTTATTTACAACAAAAATAATCAAATCTTTGGCTTCTTCCAATCCGCTGGATTTGGAATTTTGGAACACAAAAAAACCGAAGAAAATGAATCCTTCGGTTTTTTGATAACTAATAAATAATCGTCTTACAAATTATAATAACCTGCTTCAATTAAACTTGAAGCGATGATTTGTCTTGCTTCTTTTGGGTTAAAGTTTTCTGTTTTTGTGAATCTTTTTAATCCCATCAACATCATGCGCGCTTCGTCTCCGTCAGCGAATGAATTGATTGCATCTTTTCCTGCTTTAGCAATTTTATCCGCTGCGTCATAGAAATACGTTTTCGCAATTGCAATTTGAACTTTGGCTGCTTCTTCACCTTTGCTTTGAATTAGTTTATCTACGCGCAACAAAACTGATTCAGCTTGGTACGTCCAGATAGAGATGTCCGCGATTCCCATCAAAACTTCTTGTTCTTTGGAAAGTGTTTGCATTAATTTTTGAACCGCTGATCCAGCAACCATCAAGATAGATTTTTTAAAACCTTCAATCATTGCATATTCTGCTGCCAATGGTCCATCGCCAGTTTCAACTGCCTCAGGAATACTCATCAATTCTCCAGCTACTTGCATCGCAGGTCCCATCAAATCCAACTCACCTTTCATGGCGCGTCTCAAAATCATGTCTACAGTCAACATGCGGTTGATTTCATTTGTACCTTCAAAAATTCGGTTGATTCGAGAATCTCTGTAAGCTCTTTCCACAGTTGATTCAGCAGAGTAACCCATTCCTCCGAAAATTTGGACTGCTTCGTCAACTACATAATCCAAACATTCAGATCCTGCAACTTTCAAAACGGCACATTCAGCAGCGAATTGTTCAATTCCCTTCAAAGTTGCTTGAGATTTTGGCATTCCACCATCGACGTACGCTTTGATTGCATCGTCAATGTTTTGTCCAGCGCGGTAAGTGGCAGATTCTACTGCAAATGCGCGAATTGCTTGTTCTGCGATTTTGTATCTGATGGCGCCATATTTTGAAATTGAACGACCAAATTGTTCCCTTTCATTGGCATATTTAATCGATTCTGTGATTGTTTCTTTGGCTCCGCCTAAAACTCCAGCAGCCAATTTTATTCGCCCAATATTTAAAATGTTGATGGCGATTTTGAATCCATTTTCTCTTTCAGAAAGCATGTTTTCAGCGGGTACTTTTACATTGTTGAAGAACACTTGTCTGGTAGAAGAACCTTTGATTCCCATTTTTTTCTCTTCGGGATTCAAGGAAATACCTTCAGAATCTGCTTCAACCAAAAATGCAGTCAAATTTTTATCGTCACCAATTTTAGCAAAAACAGTGAAAAAATTTGCAAATCCACCGTTCGTAATCCACATTTTTTGGCCTGTGATTGAATAGTAAGTTCCGTCCTCTGAAAGTACCGCTTTTGTTTTTCCTGAATTAGCATCAGATCCGGAACCAGGCTCAGTTAAACAATAAGCCGCTTTCCATTCACCTGTTGCTAATTTTTCAACATATTTCGCTTTTTGAGCATCAGTTCCGTAATACAATAATGGCAAAGTTCCAATTCCAGTATGTGCGCCGTAAGCGACAGAGAACGAATGTCCTTTTCCTAATCTTTCAGTTGCAAGCAAAGAAGTTTTAAAATCAACTCCCATTCCACCAAATTCTTCTGGAACAGACATTCCCAACATGCCTAATTCTCCCGCTTTTTCCAAAAGTGAAGGCATCAAACCTTCTTCCATTTTGTCAATTCTTTCCAAGTTTGGAGTGACTTCTTGAGCGATGAAATCATCACACATTTGTGCAATCATTTTTTGTTCTTCAGTCCATTCTTCAGGAGTAAAAATCTGAGAAGGCAATGTTTTTCGGATGATAAATTCTCCGCCTTTTAAAGGTGATTGATTTAATTCTGACATATAAGTGTATTTAAAAAGTCTTTATTTTCGACTAAGGTAAAAAACACTTTTTTATTATGCAAGCATATTAAATATATTTTTTGTTAATTATCCCAAACTGGAAAATCGGTGAAATTATTTTGGGTAAAAAAGCAAGAAATTGGATGATAAAGTGAAATTCGTTTTATTTCAAAACATTGACATGACCTGTTAGCACGTGAGGTGTCACGTAGTCTTCACAAGAAACATATTTTAACACGTAAGTATAAGTATCGTCTTGAACTAATTTTCCTCCATAAGTGCCATCCCAACCAAATTCAGGGTCGTTGGATTCGAAAAGCAATTCACCCCAACGATCGAAAACTTTGAATGACCAAGAGGAAACCTGAAGGTAAATGATAGCATTAAAAATGTTATTAAATTCATCGCCATCTGGGGTGAAAGTATTGGGAATGTAAACAGTAAATGGTTCAATAAATAGACCTACAAAACTTGTATCTGTGCAACCAAATTCGTTCATTACAATTTGCCTTGGATACTTTTGACCGCTTGTTGTGTAATAATAAATTGGATTTTGTATTTCGCTCACACCAGTTCCTTTGTCATTAAATAAATAGACATAACTAATTGCGCCACTTGATAAATCTGTAAAAGTAATTTTTGAATCACAAATATCAGTTATTTCAGGACTAACACTAAACTTGGAAACAGGTGATGGATGGACTTCTAAAAAATTTGGTTTGATCATTTCAAGCGCAGCAATACAACCTTCATTTGTTTGTATTTGCAATGAAACATCATAGATTCCGGGCAACGTGTATATATGGCCAGGATTTTGAAGCGTTGAAGTTGAGCCATCACCAAAATCCCATAAATATTGAATTGGTGTGTCAGAAATACTTAAATCAATGAATTGTGCCAAATATGGAGCGCATCTTAGATTTGAATCAATTCCAAAATTGATGGATGGTTCTCTAAAAATGGTCACATTGGAAGATACACTTTCTGAACAAGCATTGAAAGAAGCTGTCAATGTCACAGGGTAAATTCCAGGTTGACTGTACACGACATCGTTTACATCTTCTTGGTTGGAAGTTTGAATCGACGCATTTGGACCAAATTCCCAATTGATTACCGTAATATTTGGCGGACCAGAAACAGTTCCATCAAAATTGAAACTATTTTCGGTGATACAAAGTGAATCATTGTGCGTAAAATCAACAAATAAAGATTCGTAAACTGTAATTGGTTGAATCAAAGTGTCGTTACAAATGTTATTGTTATTGACAATCAAAGTAACATTGTAAGTGCCGCCGACTGGAAAAGTGAAGCTTGGACTTACGACTGTGCTCACATCTGTATTGCTATTGGTGACTCCAAAATCCCAATTGTTGCCCAACGCATTGAGTGAATTATTTATAAAATTAACAGTAAGTCCACCACATTCAGATCCTTGAGGGAAACTAAAATCGGCGGCTGAGCCAGGATATATGTATACTGAATCTGTAAATGTTCGCAAGCAAGTTCCAAAACTTCCTGTAAGAGTTACGGGTATAAATCCACTAGTTGTGAAGCTTACATCATTTACGTCCAACTGAGTTGATGTTGGTATTGAGGCATTTGTTCCAAAATTATAAGCGAAGGTTGTACCAACAGGACCTACAAATGAGCCATTGAAGTCAAAAGAATTGTCAAATAAACAGAGTGAATCATTCACCGTATAATTTACTTGCAGGTTTTCATTTACTTCAAAAACTTGGACTGAAGTATCTGTGCACGGCCAGCCGGGGTTGGCAATCAGCGTGACATTGTAAATTCCTGGTGCAGGAAAAGTAAATGTTGGTTCAAATTGAGTACTTACATCTGTTGTGCTATTTGTAACACCAAAATCCCAAGTGTAGGAAGTTGCACCATAACTTTCATTTTCAAATGTAATTGTTGCTCCCTCGCAAAATGAAACAAATGTTGTCATTTCAGCTTGAGGCGTTAAAATGGCTTGCAAGGTGATGTTACAATTGATTACCTTAAAAATAAAATCTCTATCAGTTTGACCAATTAAAACTCCATTTCGGTATTCTTTCACGCGAATTCCAATTACAAAAAGTCCAATCAATTCAGGATTTGTTGTCAAAACTCCTGTAGTTGGATTAATTGATATTGTTGCTCCTGGACCCAAAGGGTTTGAAGCATTAAAGTTGGTTGCCCAAATCACAGGTCCATAATTTGGCGGTGGTGCTGGATTTGGTTGTGGTGCAAAATCTGATGCACCTGAATAAGGCGTAATTAATTCATAAACCAATTGATCACCATCAGGGTCTGTTGCAGAATGGTCAAAAACCAAATCATCGTTGTTACACAATACCAATGGTGGATAATTTGTAAATCTTGGACTGCTGTTCACATAATTATTATTAGCAGTGCCAGGAATATGGGTAGTAAGTGTTAAACCTGTGCTTCCAGGATCCACAATGTTTACAACATCTGGTCGTCTGCAACATCTTTGATAGGAAAGCGTGTAACCGCCAGCTGTAGGAGGTAAATTTACGATGGTTGTATAAACTGCTTTTTCATTGCAAAATCCTGTTGGTGTAACTACGCAAGGATTATTAAAAATAATTGGTAAAACAACACTTCCGGGAAAAGGGATTTCAATATTCTGAACCAAAACATTGTTTGAGCTGTAAATGGCTAAATACAATGGGTTGTCATAAGGTGCACCTGAAACAGTTGCACAATCTCGGTAAACAGCAATTGAAATTCGGTAATTATTGTTTCCCAGGTAGTCATAGTATATCTCACCACCAATAATGTGTGTAGCATGTGCATTGAAAAATGAACACCAAAAAAGAAGAAATACGATTACACTTTTAAACTTCATAGTCTAGGTTAACTAAACGAAAAAAATCAATCTTTGGTTGCTTAAAATCGATTAATTAACTTCAAACTTAATACATTTCAGACTGATTTTAAGTTAATTTACAGATTTTTTAACAATTTCATTTTTGCAAAAAATCAAAAGGATTATCAAGCTGATATTGATAGCCAAGAACTGTTTTGGATTTTTCATTATTAACTGTTTTTGAAATAGCAGGATTACTCTCGACTTTAAAAGTTGGGGTTTGAAGATTTAATTCAGCACAACTGAAAGTATAATATTGCTCTCTGGAAGGATGAAGCGAAGCGCAAGCATTGAAAATTTCTCCCCAAAAGTTTGAGTCTATGATTTTTGAAATTATTCCTACGCAATCTATCTGATGAATTAAATTTACTGGAGATTTTCCGTTTGGGAGTTCTGTTTTTCCTGCAAAATATTTCGCTATTTGTCGATCTGCACCAATCAATCCCGCCATTCGAACGATTGTTAATCTATCTGTCAGTTTTTGATGTAAAACTTCTTCGGCGTAAGCCAACGGATTTTCATTCACAATACTTATTCTGTCAAATTCATCTTCCTTTGCAACTGAAATTGAATCTGGATAAATTCCAGTTGAACTAACAAAAATGAATTTGGTATTATTTGAAAAAGGTTGAATTGCCTTCAATAATTGTTCCCCATAAAACTGGATATTTGGATTTGAATTATTTCGTTTCGGTGGAAAATTGAGGATACAGATTTCAGTTTTTTCGAAAAATAAGTTTAATTTTTGCGGTATTTCGCTGGAAAAATCCAAAATCGTTGCAGAAAATCCCAATTCTTCTAGCATTTTTATTTTCGAGGGAGTAGTTGTTGTTCCAATTATTTCATGCCCTTTTTCTGACAATGATTTTCCCAACTGCAAACCTAACCATCCAAACCCAATAATTGCTATTTTCATCATTTTCAATTTCTTCGACAAAGGTCTCAATTTTAAATTTATTCTCAGTATTTCAGCGATTATTATTCAAAACTTTTTAGTCCCAAAGTTGTTCTTGTAATGGTTGATAAATGTCAGGAAAAATTCCTTTGAATTTCGAACTTGGCTCCAACAACTTGTATAACTTTGTAGCGCTTTTTAATTGTTTGAAAAGCAATAAATATGATAAAATGAGCAGACCTTTCAGTAAATGGTTCATCCGCCTCAATTGGATTTCTTTGGTTTTAATTTTTCTTGTGACCATCGCAGGGAGTTTTGTGAGAATTTCTGGAAGTGGAATGGGTTGTCCAGATTGGCCAAAATGTTTTGGTCAGTGGATTCCACCATCGGATGAAGCTGTTTTACCTGCAGATTACAAAGACATTTATTCAACCAAAAGAGCCAAAAAAATTGAAAAATTCAGCAAATTGCTAGATGCAATTGGTTTTAAAACGGAAGCCAAAAAAATCAGAGAAGATAAGTCATTGCTGTATGAGCAAGATTTTAACGCACAAAAAACTTGGACAGAATATGTCAATCGATTGGTAGGTTTTTTAGCTGGAAATGCAATTTTGTTGATTTTTCTGTGGGTTTTGATTCGTTACAGGCAGCGAAAACTGGTTTTTCTAACCACGATTAATTTAATCTTTTTAATGTTTCAAGCTTGGTTTGGTTCCATCGTAGTTGCGACTAATTTGGTTCCTTGGACAATTACTGTTCACTTATTCTTTGCCATTGTAATCATTGCAATTCAATCTATTATTTTGTTGCGAGTCAGTCCCAGTCAGCAAATTAAAATTCACCTTTCCACTCCGATGAGGTGGATTGTTGGCATCACTTTTTTAATCACATTTATCCAAATGTTTTTGGGAACGCAAGTGCGCGAATCGATTGACATGCTGACCATGCAAGGCTACGGACGTGATTCTTGGACAGATAAATTGGGAATGCCTTTTTACATTCACCGTTCTTTTTCGTGGTTGGTGTTGATTTTGTTAACCGTTTTGGCTTGGTTGAATTTCAAAGGTCCGCAACAGCGTTTGATTTACATGGCTTTTATCGTCTTGGCTATTGAATTGACTTCAGGTGTTTTATTGGCATATGCCGATATGCCGGGATTGGTGCAAACTTCCCACTTGATTTTTGCCACATGGTTACTGACAATTTTGTTGTTAGCTACTTTAAGAATGCGAAAATTAGCTGTGAATTAAAAGATTCTCGATTTTCCCCGTCTGATATTTGTACTTTTGTGCTTCATAAGTTGCGTACATCACACAAAATTATTTTATGCCATTTTCTTCTTTTGGATTATCAGAAGCTTTAGTCAAAACACTGACTGAATTAAAATACGAGCGACCTTATCCTGTTCAGGAAAAAGTAATTCCAGCGATTCAAACTCAAAAAGATGTTTTGGTCATTGCGCCCACAGGTTCAGGAAAGACCTTGAGTTTTGCGCTTCCTATTTTGAATAAATTGGCCGACAAAAGGTTAGAACGCAATCGAAATATTCAAGCATTAATCGTTCTTCCAACGCGTGAATTGGCCATTCAAGTTCAAGCCGTTTTCCATACATTCACTTCAGCGATGAATTCGGATGTTCGTTCCATGGCTGTTTATGGTGGAGTTTCCATCAATCCGCAAATGAAAGCGATGATGGGTGTAAATGTTTTGATTGCCACTCCAGGACGATTGATTGAATTGATCGAGTTCAACGCAGTAAAATTGCATGAATGTGGAACGTTGGTGCTTGATGAAGCGGATAAATTATTGAATTTAGGTTTTCAAAAGGAAATGAATCGTGTTTTGTCTGTTCTACCGAAAAAGAGACAAAATTTACTTTTTTCAGCGACATTAAACGAAGATGTTTCAGCGGTGACACAGATTTTATTGCAAAATCCAGAAGTAATTAAAATCGAAGCAGAAGAAAACTCGATTGAATTGATTCAGCAAGCGGCGTATCGTGTTTCTGAGGAAAATAAAGGCCCGTTATTGCGTTATTTGATAAAATCCAAAAACATGCAACAAGTGTTGGTTTTTACTAGTTCGATTTTTCAAGCGGATAAAGTAACTGATAAATTACAGAAAAATGGAATCAACGCAGTAGCTATTCACAGCAAGAAAAGTCAAGAAGCGAGAACGAAATCTTTGGCTAATTTCAAAGCTGGACGCACGCGTGTTTTGGTTGCAACAGATTTGATTTCTAGGGGAATTGACATTCAGTTTTTACCGTTTGTTTTCAACTACGATTTACCCAGATCTCCCAAAGAATTTGTGCATCGCATTGGGCGTACAGGTAGGGCAGAGGCGAGCGGGGAAGCACTGACATTCGTATCGCCAGAAGATGAGCACCATTTCAAAGTTATTCAAAAGAAAATGAAACGCATGGTCGAAATGATCGATTCTGAATCATTTGATTTGAAAGGATTTTAATTTTCCATCAGATAATTATTGCGAATCTTTGTGTTTAAAGAAGAGATTTGTATATTTGCACCCCGATAGATTTTTCGAAAGGGAAAGGTCCTATAGCTCATTCGGTTAGAGCAACTGACTCATAATCAGTAGGTGCTTGGTTCGATTCCAAGTGGGACCACCTGTAAATCAAGCACTTACATTCAAGTAGGTGCTTTTTTATTTGGTCTTGTAACGCTTTTGTAACACAAAGCCGTTTTTAGCCCTCAAAATAGGGTTTCAATCAATAGAATTTAATTAGCTTAAAATAGCCTTTTCAATTTCATGCAATGGTACGTTTTCAGCTTGCTGTATTTTTCTAATAATTTTCAAATATTTGTTGGTCGGTATTCCTGAATAGTATTTTTTGAAATGCTTTTTACTTAGTTCCCTGTACAATTCGTCACTTTTAAAGAAAGCCCCTATAATTCTTTCCTGTTCCCTGTATTTTTTGCTTTTGGTTTGTGTTTCATACATACAACCGTTAAAGGCTTCACGGTGGTAAAAGTGACCGCAAATACTGTATAATTTACGACAAAGTTTATTTGTAATTGGACAAACGAAATACCAAATTTCGCCCCTGTTCAAATTAGAAGGCAAGGACTGTAAACTAATTTTATAGTTGATTGGTTCATTTTTATAATTGTAATCTAGTTCAATGTACTGTTGGTCGCTTTGATTATTTACAACTATTGAAATACTGCCTGTCAAATTTCCGTTTTTGCTCCAGTTAACTGCACCGCTTACTATTCGTTCAGGTACAATGTAGCCCCACCTTTTAAGGTTTGAAATTGACAATTGCAATACTTCATTGTATAGTGTGGGGTTTGTTTGTGGTTTTGACATTGAATTTATTTTGAGAAATGAAACCTAAATAATTAAGGAACTTTGAAAAACTTCTTATTCCAACCAATTTTGTTTTGGTGGCTGTGGTTCGCCTAATGTATGATGAACGCTTGCTGTTTTGGGTAATACATACGGAATAAGTTTGCAAACAATATTCAATCTTTGTAACGGTTCAAGTCCTTTGAGCGTTTCAGGTAGTTGCTCCAATTCTAATTGGATTAAATCTTTGAGGGTGTCCCTAATATTACCCGTCAATGGTTTATTATTTTCAGGTAGTTTGTTTTTTAGTTCAGCCTTATAAACTGAAATTTGACTATTCATTAAGCCCTGAATTTCGTTTGAATACCAACCTTCAAAATCTGTTCGATCTAAATATTCAAAAACGCCCTCTAGTAAGTAGGTTTTTTGTTCCGTTGTCAATTCGTTTTTGTCGTATTCTGCAATAATCAAATGTAAACCTTCAAAGGGCTTTTCCCTGTGGGTTTCGCTTGCTACATTTATACTAAATTCATACAACTGCATAAGTTTATTAAAGTCGCTGAATAGTTGCTTTTCCAATGCTTTGCGAATTGTTTTTAAAGCGTATTCGTTCCAATGTTTGTTTTCAGTTTTAAAGTAACTTTCAAGTGATTCAATTTCTTTTGTGTCCATGGTATTATTGATTTATTGTTAATATTTGTTTAAGTTCCTGTAATCGGTTCAAGTATGGTAAAAAATTCAATTTGCCGTTGTTCGCTTTTACTGTTTCAATGTGATTATCTATAAACAGGGAACAATCATTTATTGTAGTGAATTGATTCAGTTTTATTGGGTGTTTTGGTTTTGAAACATTCAAAAAATAGTTTTCAAGTTCTGAAATTTCGTTGCTCCAGTTTACAGGCTTTTCAGTTTTTAAAACCTCATCAATTTGCGAAGGTAATACAGGCAAAAATACTTTTGTTTTTGGTGCTTCACTTCCTTCACTTCCTTCACTTTTTTGAATTTCAAAGCAATTAGTTTGCTTTTCCTGAATGTTCTGTTTTCTGAATAGTCGCCAATCCTGTTTTATTAGAAAGTCAGCAAGGTCGTTTCCTTCATTCTTGTCGTTTTCATGTGCTAATTGCTCCAGTAAATCGGAAAAAATAAATTCTGTACCCTTCAATTGTCTTTCAAATTCTTTTGCTTTGCTTTTCCATTCGCTGAAGGTGTTACCCTCTTTTGAAAGGTCGGGAAATACAAAGACTTTACGCCCCTGTAATACTTTCAATTTGTCAAATGAAAAACTGCTTTTGTTGTAAACTGCAAGCCAAATAAGATTTTGATTTACTTCAGGTAATCCAAAGTATAAAGTACTGTAAATTGCTGTTTTTGGTGCTTCAACTAAGGCAACGGGGCTATGTGGGTATTTGCTCAATAAATGTTCGCCAAACAAACAGGAAATTCGCTTTTCTTGCTTTGTGTAATCCTGTAACCATACAGGCAACGGCTTATTGTTTTGGGTGTGGTGTTTTTCAATGATTGAATGTAAAAAATCCGTACTTATTGTATGGTTTTGTTCATCAAATTGTTTAACCTGTACCGCTCTAATATTTCCGTTCACATCAATAAATGGAAATGTATTTGCTCCAGTCCTGTACCCGTTTGAAATTGTACCCAATCTGTAAAGCTGTACAACCTTTGTAACCTCATCCACTTCAAAAGGAAATTGTACCCTAAAAAGTAAGTTTTGAATGAAGGTGTTTTTTTCATAGCGTTCAGATTCTAGCGTTTTTTTGAACGTTTGAAAGTCAAAAAATACAGGTTGTTGCTGTTGTATTTTTGCTTTTGGATGAGGTTTCCAATTAACTGCAATTTCTGAACTATTGCTTTGTTCCTGTATTGCTTTTATGTACCCACTTGAATAAGGGTTTAAATAGTAAGTACATTTACTTTCACGGTCACAACGTCCGTAATTATTTGGTAAATGGTCGCCTGTTTCTGTATCAATGTAAAGTACAAAAGTTCGCTTATTACATTCAGGGCAAATAAATTTCTTACTGCCTTTTTCTAGGATGTATCTGTGTTCTGTTTTCATTTCGTGAAGCAAGTGAAGCAAGTGAACTTTAAAAAACAAACTTTTTTTCTGCATTTACAGTAGTACCGTAATTTTTCAAACCTTTTGTAAATCCCGAATTTTCTAATCTTTTTACAAGGGTTTTTAATGAACAGGCTTTAAATCCACTATCAATACAATACTCTACATATTCATTGTAAAGTACTTTTAATGCTATTTCTTTAGTTGCTGAAATACTATATTCAAACTCATTCAAAAACATCTGTACGCTGTCGCTTTCTATTTTGTATTGTTCAACTGCCTGTTGTGATGCTTCACAATCTGAAAAGCGTTTTTGCTCCAGTAATCTGTGTAATCCTGAAAGTACCCAATTAAATACGCCTGAAAGTTCATTTTCAATAATTTTAGTATGTAGGTTTTTGTCCTGTTCATGTGGTTGTATGGTCACATCAAAAGGAATGATAAGAAACCTTCTAAAATAGGCGTGTGTGTGTTCAACATCCTTTGGCAATTCGTTACAGTTGAAAATTAACTTTGCGTATTGCTTCAGGATGAACGGTTGCCCATAAGGCAAACGGGCTTCTACGGGTTCGCCTGAAACAATTTGCTTAAAAATTGATGCTTCTAATTTTCCGTTTATTTCACTTGCATAGTTTACCAATTTGTTAGCCAATTTCGCTCTAAAATAGCCGTTGTCATTCGTAATGCTTTGTAATGAATAACTACTTACATTGTCTGCACCTAATAAAGCGTTTACAACCTCAAAAAATACGCTTTTTCCATTCGCTCCAGTACCGTATAGAATTAATGCTTTTTCTTCTTTCAATGCATTGCTTCCATGCTTTATAAAAACAAATCCTAAATATTCAGCCAATACCTTTTGGCGTTCATGGTCGGGTAATACCTTATTCAAATATGCTTCGAATTGCGGGGCTGTGGCGTTGGGATTGTATTCAAATGGTAGTTGGTAGGTAATGAAGTCTAAACGATTGAAGGGTCTTAAATTTGTACCCTGTGGGCTTATTTCAAAAGTTCCATTCAAAAGGTTTATTTGTACTTTTTCTTTGTCGCTGTCGGGTGTGGGTAAATAAGCTGTTGCAAGAAATTGTTTAAATAGTTGTTCCCTGAATTGATAAAATCTAGCTGAAAATTTAGCAACTCCCATTTTTTCTGAAGCTTCGCCCAAAAACATTTGAAAGGTTTCTTTGTCAATTTCAGCCCAAAAAGTACCATTGTACAAATAAATAAAGTCATGGTTTTTGCATAAGCCCCAACGATTTTTTTCAGCAACATTTAAAGCGTTTTCAATAGACAAAACTAAATAGTGTTTGGTGTTCAATTTCAGTTTGTCAATCTGTTTGTTTATTTCCTTTCTTTCATCTGTTGAAAGGTTGTTGTTGTCCAGTTTTTTATGAAGGGCTTCAGCCTGTGGAAATGCTAAATTTTCAAAGTCCAAAGGTTCGAACTGCTCAATTAATTGATTTAAAATTTTGGTGTGTGGCGTTGCTTCGCTTTTCAACTTCAATTCATCCAAATGATCTAAAATTATTTTTGGTTCGATAAGGTCGCCAAATTCAGGATTTATTTTTGCTGTTTCCATTATTCGAAAAGGTTTAATTGATTAGAAAATTTTGAAATAAACAATTCAGGGTTTGTGGTAATTTTTTCAACATTACGCCCTGAACGGGTACATTTTATTTTTCCAATTACTTCAGCTTTTCCCTGTTTAATCCAATCATAAACAAATTGTGTAACCATGTAAGTTTGGTCTGTAAAGCCTATTTCTGTTGCTCCCATTCTACGGCTTAAAGGTTCTTTTTGAAATGCACTAAAAAGCCTTTTTGCGTATTCTTTTTTCTTATCTTTGCTTTGTCCTTTCTCAAAAGACTTTGGGCTGTTCTTTGGTTTATTTTCCATGGTTCAGCCCTTTTTATTTGATAAAAACAATTCTGCTTCAGCTTCAATTTCAGCAACAGATTTTTTACGCCCTTCTTTCAAATAAGCCAATAATTCACTACTAGAAAAATACAGGCGTTTACCACGCTTCATAAAAGGTAGTTCGTTTTTAGAAACCTTGCTGTAAATAGTGGGAACACTAAGATTTAAAAACGCCCCCGCTTCTTGTATAGAAAAAAGCTTTTCGGGTTGGTCTGTTGGTTTGACCGTTTCAGGTTGGTTTTCTTTTAAAACCATGCGAACTGAACTTTTAATTAAGTTGCTTAGCTCGTCTTGTACTTCTTGACTTAAAAACATTTTATAACAGTATTAAATTATTACTGCTGTAAAATTATGTCGTTTATTTTGTATAACTTATTGATATTCAGTTGTATAATGTTGTATACAAGTAAATACAAGTTTGTGCTATCTAATTGATTTGTTTTATTATTTCTTGAATTTTATTTTTTGCAATCTCAATTGATTCATTATCAATAGTTGGTTCGACTTTATAATCATTCATTGCAGTATAACTACTAATATTCCAGTCAAATTCAATTTTACAAAAGGCATGGAATTTATTTGCTATTCGTTCAATAGGTAATAGATTTAATTCTTGTAAAGCTGTCAAAAGTATTTTTAATTGTTTTCCCTTCACATTTTTAAATTTGATTTTTAGAGCTTCTACAATTTCAATACTATGT
>JBBALI010000060.1:0-15932 GCA_040403095.1 Crocinitomicaceae bacterium
CACTAACACTTTCAGTGATGCCAATTATCTCAACAGTTCCAAAGAAAGGCCACGCAATAGATTTGACAGTGAATGGCGGCGGAAAACGCTTGAAATACAGTTGGAGTAACAATGACACGGTGCAAGATCCACAAGATTTGCAACCCGGAATTTACAAAGTGCGTGTTTCGGACGAATATGGTCAGGAAGCATTTGCAGAAGTAAAGATCGATGTGCCCGTGTTTGCTAATGAAGATGAAATGCAGGCGAGCAAAGATGACATGTTGAATAAAGCATTGAATAACAATATTATTTATTACGACGAAAATTCATCGTATCTTAATGCAGAAAACAAAGCTGTACTAGACCAAATTATTCCAATTTTAAATTCAAAATCAGAATTGAAAATTTTCATACAATCTTATTGTGATAAAAATGGTACAAATCATTACAACTATTGGTTATCAGAGAGAAGAATGAAGAGAGTGATTGCTTATTTAGAAAAAAACGGTGTTGATAAAAGCAGATTGTCAGGAGATTACAAAGGAGAATCATCACCTTTAATTAATTGTAAGAACTGCAATGAAGAACAATTGAGATTGAATCGAAGAACGATTATTAAGTTTAAAACGAATTAAGAAAAATTGTGAGAATATTTTTTTTCAATTTACTAAATTGAAAAATCAATTTATATTTCATTATTTTTACCACAGAAAACAAATCAATCCAATTCAGGATAAAAAACCAAATCGAGAAAATGAAAAGAATTAAAATTTTTGTTTTGCTAGGAGTACTTTCAATGAGTGTTTTAGCAAAAGCAGACGAAGGAATGTGGCTTCCTTTCATGTTAGGAAGAAACTATGAAGACATGAAAAAACATGGCTTAAAATTAACCCCAGAACAACTTTATTCTATTAACAAATCATCTTTAAAAGACGCTGTTATTTCTTTTGGAGGATTTTGTACAGGAGAAATTATTTCTAAAAAAGGAATGGTTTTAACTAATCACCACTGTGGTTACGACGCCATTGCAGATGCATCAACTCCTGAAAAAAATTATTTGGACAATGGATTTTGGGCGAAAAATTTGGCTGAGGAAATACCAGTACCAGGTTTGACGGCAACTTTCATAATTCGTATGGAAGACGTAACCAAAACAATTGCAAAAGAACTAACAGAATCAATGACGCCAGAACAAAGAGTTGCTAAGATTGCTGAGCTTTCTAAGATTTTAGAGAAACAAGCAGTTGAAGGAACTCACTACGAAGCGTTTGTCAGAGACTTTTTTGATGGAAATGAGTTTTATCTTTTTGTAAAAGAAACATATAAAGATGTTCGTTTGGTTGGAACTCCTCCTCAATCTGCTGGAAAATATGGTGGTGATACAGACAATTGGATGTGGCCAAGACATACTGCCGATTTTTCTATGTTTAGGATTTATGCTGGTGCTGACAATAAACCATCTGCATATAGCGCTTCAAATGTGCCATTAACTCCAAGACACAGTTTGCCAATTTCAATTAAAGGTGTTAAGAAAGATGATTATGCGATGGTAATGGGGTTTCCAGGTCGTACAAATCGTTTTTTAACTTCTTACGGTGTTGAACAAGCAATTTCTATTGAGCAACCTAAAATTGTAGATGTTCGTGCTAAGAAATTAGAAATCATGAAGAAATACATGGATAAAGATGTTGCTGTAAGACTAAAATATTCGTCAAAATATGCGCAAGTAGCAAATTATTGGAAATATTTTATAGGACAATCAACGCAATTGAAAAACAACAATGTTGCAGATAAAAAAAGAAAAATTGAAGCAGAATTCTTGAAATATAGCGCGGGAAAACAACAATATAATGATGTATTGAAAGACATTGAAAATTCTTTCAAAGCCTTGAATGATGTAATTTACTTAAGAGTTTATCAAAGTGAATTCATTCGTCAGGTCGATATCAATTCTATGGTTTATACCTTGAAAGCTGCTGCAGATCAAGAAGCAAAAGGAAATGCTGAAAGAGCAAAACAATTGAGAGATGCTGCTTTCGAACAAGGAACGGTTTTCTTTGCAGATAGAAACATGCAAATTGAATTAGAAACACTTTCTGAAGTATTGAAAATGTACTTGAAAGATATTCCAATGAATCAAAGAGTTGGAATTGCAAAAATGTTGAATGAACAAAGTGTTGAAGCATACATCAACAGAGTGAAAGCGTATTCAATTTTTACTTCTAAAGCCAGATTTGAAGCATTTGCAGCAAATTACAATGAGAAAGAATTGAAAACTGACCCTTTGTATATTTTGATAAAAGATTTGGATGATGCTTATGTGAAAGCATCTACTGAGGCTTCGATTAAATCAGCAAATGAAAAACTGCAGCGTGCAAATAGATTATTTGTTCAAGCAGTTAAAGACATGCAACCGGCTAAGAAATTTTATCCAAATGCAAATTCTACCATGCGTTTGACTTATGGAAATGTATTGCCTTATACAACAAATGAAGGGAAAGCTTACAACTTCACCTCTAACATGGATGAATTGATTGCAAAAGAAGACCCAACAAATCCTGAGTTTGTAGTTGATGCAAGAATCAAAGAACTTTGGAGCAAAAAAGACTACGGTCGCTATGCTGATGAAAAAGGACAATTGGTTGTTAACTTTTTATCAAACAATGATATAACCGGAGGAAATTCAGGTTCTCCTGTAATCAACGGGAAAGGTGAATTGATTGGTACTGCTTTTGATGGTAACTGGGAAGCAATGTCAGGTGATATTTATTTTGAACCAAATATTCAACGTACAATTTCTTTGGACGTTAGATACACACTTTGGTTGATTGACAAATGTTATGGTGCTACCAATTTGATCAATGAAATGGATATTGTAAAATAGATTTTTCATCAATTTTATTTAAGCTGCTTGGAGTGAAATTCAAGCAGCTTTTTTTATGCCCTTTCGAGAAATTTGTTCAAATTTTCATAATGTGAATAAATTGTGAAAAGAAAAATCTCGATTTCAATTCAGACCAAAAAAAAGCATTAATTTTGTATTTTCCCATTAGGAATGTTGACAGAAGAATTACAATCAACGGTAAAGAATATTTTTTCGGCTTATCTCGAAAAAAATGGTCACAGGAAGACACCTGAACGCTTCGCCATACTCGTAGAAATTTATAATTATGAAGGTCATTTTGATATTGAATCTTTGTATATCAAGATGAAAAACCAAAATTACCGTGTTTCTCGGGCTACTCTTTATAATACTATAGAACTCCTTTTGGCTTGTAACTTAGTTAGAAAACATCAGTTTGGAAAAAACATTGCACAATTTGAAAAGTCTCATGGTTCAAAGCAACATGATCATGTGATCATTACAGATACAGGCGAAGTTATTGAGTTTTGTGATCCAAGAGTACAACAAATTAAAGCAACAATTGAAGAAGTTTTTGGTGTGAAAATTCAACATCATTCACTTTACTTCTATGGTGTTAAAGGAAACGCTAAAGAAGACATTGAATAGTGAATTTTGTTCATAATATAACGAATCAACCAAATGTGGTTGTCTTTGGTATTTCTGGTAGAATTAGTCAAGTTGATGCTGTCGAACAAATCATGATAGATCTTAATTCTGCCATAGAATCAGAAAATAACTTTATCATTTTTGATGTCTCTAAATTAGAATACATCAATAGTTCAGGATTGAATTTTTTTATAAGATCCCTGACAAGAATTAGAAATGCAGGAAAAGAATTGATATTGTGTGGATTAAATGGAGTGGTGGAGAAATTATTCATTATTTCTAAATTAAACGAAATATTCACCATTTGTCCAACAATTGAAGAAGGATTAAAAAAAGTAAATGCAAATTAAGCAATGAGTGTAGATGTATTATTAGGCCTTCAATGGGGCGACGAAGGAAAAGGAAAAATTGTGGATGTTTTAACTCCTAAGTACGACATTATTGCAAGATTTCAAGGTGGACCAAATGCTGGACATACGCTTGAATTTGAAGGAATAAAACATGTTTTACACACAATTCCTTCTGGGATATTCCGAAAGGAAGTCAAAAATCTAATCGGAAATGGTGTCGTAATCGACCCAGTCGTTTTTCAAAAAGAAATTGAAAAACTAGCTCCTTTTAATTTGAATTTGAAAGATGCTTTGTTGATTTCTAAGAAAGCCCATATAATTATTCCAACGCACAAATTATTAGATGCTGCTTCGGAAATTTCAAAAGGAAAAAATAAAATCGGCTCCACTTTGAAAGGTATTGGTCCAACTTACATGGACAAAACTGGTCGAAATGGCTTGAGAGTTGGAGATATTTTTTCGCCAAATTTTAAAGAAAAGTACGATGCTTTGGTTGAAAAACACAAAGGAATGCTGAAACATTACGAAGGTTTTGAATACAACATTACAGAATTAGAACCTGCGTTTTTCGAGGGAGTTGAATTGTTGCGCTCATTGACTTGTGTTGATAGTGAGCAATATATCAATGATGCCATGAAATCTGGAAAGAAAATTTTGGCTGAAGGTGCGCAAGGTACCATGTTAGACATTGATTTTGGTACTTATCCATTTGTTACTTCTTCAAATACTGTTACAGCTGGAACTTGTACTGGTTTAGGAATTGCTCCTACTAAAATTGGTGATGTAATCGGTATTTTCAAAGCTTATTGTACTCGTGTAGGAAGTGGTCCTTTTCCAACTGAATTGTTGGATGAAGATGGAGAACACATTCGTAAAGAAGGTAGAGAGTTTGGATCAACAACTGGTCGTCCAAGAAGATGTGGTTGGGTTGATTTACCTGCTATGAAATACGCCATCATGATAAATGGTGTTTCAGAACTTTCAATGATGAAAGCTGATGTTTTGAGTAGTTTCGATAAAATTAAAGTTTGTACGCATTACAAAATAAATGGCGAGGTTATTGATTATCTTCCATTTGATATCAATGATGTAGTGATTGAACCGATTTACGAAGAACTTCAAGGTTGGAATTGTGATTTAACAAAACTACAAACTTATGAAGAATCTCCTCAAGCGTTGAAAGATTATGTAACGTATCTTGAAAACGCCCTAGAGGTTCCAATTACAGTGGTTTCAGTTGGTCCTGATCGAACGCAAACATTGCAAAATAAAAAGTAAAATTGAAATACATTTTTAAAATATCTAAAATTGCGCTTGTTATAGGCGCAATTTTTTTGTTCTCTGCCAATTCGTGGAGCCAAAATGATGTTTTAGAATTATTACCAGGTGCTTACAAACTTTCATTTAATGAAAAGACAGGCGCACAAAAACTAACTGGAGGTGGAGTTAATTTTACCTACCAAGGAAATGTAATGTATTGTGATTCAGCTTATTTTTTTGATAAAACGAATGAAGTTAAGGCTTACGGAAAAGTACATATCAATAGCAATGATACGCTGAATTTATTTTGTGACTCCATGTATTACAGTGGAAAATCCAAAAAGGCAAAATTGTGGGGAAATGTCAGAATGCGAGATCGAGAATATAAATTATTGACAGATACGCTGGAATATGACGCCAAATTAAAGCAAGCCGTTTATCGCAATGGCGGCAGAATTGAAAGTATTTTAAATAAAGAAATCTTAACAAGCAAAGTCGGATATTTTTATCCAAATACCAAAAATTTATTTTTCAGTGGCAAAGTAAATTATCGAAACGATAGTTTAACAATGAAAACAGATACGTTGAGATACAAATACTTAGTAAAGAAAGTGTATTTCTTTGGTCCGACGGATATAAAGTCGAAAACCTATTCAATACATTGCGAAAAAGGTTGGTTTCAAACTGAAACTGAAGAGGGCGTTTTGCAAAAAAATGCTTCTATCATTAAAGAAAGTAAATACATTTCTGGTGACAGCCTATATGTGAATCCCCAAAAAGGCATTTCGCAAGGAAATGGAAATATTTTCTATCGAGATACAACTAACAAAATTTCATTTAATGGAGAAAAAGCCTATTTTTCCGATTTGAAAAAGTATGGATTTTTGACCGGAAAAGCAATTGCGCAATATCAGTTGAAAAAAGACACACTGTTTATACATGCGGATACTATATTCAGTTTTCAGGATAGTTTGAATGAATTAGAAAAAGTGTTAGGTCACCACGATGTGCGAATTTTCAGCAAAGATTTTCAAGGAAAATGTGACAGTATCAGTTATCAGCAAAAAGATGGAAAGCTGCAAATGTTTGAAAAGCCAATGGTTTGGAGCAAGAATGCGGAATTGAAAGGACAATTTATGGAAGTTTTTCTGAAAGATACAGTCATTGAAAGAGTCGAAATTAGTGACAAATCTTCTGCCGTAATGCAATTGGATTCCGGCAAATTATACAACCAAGTAGCTGGGAAAAAGATGATTGCTTATTTTATAGATAATGAATTGAAAAAACTGGATGTAAAAGGAAATGCACAAACAGTTTATTTTCCTGAAGAAACAAAGGAGAACGATACTTTGATTGAAATTCAACGAAAAGGAATGACAAGATTGTATGCCAGCGATTTAAAAGTGTTATTGGATAGTGGTGAAGTAGAAAGTGTGACTTACCTCGGGCAACCAGATGGAGTAATGTATCCTATGGATCAAATTAATAAAGACGAGCAATTTATCCAGTATTTTTCTTGGAATCCAAAATATCGTCCTTTGAGTGTTGCTGATTTATTGAAAGAGCAAGTAGAATCAAAAGAGATTTTAGAAAACAAATCCACAGATAAAAAGCCGATAAAGTCAACTAATTAATAAACCTTTTTCTATTCTCTGCACTTGGAATGACACAAAATCCATTGGAAATTTTATGTCTTCTTTTAGCAATAAAATCATACATCTTATCTCTTACTATTTTAGGCAAAATATATCCAATCTTGAGCAACTGAAATCGATTTTTTAATTGATTGAGTAAATGAAGTACCGCTGTTGATTTTGAAAATAATTCTCTTCCGTTCCAATAGTAAAATGTACTTAAATCAGGTTTTGGGAAGTAATGCGATTCAAAAAATTCGATGGAGAAGTCGGATTGTATTGCAGTAAAGTGAAGATTCTGATTTTTTTCATTTTTCAAAATAAATTGAATTGTTCTATTACAAAAACCGCAATCTCCATCATAAAACACAATAGGAATCTCCTTTTTCATTAGATTTTATTTATTTCAAATGTACGAAAAGTTTGACGTGTTTTTTTTACATTTTCCTGTTTTATTGTTTAGAATAAGTCTAGATAAAAATACCATAAAAAAGGTATTGCCGACATTTTTTAAAAAAGTTAGATTTGTCTAAAATTTTATAAGATGAAAAAATATGTTTATTCTCTTTTAGCTGTAATGCTTTGTTTGACTGCGAAAAGTCAAGTCTTAACTAGAGAAGATTCTCTTGCTGCTGGCCTGATCGCATCGAATGCAACTACTGTGATTTCAGGTTATGGTAGTTTCAAGTATTCGAACAATCTAACTTTAAAAACTGCCGAAGCAAATGTAGATCGTGTGATTTTATTCATCGGTCATAAATTTACTAAACGCATTTCTTTCTTTTCAGAAATGGAGATTGAAGATGCAAAAATAGTTGGAGGACAAGCAAGCGGAGAATATGCAATCGAACAAGCATTTTTGAAATTCGACATCAATCGTCAAATGTATATTACGGCAGGTTTATTCATTCCAAGAATTGGGATAATCAACGAAAATCATTTACCAACAACCTTTAATGGAAATGACAGACCTTATGTAGAAACATTTATTATACCTTCAACTTGGAGAGAAATTGGAATTGGATTATACGGAAATAGCAGAAAAATTCCAGGTTTGAATTATTCTTTGGGATTGATGAATGGTCTGAATAGTGCAGGATTTTCAAGTGGTACAGGAATCCGAGATGGAAGATTTGAAGGAAGTAATGCTAAAACCAATTCATTGGCGTTAACTGGTTCATTGTTATATTATTACAAAAATATTCGTGCCCAAGTTTCAGGGTATTTTGGAGGAACTGCTGGATTGCCAAAATTTCAAGCTGACAGTTTACAACTTCAATCTGGTGCTTTTGGAACCCCAGTAGAATTGGTTGAAGCAAATGTTCAGTATTTATCTAAAAAACTAACATTGAAAGGTTTGGTTTCGTTCATCAACATTCCAAATGCAGGAGAGATTAATCGCGCTTATGCAAACAATACACCTGAAAGCATTCTAGGCGGATATTTTGAAGCTTCGTATAATTTAACGTCAAAATCAACCCGTTCTTGGATCGTTTTTGCGAGATATGAAAATCTAAATATGAATTTTAAATTGCCAAAAGATGGTTCGGGTATTTTTAATGATGCTAACAATCAGCAATATATTGTAACTGGTTTAGGTTTTCAACCGATTAAAGGTGTTTTTATTAAGTTGGATTATAATTACCGTTTAACCGGAGAAATAAATCCATTTTTGATCGTAAATCCTTTTCCGCAAAGTCAGCCATTTTTCAAGGCGCAACATTATGTGAATCTTGGATTGGGATATAGTTTTTAATTTTTAAAATAAAAAAAATGGCAGTAGAAAGAAGAGATTTTATCAGACAAGCTTGTGGTTTGTGTGCATCAATTGTTGGTATTTCGGCTATTTTGCCAGCACTTTCAAGTTGTACGCCCTTGAAATCTTATTCGGGTGAAATTATTCAAGGGTCAATTCAATTGCCAGTGAATCAATTTACTGAAGAAAATAATTTAGTGATTGTTAAAAATCAATCTTTGGAATTTGAAATTGCGGTTGTTAAATATTCCAACGAGAAATTCCGAGCTTTTGAATTGCAATGCACACACCGAACATATCCCTTGATCGCTACAAATTCCGGCTTTGTTTGCAATCAACATGGAAGCCGATATGATTTGGAAGGAAAAGTAACCCAAGCGCCTGCCGAAAAAAATCTCAAAGAATACAGTATCCAATCAAATGGGGAAATATTAAATATTAAAATATAATAAAATGAAAATCAATAAAATATCAAAAATTGCAATGCTTTTATCTTTGGCAATTTACTTTCAAAGTTGTAAAAAAGATGAAGTTGAACAAACACCTGTTTCTGTTAACAATCAGGATGTTATCAATGATATTTCTGCTAATATCAATGCCTCTACTTATTTACAGTTAAAAACAAATACAGCTGATTTATATACAGCTTCGTTGGTTTTTGCTTCTAATTCAACTGAGCAAAATCTACATATTTGTAGAGATTTTTGGAAAGCTGCTCGTTCCACTTGGGAACAATCTGAAGGCTTTATTTATGGTCCCGTTGCTACAGAAAACATTGATCCACGCATTGATACTTGGCCTGTTAATTTTGTCGATTTGAATGCTCAAATTGATGGAACAAACCAGTTTACAGATGCTTATGTCAACAATTTGGAAGATGCTTTGAAAGGATTCCATCCAATAGAATTTTTACTTTGGGGACAAAATGGTACGAAAACATACGATCAATTTACACCTCGTGAAAAAGAATATTTGGTTGCACTGACTAAAAATTTGGAAACTTTAACTGCTGATCTATATAGTCAATGGAATGCAAATGTTACTGATTCTTACATTAATCATTTTAAAAGTCCATCAACTTCAAACCCTTATTACGGTAATAAAAAGGCTGTTTTTCAAGAAATTGTAAATGCCATGATTGGGATTTGTGATGAAGTTGCCTCAGGAAAAATTGGTGAACCTTTCATCAATGCCGATCCAAGTTTGGAAGAATCTCCTTACGCACAAAATTCACTGACAGATTTTAGAAATAATATCAAAAGTGTTCAAAATGTTTACTTGGGGAAATTCAATGCTGATGGAGTTGGTTTGGAAGATTTGGTGAGAATATACAATTTGTCACTTGATAACACGATTAAAGCCAAGATTAACACCTCAATCACTGCTTTGAACAACATTACGGATCCTTTTGGAACAGCCATTATTTCGCAACCCACACAAGTTCAAAATGCAATCACCGCAATTGAAGATTTAAAAAACACCTTGGAAAGTCAACTTTTACCTTTTGTAAATCAATATATTACAGATTAATATGAATCGATTTTTTATCATTTTTTTCGGTTTAACTTTCTTGATTCTAACTTCTTGCAAAAAAGCAGGTTCACTTGAACCAATGGAAAATCAAGATTGGTATGCTGGAGGAAGTCAAACAGTATTTATTTCTGGATCAAATGCTTTTAGCCAAGGTTTTCCGGGTTTAACAGGCGATCACGCATTGAATCATGAAGTAGGTGACGCTGCTTTTGAAGCCACTTTTGTAAGTTCACCTGCTCCTGTTAATCATGGTTTGGGACCGATTTTCAATAATGTTTCTTGTGTTTCTTGTCATATTAGTGATGGTCGCGGAAAAGCGCCTGAAACAGGCGAAAATTTGATGTCGCTATTGATTCGAATCAGTATTCCTGGACAAGATGAACATGGTGGAACAGTTGATGTACCATTTTTTGGTGGTCAATTTCAACATCGGTCAGTATTTGGTGCGCAACCTGAAGGAGATGTAAATGTAAGTTACGCATACCAAACCTTGCAGTTTCCTGACGGAACAAGTTATGAAATGAGAAAACCGACATATTCATTGACGAATACTTATTTGCCTTTGCCAGGCGGAGTAATGATTTCACCAAGATTGGCACCACCGGTATTCGGTTTGGGATTATTGGAAGCAATTCCAGATGCAAATATTGTAGCCAAAGAAGATGTCAATGATTCAGACGGCGATGGAATATCTGGAAAAGCCAATTATGTATGGAATGTGCTTGAAAAGAGAAAAACATTGGGGAAATTTGGTTGGAAAGCTGGAAATCCAACTTTGATGCAGCAAACGGCTTCAGCATACTTGCAAGACATGGGAATCACGACTTTTATTTTCCCACAAGAAGCTTCTTATGGTCAACCGCAATATGATAATTTACAAGATGATACAGAATTGTCTGATAGTCTGTTATATGCAGTGACTTTTTACCTCAAAACATTATCTGTTCCTGCAAGGAGAAATGTTACTGATCCTGCGGTAATTCGTGGAAAAGATTTGTTTGCTCAAGCCCAATGTGCTGCTTGTCATACGCCTAAGCAACGAACAGCGGTAAATGTTGCGTTCAAAGAATTATCGAATCAATTGATTTTTCCATATACAGATTTGTTGTTGCATGACATGGGAGACGAACTTTCAGATAATCGTCCAGACCACATGGCGACTGGAAATGAATGGAGAACGCCACCACTATGGGGAATTGGTTTGACAGAAATTGTCAATGGACATGGTAATTTTTTGCATGATGGACGTGCAAGGAATTTGACCGAAGCCATCATGTGGCATGGAGGTGAAGCAGAATATTCAGCGAACTTTTTCAAAAATCTGCCAACTTATGATCGAAATGCGATGCTCAAATTTTTGAAATCATTGTAAATTATAAGTAATTTAAGTTTGAATCGGCGGGATTTTTTTTTCCTGCCGTTTTTTTATTTGGAAGATTTTAAATTGGTGAAGTGAATTTTCAGTTTTAAAATTCATTTGTGACTTAATTCATGACTTTTTCAATTAATTTTGCATTGTGGATAGAGATACATTAATTACTGCCTTTGTGCAGTTGGGAAAAGTGATGGTTCAGTTGGGAAAACAAGAACCTTGGCAAGATTTTTCCCTTGGATTAACAGCGGAAGAATACGAAAAATTGCAAATTGTCATCAATCGACAAATTCATTTCAATGGTTGGTTTTCAAAAAACTCAGTTTGTGAATCATTGTTGGCGTTGGGAAATCAATTGACAGTTGAATCTTTGACTGATTGGACGTCAAAATACACATTTACAAGCAATCCAAGAAGAGTAGGAGTGATCATGGCTGGAAACTTACCTTTGGTCGGATTTCACGATTTTCTTTGTGTTTTATTATCTGGTCATCACATTGTCGCTAAATTGAGTTCGGATGACAAGAATTTACTACCAGCTTTGACCGATGTGCTAATCAAATTTGCGCCGGAAATTCAATCTCGCATTACGCTTACAGAAAATAGAATTGGTGAAATTGAAGCCATGATTGCCACTGGAAGTAACAATTCAATGCGCTATTTTGAAAGTTATTTCGGCAAATATCCCCACATTTTTAGAAAAAACCGAACTTCCTTGGCTATTTTCGACGGAACAGAAACCGAATCGCAAATTCACGAATTAGGCAAAGACATTTTCACTTATTTTGGTTTAGGTTGCCGCAATGTTTCTCAAATATTGATTCCAGTAGATTTTGACATCAATCGCTTTTTTGCCGGAATAATCAATCATTCTGAAGTTGTAAATCACCACAAATACGCAAATAATTACGATTACAACAAGGCGATTCATTTGATGAACCAAGAAAACATTTTGGACAATGGTTTCATGTTGTTGAAAGAATCTGATGAACTTCATTCACCTTTGGCGATGCTTTTTTACCACCGTTATGAAAATCAATCGGAAGTAGAAAATTACATCGAAAAATATAAAGAAAACTTGCAGGTAATTGTTGGAAATCAATATGTTCCTTTTGGACATGCGCAGCGTCCCCTGTTGAGTGATTATGCAGATGGAATTGATACGATGAAGTGGTTGGAAGGGTTGAATTAAATTTCAAAACAATTGCTCCTAGAGATTTACTTTCTTTCTCAACTCATACAAAAACAACCAACCAATCAAATATATTATTTTGTTTAAAATGCTCTCGAATTATTCGAGAGCATTTTTTGTTTACAATAATGAATATGTAATTACTGTAACATAAAGCTTTAATAATGTAAGATTTAAGACCCAAAATCTCATCAACTTTGCGGTATCAATTTTATACACATTTGATTATGAATAAAATAAGTCTATTTACATTTTTACTTTTTTGTACAATGTTTACTCAAGCGAGTTTTTTATTTGGACAAGAAATACAGCTTTCGGTTGTTGGTTCAGCAGGAACATATGCAGAGTGCAGCTTAGCCACAATGGCATGGACGATTGGGGAGGTAACAATTGAAACTTATTCTAATTCAGAATATTCTTTTACACAAGGATTTCATCAACCATCTTCAAAAGATGGAGTTCCTGTTATAGCGGATTTCCATATTCCTGAAGGATTTTCTCCAAATGATGATGAAACGAATGATTTCTTTTTTATTAGAGGAATAGATAAATATCCTAACAATTCAATTGAAATATTTAACCGTTGGGGCGATAAAGTTTATGAAGCAAGTCCCTATATAAATTTATGGGATGGAAAAACAAAAATGGGGATTAGCATTGGTGGAGATGATCTTCCAGTTGGTACATATTTCTACCTTTTTGATTTTGGAAATGGTTCTAAAAAAATTAAAGGAACTATATATCTAAATAGGTAATTTTTTTAAAAATAAGTTCTATCAAGAACATAAGGTTCAGAAAGAAAAAGTAAAAAAATAAAGTCAACAATTAATCACATAATTATGAAAAAACGACCAACAAAGTTAGTAACAAAACTATTTTTAAATTCAATTTGTTTTTTAAGTTTGGTTTTAGGGCAAATGTTAAATAATAATATATCAGCACAAGCTCCACAAGCATTCAAATATCAGTCAATTATTAGAAGTGTTTCTGGGAATCCAATGGCAAATGCGGCAATTGAAATAAAAGCTACAGTTCACGAAGGTTCATCAACTGGAACTATCTTATACCAAGAAACACATGAAGCAACTACAAATCAATATGGTTTAATCAACCTTGAAATTGGTTACGGAAATGCGATTGGTGGATCATTTCCAGCAATCGATTGGGGAACTGGAACTAAATGGATGGAAATTGAAGCTGATTTTGGAAATGGTTTTGTACAAATGGGATCTTCTCAACTTTTAAGTGTACCATTTGCATTAAATTTCGTTCCTGGACCCGCTGGACCTGCTGGATTAAACGGGACGAACGGAGTTGGAATTTCATCAACTGTTGATAATTTCGATGGAACTTTTACAATTACATATTCTGATAATTCAACTTTTACGACAATTGATTTGAGAGGTGCAAACGGAACCAATGGAACAAATGGACTAAATGGATTAGCAGGAACGAATGGAACAAACGGAGTTGGAATTTCCTCAACTGTTGATAATTTTGATGGAACTTTCACAATTACATATTCTGATAATTCAACTTTTACGACAATTGATTTGAGAGGTGCAAACGGAACCAATGGAACAGATGGAACAAATGGATTAGCAGGAACGAATGGAACAAACGGAGTTGGAATTTTCTCAACCGTTGATAATTTCGATGGAACTTTCACAATTACATATACTGATAATTCAACTTTTACAACAAGTGATTTGAGAGGTGCAAACGGCACAAATGGAACAAACGGCACAAATGGAACAAACGGAACGAATGGTTTAGCAGGTTTACCTGGAAATGATGGAGTTGGAATTATTTCAACAGTCAATAATTTTGATGGAACTTATACATTTAATTATACAAATAATACAACTTTTACTACAAGTGATTTAACTGGAGCAGCTGGATTAACTGGTACAAATGGAACAAACGGAACAAATGGAATTGACGGTTCAATTGGTCTAACAGGATTGGCTGGAACGAATGGCACAATTGGAATTGACGGTTCAATTGGTCTAACAGGTTTGGCTGGAACAAATGGAACTGACGGAACAAATGGAATTGACGGTTCAATTGGATTAACAGGTTTGGCTGGAACAAATGGAACGAACGGCACAAATGGAATTGATGGTTCAATTGGTTTAACAGGATTATCAGGAACAAATGGAACTGACGGAACAAATGGAATTGACGGTTCAATTGGTCTGACAGGGTTAGCAGGAACAAATGGAACTGACGGTTCGATCGGTTTAACAGGATTAGCGGGAACAAATGGAACGAACGGAACAAATGGAATTGATGGTTCAATCGGATTAACAGGTTTGGCTGGATCGAATGGTACAAATGGAATCGACGGTTCAATTGGTTTGACAGGATTAGCTGGAACAAATGGAACGAACGGAACAAATGGAATTGACGGTTCAATCGGTCTAACAGGATTAACTGGAACAAATGGAACGAACGGAACAAATGGAATTGATGGTTCAATTGGTTTAACAGGATTAGCAGGAACGAATGGAACAAACGGAACAAATGGAATCGACGGTTCAATTGGTTTAACAGGCTTGGCTGGAACGAATGGAACAAATGGAACGAACGGAACAAATGGAATTGACGGTTCAATTGGATTAACAGGATTAGCAGGAACGAATGGAACAAACGGGACTAATGGAATCGACGGTTCAATTGGCCTAACAGGATTAGCTGGTACGAACGGAACAAATGGAACAAATGGAATCGATGGTTCTATTGGTCTAACAGGGTTAGCTGGAACGAACGGAACAAACGGTACAAATGGAATCGATGGTTCAATCGGTCTAACAGGATTAGCAGGAACGAATGGTACAAACGGCACGAATGGAATAGACGGTTCAATTGGTTTAACAGGCTTGGCTGGAACGAATGGAACGAATGGGACAAATGGTCTTGACGGTTCAATTGGTTTAACAGGATTATCAGGAACGAATGGAACGAATGGTACAAATGGAATTGACGGTTCAATTGGTCTAACAGGTTTGGCTGGAACTAACGGAACGAATGGTACGAATGGAATCGATGGTTCAATCGGTCTAACAGGTTTGGCTGGAACAAATGGAACGAACGGAACAAATGGACTTGACGGTTCAATTGGTTTAACAGGATTAGCGGGAACAAATGGAACGAATGGAACAAATGGTCTTGACGGTTCAATTGGTTTAACAGGATTATCAGGAACGAATGGAACGAATGGTACAAATGGAATTGACGGTTCAATTGGTTTAACAGGATTAGCGGGAACAAATGGAACGAATGGAACAAATGGTCTTGACGGTTCAATTGGTTTAACAGGATTATCAGGAACGAATGGAA
>JBBALI010000061.1:0-15442 GCA_040403095.1 Crocinitomicaceae bacterium
CAAGAATATATAAAATATAGAGGTGATTTATTAAAGGAATCACAAGATGACGAAGGTTTCATAAGTGAAACTAATTTCATAAATACTGTAATTCCGTCAATGTTAGATGCAAAACTTATTGATAGTGAAGATTTTACTGACACTTATTATTCAGCAGAGATAGAAGGTGTTCCAATTAAAATTAACGGCTACATCATTAACGATTCTGGTGAAAGATTACAATTATTTATTCTAAATGATGATTCTATTTCTTTAGCTGGTGAAAATCTTGAAATTTCTCTCAAAGAATATTACGACAGCATTTTTAAAAAGGGGATTAATTTCACAAACAAAGCAATAAAAGGACATTTAATTGATATTCAAGATATTGGTGCAATAAATGCATTGATACATAAAATATCTTCATCATCTGGTTTAGATCAATTTGATGTAATAGAAATTTTCCTAATTTCTGCAACAGCAACCGTTTCTGGTGGTTCTCATTCTCAGCCAAAAAGAATGGATTTTAAAGATGAAAAGATAAAAGTTAGATATGAAAAAAATCGAATATCCCATGAAAAAGACATTTTAATACTAAAAAGATTAATTGATTTAAATTTTCTACATTCCGTGCTGATATCTCAAGGAAATAGAGAAGCATTATTAATCGACTTTAAAGAATCTCCATTTAACACCATAATTGAGACAATAAAAGCAGCTGATGAAGATAATTTCGAATCCTATCTTTGTGTATTACCCGCAGAAATCTTGTCTCAATTATACAAGAAATTTAGCTCACGCTTACTTGAAAAAAATGTTAGGTCATTTCTTCAATTTAAAAATACTTCGAATTCTGGTATGAGAAAAACACTCACAAAGGAACCAGAAAAATTTATTGCCTATAATAATGGTTTAACAATAACCGCCAGTAATAAAGAAATCGAAGAAATAAACGGAAAAGTATATATCACAAAACTGTCAGATTTTCAAATAGTAAATGGTGGACAAACTACTGCAAGTATCTACTTCAGTCAGAAAGATGGTATTGATATAAGTAAAGTTAAGGTCATGGCGAAAATAAACGTTGCCAAAAATGTATCGGAAGAAGATTTGGATGATTTGATATCAAATATTAGTGAATATTCAAATTCACAATCTAAAGTGACAACCGTTGATTTACGTTCAAGAAATCCACAATTAACAAAAATTAAAGCACTTGCTGAAAGTATAATTACTCCTAGTGGCAAAAAATGGTTTTTTGAAAAGTCAAAAGGTGAATTCAATACAAAACTAAGAATAGCTGGTCAATCAGGTAAGAATAGAATTGAGAAAGAATATCCTAAAGAATATAGATTTACCAAAGAACAACTTGGCAAATATTATTCTTCGTGGGGAGATGAACCATTTAAAGTTAAAAAAGGTGGTGAAGCAATATTTCGAAAATTTCTTGAAGAGATTAGTTCCGAAGATAATACAAAGAAAACTATTATTGATAGAGATTTTTACGAATTAATGATTTCCAAAATAATTTTATTTAAAGCTTTAGAAGAAATTCATGGTGCAAGAAACAATGCAATTGGTCAATTAAGATCAGCTGTAGTACCATACACAATCTCCATTTTATATTCAACAACAGATGGTGACAAGAAGAATCCAAATAATTTTGACTTAAGTAAATTATGGGTTAAAGAAGGTTTAGAAGATGATTTAAAAATTTATCTCAAAGAATTAATGATTCTTGTTAACTCTTTAATAACAGATAAAAGATACGCTAAGAGTGATGATTTTGGAGAATATAGTAAAAAGAAAGAACTGTGGGATTCTATAATTAGTTCATTTGAAATAAAAAATTTCCTATCTTCAGAAAATTCAGTAAAAATCTTCGAACGATACAGTTTGTCAAAAAAAGACATTGATAAAAAGAATAAGGAGAAAATTAAAAGTAAAGTAAAACATCTTGATTTTCATGATTTATCTTCTAGTATTTTAATACATTCAAGAACAATTGAGTTTTATAAATACTTGATTAATAACTATGGTGATAATTTAAGTGAGACTGAAATTCAAAGGATTGAAATTATTATTAAATCAATCAATTCAAAAGAAGACTTGAGTGAGTCAAGTATACAATTTGATCAGAGATTATTAGATAAAATACGTGCAAATAATCCTTTGTTGTTTGATAATATGAAAGTTAATCAAAAAGTTATTTTAATTGAATCCACTGAATTTATTATTAAAAAATATAATCTTGCCATCCAAAATAATGAAAATGTAGATTCTATTTTTGAAAAGATATCAATGATTGCTGAAAGCAAAAAAATCAATTTTTCGTCTGTTTTTAGGCAAATTGGGAAAAAACTGCACAAAAGTGAAGTACCTAGTGTTCAAGATATCTATTCAGCTTGTCATTATATTGAGTTTTTATCCCTTACATCAACTCCTCAATAATCCTATCCATAGAAAATCCTTCCGCTTCTGCGCGGTAATTTCTTACAATTCTATGTCTCAAAATTGGTTTGGCTACTGCTTTCACGTCTTCGATGTCTGGCGAGAATTTGCCGTTCAAAAGTGCGTGACATTTGGCGCCGATGATTAGGTATTGAGAGGCACGCGGTCCTGCGCCCCAGCTGATGAAATCTTTGGTCATTTGTGGAGCAAATTCGCTGTCGAATCGGGTTTTTCCGACCAATTTAACGGCGTATTCTAAGACATTGTCTGGAACTGGAACGCGGCGCACCAATTCTTGGTATTCCATGATTTGTTCGCCAGTCAAGATTTGTTTCAATTCTACTTTGGAATCGTTGGTTGTTGCTTTCACAATCGCCAATTCTTCGACGTAAGATGGATAATCTACCCAAATATTGAACATGAAACGGTCCAATTGCGCTTCTGGCAAAGGATAAGTTCCCTCCTGCTCTATCGGGTTTTGCGTTGCCAATACGAAAAATGGCGCTGGCAATTTGTACGTATTTCCAGCTGCAGTTACAGAACGTTCTTGCATCGCTTCCAACAAAGCAGATTGCGTTTTAGGCGGCGTACGATTGATCTCATCTGCCAACACGATGTTGCTAAACAACGGTCCTTTGATGAATTTGAAATTTTTATGTTCGTCCAAAATCTCTGATCCGATAATGTCTGACGGCATCAAATCTGGCGTAAATTGAATTCTATTGAATGAAAGTCCCAAGGTTTGTGCGATGGTGTTTACCAACAAGGTTTTTGCCAATCCAGGCACACCGATCAACAAAGCGTGACCGCGTGAAAAAATGGAAATTAGAACTTGATCAACTACTTCGTCTTGACCTACGATTACTTGATGAATTTCATTTTTGAGCGCTTTGTAGTGCTCAACCATTTGATTAACTTTAGCTACGTCTGACATTTGAGTTTATTGAATTATAAATTGGTACTCCATTTGTGTTCGAATGCGCATTTTGAATAACCTTTGTCGATTCTGATATACGCATTGCTGATTTTAGAATCTGTCCAAGTTTTCAACACATCTTCTCTCTTTTTGTTTTCAGCTGCACTTTGAATCAATGCGTAATCTTCCAACAAATTCGCTCTGTGTGGATTTGTTCTGTCCATCAAACGAACGATTCTAACGCCTTGTTTGCGCTCGTTGAAGTCGTAATACAAAGATGCTGTCGAAATATCTCCTTTGTTCAAAGCATCAGTCAACAAATAGATTTGCTGATCCACTTGGTTTAAATCTTCCATGCTCCAAGTTTGTTGTCCAGTAATTGGATTGGTGATAATTCCTTTGTTTTGCTTGGTATTTTCGTCGTTTGAATATTTCAAAACCGCGTTGTCCCAAGTGATTTCATTTGATTTCAACTTAGTATAACATTCTTCAATTTTCAATCCTGCATCGTTCAAACTTTCTCTACTAAATTCAGGTATGATTAAGATGTGAGAGCAAATGTAATCGTCGCCCGTTCTTTGAATCAATTTAACGGTGTGGTAACCAAATTCAGTTTCAAAAACTTCGCTGATTTCGCCCACTTTCAAACTGAAAACTGCTGCTTCGAAAGGCGCAACCATCATCCCACGTGTTGCGTTCATCACGCCACCTTTTGGCGCACTACCGGGATCTTGCGAATATTTTTTGGCTTCATCTTCAAACTTCTTACCTTTTCTGATTCCATCCAAAACGTCTTGCAACGTTTTCTTTGCAATGGCTTTGTCGTCTTTGGTAATTGATGGAAAAATCACGATTTGCTGAAAACTCAATTGCGAGTTAATCAAGGGAATACTGTCTACCGGAATTGTTTTGAAAAAAGCTTCCACTTCTTTTGGTGTAATGGTCACTTTCGCTGTAATTTGACGTTGCATTTCTTCAGAAAGCATGCGTTTTTTAATCAAAGGACGAAATTCAATTTTGATTTGCGTGATTGTTTTTCCGTAATATTCCTCCATTTTTTGGCGGCTACCGATTTGCTGTTCGATCACACGCACGCGGTTTTCCATTTCTGCATCCACTTGCGCATCCGTGATTTCAATACTGTCTAATTCAGCTTGATTGAGCAACAAATTTTGAAACATCAAATCTTCTAAAATTCGGCAATCTGAATTTGGAGTCAATTCCACACCAGAAGAAAGCGCTTGCAATTTTTGGGCTTCGATATCAGATTGTAAAATGATGTTTTCACCAATTTGCGCGGCAATTTTATCGATGGTCATTCTTTCTTGACCAAAAAGGCCAAAAGCGAATAAAATGAAAGGAATGATTAATATTTTCATGTATGTTTTTTAACGAAAAATAAACGGAATAAACTATCAAATAGTATTTTCTGCAGTAAATATAAGTGCTTTGGTTTGATTAATTTAGGATTTCAAAAATCTAAACATTTTTTAACGAACCAAAAAGGGTAAAAAGAAAATCCGCTTTCAATGAAAGCGGATTTGAATTATTTAGTTCCTAAGTTGTATAAAACCGCTTCGTTGATTTTAATAGGATGTTTTCTCGCCAACGATTCCAGCCAATCTTTTTCTAATTTATTTTGGAAATCAGAAGTTATTGCGCCTTTTGCTTCGTTCAATTCTTTGACACCTGCAGGAATTAATTCGTTTACTTTGATCACATAGACTTTACCTTCAAACTCGTAAGGTTTGTTTACGCCTTTTTTCAAATCTTTTCCTTTCAAATAAGGAGTTTGAGAAATTTCAAATTTATTTGTTCTCACACGCAAATTCAATTCAGATGTTTTGTTGATTTTGTCCAACACATGTTTAGAATTGATTGTATCGTTTTGAATCATTTTGTAAACTTGATCTGCGATGTCTTTATTCAAACATTCGTAAACCATTGCATCCATTCTATTGTCCCAACGGTAATTTTCTTTGTTGGCAGCATAAAATTCTTTCAGACCAACAGTATCGCGTGTTGCTTTGTTCCACACTTCATCTGTCATTACTTCATACAACAATATTCCATCGTGGTATTCTTTCATCAACGCTTTGAATTCAGGATATTTTGCTTCCAATTTGGATTCTTCCAATTCAATGATCATGGCTTTTTCCCAATTTTTGTATTGAAAAGCAACCAAGTCTTTGCTAGGCATTTTCTTTGAACCTCGGGCATTTTTCTCTAAGTAAGTTCCAAATTGTTTTTGCGTAAAGTTTTTTCCGTCAATCAAAAACAAAGGTTTGTCTGTGGGCAATTTTGATGCTGACCATTTACCCATAGCATAAGTAGAATCAATATTGTCAACGAACCAACTCAAGTTCTTTTTGCTTACATTTTTGTAGTTGTATTCTTTTTTCAATTTTACAACAAAAGAATTTTGCGTTTGCTTAGAACGTTCGTCTTTGTTGACTTTGTTCTGCAATTCTTTCTTCATAGATTCAAAAGACCCTAAATCATTCCATTCCAATTTCTTGATGATATGGAAACCGTAGTTAGTTTGAATTGGTTTGCTGATGTCACCGATATTTTTCAAGTTGAATGCTGCATCTTCAAATTCTGGAACCATTCGTGTTGTAGAACCTGAACCAAAAACTGGCAAAACACCACCTTTTCCATTAGAACCTGGATCGTCAGAGAAATTGCTTGCCAATTCATCAAAATTTTCACCACCAATTGCTTTTGCATAGATCTCATCGATTTTTTTACGTGCAGCTTCAATTGCGTCAGTGGAATCAGTTTTAGAAACAGCTACCATGATATGCGCTGCTTTGATTGTACCTCTCGCAGGACGTGTGTCAACCACTTTAATCAAGTGATAACCGAAACGCGTTCTGATAGGATTTGAGATTTTTCCAACAGGCGTATTGTAAGCGGCTTCTTCGAAAGGGAAAACCATTTGAAAAGCTGTAAAATAACCTAAATCTCCTCCGTTTTGCTGCGCAGAAGGATCATCAGAACCACCTTTTGATTTGGCAATTGTTGCGAAATCCTCGCCATTTTCAATGCGTTTTCTCAACGCCATGATTTTGTTGTAAGCGCGCAATGAATCAGCTGGAGAAGCATTTTCGTCCACTTTTATCAAAATATGAGAAGCCCTGATTTCTGTTTTAGAACGGCGGTATGCTTCTTCTACTAATTTATTATTTGTTTCATTGTCAACCAAATAAGGAGTTGCCAATGTTTTTCTATAACCATCTAATTCTTTCTTTAATTTAGGAATGGTATCGTATCCAAGAGATTCAGCTTCAGCGACTTTTAATTTGAATTTTTTGAAAAGCTCCATGTATTCATCCATAGAAACTTTGTCAAATTTTGGGTCGTTGTTGTTTTTCAAATAAATCTGAAGGAATTCTGATTTGGTAACTGGTTTACCATCAATTTCCATGACAGCTGGTTCATTTTGAGCAAATAAATTCAAAGATCCGATAAGACCTATGACAACTAACAAATTCTTCTTCATTCTTTCAATATGTTTATTAAAAATTGCATCCAAAAATACATTAATTCGCGGAATACAATGGTAAATTTTTGTTATTTTATACTATAATTTGGCGCCTCACGTGTGATTGTGACATCATGTGGGTGTGATTCACGCATACCAGCGTTGGTAATTCGAACAAATTCTGCTCCTTTCAACTTGTCAATTGTTCCTGCACCGCAGTAGCCCATTCCAGCTCTCAATCCGCCGATAATTTGGTAAACCACTTCGACTAAAAATCCCTTGTAAGGCACGCGACCAGAAATTCCTTCAGGAACCAATTTTTTCACATCGTCTTCAGCATCTTGGAAATAGCGGTCTTTTGAACCTTTTTGCATTGCTTCCAAAGAACCCATTCCGCGGTAAGCTTTGAATTTTCTTCCTTCAAAAATCGTAGTTTCACCTGGTGATTCTTCTACTCCAGCAAACATGGAACCAACCATTACCGTATCAGCACCAGCAGCAATTGCTTTCACTATATCGCCTGTGTATCTTATTCCACCATCAGCAATAATTGGAACGCCTGTTCCTTCCAAAATTAGCGCAACATCATTGATTGCAGTCAATTGTGGTACACCAACACCCGCGATAATTCTAGTAGTACAAATCGACCCAGGACCAATTCCTACTTTCACAGCATCAGCGCCAGCATCCACCAAATATTTTGCAGCTGCAGCTGTGGCAATATTTCCAACCACAACATCTAAATTTGGATAAACGGCTTTTACTTCTTTCAATTTCACAACTACGCCTTCTGTATGTCCGTGCGCGGTATCGATCACGATGGCATCTACTCCAGCATCAACCAATGCATGCACTCGAGCTAAAGTGTCAGTTGTGACACCAACCGCAGCAGCAACGCGCAATCTTCCAAAACTATCTTTGCAAGAATTGGGGTGCATTTTCACTTTGATAATATCTCTATAAGTGATTAATCCAATCAATTTATTATTGGCATCAACCACTGGCAATTTCTCGATTTTTTTCTCTTGTAAAATATCCTCGGCTACTGATAAATCTGTGCCATCTTGCGTTGTAATGATTTCTTTGTGAGTCATTACTTCAATGATTGGTCTTGTCAAGTTTTTTTCAAAACGCAAATCTCTGTTAGTGACTATACCTTTCAAGATTTTATTTTCATCGACGACAGGAATACCGCCAATTTTGTTTTCCTTCATCAATTGCAACGCATCTTTTACTAGTGCATTTTCTGACAAAGTCAAAGGATCCAAAATCATTCCGCTTTCAGAACGTTTCACTTTGCGTACTTCCAAGGCTTGCTCGCTGATTGTCATGTTTTTGTGAATCACTCCAATTCCACCTTGTTGCGCCATCGCGATAGCCATACTAGACTCAGTAACAGTGTCCATGGCAGCGGAAATGATAGGCGTGTTCACATAAATATTGCGTGTAAATTTGCTTTTCAGCTGAACATCTTTTGGTAAAACTTGGGAGAATCCTGGTACTAAAAGTACATCGTCGAAGGTGAGACCTTCTTTAACTTCATTGAGATTGGAAAGTGACATTTTGAACCTATTTTTTTAAATAAATTCTTGCAAATTTAATAATTTTTACCGAGAAAATAGCGATTTTTCAAATCAAAGATAATTTAGTTTTTTTAAAATTCGTTTCAGGAAGACTTTGATGAAGTATTTTACACTTCATGGTTGGCAGATGAGAAGTTTTTTTCGTTTTGCCCACGCTGGGGCAAGTACTCGCAGATACATGCTTTTTTTAAAGTTTTCAGCCCTGCTAGGGCTGATTGAGAGGTTTTTGGGTTTGGAATTTTGTGAAAGGTGTAAGGCCTTTTTTGTTTTGCCTAAGCTCGGGCAATGACTTGCTTTTTCTGGTTTGCTTTTTAAAAGCGTTCTGCCCTGCTTGGGATGGTCGAGATGTTTTTGGTTTGGTTTTTCTTGATAGCTGAAGATTAATTGGCTTTAACGCGTTAGCCTCAGAGAGGCTAAACATCACTAGAAAAAATTTTTTTTTTCTAGTGATTGCCCCAGAGTGGGCAAAACAACCTTTTTTTTATGCCCGAAAAGACAATCTATGCTCTATTTCATGAAAACCAAAAAACCGAATCATGGGTAAAGTAAACGAAACAATTATCTGTTAAATTAATCCAAAATGTTGGTTGACTGGTATAAAAAAAGCTGGTTTTTTACATATAATTTCTTACTTTTGAAGGTATCAATAGAAGCGTAAGTTGAATTTAATTTTCGTTTCAAAAAGTTAGCACATGAAGATATTTACCATAATCGCTCTTTGTTTGCTTTGTTCTTTCGGGGTCAAAGCACAAGAAAACCAACCATATGTGGCGCCAGACTCTATGTTAATTCAACTTTCAGGAGTCGTTGTTTCGAGTGACAGTTTGACACAAATGCCTTTTGCAACTGTATTTAACAGACAAAGTCGTAGGGGAACAATTGCTGATTATTACGGATTTTTCTCACTGGTAGTATTGCCAGGAGATACGCTGATGTTCAGTTACTACGGATACAAAACTTCTTCCTATATCGTTCCTGATTCGTTGAAAGACAATCGCTATTCGATGATTCACATGATGTATGAAAATGCAGAAGAATTGCCAGAATATACCGTTTATCCTTGGCCTTCGAGAGAAGATTTTGCACGCGCTTTCTTGGAAATGAAACCCTATGACGATGCCTTGAGAAGAGCACAGAAACAACTTTCAGGTGAAAGTTTGGCGTTTGCAGCAAGTCGCTTATCAACAGACGCTTCGCTTTCCTACAGCTGGCAAGTCAATCAACAAAACACGAAATTATACACGATGGGACAAAGTCCTGTAAACAATTTATTCAATCCATATTCTTGGGCATCTTTTGTGCAAGCTTGGAAAGCAGGAAAATTGGGCAGACAATAAGTCTTTTTCATGAAAACTATTTTCCTAACCGAATTTGAAACCGATTACGGCACTTTGATTTTAGGTGATTTTGAAGGAAAATTGTGTTTGTGCGATTGGAAATTTCGCAAAATGAGAACGCAAATTGACCAAAGAATCAAAACTGGTTTGCAAGCTCAATTTCAGAAAAAAACAACCGATTTACATTTAGAAACGCAAAAGCAATTGAACGCTTATATTGCAGGTGAAATCCAAGATTTTGACCTTCCACTTCAATTGGTAGGCACTGAATTTCAGCAAAAAGTTTGGAATCAATTGTCTCAGATAAAATACGGTGAAACAGATTCTTATCTTTCGCTATCCAAAAAATTAGACAATCAAAAAGCGATTCGAGCAGTTGCATCCGCGAATGGTGCGAACGCGATTTCAATCATCGTTCCTTGTCATCGAATTATTGGAAGTAACGGAGAATTAATTGGCTACGCAGGCGGACTTTCTGCCAAAAAGAAATTATTGGAATTGGAAAATCCAGCGTTGAAGAATCAGTTGAGTTTGTTTTAGTTTAAAATAAATTTGGTTTTTTGATGTTATGTACATAAATTTGTACATAATGCAGTACAAATAAAATTCACTTCTATGTTAACTACATCCATTTCAGATTTCAGAAAAGATATTAAAAGATATTTCGACAATGTAACGCAGAACTTTGAAACGTTAATTATCAACCGCGGAAAAGACAACGGAGTGGTAATTATGTCATTGGCTGAATACAATTCTTTATGCGCTACTCAGCATGAACTTTCATCCAAAGAAAACGAGAAAAGATTGGATTCTGCGATTGAAAAATTAAAATCTGGAAATGCTTCTAGCCAAAATTTGATTGAAGAATGAAATTCATTTTTGTAGATGAATCTTGGGAAGACTATTTGTACTGGCAAAAAACAGACAAAAAGAAACTGAAGCGAATCAATGATTTATTGAAAGACATTTCAAGAACTCCCTTTCAAGGAATTGGTAAACCTGAGCCACTGAAATACAAATACGCTGGATTTTGGTCGCGCAGAATAGATGAAGAACACCGACTCATTTATCAAGTTAAAGAGGATGAAATTTTAGTTGCGAAATGCAGATTTCATTATGATTGAAAATTATACTTATTCTATAAGCGACAACTGTCTAATTCCCTCCATAGCAACAATTGCTACAGCATTTGCTAAATTGAAACTGCGCACTTTTCCTGGAAAAGGAATCGTGACCAATTGCGATTGAAAACGGCTAAACAATTCATCGCTCAATCCAGTGGCTTCACGACCAAAAACCAAATAATCGCCTTTTTGTAAATCGATTTTATAAAAAGAAGCATCTGTTCGAGCCGTGAAGAAGAAAACGCGACTTTTGTCTTCGACAGAATCATACCAAGCTTCAAAATGATCATGGTAACAGATTTCTAAATCTTTCCAATAATCCAATCCTGCCCTCTTCACTCGGGCATCTGTGATTTCGAAACCCAATGGTGCAATCAAATGTAATCTGCTTTTCGTTGCCACACACAAACGCCCAATATTTCCAGTATTATTCGGGATTTGTGGTTCAACCAAAACAATATTGAAATTCAATTCGTCGTATTTATCCGTTACATTTTCCATTAAAATTCAATTGCGTCTATACATTTCATTCCATCGATTGCCGCTGAAATAATTCCGCCGGCATATCCAGCACCTTCTGCACAAGGAAACAAACCTTTTGCTTGCGGATGTTGCAAAGTGATTTCATCTCGTGGGATTTGAATGGGTGAACTTGTTCTCGATTCTGGCGCGTGTAAAACCGCATCATTTGTCAAATATCCGTGCATTTTTTGTCCGAAATCGACAAACGCTTTGCGCAATCTTTGTGCAATAAATGACGGTAAAACGTCATTCAGGTTGACACTCACAATACCCGGCTGATAGGAAGATCTTGGAAAAGAAGTTGATTTTTTGTTGTCTACAAAATCTTTCATACATTGCGCTGGAACTTTTTGCGTTTTTCCTGCAGCTTCCCAACACGCCTTTTCAACAGATTTCTGAAAATCCAAGCAAACCATTGGATTGTTTTTCCAATTGGGCAATTCTTCAGGTTCCACGCTGACTACGATACCTGAATTGGAATACGGATTGTTTCTTTTTGAAGGCGACCAACCATTTGTCACCACTTCTCCATCTGCCGTAGCACAAGGCGCAACAATTCCACCCGGACACATGCAAAATGAATACACGCCCTTTCCTTCCACTTGCGTTACCAAACTGTAAGATGCAGGCGGCAAAAACGAATCGTTCACACGACCGTGGTATTGAATTTTGTCAATTAAATCTTGTGCATGTTCGATTCGAACACCAAGTGCAAAAGCTTTTGCTTTCAATTCCAAACCTTTGTTATGCAATAATTCAAAAATATCTCGCGCTGAATGTCCAGTCGCTAAAATGGCATTTTTGAAATCGAATTTTTGATTCTGATTGATTTCAAGTCCAACCAATTGTCCATTTTCTATCAATAAATCCGTCAATTTGGAATCGAAATGTACTTCACCGCCAGCAGCGATGATTGCTTCGCGCATATTGACAATGATTTGTGGTAATTTATTGGTACCTATGTGTGGATGTGCTTCAACTAAAATGTCTTGATCTGCGCCAAAATGTACAAACCATTCCATTGCTTTCTTTACATCGCCACGTTTCTTTGAACGTGTGTATAATTTTCCGTCGGAATAAGTTCCGGCACCACCTTCTCCAAAACAGTAATTTGATTCAGGATTTACGATGGATTCTTTGTTCAATTTTGCCAAATCTCGTCTGCGCGCGCGGACATCTTTTCCACGTTCAAAAATAACAGGTTTGATTCCTTTTTCGATGGCTCGCAATGCAGCAAATATTCCTGCTGGTCCTGCACCGATGATTGCCACTGCATTTTTCTCGTTGACCTTTTGTGCTTCAAAATAATTCTTTAGTGTTTCAACTTCACCATTTAGAAATACTTCAAACGACGCGTTGATTTTGATTTGACGTTTTCGCGCATCAATGGAACGTTTTCTCCATTTGAAAGTAAAATCTGCAGCATTTAGATTGAGTTCTTGCGCAATTTTTTCACACAAAAAGAGATCATCTTTGGCTTCTTCTAAAGGAATTTGAAATTGAACAATAACACTCATTTGTGTTCTTTAAAAAGGATATTAAAAGAAAATTTATCCCTCAAAGATAAGTGAAAACCACCAAACTCGGTGATACAATCTATCGATAGGCGCTGAAACAGGAGAATCATCTTGAATCAGAACATTTCCAAAACTTTGAGAATATTTCACTTCCAAACCTAGTTTGAAATAAGGCAAGAAAAATTCAACTCCACCGCCGACTTGACCTTGGTAATCGTGTTTTTTGAGTTTGATAAATGGATCAATTGTAGATTGTGTCGCTTTCTCTTGAGATTGCAAATCGAGTGAATATTGCACTCCGCCCAAAGCATAAGCTACAAAATTATTGTAACGCATAGTTCTAAATTGCAACATCAAAGGGAAATCCAAATTCACTGAATTTATTCTTTCTTCGTTGACAATCTCCTTGACTTTACTGGTTTCATCAGGATTTAAATAACTGTAGGTCAAAACTCTTTCTTGAAATGACAAACTTGGTATAAAACGCAATCTCACCACAGGATGTCCTAATTTTAAAGTTGTCACAATTCCAACTTGTCCTCCTGGTTGTTTTTTATTATCTAGGGATAAGAGTCCATATTTTTCGTAGGCTCCAACCACAGGATAAGTTGTCAAATCAGCGGTATTTGTTCCCAAAGTGAAGCCAAAATGCAACCATTTTTCATCAAATCGTTTGTAATTCAAGTTTTTTTTGGGTTGTGCAAAAACGCTCAAACTTGAAACAAGAAGGAAAATTAAAAACCAATATTTGCGTTGAAAAATCATTCGATTGAAACGGAGAAAAATTTTAATTATTGTTTTATTTAGTTCCAAAATAGATTGTTGCAATTCCACCAGCAACCAATTTTGAACCAACATTTTTGTAGCCTAATTTCACCAAAATATCTTCGAAATCCTTTCCTTCAGGAAAAGCAGCGACAGATTCTGGCAAATAAGTGTATGCGCTCGCATCTTTAGAAATCGTTTTGCCAAAAAATGGAATAATGTATTTGGAGTGAAAAGCGTAATATTGTTTCACTGGAAAACGCTTTGGTTTTGAAAATTCGAGAATAATTAATTTTCCGCCAGTGCGCACTACACGGAGCATTTCAGCAAGTCCAACTTCCAAATTTTGGAAATTTCTTACGCCAAAACCAACTGTCAACGCATCGAAATAATTGTCTTCAAAAGGCAAGTCTTCGGAATCACCAGAACGCATGGAAATAATGTGGTCAATTTTTCTTTTGACCATTTTCTCGCGGCCTTTTTCCAGCATTCCTTCCGAAATATCAACTCCGATTACCTCTTCAGGATGTAAAGTTAAACTTTGAATTGCAAAATCACCAGTACCTGTTGCGATGTCCAAAATTTTGGTCGGATTGATCTCGCGCAGCATATTTACTGCTTTTTTTCTCCAAATTTTATCAATTCCCAAAGACAAAAAATGATTCAAAAAGTCATATTTTGCTGAGATATTGTCGAACATTTGTGCTACTTCTTCCTTTTTGGATTTATTTGAGTCACCATAAGGTTTTACTTCCTTTTTTTCCATAATGTCTGCAATTCGAAATCAAATTTGTTTGTTGAAAATCCCTTTTTTGATTGGATGATTTCGTTTTTAATTTGTTTTAATTTTTGTCAATTCTGCTTTCAATTGCGGTAATTCGATACTCACCACCCCACTTTTTTCGCATACCAAACCACCAGCTAAATTGGCGATTTCCGCGATTTCTGAAATGGGTAACCCCAAGGTCAGACACAAAGTTGCGACACTAATCACAGTATCTCCTGCCCCACTAACGTCTGCAATGTTTCTCAAATGAGCAGGAATGTAAAATTTATCCGCTTCATTTTTAATAAAAACACCGTGTTCCGAAAGTGTAATAAATGTGATTTCATTTTGAAGAATTTGCTCTAATTGTTGCACAGCTTCTTCGAAATCACTTTTATTTTCAATTGAAAAATGAACATCCAAACCTTCTTTCAATTCTTTTAAATTGGGTTTGAATAAAGTAACACCTTTGTAGGCTAAAAAGTTCGTTTTCTTTGGATCAACAGTTGTAACAATTTGGTTTTCTTGACACATTTGAATGATTTTTTCAATCACATTTTGAGTCAAAACACCTTTGTTATAATCTTCAAAAATCAACGCATCAATTCCCTGAGCGATTAAATGTTGAATTTTGGCAATGATTTGATTTTCTTCCGTCGCATTGATATCATCAGTTTGCTCAGCATCGATGCGCAACAATTGTTGATTATTGCCAATCACCCGCGTTTTAACCGTTGTTTGACGGTTTTCGCTTTGCACAATTCATTCGCTAGAAATTCCTTGCTCAGCTAGTAATTCAACCAAACGATTTCCGTCTTTGTCATTTCCAATTACAGAACAAATGATTGCTTTTGCGCCCAAGGAAACCAAGTTTAGCGCCACATTTGCAGCACCACCTAAGCGATCTTCTTGTTTATCTAAACTGACGATTGGAACTGGCGCTTCAGGACTGACACGGAAAACACCACCTCTCAAATAAGCATCAAGCATCACAT
>JBBALI010000062.1:0-15365 GCA_040403095.1 Crocinitomicaceae bacterium
GGTTATGTTTACATTCATTCAGAAGCAATCAAAAGTGAAGGAAAAAAAGAAGATCAAGTTGATGACAAAAGATCTGTTGAAATGATGCTTTCTTGGATCAATCAATGCATTGCTGATGGATTTGACAAAGGAGATATTTGTATTTTGGGAAATACCAAAAAAGACTGTAACTCTTGGGCGATAGAACTGACCAATCAAGGACACAAAGTAGTTTCCGCAGACAGTTTGCTTGTCAATTCTGACCACGGTGTAAAAATGTCCGTAGCCTATTTGAAATGGAGAAAAAATCCAGCTGGAGAATTGGAAGCGAGAAGATTTTCGGAATTGTATTTTTCGCTCAAATCTCAAAATTCAATTGCTAAAATTCAATCATATTGGAAAACCGAAACCAATGCTGCTGGAAAAAGCTTTCAATTTTTTGACACCAAGAAATTTTTCACTGAAAATTTTGGCTCTGAAGATCAATTTTTCTTCCCTTTTGAAAATTTATACAACTTATTACAAGGTTTTTACAATTTGGTCGGCTTGGAAGAAATTCACAATCCATATTTGCATCATTTATCAGATATGGTACATGAATTTGACAATCAACGTGGACCAGAATTGGAATTGTTTTTAGATTTCTACAACGGGAAAGGTAAAGATTCCGCAATTCAAATCCCTGAAAATAAAGACGCTATAAAAGTGATGACAGGCCACAAATCTAAAGGTTTAGAATTCAAAGTGGTTTTGTTACCCAATATGGATTGGTCAATTACAGGAAAAAGCAGCATGTTTTTGATGAAAGAATCAGAGAAATTTGTTTACGCAGGTTTATCAAAAAACAGCAAAGTTGAACGAATTAAAGTTGAACATGAAAAAGAATACAATCAAAGCTTACTGGATAAAATCAACCTTTGTTATGTAATGTTTACCAGACCTATTGAACGACTTTACATGGCTAATTTTCATCAAGAAAAACCAAGAGATCCGAGATTCGGGAAGATATTACATGAGGTATTCTTAAATCTTGCAGATAAAAATTTCGAAAATGTTTCAACGCTAAAATTAGATGGTGAAAAAATTGAATTTGAATGCGGAGAAATTCTGAAGTCAGCTGAAAAAGACAAAAGCGATAAAGTATCGATAGAAGTCGACTTCTCTCCTATTTCGTTGAAAAACAAATTGTGGTTTCCTGACATTTCTCTCAAAGAAAATGCTTTAGATGAAGAGACAGGACTCACTGAACAACAAAGATTTGGAAATCAACTTCATTTTTTACTTTCAATCACAAGTAATATTTCTGAAATTGATTTCAACTTAAAATCTAATTTAGAAAATGGACTGATTGAAAATGCTTTTGAAACTAAATTGCGTGAAACTTTACAGCAAATTTTTGGCATGAATGATTACCAAGAATTGTTGCAAAACGCTACGAAAATTTTGAATGAACAAGGCATCATTATTAGCCAAAACGAAACAAAAAGACCAGATAAAATTATTTTCAAAGAAGATGAAACAATTGTAATTGATTATAAAACAGGCATTCCAAAAGCGCAACATTTAAAACAAGTACAACTTTATGCAGATACTTTGAAAGAAATGGGATACCAACAAGTGCGTGGAATCGTTTTTTACACTTCTGAATTGCGCTTGGTCCGCGCTGAATCTGTTTAAAACATGGAATTAATTTATAAAAATAAATCCCTATCTTTGGAATCATGAAATTTGAATACCCAGGTTTTCTTTTCGCATTTCTGTTATTGGCCATTCCAATAATCATTCACCTTTTCAATTTTCGTCGCTATAAAGTATTGTATTTCTCAAGTTTACAATTCCTAAAGCAAGTTGACGAACAAACAAAATCTACTCAAAAGCTCAAACATTTACTCGTTTTAATTGCACGTTTATTGACATTCTCCGCATTGATTTTGGCTTTTGCTCAACCCTATTTACCGGTTGAAGAGGAAGGAAAATCTGGAGGAAATCCAGTTTTAGCGATTTATTTAGACAATTCTTTTTCCATGACTTTGAAAGGTACTGAAGGAGAATTACTTTCTGAAGCCCGCGAACAAGCGAGAAAATTGATTCAAAAAGCGAGTGTTGAAACGCGAATCATTTTGGCAACCAACGAAATGAGCGGTATTGAGCAAAGATTGGTCACGAAAGTGGAAGCTTTAAATCGCTTGGACAAAATTGAAACTTCGCCTTTGGTTAAAAATACTGACATAGTAATCAATTGGATGCGAGACATTATTGACAAAGAAGAAGCCACCAATCAGAAACTTGGAACCCGACAATTTGTGATTTTATCTGATTTTCAGAAAAGTTCAGCTTCATTGAAAAATTTAAAATCTGATTCAATAGCCTATTATTTTCCGGTTCAATTGGTTCCACAAAGTCTTTCAAACGTTTACATCGATACCATTTGGTTCAATGATCCAAACTTTAAAGTTGGAATAAACAATGAGTTGAACGTTAGAATCAAAAATACAGGTGAAAAAGATTTGACGAACGTTGAACTTCAATTAGATGTAAACGGCACAAAAAGAGACGTTTTTGTGGATTTAGCTGCCAATCAAACATTAACAACCACTATCAATTATACTGACGTTAAACCTGGTTTGAAACAAGGAAAAGTGAAAGTAAATGACAAACAAGTTTACCTTGATGACGAATATTTCTTCTCTTATGAGGTAAAAGCAAATTCACAAGTATTAATTATAAATGGTAAAAGTGCAGTTTCAAATGTGCAACGTGTTTACAATTTAGATGATTACTACCAAGTTAAAAGTGTGGATGAAACGGCATTTACAGCCGATATGATTAACCAAAAAGATTTCATTGTGGTGAATGGAATGAATGAAATCAGCTCAGGAACAGCGGGTTTACTTTTGTCTTTTGTTCAAGAAGGCGGTTCATTGGCTTTATTTCCGGGTGAAAATATTGATGTTAATTCATGGAATTCTTTACTCCAAAAATTGAAAATGCCTTTGCTGGGAGCATTGCAAACAGAAGGCGTTAAAGTTAAATCAATCAACTATAACGATTTGTTTTTCAACGGAGTATTTGAGAAAAAACCAGAAAACTTAAATCTTCCTTTGCAGACAAAAATCTACAAAATTACTTCAGGAAGTTCAAGTAATTCGATGAATTTGATACAATTGCAAAACGGATTACCTCTTTTTGTTCGTTCTAATTCCAATTATTCAGTATTTCTTTTTGGAAGTAGTTTGGCGCCAAGTTTCGGCAATTTCACTTCCAATGCCTTATTTAGCACACTATTATTGCGTTCTGCAGAAATGAGTCAACGCAGAATTCCCATCGCTTTGACGATAGGAAGCGACAGTAAATTCCCCGTTTACAATTCGCCAAAAAAAGAATCTCCATTGCATATAATAAATAGCGAAATTGATTTCATTCCACAAATAGAAAAAATCAATCAAATTACGTACATTTCGATTGCAGGAATTGAAGCAAATGTTTTGAAATCAGGATTGTATAATATTGAAAATGAAACTACCTTGGGCAATTTAGCATTAAATTATAATCGTTCTGAATCTGATATTTCTACGTTAACAGAAAATGAAATTAGCGACGGATTTGCCTTGCAGGAAATTGAAAATGTAAAGTTTACAACCATTGATGAAGGTCAAAGTATCGCTAGAATTGAATTAGAAAAACCCAAAGAATATTGGAGGATATTTGTTTTGTTGGCGCTTTTGTTTGTGTTGACGGAAATGGCATTGATTAAATTTTTGAAAAAGTAAGCATGAAGTTTTTAATAAAATCAGGGAAAATAGCGGACTCAAGTTCTTCTCATTTTGGAAAAAAAGTTGATATTTTAATTGTAGATGGAAATATTCAATCCATTGAGGCAAATATTGATGACGAAGATGCAAAATTGATTGAAGGTGAAGATTTGCATATTTCTCAAGGTTGGGTTGACTTGAAAGCCCATTTTTGCGATCCAGGAGAAGAACATAAAGAAACAATCGAATCAGGTTTACAAGCTGCTTCTTTTGGTGGATTTACACACGTGGCGATTCTGCCAACTACGCATCCGGTGATTGACGGAAAAACACAAGTTGAATATGTATTGAAACGTGCAGAAAATCAAGTTACAACCTTGCATCCAATGGGTGCAATTACTGAAAAAATGAAAGGTGAAAACTTGGCTGAAATGTTTGACATGTCCCAATCAGGCGTTCAATTTTTTACAGATGATTTAGTTCCAGTAAATTCAGGAATTATGTATCGTGCGTTGCTTTACAGCAGCAATTTCGATGCGAAAATCATAGGTTTTTCGAGAGATCATTCCTTGGCTGGAAACGGGCAAGTTAACGAAGGAGAAGCTTCATTGAAAACAGGATTAAAAGCAGAAGCTTCGATGTCTGAAATCATTGAAGTCGAGCGAAATATCCGATTGGCAGAATATACTGAAGGAAATTTACATTTAACGGGAATTTCTTGTGCTGAATCGGTTGATTTGATTCGAAATGCCAAAGCCAAAGGTTTGAATTTAACGGCGGATGTTCATGCAGAACAATTGATTTTCAATGAAACTACCGTATTGGACTTTGATGTGAACTACAAATTGATGCCCGTTTTACGCCGAGAATCTGATAGAATTGCGCTTTGGGAAGGTATCAAAGATGGAACGATTGACAACATCGTTTCCAATCATCGTCCATTTGACAAGGAAGAGAAAGATGTAGAATTTGATCACGCTTCGTTTGGAAATATCACATTGCAATCTTTGTTTGGATCTTTGCAGACAGTGTCCGAATTTGAATTAAATACAGTCATCGAAATTCTTTCTATCAGAAACAGAAATGTTTTGGGAATTGAAAAAAGTACAATTGAGGTGGGACAAAAAGCTGATTTGACTTTGTTTTCACCCAATCAAAAATGGACTTTTGAGAAAGAAAATGTCGTTTCTTCCACATATAATTCTCCATTTATTGGAAAAGTTTTGACCGGAAATGTTCTCGGAATTATAAATAACGGTAAATTAGCGATCAAAGAATAAGGTTCAATGGCTAAAAAGACAGCTTTTTTAAAACAATTTTGGCAAGAAAAGAAAATGGTAGGTGCGATGAGTCCTAGCTCTAAGTATTTGGCGCATAAAATGCTAAGAAACATTGACTTCAAAAAAGCAAAAGTCATCATTGAACTCGGACCAGGAACTGGTGTTTTCACGAAGAAGATTCTAGAATTCATGCAGCCTGATGCAAAATTGCTGGTTTTTGAATTAAACGATACTTTTTACGAACATTTGAAAGAAGAAATTACTGACGAAAGAATGATTTTAATTCACGACAGTGCTGAATTCATTCAAAAATACTTGAATGAGGCAGGTTTTATTCATGTTGATTACATCGTTTCTTCTCTTCCTTTGGCAGTTTTTCCGAATAAATTGAAAACGAATATCATCAATGTATCTTATGAAACCTTGAAAAACCAGGGAAAATACATTCAATTTCAATATTCTCTAAATTCAAAAAGACTATTGGAAGATCGATTTGATGCGGTTCATTTGGCCTTTACACCACTCAATTTTCCTCCTGCTTTCGTTTACACTTGTATCAAAGACAAGGCTTAAATTTTCATTTTGGCTGATTATAGATATTTTGTCGTACACAAACCTTTTGGTTATGTTTCCCAATTTTCTGGAGAACAAAATGATTTGACTTTGCAAAATTTAGTCGAAGAAAATAAAATACAGAACTTTCCTAAAGATATTTATCCTGTTGGTAGATTAGACAAAGACAGCGAAGGCTTGCTTCTCTTGACCAATGACAATCAACTCAAAACAAAATTATTAGACCCAAAAAACGAACATTTCAAAACGTATTGGGTGCAAGTTGAAGGAAATATTTCCGAAGATGCAATTTTCAAATTGAAATCTGGTGGAATTGAAATCAAGCACAATGGAAAATCCCATAAATGTTTGCCTGCAAAAGCTTTAAAATTGCAGAATGTTGAAATAGAAGAACGCAATCCTCCAATTCGGTTTCGGGCAAATATTCCAACTTCTTGGATCGAAATTCAATTGCGAGAAGGAAAAAATCGACAAATTCGAAAAATGACTGCGGCTGTTGGATCTCCAACTTTGCGTTTGATACGAGTGGGAATTCAAAACCTAAAAATAGATCATTTTCCTTTGGGAATTGTGAAAGAAATTAAATTGAAGGAAATCCAATAGATTTATTCAAGTATCAATTTTCTGCTACTTTTCCCCGATTTTGAACTGACATTCAATATATAAACACCTTTTTCTAAGTGTTGTATGTCTATTTTCTTAAATTTGTCGACTGAAAAGGAATCACAAATCTTACCAGAAAGATCTAAAATCTGAATATCGGAATATTCCGATGTAGCGATGGAAATTTCAGTTTTGGCAGGATTTGGATAAAAACTAAAATCTTGATGATTCTCTTCAATTCCCAAAACACCTTGATGAATCACTCCCACTCCATCTAAATCAAAACCGCCTGATTCAAAAGCTGTTGGAAAAGGATCATTGATTGTATTTCCAAAACTATCATACGTAGCAAATTGTGAATCTATCGAACCAACAACATCAATGATTCTAACGTGCGTAATATAGTCCAAGTTCAAAAAAGAATCTTGCTGCAAATCTGACAAATCAAAAGGAGTTCCAAATCCTTGCTCATATTTTCCAGCAAAATTATTCAGGTAGCGACAATCAATGAATTCAAACCCGCCGATTTGATTGATAAAAGGTACCTCAGTATGGGAAGGAAAACGCACGAAATTGATTCCATCTGAACTTACTTCAACAAAAGCCAATTCCAAAAAATTGGCTAAAAAACTGTTTTCAAAAACTGCAAAATCAGGTCCAATTCCATTTTTTATCGGTGTATCAAAAGTCAAGGTTGCGATTCCACCATCACCTAAACTCACAATATCAGCACTATTTCCTTCAGCTTGATAAAGTGCTGCTTCTGGTAAACCATAGGAAGCTTTATTGGTGCCATTCAGTGAAAAATTTGTGTCGGAAATATTCAAAAACCCACGTTTCAATTCTATTCCAGTTGCCCAACCTACAATGATATTGCTGTCTTTTGAAATAGCTGTTGTTCCGATTTGATTCGCTGCAGGAGCGTACGATTGGCTGTAACTTTCGAATGAAATCAAACCAACTAAAAAAGTAATTATTCTAATCATAAATCAAGATTGAATTTGGATTTAAACCAACGTGAAATTGAGTCAAAAAATCTCCATTCACATTGTATTTCAAAATATTCCCTGTATTTGTATACCCTTTTGAATCAAATAAATAAATCTGTTGACTTGAACTTCTAAAACACATGTTTGAAAGTGTTGAAATTGCAGGATTATTGATAAAATCATCATTCATCAACTCATCTGTATCTGCATTAAAAAGCATCAATTTATTGTTGTTTAAAATCAATAATCTGTTGTTCATAGAAGTAATTTTGGAAGCATCGAAATCATAACTTTCCAGAACGGTAAAATTATTTTGGTCGATTTTTTTCATGCGAGATGGAATCGTTGAATAGTTTCCTCGCGATATGACATAAATATCTCCTTGATGGTCAGTCACAATTGAACCTGGATTTTTTCCTACCACAATTTTAGTCAATTCTGATTTTGCGTTCAAATCAATCACTGAAACAGTTGAATCCATCATTGGAGCATTCAAGCCTCCTGAATTGGAAACAAACAAATATTGACCAGAAATTGTCATTTGATCTGGATTTAATCCTACGGGAATTCTGGATTCAATTTGAAAAGTTGCAGTATCCATTACATCGACAAATCCGTCAAAACAAGAAATAAATGCTTTTGAACCATAAAAACGAATGCTTCTAGGTTGTTTTGCATTTCCATTTGCTTGCATCGAAATTTGTTTGATCGAATTTCCTGTTATTGCATCTAAAACTTCAATTGTACTCGAAACATTTACAACAATGTATATTTTATTTCCGTAACGAAGCATTTCATTGCCTGTGTCTCCCAATAATCTTCCGGATTTTTGGGTAAAAAATTGGTCATTTGAAGTTCCTGCGCCAAAATCAACCCAAGTGAGACTTGAATTATTCAACTGAAATAAACCTTCATTTAGCACCAACATTCCATTTTGAAGAATTTCTGGGGATTCAATTGTTTCTTCATGTTCTTTTTTACAAGAAAAAATAACCCCTAACAAGATAATAAACAATATATATTTAGTGAATTGCATAATTCAATGAAATTAAAAAATTAGTGCCCGGCATCACAAAATATCGGACAAAAGCATAAGATTGATTCAATAAATTTTTGACGTTCAAACTCAATCTTAAACTTTGTACTCTAGGCAATTTAAAAGTGTGGTAAATTGAAGCATCAAAAACATAAAAACCATTGATTTTATTGGCATCAATATTTTCATTCAATGCATAGCGCGAAGAAGTTGCCAATCCAGAAATCGTAATTCCACTTTTAGATTTGTAGACAACTGTGAAATCAGCATTTAAAGTTTGTTGCGGTAAATAAGGCAATTGATTTTTGTAAGTTGGAGAATTTTTATCAGATAAATCTTCCACTTTTTGGAATGAATAATTTACGTTGGTTTCCAATTTCAATTTAGAAAAAATTCGAGAATGATTGAACTGAAAATCAACGCCAAAAACCTGCGCTTTGCCCACATTTTGAATTGACCAAACAAACAAATTTTTGGTTGGAATAGCGACAATTTTATTTTCCACCAAATTGTAATAAGCGTCTAATCTAAATTTTAATTGGTTTCTGTGAATGTAAAAAGTATGTAAATTGCCGATATTGAACTGATTGGCTATTTCTGGCTTTAAATTCAGATTCCCCAAAGCATTGTAATACAATTCATTGAAAGTTGGAATTCTGAAAGATCGCTTCGCCCAAAAATTCAGTCCACCAATGAAAGATCTCCACTTTTCAGTTTGAAATGACACATTAGGTGTAAAAACAAACCGATTGACAGTATTTCCTGAAATTGACTGTTTATCCGAAAAATATTGTTCTCCAACTTGAAGTACAAAATTCGATCTACTCCAATTTTTTTCTGTTCCCAACACAGCCTTCAATTGATATCTTTCAGGAGCTAGAATTGCAGGTAAATTGCTGTTTAACAAACTATAACTTTGTTCAATTCCGCCAAAATAAATCAATTTCAACTTCCTAGTTTTTACAATTTCTACATCATATAGCATTGAATCCAATTCTGTTCGCTTGATTGGCAATTTTCTGAATGAAAATCCATTTACAAAATGAGTATTGTAATATCTATTATCCAAATAACCAGCAGTATTTAAATAAGTTGAATCAATGTAAATCAATTGTTCATTCCGCATGGAAGCGTAAATCCTGAAAGGTAAAACTTGATCAAATCGTGTGAAATCTACATTAAATTGATTTGTCACATTTTTCAATCGCTGATTCGAAATTGTATTGTATAAAATCACCGCACCAGGAAGTCCTTTATCAGATTGATTGAATTGATGGTTGATTCTAAAAATACTTTTTTTACCAATCTTAAATCCTGATGAAAAACTGCCAAATCCTTCTTTAAAATCATTGTTGAGTCGTTTTCCCCGATACATTTGGTTGCCATTTTCTATTTCGAAATCATATTTACCATTTGCTACGCGGTATTTGCCCATCAAGGAGAAAAAACTGCGTTTATTGTTCATTTTCAATGCTAAATAGGAATCAATTTGTCCAAAAGAACCACCTTTTAACGCTGACCTAACTTGGTATTTTGGCATTCCAAAATTACTTTCAAAAGTTTCGATACTCAAGCAACTTCCGCCGATTAAAGCAGAAATGGGATTTAAAAATCCTTGCGAACCACCAATTGAAAGTGTGATTTTCTCAATACTTTCGGTTTGGATATTACTCAGATCTAGTTGTCCAGTTTGGGTATTTTGCAATGAAAAACCGTCCACAACAATTCCTGTTTGATTTCCATTGATTCCTCTGACTGAAATGGTTTTCATTCCGCCCAAACCTCCGTAACTTTTCAAGGAAACACCTACAAAGCGTTGCAACAACTGGCCTACGTCTTCTGGTTGCAACGCTGTAATTTGTGCTTTGTTCAATTTTTGAACTTGTGGATTTTCTCTTTCCATGCGCAAATTAATCACTTCAATCGTGTCCAATTGATGGTCTAATCTCTGGGCAAAAGATGCCGAAGAAGCAAATGTCAAACAAATAAAAATGAATGATTTGCGCATGATAAAAATCTAAAACAAATGTTATTTTACCAATTTCTGAGCAGAAATAATTCCCTCTTTCATCATTTGAACAATATAAGTTCCTGATTCTAAATTAGAAACGTTGATTTTAGAAAATTCTTGGTGCTCAAACGATTGAATTACTTTTCCTGTCAGGTCAACAATTTGGACTTTTCCACTTCCACCTTGAATCGACAACCAATCTTTGATCGGATTTGGATAAATTTTGAAATCCTGTTTTGTTTGCTCTGAAATATTTTCCAAAGGAATAAAATACAAATCGTCTAAGGCAAAATAACCTGGAGTATTCATTCCAAAAGCACCAACATCTGACGATTGCAGCTCAAAACCCAAACCATAAACATTACCTAAAGAAGTTAAATCAACAGATTGCCAAGTATTTAATATAAAGTCTTGCGCATTGTCTGCAAATCGAAAATCAGCTAAATAAACATCAACAGAGCCTGTAATTTCATCTTGAAAATTCAAACCATTGATTGTCAATTTGAAAAAATCTTCTCCATTGGTGCCGTCTGGAAGACCTTGCGCGTTGTTTACTGATCCAAACTTTTTAGCATAAGAATCACCGTCACGCATCGAAATACCTGAATAGGTTGTGTTTGTGATTTTTAAAGTTTGAGGCATTCCAAATTGCGGAAAAGTAATTTTTCCTGCTGGATAACAAATTGCATATTTTTCACTAGCATCAGCCCCTGAACCAGCGAAGGCACTGTATTGATTTGCATAACCAGGAGTTGTGACGTCTGTCATATTAGAATAAATAAAACCACTCCAATAATCTCCTGCCTGGGTGTAATCGTTGGAAAAATAAATTCCCATGACATCAAAACCGCCAGCACCATCTGAACCGTTGTAAAACGATTCTGCCTGTGGCAAAGTTAGACTCTCAAAATTAACGAATTGTGCGCTTGTAAACATTGAAATTGTTGCAAAACAAGCAGTAAATACAATCTTCTTCATACATTAGTTATTAAATAAAAAATAATACTAAGAAGAAATCAGGGACAGAAAATTGCCCTTTAAAACAGATGAACCGTAAAGTAAATCCGACTTTATTCTGAAGTCTTCATTCAAAGATTATTGGCAGATATTCTGACTTGTTCCAACTCTATTTCGCCTTCCCATCCTTGGCCTTCGGACAGTGACATTTTGAAATAGATTTTACAGAACTTACAGCTGCAGATACAGTTCTCGATTTACACGAGATTCCCTTTTAATCCAAAAAGATGGTACCAAAAATCTAGCACAAAGGTATGAAATTAATCGGAACAATTTGAAAAAGAGATATTAAATCATTGAATTAAAACTATTAATGTATATTTGTGTGAATTAAAAATTTAAAATATGAAAAAAAGTTTATTTATCTTGCTAGCAGTTGTTGCTACCCTTATTGCTTCTTGTTCGAAGGATGCAAAAATTAATCGCAGAATTGATGGAGAATGGAAAGTTATAACAATTGGTGGTGCTTCATTGGCTTCTGATGAAAGCTACACATTCAAATTCAACAAAGACAAAAAAGAAAATGGAGACGGAACTATCACTTACACTGATACTTTTGGAACAGATGTGACAGCATTCACATACACAGTTTCTAATGAAAAAATCACAATAACATATAGTGGTTTTGCTGAGATATTAACTGTAAGTAAATATGAAAAAACAAAACTTGAATTAATAGATATTGACAATAACGTTTGGGTGCTTGAGCCTAAATAACCTTTACATTTTAGAAAAAAGCTCAACTAAGGTTGGGCTTTTTTTTTGTAAAAATGTGACTAATCAATTAATAGAATCTAACAAATCATTCTTAAAATGAACATTCTCACGCATAGATTCAATTTGCTTTTTGTATTCGGCGATTTTATACCAGAAAATAATCCATGAAATGATAAATGCAAAAAACAACAACAAACTCATATATGGAATAAAAATCGGAAGCATTTCATAGATGAGATACAACAATGCAAACGAAGGATAAATCAAGCCAATTACAAAACCATAAGAATCATAACCAGATTCCCCTTGTCTTTCTTCCAATTCTTTTTTAATTGTTCCACTGATTTTAGGATTGAAGTAAAACGGCCAAATGAAATTTAATATCGGAACCAAACTCAACCAAACCAATGCTGGATCAATCAATTGATTGTGTTTTGAGCAAGACTTTAGTGTATTATAAACTGTTAAAATAGATAGAACAAAAGCTACCAAAAGAGCAATACGAGCGAAAGCGAAGAAAAAGAAAAGCATACGTTTTTATTTTTTACTAAACTAAGAAAAGAATTCGACGAAATTTATTTCACATAAAAAAAGCCACTTAAATGTGGCTTTTAGAATATTTTGAAATATCAATTTAAACTCTTCCTGGATAAACTTTCAGCGCTTCTTCCAAACATTTAACTGCCTTATGTAAAGAATCTTGATTCAACACATAAGCAATTCTAGCTTCTTGAAGTCCTGCACCTTCAGTGGCGTAAAATCCGTTTGCTGGCGCCATCATTACTGTTTGACCTTCAAATTCAAAATCTTCTAATAACCATTGACAGAATTTTTCGGCATTGTCAACTGGAAACTTGGCTACACAATAGAATGCACCGCTTGGTTTTGGACAAAAAACACCTGGAATTGCATTCAATCCGTCAACCATGATATTTCTTCTTGTAACGTATTCTGAAACAACATCGTCAAAATATTTTTGTGGCGTTTGCAAAGCTGCTTCAGACGCGATTTGATCAATTGTTGGCGGAGAAAGTCGAGCTTGACCGAATTTCAAAGCTGCCGACATCACTTCTTTGTTTTTGGAAATCAAAGCTCCAATTCTTGCGCCACACATTGAATAACGTTTTGAAACAGAGTCAATCATGATTACATTCTCTTCAACTCCTTTCAAATTCATCACTGAAAAAGGAATTGCACCATCGTAACAAAATTCTCTGTACACTTCATCTGCAAACAAAAACAAATCGTGCTTTTTAACGATTTCACTTAATTGCTCTAATTCCTCTTTAGTATATAAATATCCTGTTGGATTTCCTGGATTACAGATTACAATTGCACGTGTTTTAGAAGTGATTTTTTTCTCAAATTCTTCCACTGGAGGAAGCGCAAATCCGCTTTCTATGCTTGAACCAACTGGAACAACTTTCAAACCTGCTGTTGTTGCAAAACCGTTGTAATTAGCGTAAAATGGTTCAGGGATAATGACTTCATCTCCTGGATCACATGTTGTCATAAATCCAAAAATCAACGCTTCTGAACCACCAGTTGTGATAATTATATCTTCAGCATTTACAGGAATTCCAGTTTTTTGGTAATATAAAGCCAAATTATTTCTGTATGACTCAAATCCAGCTGAATGACTGTATTCTATCACTTTATGATCAAAATTTCTGATGGCGTTCAATGCAACTTCAGGAGTTTCGATATCAGGTTGACCAATATTCAAATGGTAAACAATTTTACCTTGTTTTTTGGCTTTTTCAGCGTAAGGCATCAATTTTCTGATTGGCGAAGCTGGCATTTCAACCGCTTTTTGAGATATTTTTGGCATAACTATTTTTTTCGATTTGCAAATAAGCTTCAAAGCTACTAATTAAATTCTTTTCCTATAATTGTACGCCTTAGAAATTCTTAAATTTGTAGTATGAATTTTAAGCTAAAAAAATCCTGCATTTGGATAACAACCCTTTTAATGGTTTCTTGTAGTTCAAATGAATCAAAAATTTATCAAAATAATTCCAAAATTTTAAAGGAAGAAATAAAAGATATCGATACTATTCAAACCGTTTCCAAATTCGTTCAACCAAGAGCTGGTTTAGATCAGTTGACAGATATTCAAACGATTAACCCAACGATTCAAGTTGATTTAAAATATGCAACCAAAGATAATTTCATGCATCAAATTTTATACAAAGACATTCAACATTTATATGTCCAAAAAGATGTTGCTGAAAGACTGTCTAAATGTCAACAATATTTAAAAAAAATCAATTCTTCCTATAGCCTATTGATCTATGATGGTGTAAGACCTTTGTCTGTGCAACAAGCTATGTGGGATGCCTTAGATACCATTCCTTTCAATGAACGAACAAAATTTGTGTCCAATCCAGCAAATGGAAGTTTACATAATTATGGTGCTGCCGTTGATTTAACGATATGCAATGAAATTGGAATTGCTATAGATATGGGAGCTGGCTATGATGATATCAGAGAAATTGCATATCCGAAATTTGAAACTAAATTTTTGGAAAGTGGAGATTTAACAAAAGAACAAATTGAAAATCGAAAATTGTTAAGAAAAGTAATGTCAAGTCAAGGTTTTACAAATATTCAAACTGAATGGTGGCATTTCAATGCCTGTTCTAGAGCAACTGCCAAGATTAAATATGAAATTTTGAAATGATTTTAAAATCAAAAACCCGGGTGGCCCCGGGTTTTTCTTACCTAACAATTCATACTACTACTGATGATGAACTTCTTATATAATTTTGTTGTTTTCTTACCTCTAACCAACGTTGCAATTTTAATCTTATTACGTGAAATTTCCAAATTTATATCTATTTCAATATTAATTTAAATTTAGTATAAATAACAATTCCCATCGACGATACAAATTTAACCTAATTATTAAAAAGATTAATAATTTTGGATATCACTTTATCAACAATGAATCTTGAAAACTTTCAAATGAGTTATTATTCAATATTTTACAATCTGACTTAAAGAAAATTAATATCAAAAATTAACAAAAAAAAATGATTAGGGTTATTAATTGTAGAAGAACTATTTTTATTAGTTTTTTTTCCAATGATCGAAAAAAAAATTAACAATGTTTTAATCTAAGTTTTTGGATAAAAATATCAGAGAAACATGTATTTTTGCACCTTCAATTTTTAAAATAAAATAAAGAAATGAGTAATGCTTTAGGAAATCATATTCTCGTTGAGTTTATGGGTTGCGATCCACACATCATGAATGATGTTTCTTCAATTGAACGCGACATGGTTGGCGCTGCACAAAAAGCGGGCGCAACAGTTATAAATTCTACATTTCACCATTTTTCTCCATATGGAGTTTCTGGTGTTGTGGTTATCCAAGAAAGCCACTTAGCAATTCATACTTGGCCTG
>JBBALI010000063.1:0-14203 GCA_040403095.1 Crocinitomicaceae bacterium
GTCATCCTTAAAACACTGCGTTAAAAGTGTTAAATTTTATAGGCAATTTTTTGGTTTTCAGATAATTTCAAAATTTATCGTTGCGCTGATTTTTGAAATAAGCAGAACTGTTAACTATTTAGTATAATTTTAAATATAACTATTTGATTATCAAGAATAAAATATGCAAAATAAACTAATTTTATTTTGAAAAAATGGGCATGATTTCAAATAAATAACTATATTCGTATTGCAATTAATCAGCAACAAAAATGACAACAAAAAACACAGCAGCGGCAAACGCTCAAGGAGCGAAAAACGCAAACAACGGAAAACCAACAAATGAAAAATCAAATTTAGGTGTAGCGCCTAGCGGAGAAATTAAGCCAACCGCAACGGAAGAGAAGCCACAGCCGCCAAAGGTAGAAGCACCAAAACAGCCAACAGTTGACGACATTGTAAAGCGAGTGGAGCAGCTAAACCAAAAAATTGCAGTTCGTGACCAGGTGACCAGGCACATTAACAACGTGGAAAAATTGAAATTTGGGGAGTTTCAAGAAAAAGATTGTTTGATTTTACAAAGTGGAGCGGGCGAAAGTTACACCATTAAAAGCCCTAAGCTTTTAAAACAAGTTCAAACAATTATGCTCGAAAGCCTACAAGCAGAAAAACAACTAATTGAGGCAGAAATTAATTTTTAAACAAAATAGCCCACGTGCGGGAACACGTGGGCTTAATCAAAACTACAATCAATATGCAATCAATCAACAGTAATGACAGGCGCAAAGAAAACGATTTTTCAAGAGCCAAACAAGCAAGGGAGCAATTAAAAGCACTTAGTAAGGCTGCAAAGCTTTTGGTTCAAGGTGGAGTATTTGACAGCGTAAACGAAGCCATAATTGAAACCGTTTATAACGACAAAGAAAACCACACTTTTAAAACTTTTAACCAATGGATAAGCGAAGGCTACAAAATAATTAAAGGCTCAAAAGCTTATCCAATATGGGCGAAACCAACAAAAGGGAAAAACTTTGAGAAAGGAGCGGACAAAGACGAATACAAATTTTTCCCAATCTGTTATTTATTTAGTAATACACAAGTTACGAAAGGGGGAGAAGTTGAAAACCTTAACTAATAAAGCAACCGAAATTTTTAACAAACTTATAAATGCCAATACAACCAAAATACAAAATAATGATACTTTTATGGCGGTTCATATTGAGGAAATTGCAACCTGCTCAATTGGCAAAATATGGAGTTTAGCCCATTACTACGAACAAAACGGGGATTTAATGGCAGACCCCGAAATGACCTTTTTAGTTAAAAACAACCATTTGCAAATTTACCCCCTAAGCTATACGCTGCATAGTTTAGGCATTTATAATGATGCTGTAATTTTTGAGGATGGAGAACCAAAACAATTTTATAGAAAAATGCAAGCAGATATGGCCGTATTTGCAAACATGTGGCTAAATAACATCAAAGACCAACAAGAGTTATAAAGTGCGTGTAATGGCTTAAAAACCCACTAAAACAGTGGGTTTTTTGGCATGAAATTTTTACTTTTCTTTTGGCGAAAAGAAAAGTAACAAAAGAAACGCTCCAGCCCAATGGGCTATTTTCCAAATATCAACGGCCTATTTTAATTAATGCTTGCAAAATGCAAGGTTTTTTGATTTAGAGCATAAGGCAATAAGTGTTTATAGTTTCCAAAGAAAACTTGATCTAATGCATCTGTAGAATCGGTGGCAGTGATACGCTTTAAACTATTTTGGAAGGCGCGCTCACTGCTTTTGTCTTTTCGGATTCCATTGCGGCCATCATCCATTGCGGGAGTTTGCTCCATAGATTTTAAAAGGTTAGGACAGTTAACTGTATTGATACCAATGGCAGGATAGACATTTTTTCTACGCGCAAAAGCATTATTCCATAATAAAAACTTATCATTATGACTCCAATTTTTAAGATTAGGATTCATTACTTCAGGTGAATAGCCATGTTCTTTTAATAAATTAGAAACGTGCAGCACATTGTTTTTTGCTCCACTTGACGTTTTTGCTTGCAAGGTTACATTGCCTGCAGCATCAGGCCACAAACGCACTTTTTTATTATTGTGGTTTTTATAATATTCTGCAAAATCTTTTACAACATCATCCAAGATTTTAGGAGTACGGACATAAAATTCCTTCAGCACATTAAACCTATTTATTGATTGCAGTTTTTGGGTAACTATAATCCAATTGATATTACCGAAATCCATTCCAATGTCTAACGGAATTCCTTTAACCAAATCCAAGTCCTGGGAGCAATCAAGCTTCTTTAATTTTTCGAAATCAAAGTCTAGGCCCATCAAAAAATCATTGTCGAAACTTCCTTTGTAGCCATGCACAGCTTTATTATAACCGGCATAAAAGCAGTTTACAATTTGGCTTTTTTTACGATTTAACATCTCCACTTCAAAAATCTCTGGGAGCATTGATTCATAATTGTTGAAAAGATATTTTAAACCAACATTTTGAATGTTATCGAACACATCTGCTTCCACATATAAGCGGCCGTTTTTCTTTGCATCATCGGCTTGATTTGGATAGAATAATAGTTTTGTTTTTTCGTGGGCGATGGCCTTGTAAATTTCAAGCTGCTTTCCTTTTTCAGTTTCTTTTAAAAACTCTAATTCTAAATCAATGATTTGGTTTTTAAGTATATCAATATTATAACCATCTTGCTCATAGTATTCACCTTCTTTTAAAATTTGTTCTGCACTATCTCCGGTAGGCATGGAAGTAAAATTGAATGTTCCATGATGGATTTTATTTTCAGTAAATTTTTTAAAAGTATCGTTTCCACGATTTGTTAAATTAGCTTCTCGTTGAAACTTTTCCATGTCTAACTCCAGAGTTTCATCCGTTATAATTCCATCTACAGAAGGCCCACGAGCGGAAATATCTTGAGAGAATAAATGAAACCCGGTAAGTGTTTTTCTATCATGATTTAAAAAGGTGATGTAACGATCAAACTTTTGTGGCGCCTGGAATGGTAGATCATATTTTAAGGGAGGCCTCTTCCCTATCCAATAACTAACATCGCGCCTATAGCCAATCAGTTCCAAAGCTTCACAAGTAGAAATTAACGTACGTGTTAATGCTTGCTGAAAAGTTGCTGTTTGAATGGCCCAGGATGAACGAGGCATGAATTTGATGATTAACCAAATTAAGAAAGCAATGCTGAAGGATTTTCCAGAACCACGCGAAGCCACAAATGTGAGTGAACTCAATTTATTGGCAGCCAAATACTGAAAAATAAGCATTTGCACACGATTCAAGCTTACAGGCCTGTAATCGTGTTGTGGTTCATTATTCGGTATTGTTTTCTGAATCTCCATGATATCTGTCTAATAATTCTTCCATCTCAGCGATGGGCAACGAACCTGCATTTACTGTTTCAGTAATTGTTTGTAAATCTGTTTTATTTAAAGTTTGCAATGCATCAATATTTATTAATTTACTTTGACCTTCGCCCAACATAAAGTTGATATTTAAAGTAGTTGGAACATTTACAGAAGACGAACCTTCAGCATCAGCAATAATTTGAGTTAATTTTGAAGCTTCTTTTAAAGCAGCCACAGCTGAACGAAAATCGCCAGCGGCTTCTGCTTGTGATGCAATTTCTTTTAACCATTCCACATAAAAAGGATTTTCCCAATCCTTGTTAATTTTGCGAGCTTCACCGAATAGTTTCTTTGCATTGGCAATATCGGAGTCCGCTGTGCGCTCACTTACACCGAAATGTTTAACCAAAGCAGAAACAACCTGACGAGTAGAAATTACAGGCCTACGCTGGTAAAGTAGGTTATTGGCAAATTTCCATCTAATGAATACTTTATGATCATCATCGGACAATTTATTTTCAATATCGAATTCGCCATTGAAAAACCAATCTTCAATTTTTTCATAAATATTTTTCTTGACGCTCATAATACTCGTGTAACTCCTGTGCTTTGTTTCCTTTTATAATTTTAAGTTGTATGGTTTGGGCAGGGCCCGAACCGGCTAAACTCAATTTGTTTAATTTATCCATAAATTCCAATTGGCTCTTCTTTCGGCCAGTTTCAATTGCTTTAAACAATTCATTTTTAGAATCCTTGCAGGCTTCAAATACCTCTAAATAATCAAGCTCTAAAACTTTGGCCACATCCAGTAATGTAGTTCCTGGTAGTTTGGAAATTTCTTCGGCTTGCTGTAATTGATCAGTTGTGTAAATTTTGTTTTTCATCTTCGAAGAGCTCTCCATGTATAATTAAATCATTAATCCAATTTTTATAAAATACTGTTGCACCAGTGTTTATACAAATAATTCCGGATTCAATGCGCATGTTATTGGTAAAATTTGCACTTGAATTGATAACTATTTGCCAATCATTATTTTCAATAACCGTAACCTTACTATGGTTAGGATATTGCCTAATATTAGCCATTAAAGATTTTGCCAAATGGTATGCTTCAGGATGACGATTTTGGGCTCGAAAATCAACCAGTGCTGTCATTTCTAAAATTTGCTTTGTTTCCTTCAGCTTTAATAAAATTCGTGCTGCGGCCTCACTTAAAGCAAATGTGGTAAACCAAATATTTGCAGGGCCTGTAATGGTTAATAAATGAGCAATTAACTCATGATTACTCCAATCAACTTCGCTCACAAAATGAATATTGGTACCAGGCTTTAAATCCGGAAACAGTTGCTCTATTTTCTGATAATTTTTAAAAACTTGCCTGTACTCGTTTTTAACAATTTCCACGAAAGTATGATCAGTAATTAAATCTGTGTTTTCAGCATCTGGCTTTGATTCAAATTTAAATAAACTCATAGTTCAGCAAGGATTTTTAAAACGGACTTTAATTTATTTTCGTTTAGGGTTAAACCTTTTTCTCTCAATTTTTTCTTTTTAGCATCCACTTCTGTAGCTATTTTCTTTTTTTCTTTACTTATCCAAGGCGGCAGGTTTTTGCTTAGCATTATTAACTCTTTAGTAGATAATTGCCTGATGTCAATATCTACCGTAGTATCTTCCAATGGTGTCATTTCGTGGCCATGCTGCTGGTAAAAATTGATTTCATTCCAAATTTTTCGGTTCTCTTTGGTTAGCGACACAATTTGCTGAGCGGCCAATGCTCTGGTTTCTTTTTCATCACTCCAAAGGTTTTTGCGCAACTCTCCAATTTGCTTGTAAAGCTTGCCTTTTTCAATCCACTTTTTTTGCAAATTGATAGGTAAATTAGAAGCATCCATTAACTCCTTGTATTCTTCTGGAGTGTCGGGTTTTGTTTCCAAAACCATCTCCTTAACGGCTTCTTTTACTATTTTTTCTTTTTGAAGCTTCTGGATTTTGTTTAACTCATATTTTAAGTTAGCCAGCCTGATGCGCTGCGCAACCGTAGGATGAATTTTTTTATCAAAAGTGGTTTTGCTAAAAAAATTATACAAAAGCACTCCACGATTGAAATCGAAATCAGAACCGGGGCTTAACCAGTTATGAATATCATCTACCTTGTACATCGGTTGGGAATCCATATTGCTCAAAAAATTTAGTGCAAGGCGCATAATATTTTACATCACTATGTGTTAAAAAATTTACCAATTGTATATCCAATTGGTTCTTCATTTTTTTTAGGTTTTCGTAAACCTTTAATAAACCATTGCCTCGCAACATGTAAGCTTGCGTGCCATGTGTTTGGTTGGAGATGGCCCAATAATTATTTACAATTTTTTTATGTTGATCACCATCTCTATGAAAGTAACCAAGCCACACAAATTCCCAATCATCTGGTAGATGAGGCAATGATTTTTCCATTAATATATGGCCATTGCCAATGAGTTTAAAATCATCTTCAAAAATCATAATGGATTCTATTCCTTCCATTACTGCATTTTGAATGATAAAAAAGTGTGATAAAAAACAACCAACCATGCCAGGAGTGAAATATTCAATAGAACTTGATAGATTCATTTTACTGCCATTTATGGCAGGTAAAACAGTTACTTCGGTAAGTTGAAGTTGCTGCAGTAATTTTAAAGAATGAGCTAATCGCTCGGTGCGATGCTCCATGTTTATGAGGTAAGTTTTTTGAATGTTTAAATCCGCTAAATTCATATCGTAAATTTAGCGTAGATGGGAATTTCCAAAAAGGACTACTTGTTTATAAACAACCACAGCTGGGCGCTGCCAACTGTTTGGCAAGTAAAATTGTGTTCGCGTAATAGTTGAACTACATTGCCAATGGTCAATAATTTTTCTTTGTAGTGGCTTTGTAATTGCCTGTAAATATCTTGAGTGGAAATAAGCGAATCTGCCTCAGTTAGATTATGGCAAGGTTTAAAATTATTGCAAATAATATCATCGAAAGCAGCAAGTATTGGATAGCCAGCGCCTAATTTATCAGTGATGGAATAATTCTCATCTTCCATTTCATCGTCTTCCTGATCTCGGGAAAATGCTCCAAATCCAAATACTTTTTTTGCCATGTTAATATTATTAGCTAAGGTATTTGCACTCTCCATACTACGTATGTGGCTCGTTTATTCATGTATATCACGATAACCTTAGCCAATGAGTTAACCGCATGGCTTAGGTAATATGGAAAGTGCGTTACAAACATAGTTTTTTAGGTTATAAAAACAAAAGGCCCACAATTTTCATTGTGAGCCAATTTGCCATCAAAAAAACACCCCTGTTTTTAGTATTATTAACCAATATAGGTTTCTGCATCCTCTAATCCACCAGTAGAAGCAAATGTTGCATCTAAAGTTAATTCAGGATCTGATTCGTAGAATAACATACTTAATGCGTAAGATTCGAAACTAAATGTAAAACCTTTACGGCCACTTGAAACAGTTCCAGAATCAAATTTTGGCATTATTTCGGCTGGCAAATCTTTGGTACCAACTTGAATAAATTTTCCTCCAGGATTGATATCCTTTAAAAATAAAAGAAACTCATCGTTCACACAATTTCTTGCCAACTCAGCACCTAGTTTACTCATGCCAGGATAAACAAATTCACCTGTTATTTTATGAGATTTACCGCCACGTTCACCAACAGTTTCAGTTGCTAACTTAGCAGTATCTAAAGTGGTGAAACATTTAATTAATCCTTTTCCTGCTGCAAAAACGTGAGCACCATCAATGGTAACTGAATCGCCTGGATTGGTAGTAGTTTTTACATCTTTAATAGTGGTAAATGCACTTAACGGTGCAAAATAAGCCACAACAGAAAAACCACCCATGTTTTCTCTTCCATTTCTTTTTGGAAGGTCGTAATATTTAGCTACTCCCATGATTAAATATTGGTTTTAGTGTGAACAACTGTGAAGTTGTGAAACTCAACTTCAATTCCTTTTTTTAATGGCTCTTCAGAAGCCAATTCAGTTTCAACTGGAGCACCAGTATTGGTTTTGTAACTTTTTACAGTTTCAGAACCAAACAATGTTGGTACATCAGATTTTACAAGCAATTCGGCTTTATTGCCCGATTGTTTAACTACTGCATTTTTAATAGCAACAGTAGCTCTATCTTTTTCGGCTTCACCTGAAGCTAAAAAATGATCCTCAGTGCCGCTTATCTTTTTTTGAATTGTTAATTTCATGAAATCAAATTTTAAATGATTAAAAATAGAGCCATGCGCCTCAGCGACCATGGCTCTTAAATTTTTTATAATACGAAAGTTTCAGCTTCGTTATCGGTTGATGATAAAGTGAAGGTATTTGACCAAACTAAACCATTGTAATCAAAGCCGTAAGACTCGCACCATGCAGCGTATAAGGTAATATTGTCAACATCTTTTTTGAAAGCTTCAATTGCACCTTCGCCATTTAATTGATCGTAAATTCTTACCAAGTTACCTGCTGGTGTCATCCAACAACGATTTGAACCTGTCATGGCAATTGATGGACGGAATTTCCAATTGGTATTTGGAACGCGCATCAAATCGGTATCGTTGGTATTAACACGTAAACCAATTGTAGCTTCACGGTTTTCTTTGTAAGCCAACATCATATCGTCACTCAAATAGAAATTAGCTTGTTTATTTCTAAACTTAGGAGGTGTCATTGCCACCAATTCTTTAATTTGAGTGTAGATAGTGTCAGGGTCTAAAGCGCCAATGTTATCCCAACGATTGATTGCATTTTCTTTGTCAGAGCGTGGAGCTTCTAAACCTAACTCAATTAATTTAGCAAAACCATTTACTGAAGTACTTGCAGAATTTGCTTGCCCATCGGTAGGAGGAGCATACACACCTTTGTAAATTACTGATTCAATCCTATCGTTTTGAATAGCCGCCATCATACGCTCACGTAAAATTTTAACAATTTCGCGAACGGTGATGTCTTGATTTTCCTGGCTTAGTTTACCAATAATTAAACTACCACGAATACGATCAGGTTTAAATGGCAAATAAACCATGTGTCTGCGTTGCAACACTTTTGCCGGAATAAAGGTTAAACCTCCTTTAGCTGCTTTACTATCTACGTAAGGCTGCCAAACCGTATCAATAAAATGATTAGCGCCTACATAATACTGATTCTCCTGAACACCCCCTTCAGCGCGAGAATCTTGCATAAGAACTTCGTCTGCTGTGCCATAAAGCAAATCAGACATCATGCTAGTTCTTTCTTTGCCCACAACTGTGTTGAAAGCATCTACTATTTTTTGAACATTTACTGTCATTTTTATAAAAAATTTTAAATTTTAACTGTTAATCGGGAGGTGCTTTTTTGAACAGTTTTTAAAATTTTAGAACCTTAAACGGCTTCGTCTAATAAGGCATTTTCTTGAGCTGTGTACTTTGCTTTTTCATCTTTAGCATCAGCGCCTTTATGGCCTAATTTTGGATTAGTGCGAGATGCTCCAGTTTGAAGTTTTGTGATTTCAGCAGCTACATCTACTTTTTCCAAATCAGCTTCAGCTGCTTCTGGCTCCAATGCTTTTTGAGCCGCTTTGTATTTTTCAACAATTAAATTAGCTGCTGTTAAACTTGCAGTGGCTGTATTAAATTTGTTTTCGAAATCTGAAGCTTTGGTTTCTAATGCTGTAATCGTTTCCAATTTTGCATTTAGCTCTTTTTGTTTTTCAATAGAAAAATCAATTTCTATATCCTCTTTTCCGGCTTCTGCTTTTGATCCAAAAAAGCTTGCTAATGCCGGGAAAAGAGCAGCTAGGATTGATACTTTACGAGTACTCATATTTAAATTTGAATTAGTTGTTGCTTTTGATTTTTCTTCAATTGCATCGATGCAATCTTGAAATGTGCCAATGGAATCTATTAAGCCAATTTGCAAGGCTTCGTTAGCCATGTAAAGTTTACCTTTAAATGGATCGCCAGCAGAAAGATTGATTTTACCTTCGCGAGCTGCTTTTACTGAACCGATAAAATTTTCGGCTAAAGGGTTTAAAATTTCTTTGCGTAAAGCTTCATACTTTCCGCCCATTGCTTCGTGGAATGATTTATTTTTTTCGGAAGATTGATCAGCATAGATAATGTGTACCTTGGTTTCTTCAGCTTTGGCATCTGGTAGTTTTGCCATTACACCAATGGAGCCAATCATACAGGTATTGTGCGAAGCAATAATTTTGGAAGCAGCAGCGCCCATCCAATAACCGGCTGAGGCCATCATTCCATCTTGCACAAAATTGATAATTGGTTTTTTAGTGGCATGAAAAGCCACAGCATCGGCAACAGTTTGAGTCCCTTCTACCTGTCCGCCTGGAGTATCCATAATTAAAATTGAACCTTTAATTTTTGGATGATTGGCAGCATCCATAATAAACGATGCGTAACTCATAGAACCAGGATCGCCACAATTGTCGGCTTTAAGAACTGGGCCCGAAATATTTATAATTGCAATGCTACCAGGTTGAGCAATATCGAATGAAGAATAACGTGTGCGAGTAACTAATGAGCCAGCATTGATGTTTCCATCAATGGCATAAATAGGAGGTTGGCCATTTTTTGAAGATAGGAATTTTTCCTCATCAAATTTTCCATTGATAAGGGAATGCACTATATCAATATTATTTATTGCGTACTGTTCTTCAATTAACCAGTACGAATGCATTAATCCTAAAATAATCGCTCTACTCATTGTAACAAATGTCAATCAATGAGTAAAGCGCAAAAAGGACTATTTATATGCTATGGTTACAAAGCCATTATATGGAAGAGCACTGGTGGGAATGGCTGGTTTTGATTGAATTTGAATGGAATACGATTTTAAAGAACTAAAAGGGCCACTTTCAATTCTTTGCCAATCTGTAAGGTAAATTGGGTAATTGGTATGGCCATGAATGGTATTGATTCCATTAGCATCTCTTCGCAAAACAATTAATGGTGTATTTTTCCAATTGTATAAAATTTGATCACGTTCAATACTTACACCAGGAACTACACATTTTATTTGGTGGTTGTAAAATTCTAGATCAGGCTTTACAACTGCATCAATTGATTGTAAAGCACAATCAAATTCGTAAAATCCTTTGCCAGCTGCAAAAGTTATGTTACCTGTAAATGCATCTGAAGCAAAAGGAAATGAGGTAATTTCTGAAACATCGGCTAAAAATAAGCGGACATTTCCACCCATATTTATATCGTGCGAATTTTTTAAAGATTTCATTTTTTATAAAATTAAAAGGACATGTTCATGGTTTATTTTTTAACTCTCTGATTGATAAGCTCATTTCGTGCGACACGAGACCTTTGATAAGCTTTTATCAAAGCATCGAACTTCATGTCATCATCAGAAATGGAAAATTTGTTGCAAAATTCGCGCATACTTTTAGCAATATGCAGTTCTGCTACCTTTATATTTTTAAAGTATAAACTTCGCCTACTATCTAAGTAAGCAAACAGTGCATTTTTAAATTTATTTTCAGTATGCAAAAGCAATGCTGTAACAGCATCTACCTGAAAGCCTTTAATTGCGTAATTTTCCCAGTAATATTCAGGGATTACCACTTCATACACGTTTGTAGATTTATGGCCAACAGTGGTTAAATTTTTGCAGTTTTCATAGGTGTTTTCAGCACGTTTTTTTACACGTAAATTTTGAGATGTTTTCTTAAAATTTTTACTGTGCAAAAGCATTAAACCAAGCAATAATTCGCCTTCATATTTTTTGGTAGTGAGCCTCCAGGGCGATGGGCCTAAATCTTTTTCCAATAATTTATATTGAAAAGAATTTACAGTAAGCTTAAAGCTTACTTCTATGTGGGCTGAGGTTTGCGACATAACAACACAAATATGAATAATTTTAAACATATTTGTATTTAAAATTATTCACATTTGAATAATTATGGAGTATATTAAAAGATAAGTTACTGGTCATTGCCAGACTCCCATACAACTTCTTCAAGTTCTACAAGTTCTACTATTTCATAAGGCTTCATTTGAGGGCAACCCGCTTTAATCCATTTTTTAGCATCTTCAATACTCCTATGGGTGTTAATGCATCCATTCATATGGCATTGTTCCCACCAATTCCAGAAAAGAAACCTTCTTTTAATTTGTACTTCATAACCTAAGAATTCATCTGTTATAATGCGATAGTAACTGCCACTAAGAAGTAGTTTTTGCAAGAATCTGTTTTGTTTTTTGTTTAACATTTTTTTCGTTTGAATAATTATGGAGTATTGTTAAAATAGGTGTTTATTAAATAAACTATTCCGGCAATGGCTCCGATGGCAGCTCCTAAAATTAGTTTTTGAATAAAATAATGTGGTTGTTTTGGTTTCATGCTATTCATTTTCATTATAATAATCTTCTGGAAATTCGATTGATTGTTTTTCCTCTTGAGTTAATTCTGGCATGCCTTCTTTATTGGGAAAAAATGCGTTACAAATTTCTTTACAAATTACTTTATTTATTTTTCTCAATTCATAAGTACTATTTTTTTTAAATTTATCTGTAATTATTTCAATTGCTTGTGAGGTTTTTAGAGCAATTGCATCAACTGGATAATCATGTACTAATTTTTTCTTTTTTTTATGAAACGCAAGAACTGAAGCTTTAAACTTAAAAGTTATCAGTTTTTCATCTAGATTTTCATTATTATCTTCCATTGGTTAAATTAAATTGTTTGTGTTAGATTGCTTCGTTCCTACCATTGATGTTTGATGCTGTATTTTTACTGGTAAAATCTTTTAAACCAAATTGCTATTTCAAAACCAATAAAAGAAAATTTATAACAATATTCATATGGGCTAAACCATTTTTCAGAAATTCCGATAATAGTCCAATCACAATTTCTAGCATATTTGGACTGTTTCCATCTATTAGAAAAGGAATTTCATCAAATTTATGTTTTAGCTTTTGTTTCATAAATTATCTATAATTTAAAAGGTGATTTTCAACTGCATTGAGGCATTCATCAAATATGAATTGCCTAACACGCACATTATATTCGTTGTTATTGGCTGGGAGCATGCCTCCCAGAACCAAATGGATATCGGATTTATTTAACTTAAACCTAACCTTACCCATGGTTTTATTCCGGTATTTTATAAATACTCTGGCTATGCGGTTATTTAACTCAATGGTAGTTTCGGCAAAGTATATGTTCTCCATATTTTCGTAAATGGAAACAAATTCACTGGCTTGTTTCCAAGCTTCAGCTTTGTAGTATTTTTCGGCTGCATTTACCATATTGGCAAAAGCGCTAAACTGATGGGGCTGCAAAATGATGGTGTGCTCTAACATGGCTAAATAAGTGTAGTGATTGGAAAAAATTGTTTTTCAGAATCGGGCCTTTTATCAATTCGCACTTTTCCTTTTACTATATTTATGAGCACTTCATCTTGCTCATACTTATGCTTATTGGCTTGTTTATCGTAAACAATTATTTGCTCAGCATTTGCAGAACACTCTTGAATTTTTAAATAAATAGCCTCCATTCTCATGCTACTTGAAGCTTTGCGTTTAAAAGCTTCTTGCATGCCGCGCTTTAGGTAATCTTCTACCAACCACCAATCTACCCATGAATATTTTTCGCGTACTTGCCCAGGCTTAAACCTAACAAATAGTTTAAATCTTACTTTTCGGAATAAATGCGCTTCGGCTTTTATCTCCATTTCGGCCACTAAAGCCTTCAGTTTCTGAACTTCGTGTTTGTTTTTTGCTATGTTTTGTGTCATCTGAATGGTTCCCGCCATTTTTGAAAGTTTTTGATTGATTGCGTTTTTTTGCCTGAATATTCTGAATATTACTGAATATTCTGAATAACTTAATACCTAAATACCTTAATACCTGAATATTTCGTTTACTTACTATGCCACTTAACGTGAAATACATTTTCTGGACTTTGCCCATAAAAAAAGGATTTACGCGGTTTTTAGGTTTAAAAAAATTAAGTCTGGTTGGCGCCAGATTGTTTCATGATTTTGTAAATCATAATTGGTTAGCTGCTGTGTTTTTTTGCCTTCAGTACTTAACTTCCATTTTCTATTTTTAAGATTACTGGTAAGCACTCTGCGGCTTACCTTGGCTATGCCACGTATTTCTAACTGGCGCTTTAAATAGGTAACTGAAAGATTTGATTTATAACCAAAATCTACACGCAGCTTGCGGAACGAGCGCTGAAAATCAACATTAAGAGAATGCAATAAGTCGTAACCGATTTCTGACCCTGAAGGGATGCCATGCAAGAACGATATTTTTTGTTCTTGCTGTAATCTTTGGATGGTTTGAAGATTTGCATCTTCATGAATATTCATCCTGAACTTCAATAATGGATTGTTGTCGATTTTTTTACAGATTGCATAAATCTGTGCGTTTTGATTTTCTTCAATTTCGGCCGCAGCTATGAGGTATTCGGGGGTTTGTACTTTATTGGAAAGATCATAATTAAAACTAATAAAAGATTTTTGAGATAGGCCATGCTCAGCAAATATTTGATCCCAACTTGCCAGGAACAAATCACCATTTTTACGGGTAAGTAATTTTAAAGCTTCAGCTTTATTTAGGTAATTATAAAATGATGCGCGTGAGGTTTTTGTGTAATTACACAACTCACTTATTTGCTGGTTATAGCCTTGAATTTTGTTTGCAGTGGTAACACTTTTTAAAGCCAAGTAAAAGCCATAAACACGTACCAAACGGTTAGTTTGATAAGTGGTGCGGAGCTCACGCTCGCACACAATTTGTTTGGCTAGTCCTTGTGGAATTTTAAAAGTTACTTGCATT
>JBBALI010000064.1:0-13174 GCA_040403095.1 Crocinitomicaceae bacterium
TTAAAAACACCTTAAATTTGGTGAAAGGTTGTCCAAGTTTTGGGGAGTATTATAGATTATTGGCTTAGCATTTGCTGTTGGAACCACTTTTGGTTGGAAACTACCCAAGTACTCATACTCTCTTTTCGGTTTTGAATGTATGAACACATACACACCTTTGATTTGCTCAACTTGTGCGTTATCCTTGTCTGCCATTTTTTCTGCTACCTGAAACGATACCAGACTTAATGCTAAAACTACTGCTATAAAATAGATCATATTTTTTTTCATGTCATTTTTTTAGTGTGGTCCAAAAATAACATTGAAAAAAATTTCTTCCATTTACTTTTTATTTATTAAATGTCACTTTTAATTGGTAAATAATTACTTTTAGCACAAAATTCACTCAAAAATGAAAATAGGTCAGAGAATTAGAAAAATCAGAGAGATAAAAGGATTGAGTCAGGAAAACCTTGCTTTTGAACTGGGAATGTCAGTAACTGGCTATGGAAAGATTGAAAGAGATGAGGTAAGCGTTAATTTTGATAAACTTGAAAAAATAGCTTCTATATTAGGCGTGAATGCTGAAACCATCATTGGATTTGATGAAAATGTCGCTTTTAATAATTTCAATAGTAAGATTGAAAATCAGATAGGACACTATGAAATGCCGAAAGAAATGAAAGAGCTTTTTGAAGAAAACATCAAATTATTAAAAGAAAAAATAGTTTTACTAGAAACTGAAATTCAACGACTTAAAGAATAATAAATAGTCAAATTAACGAATCTATTTTGAAAATCAAATCATTTCATTTCATACATTTTTTTCATTTTTTAAATTTTTGCAATGTTATTTCGAAGTAAAGTATTTTAAAATTTGTTTACATTTATCTACTAGAGATTTTGTATTTAAATTTACATTAGAGGTTAATAAAAAGAGCGACAATTCAAAAATCTTTTTGCTAAACTTTATCTAGAATAAATTTCGTCATCTCAAATAAATCATTGGACTCCTCAATAATCCATTGATCATTTTCTATAAGATTCTTTAATAATTCCTTTTGCGTTTCTTGAAGTATTGACTCTAGCTCGTTTGGCCAGCCTTTCCAAAAACTTTTATGCTCTGTTTCGACAAGACTTTTCGGAGAACCATTCGGAGTTAGAAGTTTAATCGCAGGTATTTTCTCTTTTACAATTCGGTATATTATACATAGTCCATGGTAATCCCAATCACCGGAATAATAAATAGGAAGTCCTCGATAGTCCGAAAAATCCAATTTACTTAGATTCATACCTCCTGCATACCACAATTCTATGTTATTAGCCCTTGGAAAAGATGGTCTTTTTAGAAAATCAATATTTTCGCACAGCACAATGCATTTTGGATCTCGGCATTCAAGTACATATTTATATTGCTGGTCCCGATCATCTGCTAAAACATCAATATTTAAAAATTGTTTGACTGCGTTTATCAATGATTCCTTACCTATTAAATACTTTTCATTTCTAAAAAACATTAAAGAAACCCCTCTAATTGTCTCTTCCTTTTCAATAATTAAATCTCTAATTGGCAATAAATCTTTAGAGTCCATTCCCTGTTTTAAATCCATCAGTATTTTAATATCGGATTCTTCAAATCGTGTTTGAGGTTTGAGCAAGTCATTTTCAGATAAAAATGCTTCGTATCTATCATACCTCTTTTGATAATCATTTTCATAGATCTGCCCAAATCCATCCAATGCAAAAAGTTTATCGTGTGAACGACTAAGAACCTGAAGCGAGTTAATCAAATAACGAAACTCACCACTTTGCGATACGGTAGCACCAAGCTTAATTTCCTTATTCTGATAAAGCTTGTTTAGCGACTTAAACTCTATCCAATTCATTTGTTCACTTTGTTTAGATATGTACTCAACGCTTCATTATGATCACTTGATTTGAAATAAGAAGAGGAAGGATAGTAATTGATTTTATCGTCTTGTTTGCCCTTTATCAAATGATGTGCATACCATTCTTCCGAAAAACCAATATTAAAGGTATGTGGAGCCATTGTAATGATCTGATAATTCAATTCTTCTGCAATCTTAGGGAACGTCTTAAAGTTGGTGCTATCAAGACTCCCTAATTCTTCGAGAATGATGAACCGTAAACCTTTTCTTTGTTCCTTCTGAACAGAAAGTCGTGCTACCCCTAATAGAGCAATTGCCGAGTAGGATTCTCCAGTACTTCCTGAAGTCTCTACACCGAATTGATCTGTAAGTTTTGCAGACAACTCAAAGAAGGTTTTTGGGTTCAATAACTTATCTATCGGAACTTTTGTCTTAATCTTAGCCTGTTTTTTGAAGAAGTCCTCGACAAAGTCTGTTATAGATTCCCCAAAGTTCAGCTCCCCTCTTGTGGCGGTTTCTCTTACTTTGTAGGCAAGTTCTTTAACGTAATCTATCCGAAGATCCTTATTTGCCTCGAAATCCAATTTAAACTCAAATTTTTCGCTGATTTTACGATTAACAAAGAAGGCATTAATGAGTTTGATTTGATCTTCGTACTTCTCGTATCGATCAACAGTTCTTCCAAAAATCTTAATCATAGCGTCTCTAAGACCATCCGCAATCGAAATTCTTGTTTGATTAGCTTCCTGAAGGGCAGTTGTTATCTCATCTGTTGTCTTAATTTTTGCTCCAAGTAAGACTTCTTCCAATTGTTTAAATGAATAGACATGATTGTGAATAGACAATTGAACAGCCGTGTTCTTTTCGTTTGAAGTCTCCTCAAACGCATGAGTGACTCCAATATATCTAAGCATATATTCTTCGAATTCTTCTTCGTATTTAGACTGAATAGTTTCAATATCTAGCTTATTGGTTCCAAAACCTGAAAAATCTTCTCCAAACTCTTTCTGATAGGATTTACTTAATGCCTCTAATTGTTTTTGTTGGTTATTGAGTTTAATGAGGAGTGTTTGTGATTCATTTTCCAGACGTGTTTTTTCATTGCCAAGAGAATCTCGTTGTGCTTCCTTGATACCTGAATATTTCGCAGCTTTCTCTCTCCGACCATTCCAAATTTTTAGAATTGCTACCAATTCTTGTTTTATCAATGTTGGTTCTGTTGTTTTTGTTTGGAACTTAGATTGAAGATTTTGCAATTCTTCTTCTGACTGCTTTAGCTCATTCTGTAATTGAAGAATCTTTTCTCCCACCTGAAGGATACAAGCAATCGCAGATTTCAAGTTCTCGATTAAACTAGCCTCCATTAATGTCACTTCGAAGAATTCTTTTACGAGGTTACTATCATAACTTTTACCTTCTGAAATATCGTTGAATATCTGAAGTTTCTTCTTTAATAATTGGATTTCACCTTTTAGTTTTTCAACTAATTGCTGAACCGACTTTTGAAGGTCTACTTTATTTCCCAATAAATTGGCATCTGATTGAAACGCAATGAATTCAGATATTGCCCCCAGTTTTAACCAAATACCGTTTTCAGTTGACTCTGATTTGAAATTTTTAAGAAACTCATCAGCATTAATATATCTAGCTTTGTTTTCGGGATAATCTGTTCGAGAAGTTGGCAAAGAAGAAAAATACAGCAATGCTTGTAATTGCTCGTTACTTACATCAGGTAGTGATCGAATATACCAACTAATTAGACTGTTCTCATTTTGTTCAGTTAACAAAGGCAATAGTCTTTCCTTTTCCTCTAACTCAGTCTTTGCATATAATCTAAGATTGTCCAACAATTGTTTTTGCTCTTCCCTTGTAGCTGTGAGATTCTCGAACAACGGGTATTTCTCTAAATAGGGTCTAACGTAAGAACTGTCTTTCTTAATATTTTCTATACTGCGAATAGAAATATCAATCCTTGAAACCTGATTTTTCCAGTCTTCGTCCAAAGAAAGGAAATCTAGCGTTTGAAGTGTTTGTATATCCTCTTGGAGCGATTTTGTTTTAGCTGAGAGTTCTTCAAATCGATTAAAGGAAAAAAGGAACGTCTCTACCTCTTCATGAGATGCTTTAATCCTAGCTTGTAAATCAGGTAGTTTTTTTAAAGCCTTTTGAACCGATTCACACTCTTCGTTTTTATGTTTCAATTGGTTAGCAGAAGACTTTTCTTGTTTGGTCAGCTGATTCAATTCTAAATTTTCATTGTTTAATTCTGCTTTCTTAAACTGTTTGAAGCTTTCATTATAGGATTGCTCTAGACTCCTGAGGTCTATTAACTTCTTCTGTTTCTCATTCAATGTCTCAATGACCTTGTTCAAACTTTGATACTCTCTCAGTATCTTTACAAGTTGCGTCTCTTCCTTTTGAAAGTTTATGAAAATATCTTCATCCGATTCTTCAAAAAGAAACTCTTTTAAACTTCTGGATGCATGATTCCCACTCAAATTTAGTGTTTTAGCTTTTGAAAACGATTGAATGACTTTGGCATACGCTTTCAAGTTTTTCTCCTGGTTTAAGTTGAGAGGCAGAATGTTTTTATCATATAGAAATCGATAATAGTCTGAAATATCATCATTATTTTTAAAAGAGTTGAGCCTAAGTTGGTGTTTTTGATGAATCAATTCAGTCAATTCATTCAAGTCGGGGATTTCAGAACTGGATTCGTTTCTTTTTATTAAATCTTCAGCAAACAATACCTCATCTTTGCTCAATGTCAATTGTTCAACCTTTAATTGAATATCTGCCTGCTTGGTAATAACAAAAGGAATGATTCTTTTCCCTTTTTGATTGCCAATCTGTATTCCAATTAAAATGAACTTACCTGCTTCAACTTCAATATTTAAAAAACAATAGGCGTGTGTAGTCTTATATGGAAGTGTATGAATTTGTCGGTCTTCTTCTTTAACACCATCTGTTCCAAACTTGATTAAACTTTTATCATAAATAAATATCAATTGCAATAAATCCGCAAGAATTGATTTACCAACTCCGTTTGCCCCAATAAAATCGGTTCTTTTCGGATGAAAAAGATAATCATGAACATAATGTTTCAGAATCCCCACCGTTGATAGCGAGTAAATGCTTGGATAATTCATAACGTTTCATTCTTTTTTAATTTCTGACTGAAACTTGGAAAATTCTGAAGTTCATTCTCATACATTTTTGCTAGTCGATAAATTGCTGGTCTGATTTCGAAAACGATATCCTCATTTCTTCCAGATTGCTTTTCAACCCATCCCAAACGTTCAAAACTATCAATCGTTCTAGTGAACTTTCCCTTTACCTCATTCCATTCTTTTTCATCATACGAATCTCTTAAATCATTAAACAAAATACGTTGATAGGCTTCTTGATGATCGCTTTCCAATATTTGTATCTGAAGATCATTCCAAGTGATTGTTTTTTCTTCTTCGAAGTACTTTTGAAGATACATATCCAACAGCATTAAACCGATTAACGTCTGTAACTCGGTTAATTCCTTGTGTCGTTTTGGATCACTCATTTTTCCTTTACCTGCTTCTCTAAACTCCAGATAAAAACATTTGTTTCCGTCTAACAAATCAGACATCAAATTCAACTGGTATAATTGAGCATAAAAGAATTTCCAATGTTCTACATAGTCTTCCAAGACTCTAAACATTGTATAATCCCTGTTATCAATATGCTTTCCAGATAGAAGAAAAATATTTATATCCGCAAAATGCTTTTCTACACTTTCGTCTGAAAGAAAAGAAAAGTCAATTATTTCAGGATTTTCGTTTTCCATAATGCAAGGTTTTGATTTTGTACAGACAATAATTTACATTCAATATCGACATTTACATCTTTGTTTTCCGATACATACGCAATGACTTGAGAAACCACTTGATAGGCTATTGATAAATCCGATTCTTTTTGGAGAACATTTTCCATTAACTCATTGATTGATAATTGACCTTGATCAGCCAACAATGACTTTGATTTCTGAACCCAGGAATTGATCAATTCTTGTCTAGCGATTTCATGGTCAATCTTTTGTTTCTCCTCACGTTCGTAATCTTCATCGGGCTGAATTGTAATGAGCAAATTAGGTTCAGGATCACCAAATTCAGAATACTTAGGAAATAACAACGAATGATTTTCATTGATCAACTTCTTTAAAGGGAAATTCTCGTTGAGAAGTACACCTTTTTCCGTATAAGAAGCATTCTCTAATATCAGTCGGTGCAATTTTTTAATTTTTAGTCGGAAGTCTGCTCTTGATGAAAACTGTTCCTGCAATTCTGTCAATTTTTCACTTGCATGATTGATCTGTCTTCTAATCAACCTTACTTTGCTATCAACTGTACTAAAAAACTCCTGCAAATCGGTATAAATATCCCTTGCTTTCTCCCAATCTGATCGCTGTTCTGAACCTTCGTGTATTCTTGAATAGAAGACATCGACAACATCACGTAAATCACTCAAAAATTGATCCTTTGAAATAATCGCCTCAGTAATGTCTTCCGCGCGATCGCCAAACTGTCTAAAAACAATAGCAAACTGTTTCACCAACTCAGTAGCATTATTTTCATCTTTCTGTAAAATAGTATTGAGTTCGGAGTAAGCTTTGCGCAATTCGTCTTCAAGGGCTTCCAGATGATCTAAAATGATTTTTTTGGAACCTTGGATAAAGATTCTGCCAAACTTTCGTTCCAATTGATCAATTGTCTGAATCTCATTTGGAAGAACAGAAAATGAATCCTGAACGCTTTTCTTTAGAGGATGGTTTTTGTATGGATTTTCAAGTTTATTCAACATCAAATCCACCACATTCCGGGCATAGTCTGTTAAATAATATTTCCATGGTTCGTCTGGATGGCTCCGAATGAAATAATGGAATAAGTTTTCCTTAATACCGTTCCATTGACGGACAGTGTCTTGATTAAAAGTAATACTAATTTCCCTTAAAATATCCGTTACATCTCTTTGCGTAAAATACTCTTCAATTTCTCCGTTTTTAATTTTCTCATAAAGAGCAATAACTAAATACCCTCCATCAAATTTTGAAGGAAGAAGAAGATCATATTTGTTATATATATCCTTAAACATTTAAGTTCCTCTTTAAAGGTAATCCCTCAATAAATTCATTGAAATGACTGGCACCTTTCCCTCCAAATAATTAAGTATCCAAATTTGATTCGAGATAATAATAAGTCTTGTCGATTGAGTTTCAGTTTTATCAAAATCATTTTGATTTTCATCATACCAGATTGCAATTTTTTCAATTAATATTCTATCAGGAATTCCCATTTCGGCTAACTCCAATTTTAGACTGCTATTAACACCGTAAGTAACATAATTTGGCCAGTATGATACAACTTCAGAAGTACTTTTGATTAACTCTCGCCGCTTGATTTCTATATACTTGATAATTGAAGAAACAAAATTTTGCAATTCATACTCAAAGTACTTCACTAGTATTAATGCGTTATCAACAGAAATATTAATTTCTCTTGCAACGTCATGATACCAACCTCCATTTATCCATACAGTCAAAGATTCGATCAATGTTTCTCTTTCCAGACCTAAGGGTATACTTTCTTTAAAATCATCTATTTCAAATAAAACATCAAACATGAAATCAATCCACTGAGAATCCAAAGCATTGTTTACTTCCGCCAAAAAATCTTGATCATAATCAATTAATTTCTCAATCGAATCAAAAGACCTTAATGGAATTCCTGTATTCTTTATTAAGTTGAGATTACCACTTACAACTATGGGCTTCAACTTTTCTGATCGAAGCTTAAATAATTCGCTTAAACGAGATTTAAGTTTATCGTCACTTTGATAGTAAGTTAGAGTGTTTTGAATAAGTGAACTTACTTCTTCGTCTAATTCTTCTACAGATATGTCCTCCGCTAGAAGCTGAATGATTGAATTATCAATCTGGTCGGATTCTTTCAATTGATCCAACATCTCATTACTCAATTGAGTCCTATTTCTTACTAAATAATCCTGAATGACATCAACAACATAATATAAAAAGCCTTTAACATCCTCCAAATCTCTATTAGCAATTACATCTGCAAGTATTGGTTGGTCACTAGGGTTAACAACAATTATTGTTCCTTTAGTCTCTTTTCCTGCTCTCCCAGCCCTTCCTATTAAGTTTTTTAAATCACGTTTTTCAAGTGGCATAAGATATCCCCTTCGCTCATCAAATCTTCTAGCAGAACTTATAACCAATGTTTTTATTGGAAGATTAACCCCCTCTGCTAAAGTTGTGGTACAAATAAGCAACTTTACTTTCTCGCTTCGGACCATTGTTTCGATTAGTTCACGAACGAATTGGGGTAAATCACCGTGATGATATAAAAAACCATTTTCAGCACATTTCGTTAACAGAAAATCATTTCCGAAAATATGCCTAAAGTATTGAATCAATTTCTGTATTTCCAATTCATCACAGTAGCTTATAGCTTTCGGTAACGAAGTTTTACCCTGTTTTATAACTTCAGATGCTAATCCTGCAACTCCTTGAGCCGAACTTTTTGTTGGAGCAAATATGGCTACTGCACCAGAACTTAAGGATTTAAGTGCAGCCGAAACAGCTTTCGATTTGTATGTTCCAAGATTATAAGTACCCGATTTTAAAGCTAAATCTTGAGGTGAAAGAAAACTGTTGAGAAGGTATTTTTTTGGGAACTCATCATTTGGATTAATTTCCAAATTGTATAAATTTCCATTTATTTCTTTTAGAAATGCCAACTCAATTTCGGTAGGACGATAGTCAGATCGAGCAATATTATTATCTGTTCCCCCAAGCCAAGAATTAATCACCTCAATGTTTGGTATAATCGCCGATAAAAAGACAAACCTTCTTTCTACAGAAGTGTTGTTTTTCAGACGGGAAAGAAGCAATTCATAACTTATTCCTCTGGTTGTATTATCTATCAAATGACCTTCATCACAAATAACTATTTGGAAATCATCAAGAATACCAGATAAGCCCAATTCAATAGCCATAAATTTTTCAGGCGTTGATATCAGAACATTTGCTTCATCAATACTTATCCTATCAAAGTCAGATATGATATTCCCTCCATACATTGTTTTAACATTGATTCCCAATTTGGAAGTAAGATTTCTTCCTAAGTTGCTCTTCAATTCTGACGCTAGTGCCCGAAAAGGAGCTAGGTAGAGTATTTTATTATCTGGATTTTTTGATATTTCATTGTAAATTACTAATTCAGCAATAGATGTTTTTCCTGAACTCGTTGGGGTTTGCAAACTAAACGCCTTCTCAAAAGTCAGTAATCCATTTCGAATAGCTGTTTGTTGAGAAGGGAAAAAGCTCCAAATTTGTGGTCTTTTGGCGATATTAAATCTAACATAAGCCTTCCAATCAATTTCTGGTCCATACTCTAATAAATCGTGCCACAAATTATTGGTTAAGAACTTCTTCAGAATAGACCTTGCAACATAAGTAAGGACAAATAAATGACTCTGAATATCATCACCCAATAAAAGAATCTTGTTGAAAATTTCACGTAATGAATTAATAGACTCAACATTTCCTTCCCTTAAATATTCTAAAATAAATCGAAAGTATTGATTTTCTTGCCCTTCCTTCCTTGAATAATTTCTTGATAAGAAATAGTAAATGAATTTTTCAATATCGGTTTGAAATACTTCTGAAGGGAATTGTTTAAGTAATAAAAATGACGTCGCTGGAAAATCTGCCAAATAATACAATGAAGCAACATACAACATATTTCGACTGTAATTCACTCCAGAAAAATTTTCTCTCTTCCCCCGCAATGAGTATACCTCTAACCCCTTAGCGATTGATAAGAAGTCTCTCTTAATGCTAGCTGTTTCTCCTGTTCCAAATTCCTCTAGAACATCTTGCAACTTGGTCAAAAGAGATATGTAAAAATCATTTGGTCGATTATAAAAAGTATAATTCGCTTGTTCTTCATTAGCAATATTATAATCGATAAACGCCTGCCATGATTCTGATTGAGCAATCCATTTTTTAAGTTCTGGGTAAATCATGTGGTCAAGATTTGATTGTATGTTTCCTCATAAGCCGCCTTCAAATTTTCAATTCTTATCAAAATGATTTCGAAAGTATTTATAATGTCAGTTGGAATGGTCGTAACGTTTTCAATATGAGTATCTGCAAACGCATCATCAACTGTTGCTATCGCTTTAAAATGTTTCAAGAATGTTGGATATTTAGCTGCATCCATAAAGCGATCCAATTTTTTCACAGCTTCGGCATTTTTATCATCTTTGTACCGAGTCTTAATATGAAACAAACTTTCACCTAAACGACTTACATAGTCTTTATTAGCATCGTCTATTGCTTTTTGAAGAGCGCTCTCAGTGCTTGTTGGTCTAGTAGCTTTAGCCTTTGATTCAATAGAAATCAAACTATCCTCCTCACTTGGATTTTCTGGATCATTTTGACAGAAAAGAACGACATCGGTAAAATGGGCTGGGTTATTTTTGCTTTCTTTCCATTTCCATTTTGGTGGCCTCAAATCTGACGTCGGTAAATACCTTTCTGGAATTATGTAATAACATAAAATTTCTGAAAACTCGCCAGACATAATAGATGGATTATCAGGAATTTTCTCAACTATTTCTTCTGCTCTCGTTGTAGTAAACTCAGCAGTGCGCCAATCCAAATCTTCATCAGTCAAATACAGACATCTAAAAGGTTGAGGGAGTTTTGCAAAAAATGCATTTCTTTCATCCCCCTTTAATCTAAAAATGGTAATCCCATTTTCCGTTACTGACTCTTCAAAATGAGTTAAAATGTCTATGTTTATCATGTTCCTTAATTCCAAATGTTTTAACCAATCTCAATTTCTCTCTCTCTTCTAACTAATAATTCGCCAACAAAGTAGCTTCTACCGATTCCGGATCAGAAATATATTCGATAATTATAGCACTTTCTTTTGCGCGACTGCAAGCCACATCAATAATCTAAAAGATCTGTCTAAAACATATCTTCTTGATTATTGATTTCGCCCCAATTTGATATCACAAAATTGTGCATTGAAAAAGTACTGGCTTTTTTCATAAACTCAATCATAACATCCATTGCAGCAGTTGTCCTAATATTATTCCCACCTACGAATATTTTTTCTGTTTCATAAAAGTCAATTCAACAATATTTTAACTTTCGGATATTTTGCATGTGTATGAATTTTGTTTTCAACGAAAAGCAGTATAATGTTAAGCGAAATTTTTATTTGTTGGTGAATGTACAAAAAAATAGAATCAAAATTTATAAATATACCCCAAACCAATTGCAAATGAACTTCGCAACTTTGATACGGTTGGTTGCTCTGGTTTTAGATTATAAGCAACTCCTTCTTCAAAAACGTTGCTCAATCTTTGAACATATCCAGTCATGGTAAGTAAATCTATTGTCATCATATTTCGCTCTTTTCCTATTGAAAATCCAACACCCGTTGATAAGCGAAGTTGAGGTGATGCATTCAAAGAAATTGATGGTCCAACTGTTGCGTGAAGTCCAAACAAATTTCTACCACCACTTGAGTTACAGTTAAACAATTTCGTTCCTACATGTAACAATGTATTGAAGCCTATCTCACCCTTCTTTTGATTTTCATTTACAACATAAAAATCAGATATTGAATCAGATACCTTTTCCTCTCTTGAACTATATACATCATTTCTCATGCTTGTTGCGTAATAAAAACCTCCTCCTATACCAGCATAGAATTTCTTTGCAGGAAATTGATATTCAACCTTATAAGAAGGACCATATTCTGGTTTTTTTGGCGTAATTTCCACTTTTAATTGATTCAAATCACCATTGTGTTGAATTGGTAATGACAAATATTGACGTTCACTGTTGTTTTCAAAATTGATTAACCCGATTAAAAATTCATTGATTTTCGTCTCACTAATTTTGCTAACTTCTTTTTCCAGAACTGCTTTTGACTCCTTTATTAACAGAGTCAATTCCTCTGATGCTTTTTTGACTAGTTGATTTTTTTCAAAAACATCTTTGTCTAATCTTTTTAACTGTGAAAAGCTTGTGTCAATTTTCACAATTTCATCAATTCGTTCATCAATTTGGTCTCTATAATTTTTCGAATTTCGTTGTATCTGATTAAATTGAATTTCTTCATTACTTATGAATAATGACGATTCATTCTTTTCATTCAAAGATTCCAAATAAGTTAATCCTTTTAAAGTCAGAGAACTTACCATTTTATTGATTTCTTCAAAAACGGATTTCGAACTTGTCAACTTTAATTTTATCTCGTTTTTATTTTCAGCAATCAAATCTAAAACCAACTGATCAGGTCCAGATTTTGCAATAACTATTTCTTGTATCGAAATCCATCTTTTTAATGAATCTATTTCAAAGTTCATTACTCTGACTTCTTCTTTTGCAAATTCTACTTTTACATCAATAAAGCTAAGATCTTTTTTTAATTCCAGTTTTTCGATAGCTTGAATTGAATCTGGCAAAAATCCTTTTTTACTTAATTTGCCTAAACTATCTGAAATAAATTTCCTATCTGAATTCAATTCTTCAATTTGGAGGTTATGTGCTTTGATGACAGCTTGATAATCTTCAATAGTTTTCTTGGCAGTTTGAAGTCGTGACCTAACACTAGAACTTGTGGAAGATATAATACTCGATGACAACTTTGTAATTTGATCTACTCCCAACATTTCAATGTTTGGAAAAGTGATATTTGAAACATAATTACTATCTTTTTTCTCAATGGATACATTGTATAAATTAAGATTGATACAATCTATTTGTACTTGATAAAAATCTCCCTTTTTTATTGTGTTAAAATCAGTATCAACGAATTTTTTCGACTTAAAATCTAGGTGAACTATGCTAGGACTATTAGGGTTTTGACAATGTGCAAAATGGCTAAAAACACAAATGAAAGCCAATTTTAGTAAAATTTTATTTCTCATATTTAAAGTATTTAGATTGAATAATTTACGAGAAATTTAGTGAAAAATATTAAAAGCAAAAAATTATTGAAAAAGTATTTGAATTTAATTTGACTATATAATAACTTTAAAACTCAAAACAGTTAACAATTTAAAAACCAAATATTAATAGAATCAAAAAAAGGCAAGCACAATTAGTAAAGAGCTCTTTATATTAATTAGTTCAAAATAATGCTCAAATCAGTATAATCAAATAGAAACTTTCTTGATTTCCTATTCGTTTCATTGCTGATTAATCCTAACCATCTTTTTGTCTTTTCCTT
>JBBALI010000065.1:0-13089 GCA_040403095.1 Crocinitomicaceae bacterium
CAACGAAAATTTAAATCCACCCAATTGATTAGGCTTTTTTTATCCACATTGAGATTTTAATATTAATTCAATATCATATCGTTAAATATATAACAATGAATTTCAAATTCATTTAATTGAAAAGAAAGAAACCTTTTTAAAATTGATAGTTTGATATTAAAAATTACTGTTTAAACATAAAATCATCGTTTTTTCTAATAAATTGTTGTATTTTAGTGAACAAAAACTAATAATGAAGTCAGCATTTCTTGTTTCAATTGTACTTTTAATTTCTCCATTTTTATTTGGGCAAGATTTTATTGTTCTAAGTGATAATGATTCTGAAACTGTTTTAGAACATAAGCTAGAAAGCAATAAATTAGAAACAATTGAATTAAATTCTATTCCATATATCAATTTTAAATCTAATTTCAAAAACACGACTGACAAACTAGGAGCACCTGCTTTACCTAAATTTAGCACTTCAATTTTGATTCCTGATAAAGGAAATGTTAGTATTGAAGTGATATATGACAACTTTTATGAAATCGAAAACGCAAATGTTTTACCTTCAAAAGGAAATCTAAAACGAAATATTGATCCATCAAAAATTGAATATCAATTTGGAGAAACATACTCCAAAGCTGATTTTTATCCTGGTAATTTAGCTGATATCACCAATCCTTTTATCCTCAGAGCTGAAAGAGGCGTTAATATTACTGTTTTTCCTTATCAATACAACCCTGTATCAAAAGTAATACGTGTGTATGAAAATATTAAAATCAAATTGCACTATAATAAAAAAGAGCAAGGAATAAATGAAATATTAACTGATTCAAAGGCTGATCCTTTCAATTACTCGTTTTTCGTAAATGCCAAAACACAAAAATATAACTCAATTGAGGAAAATGGCGATTTATTGGTCATTTGCCCAGATTCGCTTCTTGAAATGATGCAACCATTTGTCAATTGGAAAAATCAAAAGGGGATTTTCACAAAAATTATTGGTACTTCAATTACTGGAACCTCTTCTAATTCGATTAAAAATTACATTTTCAATGAATATAATACCAATCCTGCTTTACTCTATCTATTGTTGGTTGGAGACAATGCCGAAATACCAGCATATATTTACGGAAATTCAGGAGGTGAAGAAATAATCAGTGACACTTATTATGGTCAATTGGCTGGCACGGATTATTATCCTGAATTATTTGTAGGTCGATTTTCTGGAAATACCGCACAAATCAAAAACATGGTTGATCGCGTTTTGGAATACGAAAAAAATCCTTCTGCTGGAGATTGGATGACAAATGCAATGGGAATAGGATCAAGCGAAGGTGCGGGAATTGGTGATGACAATGAAGAAGATTGGCAGCACATTCGAAATATCAAAAATCAGTTGACAAATTATGGATACAATCAAGTCTATGAATTTTACGATGGATCGCGCGGAGAACTAGACGACGCAGGTAGCCCAAATTCAGCAATTATTCTTCCCGCATTGAATAGTGGAATTGGTTTGCTCAACTACACTGGACATGGTGATATCAATGAAATGGTAACTGGAGGATTCACTTCTCTAAATGTAAACAACGCCCTGAACAATGGCAAATATCCTTTTGTGGTATCTGTTGCTTGTAACAATGGAACATTTATTTATGGCACATGTTTGTCAGAAACTTGGTTAAGAGCGAGCAAAAACGGTTCTCCAACTGGTGCAATTGGCGCTTGTGGTTCTTCAATTCTCATGTCGTGGGCACCACCTATGCAAACGCAAGACGAAATGACTTCGATTTTAACAGAATCCTATCCAAGTAACAAAAAAATCACCTTGGGTGGACTATTTTACAATGCACAATTAAGTATGTTGGAAAATTATTCAGGTACTGACGGAGAAGAAGTGATGCAAACTTGGGTACTTTTTGGAGATCCATCGACAGTATTTAGAAATAAAATAACACAGGAATTGGTTGTAAATCATGTTACTCAAATCAATCAAAATGAAACAACAATCAGTGTTTTTTGTAATGAATACCTTGCAACCATTGCAATATCACAAAACGACAGTTTACTAATTACAAGTAAAGCGTATATTGCAAATATGGATTTTATGCTTCCTATTTTAACTTCTGATTTACCATTGACTGTCACTGTAACCAAACAAAATTTCAAAGCATATCAAGGAAATATTCAAGTCGGAAATGGTCCTTTGGAGATTAGTGAAAATGATTTTGAATTGATTTCTGTTTACCCAAACCCAACGAATGATTACATTCAATTAGTACTTCAAAGCAAAGAAAAAACAATTGTTAGATTGTTAGATATAACTGGCCGAGAAATCAAAAAAATTGATTTGAAAATAGGTAACTCTCAAGAAAAAATTGATTTATCTGAATTTGCTGCAGGAATTTATCAACTTACAATTGAATCTCAAAACACGCATAAGTCTGTGAAAATCATCAAGAATTAGCATCTATTTTACAGAAATTAAACCATGAAAAACAAACCATGAAAACAAAAAAAGAAATTGTAGACAATTGGCTACCAAGATATACAGGTGAAACACTCGAAAATTTTGGATCTTATATCATACTTTGTAATTTCCTGAATTACGTCACCAAATTTGCTGAAGAAAACCAAGTTGAAATCAAAGGAATTGGAAAACCAATGCAATGTGCCACTGCCAACGGAATTACATTGATTAACTTTGGAATGGGAAGTGCTTCAGCTGCAACAGTGATGGATTTACTTTCTGCCATTAAACCAAAGGCGGTTTTATTCTTAGGGAAATGCGGCGGGTTGAAAAAGAAAAATGAAGTCGGCGATTTAATTCTTCCGATTGCTGCAATTCGAGGAGAAGGAACAAGCAATGATTATTTTCCGCCTGAAGTTCCTGCATTGCCATCTTTTGCTTTGCAAAAAGCGATTTCTACAACAATTCGTGATGCTGGATTTGATTATTGGACAGGGACTTGCTACACTACAAACAGAAGAGTTTGGGAACACGACGATGATTTCAAACAATACTTGAATTCAATCCGTGCGATGGCAATCGACATGGAAACTGCAACGATTTTCACTGTTGGTTTTGCTAATAAAATCCCAACGGGCGCATTGCTTTTGGTTTCTGACCAACCGATGATCCCAGAAGGCGTAAAAACATCTGAAAGCGATTCAAAAGTGACTTCAGAATTTGTTGACAGACATTTAGCCATGGGGATTTTATCGCTGAAACAATTGATAAACAACGGTAATACAGTGAAACACCTGAGATTTTAATCTTGAAATAAAACAATATCCAAGGACAGTAGAATTTTTGCTGTCCTTTTTTAATGCACAAAAAAAAGGACCTCAAATTAAATTTGAAGTCCTTTCTACTCTATTTTGCTTTACTACTATTCAGTAATCATTGTCAAATCTTCTTCGTCTTCCGCTTTCTTTTTTGAACGAAATGAAGCAATTTTATCTTTTACTCTGTCAACAGAATAATACATAACTGGCACTACGATAATGGTTAAGAACATTGAACTTGTCAATCCTCCGATCAATACCCACGCCAAGCCATTTTTCCATTCTGCACCAGAACCAGTTGCCGTTGCAATTGGAATCATTCCCACAACCATCGCAATTGTTGTCATCAAGATTGGACGCATACGTTCGCTCACCGATTCCAATAATGCGTTGTAGGTCGAATATCCTTTCTCCTTCAAGTGATTCGTAAAATCGACAATCAAAATGGCGTTCTTGGCGACGAGTCCGAGCAACATTAGCATTCCCAACATGGTGAAAATACCCATACTTGAAGAAGTCAAATTCAATGCTAAAATCGCTCCAATCAATGAAACTAAAATCGAGAACAACACTACGAATGGATACACGAAGTTGTCATACAAGGCAACCATGATTAAATAAACCAAAATCAATCCAATTCCCATCGCTGTTCCTAAAGCTCCAAATGATTCTTTTTGGCGTTTTACTTCTCCACCCCAAAGCATTCTGATATTTTTATCTAAAGGATTTTTCTCCAAATACTTGTCAATTTCTGCTGAAACTGTTCCAGAAGCAGTTCCTAATACATAAGAACGAATCGTTGTGTTTGAAATACGATTTTTACGCTCCAATGAACCATTTCCATTTTCTACAGTCACATCAGCAAACTCGCTCAAGCGAACTTGTTTTCCATCATTTGCTGTGAAAGTTATATTTTTCACATCGTCCACATTTTTGCGGTCAAATTTATCCATCATGATTCTGATGTCGTATTCCTGACCTTTGTCGTCGAACTGAGAATCGTCGTTTCCAGTCAATCCGTTTTGCAGCTGCATTCCGACAATCGCGATTGGTAAGCCAAGTTGACCCATTTTTTCACGATCCAATTCGATTCGCACTTCTGGAGTGATGTCGTCCGTTGAAATCGTTGGATCTTTGGCTCCTTTGATTGCCATGATTGCCGTTTTCAATCTTCTTGCTTCTTTCATCAATAATTCAGAATCATCAGACGATAAGAAGATTTCGATTGGTGCCTCTTCAGATTCAACCATCCCGATATTCAACGCTTTTACTTCAATACCTGAATATTTCGCTTCGATTTTATTTCGAATTTCATTCATGTATTTCATCGTTGGATAATCTTTTTGCTTGCCTTCTTTCATTTTCACAGTCAACTCAGATTTGTTTTCTGCTCCAAAAGAAGCCGCACCCATTCCAGAACTTGGTCCACCTACATTGGCAAAAACAATGTCAACAATGTCTTTTTGAGCCAAAATCATTTGCTCAATTTCTAAAGTCGTAGCATTGTTTTCTTCGAAAGTGGTGCTTTTATCGTATTTCAATTTGATCATGAATTTACCTTGATCTCCCTGAGCAACAAATTCTTGTCCTACAATTCCCAATCCCATGGTCGCCATACTTGCAAAGAATATAGCAATCACCGATAAACTCGCGATGATTTTGTGACGTAAAGACCAACCAACCAATTTCACATATTGTTGTGTAAAAAGTGTGACTCTTCTTTCAAACCAAAGCAAAACTGCTTGAAATGGATTCTTCGGATTTAAATGTATTTCTTTCGCAAATCGAGAGGCCAACCAAGGTGTCAAGGTAAAACATACAAACAAGGACATCAAAGTTGAAACAACGACGACTATAGAGAATTGGTGCAAAATATCAGAAATTGTTCCTTCAATAAATACTACTGGAGAGAAAACGACGACATCCACCAAGGTGATTGCCAAGGCTGTAAATCCAATTTCATTTCGACCATCCAACGCTGCTTGACGGCGATTTTTGCCCATTTGCAAGTGGCGGTAAATATTCTCCAAAACCACAATCGAGTCATCCACCAAGATTCCGATAACTAATGACATTGCTAGCAAAGTCATCAAGTTTAGAGTATAACCCAATAGATACATGGCAACAAACGTAGAAATCAACGAAGCTGGAATGGAAATCAAGACGATGAATGCATTTCGCAAACTGTGCAAGAAAAGCAACATTACAGCTGCTACCAACAAAACTGCCAATTCTAAATCATGAATTACCGCATCCACAGAATCAATTGTTGGAATAGAAGTGTCCGTCGCAACAGTGAATTTCACCCCTTCTTTGCTGTATTTTTTCTCAATGTCTTTGAATTTGTCTTTTGTCGCACGCGCCATGTCCACCGCATTCGCATCACTTTGCTTTTTAATTCTCAAACCGATACCATTTACGCCATTGAATCGAGAAACGGTAACTTGATCTTGTGAACCATCTTCTACATCAGCAACGTCACCCAAACGAACAGTTGAAGTTCCATTGGCAGAAACGATTAGATTACGTAAATCCGCAACCGTTTTGAATTTTCCCGCCAAACGAACAGTCATTTGTTCTGAATTGTCTTTCAATTTTCCAGTAGGAAATTCAACATTTGATGAACTCACCGCTTGATTAATTCCGCTAAGCGAAAGTCCATACAATTTCATTTTGTCTTTGTCCACATTGACTCTAAACTCACGTTTTTCACCACCAATTACGACCACTTCAGCAACGCCTTTCGTTTGTTTGATTTGCGGTAAAATTTGATCGTCCATCAACTCCATGAAATCTCTTTCAGGCATATTGTGCGCCACCGCACTTACTTGAAGTACAGGAGATGCATTCGGCTCTATCTTTGTAATCACAGGAGTTTGCGCTCCTTCAGGCAAATTATTGAGAATGTTATTGATTTTTCGTTGCGCGTCCTCCAAAGATTGATCAATGTCGGCCGAGGCTTTGAATTCCAATAACATTACGGATGCATTGTCTAGTGAAAAAGCGGTTACTTCGGAAATATTTTCCAATCCGCTCAAAGCATCTTCCATTGGTTTTGAAACCTGACTTTCAACTGTTGCAGGAGAAGCTCCAGGATAAACAGTTGTTACGGTTAAAATTGGCGGAGAAAAATCAGGGAGTAATTCATAACTCAGCTGATTGTAGCTCAGCAATCCACCTCCAATCAAAATCGTAAAAATTACGATGATAAACGAAGGTCGTTTGATTGATAATTCTGTTAATGTCATGATTTAAATTATTTTGAAGTCGTTTTAACGTTCGAATTGTTTTGTAAATTCACTTGTCCTTTGGTGATAATTTGGTCTGATTTTAATAATCCGTCTACTACTTCAATGAAATCTCCATCAGAAGTTCCTGCATTGAAAGAAGTCAAGATTGATTTTCCGTTTCTGATCACATATACTTGTGGATTTTTAGAAGAACCAACCAATGCTTTTCTTGGGATAGAAAGAGCCGTGATGCTTTTGCTGTTGTTCAACGAAACTGATCCATACATTCCAGCCATCAATTCTTGTTGTGCATTTTTAACTGTAATTTGAACTTTGAAATTGTGTGATTTGTCTGCTTGTACACTCACGTTAGTCACTTTCCCGTCAAACATTCTTTTTCCGTAGATGTCAGCACTTACGGAAACGGCTTGATTCAATTTGAATTTCAAAATGTCTCTTTCTGGAACGCTTACCGTCAATTTCAAAGATGAAATATCTGTGATTTCAACCAATGGTGAACCTGCACCGATTACTGAACCTAAATCAACCATTTTTTTGGTGATTACTCCTGAAAAAGGCGCTGTGATATTGGTACTTTTCAATTGTTTTTGGATTTGTCTTTTCTGAATTTCTGCAGAACGCAATCCTAATTTTGTTTTCTCAACTTGCACGCCTGGCACTGCATTGTCTTTCGCTAAGTTACTGTAACGACTGTCATCATTTTTTTGACCTTCGATAGAAACTTCTGCATTTTGCAATTGCAATTGTAGCATTTCGTCGTCTACTTTCGCAATGATTTGTCCTTGAGAAACTTTGTCTCCTTCTTCGACATTTAATTTGACAATTTTTCCATTTGCATCAGATCCGATGGTATTTTGACGCACTGCTTCAAATGTACCCAAGAAAGAAAAAGAGCTTTCAAAAGTATGCATCGAAGGCAAAGTTGCTTCCACCAATACTGATGCTTCCATGTCATGGATATAAATTTTCTTTTCTACAGCTTGCTTGTTTGACATCAATTTCATCACAGTCAATCCAACTAAAGCTACTGCTGAGATTCCGATTATAATTATACGCTTGTTCATTTTTTAGTATGTGTTTTAAATTTTAACTCCTTATTTAATATTCCCGATTGATTTCAAATAGGTTAATTCTGCTTGTCTCAATTGGACATAGGCTGAAACCACATTTGTTTGTGCTTGTTGCAAATTATTTTCTGCCGTGATTAAATCATTTGAACTGACTGTCCCTTGTTTGAATTGCGCTTCAGTCATTTTGTACACGCGATCCGCCAAAGTCAATTGCTCTTGAGAAATCTCCAATGAATTCGCTTGAATGTCAATTTGTTTTCTAGCGTTTTCAGTCACCATGTTCATTTGCTTTTCAACCAATTCTTTTTGATTTTCCAATTTGGTTTTGGTCAAAGCATTTACTTTTTGTTTGTTGAATTTTTCCAAACCGTCAAACAAAGTCCAATCTAAACGCAAACCTAAAAAAGCAGATTCGATTCCTGTTCTAAAATCGTCTTCCGGTTTCATGTTGTAGGTATAATTATACGCCGCATAAAAAGACAAACTTGGCAAATACGCCATATTCGTTCCTTTTCTTTCTTCGCGATTCAAATCCATTTGGATTCCCAACAACTCGATTTCTGGACGATTGATTGAAGTTCCATCCACCAAAATTGATTTTTGAACCAAATCATCTGAAGCCAATTCAATTTTTTGAGAAGCGTCGTATCCAATCAAAATTTTCAACAAAGCTTCCAATTGTTCTTGCGTTGCTTTCAATGTTTGCAAAGAATTAACCAAACTCAGGCGAGAAATATTCAATTTGTCCACTTCAGTTCTGATAATCATTTCTTGACGATACATGCTTTCCATGTTGGCAATCAATTTGTTTACATTTTCGATGTTTTCATTCAAAAATGAAACTTGTTTTGAAATCGCTTGCAAATTGAAATACGTACTTGCCACTTGTTGTTTGATTTCTTGTTCAGTCATTCGCTGCTGAATTTCAAACACTTTTTGGTTCAATGCCAAGGCTGTCAAACCATAATTTACTTGCGGATTGTAAACAATTTGTTGCAATTGAACGGTATTGCTTAAATTGTAAGGAACACCAAATTGAACAGTTGAATAAGTTCCTGGCTGTCCGCCAAAAAAAGCAGCGGGTACAACTTGTCCAGGAATGATTGCATTGTATTTGTAATCTCCTGTAAAAGTTACTTTTGGTAATCTTGCTGCCATGTACGCATCAATTTGCTTGTCGTTGATTGCCACATCCAATCTCGCATTTCTGAGCGATAAATTGGCAGTATCAGCCATGCGCAAGCACGTTTCTAAATCTAATGTCTGAGCCGACAAGGTAAAAGTACCGAGTACAAACATCAAACCGAGCCATTGTTTTTTCATATATTCTAGTCTAATTTTAATTCTTTGTTTAACATTTATTTTTTGGCTGGAAATAAATAGCCAATCATCATTTCAATTACGTATTGCTTGTGTAAAACCAATTGTTGCGCATATTTTTCATCGTCGATGTGGTGAATTTCTTGCATCAATCCTTTGGCAATGAAAGGGAAATGACAATTACTCATCAAAATCAACGTCGCACTGAACAAATCAATTTTTCGCATTTCTCCCCTGATTTGCGCTTGGTTCATTTCTTCAAAAATACCCGTTTCAGCGATTTCGTCCATGATGAATTGTTTGTTGGAATCACCCTTTTCGCAACGATTCATTTCAGAAACAATAAACCCAGGGATTTCAGGGTGTTTGGTGATAAATTCATATTCTCTTTCAATGAATAAGCGAACTTTCGTTTCCAACGGTTGTTTCATTCTAAAAACGTCTTTCATCGACAGCATGAAATCATCCATCACTGTGTGAAAAACAACGTTGAATAATTGTTCTTTGGATCTAAAATAATAATTCACTAAAGCTACATTCATCCCAGCTTCTTTGGCAATTTCTCTGGAGGAACAACCTGCAAAACCTTTATTCGTAAACACCCGCTTAGCCGCTTCTTTGATTTTCGCTTCCGTTGTTGTGTCTTTACTCATTGTTTTCTTATTTGGTCACAAAATTAAACAACAAATTTAAACAAGTGTTTAAAAATGATTAAATTTTATTTAAAAAAAGTTAATTTTTTAGGAAAATAAATGATGAATTGAAGGAAAATATATTACTAATCTACTACAAAACAATTATTTAAAAATAAATTTAATAAAAACTACAAATTAACAAAACAGCAATAAATCAATTGGTCAATAAAAGAAACTTTTGGTGCGGTTTTACTTTTGAATGCAAAACTTAAACCTTTGAATCATTTTGCTCAATTCTTTTTTAACTTTACATCATCAAATTACCAAACAAAGATGTCAAATTCACAGACCATATTATCAAGCGCCAAAAAAGGAGTTCAAATCTTACTTTCTCAATGCATCGAACTCGGATTGAAACATGTAGTGATTTCTCCCGGATCTAGAAATGCGCCTTTGATTATTGCTTTCAATCAACATCCTGACATACAAACACATGTTGTTCCAGACGAAAGATCTGCTGCGTTTTACGCACTCGGAATGGCGCAACAATTGAATCAACCAGTCGGCATTTTGTGTACTTCTGGTTCTGCCCCACTCAACTATTATCCAGCGATTGCTGAAGCATATTACCAACAAATTCCGATGATTGTTTTTACCGCCGACAGACCACAAGCGTGGGTAGATCAAGGCGATGGACAAACAATCGTGCAAGACGAAGTTTTCAAAAGTCACATCAGATATTCAGTGACGATTCCTGAAAACGAAGGAAGCAAAGATTTGAATTGGTTTTTATCGCGCGAACTTTCTGCGGCTTTTCATGCGGCGACTGGCAAGGTGAAGGGTCCTGTGCACATCAATTTGCCATTTTCAGAACCTTTGTACAACCAATCAGAATTGGCGATTTCAAACAGCGATTTCAAAAACATTTTCGCGTTGGAACCTGATACAAAATTGACACACAGACAAAGAGAAAAAATCAAAGAAATTTGGTCAAAATCTTCCAAAAAAATGATTGTTTGCGGTCAAATGCCTCCAAATCCAAACTTGGAAAGGCTTTTATCAGATTTAGCAAAAGATCCTTCCGTAGCCATTTTGGTGGAGAATACTTCCAATTTGGTAAACAGCGATTTCAATCATTGCATTGATCGCTCTTTGAATTCGATTTCAGAAGCAGAAAAAGCAGATTTTGCGCCCGATTTATTGATTACGATTGGTGGCGCAGTGGTTTCAAAACGCATCAAAACGTATTTGAGAACTTTTCAGCCGAAAGCCCATTTCAAAATTGGCTACGACTTTTTGTTTATGGACACTTATCAATCTTTGACCCACACGATTCCGATGGACGAAGACCGATTTTTCAAAGAAATTTTGGATTTCGAAATCGCGGGCAATTCACGCTATGGCTTGATGTGGAAACAAAAAGACTATTTAATTCAAGATAAATCGCAGGCATTTTTTGCTGAAAATTCCGTTTTTAGCGACATTTCCGTTTTCAACACCGTACTTGATTTCATTCCAGAAAGTTCGGAATTGCACATGGCGAACAGTTCGGTGATTCGCTATTGTCAACTTTTTGACCCTGTGAAAAGCATTCATTACAGATGCAACCGCGGGACGAGTGGCATTGACGGAAGCACGAGTACCGCTTGTGGCGCTGCCATTGTGAAACCTGAAACTTGGCACACGCTCATCACTGGCGACATGTCGTTTTTCTACGACAGTAATGCGCTTTGGAACCATTTATTGAGGCCCAATTTACGCATTTTCATGATCAACAATGCGGGAGGTGGTATTTTTAAAATCATTCCAGGACCCAAAAGCACGGCGGAATTGGACGATTTTTTCGTTTTCAACCACCAATTTTCTGCCGAAAACATTTGCAAAGCCTTTCAAGTGGAATACACTTCCGCTAAAAGCATTGAAGAAATCGAAAACCAAATGCCAGAATTTTACGCTTACGCAGAAGATGGACGTCCGAAATTGATGGAGATTTTTACATCCTCAGCGATTAACGACCAAGAATTGGATGCGTTTTTTGAAAAAGTGAGGTTGTAATTGTATCCTAAAAAATCAACTTCATTTTTGAATGATATTCAATTGAATTTTATACCTTTACGTTTGAAATTGAATTCCTGCATTGAATTTAGCTATATTGATGCGCCATTCTACTATTATTACTTATGCAATCACTAACTAATAATTTTACTTCCAAAATAAAACTTGACCCTTTCAATGAATGGTTGAAAATTGCTAGTTTGACTGTTTTGCTTGTTTTGTGTTTTGGTGGTAAAGCGCAGAATATGGTGATTAATTCTAGTTTTGAAAACTATAGTCAGTGTCCTGACGGTCCGGCTAAATTATGGTATGCGGTTTCATGTTCATCTCCTCCTCAAAATGATGCAGATTACCTTAATAGATGTTCGACAAACTCTGTTTTTAACGTGCCAACACAAATTAGTAATAATCAACTTTGGACTAATTATCAAGAACCTCACTTTGGAGATGCATACGTTGGTTTATTTATGTACGGCGGAGGTGACTATCGTGAGTATTTACAAATGGAGATAAACGGTAATATGGACGCCAATAAGTACTACAATGTTGAGTTTTGGGCTAATCGTGCAAATGGTCACTATGGAGGCAGGTACGCAATAAACAATATTGGGTTAGCTTTTAAACAATATTTTTCGGATACTACTGATTGTCCGACACAGTTTTGCTCATTATTAAATACTATCCCGTCCGTTTTGAAGTTTGAAAACCCCATTATAGATGACACCTTAAATTGGGTCAAAATCAATGGTATTTATCAAGCTAACGGTGCAGAAAATTATCTGGTCATTGGTAATTTTTTTCCGAATTCACAAACAGACACCATTAATGTAAATGATTCGTGGGCTACTGGTTTAGCTTCCTACTACTTCATTGAAGACGTCCTAGTCGAAGAAATCACCCAACCCTTCTGGCAATACCACGACACCACAGTTTACTATGGCGACAGCGTGCTCATCGGTCCTGCGCTTACTGGGTTAGACATTGATTGGTACACAGATAATTTAGATTTCATTTCCAATGCGCCGGGTATTTATGTCACACCACCCACGAGCAGAGATTACATCGCCAAAGAAACGTTCAACGGCGTAGAAACAGATCATGTGGTGCATGTAACCGTCATTGGAGGCGCAGGTTTGGAGGAGAATGAATTGCAAAATGTGCGGGTTTTTCCAAATCCTAGTAAAGGGATTTTTTCTATTTCAGGAATCACGAGTGATAAACCGCTCCAACTCGAAGTGCGCGATGTGCATGGGAAGTTGGTTTTTGAGGAAAAAGCGTTTTCAAAAGAGTTGAATTCTTTTGCGTTGGATGTGGAGAATGGGATTTATTTTGTGACTGTTTCGGATTTGAGCAGTAAAAGTAGTGTGGTGGAGAAGTTGGTGATAAGTAAGTAGATTTTTTTGCGATTACAAAAATTGTCGTTCTATTAAAGATTTGTTCTTTCTTTTTTCTTGATAAGAAAGAAAGAACCAAAGAAAAAATCAA
>JBBALI010000066.1:0-11391 GCA_040403095.1 Crocinitomicaceae bacterium
CATAATATATAACAGCATCTTGAACTTCGATATTTACAACTGCAGTATCAGTACAACCAAAAATAGAATAAGCAACTAAAGTAATTTGATAACTTCCTGGCTCATCGGATGGAAAAAAATGTCCTGGATTGATATCTGATGAAGTACCAGTTCCATCTCCAAAATTCCACAAGTAAGTTTCAGCACCAGTCGTTTCATTCATCAATTGAGTGTATGTATCAATTAAAGATAAAACATTTGGATCTGGTGTGAAAGCTGCTATAGGATTATCATTTGCGCAAACAATTGAATTAATAGTTGTTTGACCAACACATCCATTTGGAGTAGTCGAAACCAAAGTTACATCGTAGCAATTGATACCTGTATAAGTTGTTGTTACTGTATTCGGGTTTGTAGAGGCTACTCCATTTCCTAAATTCCATAAATAGGTATTTGCTACAGGATTTGTGTTTGTATAGGTAACCACAACCGGAACACAACCTGAAGATACACTTGCCACAAAACTAACTATTGGCGTTGGAGTAACTGAAACAATTACTTGATCAGTGTTTACGCATCCATTGGCATCAGTTCCAATAACATTGTATGTAGCAGTTGAGATTGGCGTGAACAATATACCATTTATTACACTATTGTCCCAAACATAAGATACTGCACCTTGCCCCGCAAGAATTAATGAAACTCCAGAACAAATCAATGTATCAATTCCTGCATTAACAATTGGTAATGGGTTAACAGTAACAGTAACTTGATCCGAGCCTGAACATCCTGTTGGATTATTATCGGTTGCTGTGTAGGTAATTGTTCCAACTGCTGGAACAAATGATACGCCATTTAACACACCATTGTCCCAAGTATATGAAGTTCCTCCAGAACCTGAAAGTGAAACAGTAGTTCCGCTGCATACTGTTTGATCTGGACCAGCACTTATCACTGGATAAAGATTCACTGTAATCAAAACATCATCAGAACTTGTACAAAGATTCGCATCAACAACAGTTAAAGTATAAGTTTGGGTAACATTTGGTGTAAAAGCAAGACCATTTGTTATTCCACCAGTCCATGTTGGATTAGGTCCGGTACTATTTAAATTTACAGAATTTCCAATACAAACTGCTTGATCAGGGCCTGCATTTGCAATTGGAAGTAGATTTACAGTTACGACAACATCATCAGTTGCAGTACACCCATTCACAATTGAAGTAAGGGTAAAAGTTGTGGTAGCAGTTGGTATAAATGAAACTCCATCCGTAATTCCATTATCCCAGGATAATCCAGAACCAACACCTGTCAAAACGATCGAAAAACCTGCGCAAAGCGCAACATCATTGCCCGCATTTACGATTGGAAGTGGAGTTACAGTAACAAAAACTTGATCGGTTGCAGTACATCCACTTGTAGTTCCTATAACAGTATAAACGCCACTTGAAACAGGTACAAAAGCGACACCATCTGTTACCCCATTATCCCAAGTATAAGTTGTGGCAAGCGCTCCAGCTAAAGTTACAGGGTCACCAGCACAGACAGTTTGATCGATTCCGGCATCAACTTGTGGATCATTCACAACCACAGTAGTAATAGATGTACACGGTTGACCATTACCACCTATAACAGTTACTTCATAACTGTAGCTACCTGGCGCAGAAGGAACAGGTACATTGGTTGGATTTTGTTGATTAGAGGTAAAACCATTCGGACCAGTCCACGTGTAACTTGTAGCACCGGCAACGGTAGAGGCGGTTAAATTGACTGTTGCACCAGGACAAATTGGACCAGTGTTACCAGTAAGGACGGCACATGCACAACTAATTCCGGCCGAACCATTTGATGATAAGGTTATGTTACCAGCACCACCGTTATAATTGGTAGACAAAATTATATAAACCTGACCAGGTAAAACATTGGAAGCATCCATTGTTTCAGTGGCTGATGTTGAAAAACTACAATCTACGTCGTTAGTTGTTGACAGACTTGCACATCCAGTAGCTATGTCAGTAAATGGACCCCACATTATTGCATCGGCATCAATTGCTCCACCAGAAGTATTTGTTTGAGAAATCGTCACCGATAAATTACCCGGAGATTGCACTGTAACATAATACCAAGAAGGATTAGGTGTTGAACCCAAACATCCATAAATTCCATTTCCTCCTAAACTTGGAACACCAGTTAAACTTGGAAAAGTTGTTGAATTGTCATTACAAAACTGAGTTGCTGAATTACAAGCTGCTGGTGCTGTTGTTGGCCCACCTCCACCTCCAGCAAATGCGGAAGTTGAAACAAAAATTAAGAACAGATATACTAATAAATTTTTCATATTTCAAATTAAATCTTAGAACTAATTTTCTCTAATCAGATGGATTCTTTCACTTCCTTGTGGATAGCTAATAGTGAAAAAACACTCATTTTCAGTAATATCAGTTATTTGAACATTAAATCTCTCAATTGCTTGGTTGGGAGTTTGATTTTCAAGATAAAATTGTTCAATTGAAAAACCTCCTTTAATTTCTGAAACTGCTTTGTAAGACCTCACAACTTGTTCATTCATTTTCAAATAAAAAACACTTGATTCTATCACCACTTTGTTGAAATCCTTGATTTGACCAACTTGAGGTTCGAATGAAAAAACTCCAGTTACTGGGAAAGTAATAGTGCTCTCATTTTGCGCACTGACGTTCATGCAAAACATGGAAAATAAGAGAAAGAAAATATATTTTGTACGATTCATCTGAAGTAAATATTTTAACTAATAATGTGTTGTCTGTTGAAATAGACGGTCAAAGATAATCTTGGTTGCTTTAAATACAAGACATTTTTTAACTTTTCTTTACAAAAAAAGTCTTCAAACTTGTATAAAAGAATACAAAATAAATAGGAATAAACAAAAGCACTGAAATCCAATAAAATAAACTTGAAATAATGGAATAAAAAGTTTGCCTCCCAGCCAATGAAATTTTTTGCGTGATCAAACCACTATTGCGACCAATTCTTTCCTCTAACACATTACCATATTTATCAATAATGGCAGAAACACCGCTGTTAGAACTTTTAGCGATTGGAATTCTGCTTTGAATGGCCATTCCAACATTGTTATATAAATACTGCTTTGAACCTGTTAAATCTTTGTTCCAATTTTCATTTGCTGCGATTACAATTAAATCAGATTCTTTTGCTTTTTCGACCATAATTAAAGGAAAAACACTTTCATAACAAAGCATCGGCGTGTAGGCAATATTCGATTTTGTGTGGTGTACTTCTACCCCATTCGGATAATAGGAAATTTTAGCATTTCCACCCACCAAATCTGCAAAATTGGCCATGAATGGAAACTCCTTCAAAAGTGGAATTCTTTCTTGAAAAGGAACAAAAAATTTCTTACTTCTAATTGGAGAACGATCGCCATAGGTCACCGATAATGCGATATTGTGTGTCAAATAGTAATATTTATTTGAAGGATCATAAGTCGCATAAGGATCTTCTTCGGCGGTCGATTTAGTAATTGTAAATCCATAACCACCTGTGCATATGGTTGTTTGAGGATACTCTTTTAAATGTTGATAAATCGAAGTGAAAGCTTTTTCTTGATTGATACTCATCAACCAACCTAAATTGGGAATCACTACTTCTGGCCAAACAATCAACTCACTCTTTTCTTTCAATCCTTTTTTTGAAAGATGAACCAAAGAATCTGTTATTCGTTCAGGATGAAAGGAATATTCTTTGGTGTTTGAATTCAAAAAAGTGTGTAAAACTGAAACCTTGTGCAAATCTTCAGTTCCTTGTTTTTGATAAAGCGACAAAGAAATCAGTACAGGAATAAAAATCACCGACGCAGTTATTATTGCAGGTTTAACCATCTTGGTTTTCTGTCTGATTTTGTCAATTAAATTGTAAATCAGAAAATTACACACTAACAACCAAACTGTTCCGCCCTCGATTCCGATAAATTCATAATGTTGAATCATCTTTGGATACATGCCAAAACCACTTCCTAAAGAAAAATAAGGTGTTCCGAGTAACCAATTTTGATTCAAAAATTCTACACTCATCCATGCAACAGCAAAAAATATAAATTTCCAGATTTTGCCATACTTCAAACCGACCCAAATGGCAGGAATCAAAGCCAAGGAAAGGGAAAGTGATTCAATGGAAATAGCCGTTATAAAAGATTGTGGAGAAGTGGTTCCAAGCCATTTCAAACTAATTACAAGCCAAGTGAAATGGGCAATAAAGTTGGCAATGAAGGCTGCAAAATATTTAGATTTACCATAGATGTTGGCAATTTCATCGAAAGCCCAAAAGAGTGGAACCAAACCAACAAAGAGAAATGGGAAAATACCGTAATTTGGCCAGCCAAAAGCCATTAAAAGTCCTGAAATAATCGGAAGAATAATTGTTCCTAAAATCCAGATTTTCATTTTTGACGGTTGATTCATATTTCCAAATTTAAATCATTTTTTGCCTTGCAGATATTGTAAGGTTTTTTCTTCTCGTGAGCTTTTTTCCGGCTGAAAATTATATTCCCAATTCGCATTTGCAGGCAAACTCATCAAAATCGATTCAGTTCTTCCTCCGGAATGCAACCCAAACTTAGTTCCTCGGTCATTCACCAGGTTGAATTCAACATACCTTCCTCTGCGCAAGTTTCTCCAGCGAATTTCTTCTTCAGTGAATGGTAAATCGCGCCCCAAAACAGCTTGTTTTCCATAAATTTTAGGAAAATTCGTCCCTAATTCAATCGCAAAAGCCAACAATTGCTCTTTCGATAAATTGCTGTTATTTTCTGACAAATGGTCATAAAAAATACCTCCGATTCCTCGTGTTTCATTTCTGTGAGGAATGTAGAAATATTCATCCGCCCATTTTTTGAATTTTTCGTAAAAATCAGCATCAAAATCAGCGCAAATTTGCTTCAAATCGTTGTGAAACATTTCAGCTTGACTTTCGATTACATAGTGTGGTGTCAAATCAATTCCACCGCCAAACCAATAAACACCTTCATCCATCTGGAAATAGCGCACATTCATGTGAATGATTGGAACATGCGGATTATTCGGATGCAACACAATGGAAACACCTGTTGCGAAAAAATTTTTCCCTTCCAAACCTAATTGTTTGCTCATTTCTGGAGTAACATCACCATGCACTGCAGAGAAAGCAACACCTCCTTTTTCAAATAAATCACCATTAGTAATGATTCGCGTTCTTCCGCCTCCACCCTCTTCTCTCTGCCACAAATCTTCTATGAATTTGGCTTTTCCATCCAAATCTTCCAATCCTTTGCAAATAGTGTCTTGTAAGGTCTTGAATTGTGATGCAATATCTTCATTAGTCATTGAAACTTGCCAATTTGATGATTTCATAATCCACTTGTTTCAAAATAAAACAAGCTTTGTTTTCTTGACCATTTCCTGAACCAGTTGATGTCAATTTTATATCATTCATCACACCCGCTTTTGGTTTTTCTTCCATCAACAGAGAATTAATAAAGTAAAAAGTGATGTCAAATCCTTGGGCGCCCCATTTAGATAAATCAGAATTGTATTCTCTTCTAAATGATCTCATCAGATTTTTCGTATCCTCGTATGTGTAATTGAAATCGTTGGAAGATGCAAAATGAAATTGGTATTTGTTTTTGTAAAATCCTTTGATATCATCAAAATTGACCCATTCTTTCATACCATAAAAGGCGATGCTTCCAGTACCTGCTTTTGCTGCAACTTTATTCAATGCATTGATGAATTTGGTTGCCACAATTTTATCTCTGGAAGGAACGATAAAAATCGTATTTCCTCCTTTTCTGATGTGCGTACCCAAATCCAGCATGTCGATTTCAATCAATTTTTGTTTAGAGCTTGCAGCGCTCAAAGTCATGAATTTTTTTCTGAAAGCTTGGTATAATTCATCGTCTTTTGTTCCAGTTTTAACCAAAACAATCTGATCTCTGGAATGATTCTCTACAACGTATTTTGCGATTCCTTGCATCAAGGTAATGTCAGAAGTCACAGCATCAATGGCATATTGATTGTTTTTCAAGATCTCTGTTTGGGCAGTAACTGGAGAAATCATGCGTACTTTATTGACATTACACCATCTTGCTACGATGTCCAAATTTTTGCCCATCAAAGGTCCAATAATTAAATCGACATCTTTGAACTCTTTTTGAGTCAACATCGATTTCATTTTGGCAGAATCTACACCAACATCCAGAATTTGAACATTTGCATTCAGTCCCAATCTTTCCAAAGAATCCAAGGCAACTTGCGCGCCCATCAAAAATTCAGTTGAAATACTTGTAATTCCATCAGGGTTTTTATCCAAACTAAATGGCAACAAAATCAGAATATTGTATTCGTTTTTTGTTTTGAAAATCAATTCTTCGTCTACTTTTTTGTCGATTACTTTTTCAACTTGGCGAATTTCAACTTTGGAGATTTTCTCTTTTTTGATGGGAATTTTAATCGTTTCTCCAGGTTTGATTTTGGTATTTTTTAATCCATTCACTTTTTGCAATTCTTCAACTGACACCATGAATCTTTTGGAAATACTATACATGGTTTCGTGATCTAAAACTGTATGAACGATTGTCGTGTCGTAAAAAACAATTTTCGATTCTACTTTGGGTGCTTTTGGCGTTTTATTGGTCGTTTTTCCTTCTGGAATAATTAACGTTTGTCCGATAGAAATTCCATTTTCAATTCCAGGATTAGCTTCTACCATTTCTTCCATCGAAACGTTATACTTTCTTGAAATTCCGTATAAAGTTTCTGACTTTTCAACGACGTGCGTTTTATCATTGGATGATATTGGCTTAATGTTTACTGGGGTTTCAGCAGAGGCAACCGCAGGAATCAATAATTTTTGTCCTTCTTTCAATCCAGCAGCAAGTTCTGGATTTGTAGCCACAATTTCTTCCGCAGTAATTTTAAATAATTTGGTCAAACCGTACAAAGTATTTCCTGCTTGCACGAAGTGAACGTAATATTTTTTTCCATCCTTCCACTCCACTTCTGCGCCTTCTGGCTGCGCAAACAATTGAAATGTAAGCAATACAAACAATAAACCTAAAATATTCTTCATAATTTGAAATTAAGCAATAATTTAATTCAATGAATAACGCATCCATTTTGAAAAACGTGAATTTTGTTCTTCAAAAAATCTGCCAATGTTATTCCCACTCGATTGTTGCAGGTGGTTTAGAGCTGATATCGTAAGTTACACGATTGATTCCTTTCACCTGATTGATGATTTTATTTGAAATTTTAGCCAAGAATTCATAAGGCAAATGACACCAATCAGCAGTCATTCCGTCAGTGGAAGAAACCGCTCTCAAAGCAACTGCATTTTCATACGTGCGTTCGTCGCCCATCACGCCAACAGATTGCACAGGAAGGAAAATCGCGCCCGCTTGCCAAACATCGTTATACAAACCATCTTCTTTCAAACCATTGATAAAGATGCTATCCACTTCTTGCAAAATGCGCACTTTTTCAGCCGTCACTTCACCCAAAATTCTGATTCCTAATCCTGGACCAGGAAAAGGATGTCTTTCCAAAATATTCGGTGAAATGTGCAAAGATTTTCCTACGCGACGAACCTCATCTTTGAACAACAAACGCAAAGGTTCAACCACTTTCAACTTCATGTAATCCGGCAAACCGCCCACATTGTGGTGAGATTTGATGGTTTGCGAAGGTCCACCGTTGACGGAAACGGATTCAATCACATCTGGATAAATCGTTCCTTGTCCCAACCATTTGGCATCTTCTACCAATTTAGATTCTTCGTCAAAAACATCGATAAACACTTTTCCGATGGCTTTTCTTTTCAATTCTGGATCTGTCAAACCTTCCAAGGCTGCATAGAACTTTTGAGAAGCATCTACTCCTTTCACGTTCAAGCCCATTCCTTGGTAAGAAGCCAGCACCGAAGCGAATTCATCTTTGCGAAGCAATCCGTTGTCAACAAAAATGCAATGCAAATTGGCACCAATCGCTTTGTGCACCAAAACCGCTGCAACAGAAGAATCAACGCCACCCGACAAACCTAAAATCACTTTGTCGTTTCCGATTTGCGCTTTCAAGTCAGCGACTGTCGAATCAATGAATGAATCTGGCGTCCAACTTTGGTCGCATTTACAAATATCTACAATGAAATTTTTCAATAAAATACCGCCTTCTAGCGAGTGATAAACTTCTGGATGAAACTGAATTCCATACGTTTGTTCGCCTTGAATGTGGTAACCCGCAATCGCTACATCGCTTGTACTTGCGATGATTTCATAGTTTGCAGGGATTTTTTTGATGGTGTCACCGTGCGACATCCAAACTTGAGAACCAACGGTCATTCCTTTGGTCAATTCGTGCGTAGAATCAACGCTTGAAAGATTGGCTCTTCCGTATTCTCTGATGGTTGAAGGCAAGACTTCGCCACCGTAATTATTCGCTAAATATTGCGCACCGAAACAAACTCCCAACAGCGGAAATTTACCTTTGATTTCAGATAAATCTGGTGTTGGCGCCTGCGGATCTCTGGTTGAAAAAGGACTTCCTGAAAGGATTACTCCTTTGATGTTTTGATTCAAGGCTGGAATTTTGTTCCAAGGATGAATTTCACAATACACATTTAGTTCTCTTACTCGTCTCGCAATCAGCTGTGTGTATTGCGATCCAAAATCCAGTATCAATATCATTTCTTGCATCTTGCAAAGATAAACGGATTCTGCGAAATGATTTTTTGATTTGGGATTTATTTAATAACAAAATTTGTTGAAAAACGATTGGAAAGGTAAGTATTGCGGAAAATTTTAGTGTTTTTTTTTGTAACTTTGTTTTAAAGGAAATCAAAAGTAAATATTATGGCAACAATCACTCTTAAAATAAACGAGCGAAGTAAGGCTGGAAAAATGGTCAAAGATTTATTGGAACTGATTGCAGACAAGCCAGGTGTTGAAATTATTGAAGCAAAAAGCCATTATAATCCGGAGTTTATAAAGAAAATTAAAAAATCTGAACAACAAATTAAAGAAGGAAAGGTGAAAATCTTAAACACCGATGATATATGGGGAAGTTTAGGGTTATAGTCGCTGAAAATGCTGTTTTAGACATTCAAAAACACCTAAAATCGGGCAATAAACCTACAATTAAGAAAATTGAAACCATCTTACGTGAACTTGAGATTCACCCGACTTTTGGTACTGGCCAACCTGAAAGATTAAAATACGATTATTCGGGAAAGTGGTCAAGGCGAATCAATCAAAGAGACAGACTTATCTATTCAATTAATGACCAAACGGTTACAGTCGAAGTGCTTTCAGCAATGGGGCATTATAACGATAAATAAATGATTCTTTTATTTACTCGAAAAATTTGATGTAATTAAAACTTGTACAAACGAAAAAAGAGTTACTCAAAAAAGTAACTCTTCTCTTGATGTTTATCCCGAAGCATTGCTAAGAGAAATCTTAAATATCTTTCGAACCATTGTTCTGCAAGGCAAATATACAAAAACATTTGAAAATACACTTCTTAAAATGGAAAAAGAGCTACTGAAAAGTAACTCTTTAACGGCGGTATAGGGACACCCCGAAGGGATACCCTAAATCTTAAATGTCTTTTAAACCATTGTTTAACAGGGCAAATATAATTAAAAAATGACCAAATCAAAAAGGAGCTACTTTAAAAAGCAACTCCTCTTCTTGGTTCTGGATTGCCTCAGCGTTCCAAAGTCATTATCTACAAATACAATTTCGTTCAACGAATATATAAAAACATTTGAAAATACACTTCTTGAAATGGAAAAAGAGCTACTAAAAAGTAACTCTTTAACGGCGGTATAGGCTGACCCCGAAGAGTTATCCTAAATCTTAAATATCTTTTAAACCATTGTTTAATAGGGCAAATGTACAAAAAATAATGGCTATAATCAGCAAGGAGCTGCTATAAATAGCAACTCCCCCCTTGTGTATCGGATTGGCAAAACCGCTCCAAACTTTTAAATGTCTTTTAAACAATGTTTGATAAGGCAAATATACTAAAATATTTTCCCTTCCTTTCGAACTTGTAAGAATTCCTTACAAGTTGCAACTTCAATTAATTCAGAGGCTTCATAGATATTCTTTAAATGTAAAGTTATATTCTGAGGAGTTGTAGAAAACAATTCTCCCATCGATTTTTGGGTCATCCAAATAGTTTCGTCTTCTATAAACACGTCTACTCGGATTTCTTGATTTGAAGTTTGGTAGATTAAAAATTTGGAAATTTCGTTATTCATATCTTTTTTGATTATTTTCTAATCTAATTTAATGATTATTTTTTAAACAATTTTCAATTAAGGATTTTTAATACTCCAACATTTTACTAACCATTTTTTATTTTTTAAGTAATCTAATCAGCTACTCCCCTCCCACAATCTTAATTTCCTCCTCCGTTAAACCATACAATGTAGACTCCATTTGGTCTAATTTATTTTAAAAGTTTACGTTTTTCAATTGACTGTAAAATCATCATTTGTTTGATAGCAATTTCATTGAGTTTTAGCACTCTTTCACTCTGCATTATTCCTTCATTAATAAATAAAGCATTAATGTTTTCGAGATTTGATAGGCATATTAATTGATTAATTGTTGAATAATCTCTAATATTTCCTTTTATATCAGGATTTTCAAATCTCCATTCTTTTGCTGTTTTTCCAAATAATGCCATATTTAACACATCTGCTTCATTCGCGTAGATTTGGGAAGCTTGTTGCGGTGTAATTTCTTTAGGTAATAAATTTTCTTTTATAGCATCTGTATGAATATGATAATTTATCTTAGATAATTCTCTTTTTGCTGTCCAACCGATTTGCTTTTGTTCTTCCTCTTTAAGTCGTTGGAATTCTGTAATTAAATATAATTTAAAAGGTACACTAATGGCTGAACCAAATTCGAACGCAATGTCTTTATGTGCAAAAGTCCCACCGTACTTTCCTTTCTTGACAATTATTCCTATGGCATTCGTTTTATCAATCCATTCAGAAACACTAAGTACAAAATTAGGAAGACCAGCTTGCATTTTAAAGTGGTCAGATTCCACCACTTTAAAATTTGAATTATTTATTTCTTCCCAAACACTCAAAAACTCTATAGCATAACGAGTTCTTAACCAGTTTTTTATCACATCAGCGGCTCTGCTTACAGTTTCTTTAGAATTTGCCATATCCGTCAGCGAAATGTAATCTTTTTCATTTACGGATACTATTGTAATTTCAGTATTATTAACTTTTATTTTTGCCATTCTATTAACTTAAGACACTCATTTTCATATCAAACAACACCTTCCACAATCTTAATCTCTTCCTCCGTCAATCCATACAATGCATAAACCATTTGGTCTATTTCTTTGTCGGTTT
>JBBALI010000067.1:0-10901 GCA_040403095.1 Crocinitomicaceae bacterium
TTTATACATTAGATACAGATTTAAAAAATCAAAGAATTGAATTATTGAATTTGGCTTATGAATTCAGGTATCAGCTTAAACAGTATATTCTTTTTCATCAAAAAAGAATATTGGCTAATGAGGCAATTAGAAGGGAGCGTGTGAAAGCCAAGATGTTAGACGCTGATTTCAACCCGCTTCGTGGACTTGAGTTGATTGATAATTTACTACAGATCGACATTGAATTATTAGATTTAAAACAAAATCTTTACATAAAACTGTTGAGAATACATTCTAAACAAAACAACTTACCACTAGATTCAATGATTGTTCAGCTAGATTTACCAAATTATTTTGATTTTGAAGATGAAACGGAAAGAGGAGTTTATGTTTGGAGTAAGGTTTTTGAAACACAAAATCCATCATTTATTCACGAGTACATTGTTTATAATCAATTTGATGAGGCATACATTGCTGTTTCTGAAAACGATAAATATATCGCGTCTAAAACTACTTTGGTGAAAGCATTGAATAAAAGTGAAATTGATGTGTATCCAATGATTGGACAAAATAAACTGCTTGATTCAGATGATTTTAAAGGAGATTTGGAAGATTTATTGAAACCTTTCAACGGTTGGAAAGTTACTGGAATTCATTTAGATATCGAACCTCACGTGAGAGCTGATTGGAAAACTAACAAAGCTGAATTGTTGACAAGATATTCGCAAATCATAGACCAAGCGAAAGTTCTTTGTGAAGCCAAAGGCTGGAAATTATCTATTGATATTCCTATCAACATGGATACAGCGCATGTAAATGCCATGTTCAAAAAAGTGGATATGATTCGATTTATGTGCTATGAGAATGTGAAACAGGATTACCTTGTCAGAAAGTTGAGTGCTTTTAGCGCTAACAATAACAAGGCAATGATTGATTTGAGAACAGAAGATTTCAAATCAAGAGATGAAATGGAACTTTTTGCAAAGACTTTATACAAAGAAACTGGAATCAAAGCTTTTGGTTTTCACGATTTGTATAGATTGATTGAATTGGACAAAAAAACAATGATGGAAGATGAAAAATATTAACTTCAAAAGAAACGAATCAGTCCTGAAAGGTCTTGAAATACAGACTCAAGGGAAGACGAAGGGTAAGGTGAATTGGGACAGAATTATTTATTTTGCACTCTTGGCTATTATCTTAATTTTCTTTTTTAGGTACTTAATTAATGAGATGTTTTTCATTGAAGGAAATGGACAAGTTCGCTTTGAAAATATTTCAATCAGAAATACAGACGATTGTAGAGTTATCGATATCTTTGTTACTGAAGGTGACGAAGTTAAGATTGGAGATTCTTTGTTTAGCTATATTCCAGATGATGAAAATGCAGATGATAACAATGGAAATGGATATGGTTCTGCTGGTTTTGCCTTAAATTCTAAAAAACAAGGTGATGTTTCTTGGTCGGAAAAAGAAGTTTTTAAAGTGCAAGAAGAGATTAAAGTCAATAATTTCTTAATTGCAGAAAAAGTTAAATTAAAAAACCTTTACACTGCAGAATTGCAAAGAATCAGAAATGAAGTAATGCTTGATGTATTGCCTAGAAATAAATTAGATGATCAATTGGCAAAAATCAATCAATTGAATTTTGATATACAGTCTCTCAGAGGTAAAACGTCTATGCTTGCAGCTAGTTTGAATCAACTTGAGGGAATGAAAAGAGATTTGAGCGCAACAACAACTTATGCCGGTCAAGGGCTTGGCGGAGGAGGCGGAGGAGATGATTCTGGTCAAAAAGTTTTTTATGCTCCACTTGCTGGTGTTATTACAACAATCATGAAAAATGAATTTGAAGTAGCATTGAAAAGTGAGGAAATCATGTCTATTCATAAACCAGAAAACATTTCAATCAGAGGGTTTTTTCAACAAGAAGATTTAGCTTCATTGAAAATTGGTGACCGTGTTGATTTGCATTTTCCTGATGGTTCAGAAGGTCGTGGTATTATTAAAAGATTTTATTTTGCAACCTATAGATTACCTGAAGAGTTTCAAAAGAAATATGAACCAACAACCAGATCTTTGACTGTGGATATTTATCCAGAAACAAAACACGATTTGAAGCTTTGGAAAGCATACTGGAAAATGGCAGTCAAAATAACTAAAACTAAATATTAATGGCCTTAGAGAACGTAAAAATAAATGCACTGAAGGGTACAATTAAGTACTCAAGCAGAACTTATGTTTATATTTCGGCAAGTCGAAAAATAAAATTAGATAGTTCATCAACGTACGCTGGTATTATTATCGAAGGTAGAAATGTTGAGTTTGTGAGAATGGTTTTGAGAAGAATTCGCGGCAGTCAAAATCCTGACGTGTATTTGAAACCTGTTTTTTTAATGAATGGAAATGCGCACAAAGACCCTATGGTAGCAAAATTGATTGATGGAATTTTAAATTCATTCGATCAAATTCCATTAATTCACGATATTACAGAAGCAATCAATCAACGTAAATCAGAATTAACTTTCATAAATTCCATTTCTTTTGAGGCGCAAGTTCTTTCTAAGTTAATGTGTTACATGTATACACGTGACGAAAAGGAATTGGATCCAGTGCCATATGCACTTTCAAGCACCAATTATTCCTTCCCTTTTTTAGCTTGCAATTATGAGCCAAATGATGAATATCAAATCTTTGATCTTTTGCAAGTTGCAGTAAGTGAAGGCTTGTTTTCTGCGGAATATTTAGATCGTGTTTACTTGTGTGCAAATTGTAAATCTTCTCACTTAAGCTACAGAGAAACTTGTACCAAATGTAATTCAACCAATACAAATTCATTTGATATTGTTCATCACTTTCCGTGTGCTTATGTAGGACCAATTACAGATTTTACCAATGATTTAGATGACAAATTAAATTGTCCAAAATGTTCTAAAACATTGAAGCATATTGGTATTGATTACGATAAACCTTCTGTTTTACATATCTGCAAAAATTGTAATCATAGATTCCAAGATTTCAATGTACGTGCCAAATGTATGAGCTGCACGCAAGATAATCCAGTGGAACAATTGGTTTCAAAAGAGATTTTTTCATATGCGATTACTAAAAAAGGAGAAGATGTTGCCTTAAGAGGTTATTCATCAACTCCAAAAGACATTGAAGAAATCATTGGAACAGTCAAATTTGATACTTATAAGACAGTTGTTAAATACGAAGTTGAACGTATTCGCCAAACTGAAGGAAGTTCCAATATCGTTGCTATCAATATTGTCAACGCAGGTCAATTTTATGCAAAAGTAGGAAGCAACGGTCAACAAGCATTTTTAAGAGATATAGTTGCTGAAATTCGCTCTTCTATTCGCTCTTCAGACATGATTACTTTCTATTCGTCAGAAATCATTTTGATTACTATGAATGACATTCCAAGTAAAATTGTAAATCGAATTGTGAATGATATATTGGATTTATTAAGAAAATTGATAGAAAATAACTTCAGTGATTTAGCACTAGATATCAATGGGAAAGCACTTCAATTGAATTTGGAATCAACATCCGATCTTCAGATTAATGAATTGATTAATAGTCTGTAATGAGTATAAACGAATTCTTTGAATATTTACAAGCGATGGGTTTTGCCCGTTTTGCAAGGGTATTCTGGTTTTTCGTGTTTTTTGAGCTCTTTCGTTATGTAATAGTCGATTTTATTTCTTTGAATTCGGCATTCATGAAAAAGCGCCTTACCAAGGGATTGAGAGAAGAAGCTACATACCGAATGATGTTGGAGCAACCTTTAGTTTCAGTCATTATTCCAGGTAAAAATGAAGGGAAGCACATTTACAAATTGGTAATGTCTCTCCGCGAACAAACGTATCAGAATATTGAAATCATCGTAGTAGATGATGGTTCTGATGATGATACACCATTCATCGGAAAAGACATGGAAAAAAATGGATTCATCGATAAATTTATTAGAAATGAGTTCAGGGGAGGAAAAGCTTCTGCTGCAAATTTAGCGCTTAGATTCTCAACAGGTAAATATGTGGTTCACATGGATGCCGATTGCAGCTATAATAGAGATGCCATTTTTGAAATTATCGTACCTTTTTATGAGGATGAGAGAATTGGTGCGATTGGTGGAAACGTAATGGTTAAAAATTACAAAGATTCACTTGTTACCACTTTGCAAGCAATCGAATATTACGATACGATTTCAGTTGGTAGAATTGTGACAAGTCACTTGGGAATTTACCGTGTGATTTCTGGAGCATTTGGAGCTTTCAAAATGGAAGCGATGCAACAGATTCAAGGTTGGGATATTGGCCCAGGTTTAGATGGAGATATCACAGTAAAAATTCGAAAAGTAGGTTATAGAATCAAATTTGCCCCAGATGCTGTTTGCCTGACAAATGCCCCAAATACTTTTCAAAAATTAGCAAAACAAAGATTACGTTGGGATAAAAGTTTAATTCGTTTCAGGCTAAGAAAACACAAAGATGTATTTTTCCCAAACCAACATTTTAATTTTTCGAGTTTTATATCTTTCGTTGAAAATATTACCTACAACTTGATATTGAATATTAAATGGTACGTTTATGTAATTGATATGATTGTCAATTTCCCCTCAGAGTTAAAGTTTGTAATCTATACAAATATCTTGCTATACACGACCGTGAATTATTTTAAATTTTTACTTTTCTCTTTGTTTAGAAGATACAAGAATGCATCTGTAAGTTACTTTTTGATTTACATTCCTTTGATGGTAATATATTTCGGTTATTTTTTAAGGATTGTCAGATCAATAGCTTATCTTCAAGAGTTTTTCTTTAAAAAGTCCTATGACGACCCATGGAATCCACCAAAATCTTCTGCTCAAGCAAAAAAATTGGGTATTTAATTTTTTGATGTGATTAAAATAATTTAATATTGCATTATGAAATTACTTTTTACCTTACTTTTAATATTATCTACTGCTGAATTTTCATTTTCTCAATTGAAAATCAATGAAGTATTATTCAAGCAAAATGGTTTGTATTTTGACTTCGAAGACGATACTCCACCCATAGTGGAGTTGATAAACACTTCTACAGCAACAATTCTCGCTTCCGATTATTTTCTTTCTGATGACGAAGAGCAACTTTCCAAATGGCAATTACCTTCTATTAATATTCAAGCAAATAGTAAATTAATCATTTATTTGAGTGGAAAAGGAATTTATGCAGCTGAAAGTCATACAAATTTTAAAGTCGGAGTTGAAGAATCATTAATTCTTTCAAACGCTACTGGCATTATTGATGAAATTGGAAGTAACAATCAACATCTGAATTATAGTTTTTCAAGATTTCCTGATGGATCTGGAAATTTTGTTTATGCTGTGCCTTCAATAAATGCAAATAACAACAATGGATTAACAATTTTCCCTTCAAAGCCAAGCGTAAATTTATTACCAGGTGTTTATCCTTTGAATACAGTAATTAATTTTAACACAAATTCACTTCCAATAAAGTACACTTTAAACGGAAAAGAAGTTGAAAGTAATTCTCCTACAGCGCCTAATTCAATTACACTAACTAATCCAAATCTTAGACCAAATAAATTTTCTGAAATTCCAACTAATCCAAATACGACATATCCAGTTGGTGATTATACAGCCTCACGAGCAGATAATCGTGGTTGGGTTGAACCATACGGAAATGTGCCAAAAGCATTTATTTTAAGAACAAAAACTTTCACAACCAATGGATTGGAATCAGATGAAAAAGCATATACTTATTTCACTAGTTTACCAGCGTATGATTTACCCATCATTTCGATAATCACTGATAGTGTCGGTTATTTTGATGATGAAACGGGGATTTATGTTTACGGTGATGCTCCTCTTGGAAATTATGAGCTTTTAGGTAGAAAGTATGAAAGACCAGCAATCATTCAATTTTTTGACAATGCAGGTGTTTTTGAGAAAGAGATCTTTGTTGGTACAAGAATTCATGGAAACGGATCAAGACATGCACCACAAAAGGTATTAAGACTTTATAATCGTTTTGATTACGACACAACAAGTTTAGAATTACCCAATGGAAATAAAGTTGAAACTGCAATTTTAAGAGGAGGAGGACACAGGCCTGATTGCATTGGCAGAGATTATCTTTCAACACTTTTCATAGATGATATGGAATTAGACCATGCAAAACCATTTTTGTATGCAGTCTATTTAAATGGTGAATTTTGGGGAGTTCAAGATTTACGCGAAAGATTAGATGCTGATTTCTTCTCGGGGAGATACGGTTTAAATGATGAATATGTTGGTCTATCAGATCATTCCTATTTACTTACTGATGGTAACTTACCAGTTCAAAATGATTTGGAATTGTTGACTTTATTTGCTGAAAACAACGACATGTCTGATCCTGTAAATTATGAGTACTTGTCAAGCAAAATAGACATGAGTTCTTTAATGGATTTATTCTGCTCAGAAATATTTTTAGGAAATGCAGATTTTCCAAGAACAAATATCGGATTTTGGAAATACCAAGACGATAAAATTGACACTAAATGGAGACATTATTTTTTTGATGCAGATGCAGCTTTTGGTGGGTCTTGTGATACTGTTTATAAATCATTCAACACACTTGATTATATACTGCAGGAAACAGCTTCTGATTGGTTGAAAGCAAATCGATTGCTAAGAAATTTATTAGAAAATCAAACTTTTAAAGAAGCATTTATCAATAGAATGGCTGATTTGATGAATACCGAATTTAAAGCTGAAATGCTAGTGCCAATTTTTGATCAGTATAAACTGGATATTCAAAATATTAGGACTGACCACGTGAATCGTTGGAGATATCCATCAACAAGTTCGACCCTAGCGAATAGAATGTTGGAAACTCCGTCTTTGACAAAATGGAATAATCTTTATACTGGTTTTACTAACTATTTTAATGATAGACAAAGGACAGTAAGAAACAATTTCAATACTAAATTTAGTATTGCTGACAGTGTAAGAATCACGTTAAATGTAAATAATTTGAGTCGAGGATTAATTAAAATTAATGACTTGTATATTTCTAAGGCCGTTTCTGGTGTCAATGATTTAGCTCCATTCCCTTGGAATGGGCAATATTTTGCATCCATACCATTTCCGGTAACTGCCATTTCGAAACGTGGGTTTAAATTCAATGGTTGGATAAATGCACCTTCACTGACATACAATGCCGTCGTTTCAACAGCCTCTGACTTGACTGTAACTGCAAATTTTGTGGCTGACCCTAATTTTATTGAGCCAATGATTAATGAAGTATTGATAAAAAATGATTACAACTGGCCTGATGAATATGGTCAGTTTGAGGATTGGATTGAAATTCATAATAAAAATAATTATCCTATTACAGTTGAAGAATACTTTCTAACAGATGATATCACAAACCCAACTAAATTCAGATTGAAACCTAAAAACGAAAGTGTAATTCCGGCAAATGGATACCAACTGTTTTTTGCTTCAGAAGAAAAAAATCGTGGTGCAAATCATACTAATTTTAAATTAAGCGCTGGCGAAACGTTGTTTCTTTACGCCCCAGATAGCACGACAATCATTGATGAAATTGATCTACCAGATTTAGATGTTGATTTTTCTTTTGGAAGTTCTCCAAATGGGAGCGCAAACCGAGTAGTTTTTGATAGTCCAACTCCATTGAATAACAATGATTTGTCTGAAGTGTTGGAGTTAGAAAAAATCAAAAAAACATTTACAGTTTTTCCAAACCCTAATGATGGAACAGTGGTTTACACTTCCATTTCAAATGATTATAGCGTTTATAATATGCAAGGAGCACTAATTTTGAAAGCTAGTAATACCAATCAATTACCTATCATTGGTTTGCAAAGTGGAACGTATCTTGTTGTGAACAAAGAAGGTTCAACGCAGCTCTTAGTAGTAACGAAATAGATTTTATAAAATACAATTAAAAATCCGGCTTGATTTAGTCGGATTTTTTTGTTTAAGACTTTCATCCAAAATCGCTACCTTTGCTCAAAATTTTTAAGAAAAATGATTTCAGTAAATAATCTTTCGCTTCAATTTGGTAAGCGTACTCTTTTTGACGACGTGAATTTAAAATTCGTCAATGGAAACTGTTATGGTGTTATTGGCGCGAATGGTGCTGGTAAATCAACTTTTTTGAAGATTTTAACAGGACATCAAGATCCAACAAGAGGTAGAGTTGAACTTGAGCCTGGAAAAAGAATGGCAGTTTTGAGTCAAAATCACTTTGAATTTGATGAATATCCTGTTTTACAAACTGTCATCATGGGTCACAAACGCTTGTTTGAAATCATGAATGAAAAAGATGCTTTGTATGCCAAGCCAGATTTTTCAGATGAAGATGGGATGAGGGCTTCAGAACTTGAAGGTGAATTTGCTGATTTAGAAGGTTGGAATGCTGAAACGGATGCCGCAAGTTTGTTGAGTAACCTAGGAATTGAAGAGGCAAAGCATTATATGTTGATGAAAGATTTAGCAAGCGACATAAAAGTTCGTGTATTGCTGGCTCAAGCACTTTTTGGTAATCCTGATGTTTTAATTTTAGATGAGCCAACCAATGATTTAGATTTAAAAACCATTTCTTGGTTGGAAGATTTTTTGTTGGATTTCAAAAATACAGTTATCGTAGTTTCGCATGACCGTCACTTTTTAGATACAGTTTGTACGCACGTTTGTGATATTGATTTCAGCAAAATCAATTTATTTACTGGAAATTATACCTTTTGGTATCAATCTTCTCAGTTGGCAACACGTCAACGTTCTGATAAAAACAAAAAAGCAGAAGAGAAAAAGAAAGAATTGCAAGATTTTATCGCTCGTTTTTCTGCCAATGCTTCGAAATCAAAGCAAGCAACTTCGCGAAGAAAGATGTTGGATAAATTGGATTTGGACGAAATTCAACCATCTTCAAGAAGATATCCTGGAATTAATTTTCACTCTGAAAGAGATGCAGGAAATCAGATTTTGACGGTGACAAATTTGTCTAAATCTGTGGATGGAGAAATGCTAATCAAAGATCTAAACTTCACCTTAAATAAAGGAGATAAAGTGGCAATTGTTTCTAAGAATTCAGTTGCAATCACTGCATTTTTCGAAATTTTAAATCAGAATTCAAATCCAGATACTGGAGAATTTTTATACGGTACAACAATCACAACGACTTATTTGCCGAATGACAATACTTCTTACTTCGTGGATGATCTTTCCTTGATGGATTGGTTGCGTCAATATGCGCAAACAGATGAGGAAAAAGAAGAAGTGAATATCCGTGGTTTCTTGGGACGAATGTTGTTTTCCGGAGAGGAAGCTTTCAAAAGTGCAAAAGTGCTTTCTGGAGGAGAAAAAGTACGTTGTATGTTGTCTAAGATGATGTTTGCTAAAGCCAATTTATTGATGATGGACGAACCAACAAATCACTTGGATTTGGAATCGATCACCGCTTTGAATAACGGAATGAATGATTTTAATGGTACTATTATATTTACATCGCATGACCACGAGTTGGTTCAAACGGTGGCGAATCGAATTATTGAAATCACACCAACTGGTTTTATTGATAAAATGATGCCTTACGATGAATATTTGAAAGACGATAAAATTGCGCAATTACAAGCAGAATTATACGCATAATTTGAATTCTAATTGGTGATGAAAGGATTTGAAGAATTTTTGAAACCAACCACTTTTTTAGATTTCAATCATCCAATATTTGATCATTTTTTTGATTCATTGCCAAATCAGTATGATTCTAAAAAAGTCGCAATTTGGTTATACAATCAAATTAGAGATGGATTTTTGTACGATCCTTATCACTTGAACTTAAATTCGGAATCATTGCAAGCAAGTTCGATATTCACTAAAAATAGAGCTTGGTGTGTAGAAAAATCAATTGTTTTAGCCGCAATGGCTAGAAAGATAAATATTCCTTCAAAACTTGGTTTTGCAATCGTTACTAATCACATTGGAGTGGAAAGACTGACGACCTATTTAAAAAGGCCAGAGATTGTTTTTCACGGATATGTTTCTCTTTATTTGGAGGGAAAATGGGTGAAATGCACGCCTGCTTTTGATCATAGAATTTGTCGAATTTCTCAAGTCAATCCGTTGGATTTTGATGGTGAGAATGATTCGCTTTTTCAGGAATTTATTGGAGATAAAAAATTCATGCAATACAATCATTTTTATGGTGAATTTGCAGATCTTCCAATTCAATTGATGCATACTGAAATGAAAAATTACTATCCTCATTTATTTGAAGTTGAGCATAACACAAAGCATTTTTCATTTAAATATGACCAGAAATTTACAAAACAAGGTTCTTTGTAATTTAGCTCAAACTTTCAATTGGGAAGAAAATTAGCATGCCCATGTGGTGTTTTTGAAGTATTTCAAACCAGCAAGAGTGCATCGTTTCCAAAGCCATTTCATTTGACATTCTTGGTTGCATATCAATTTGACTTAAAAATTTATCCCAATTATCAGTAGCAAGTAATTCATTTTTGAATCTTTCTGATATGATTATTGTTGACTGATTCACTGCAGTTTCATTTTCGTTTAAAAAAGACATTTTATTAGAATTGTGAATGAATAAACCATTTTTTCCTTCAATAAATAATTGATTTTCAACCATTGAAACGAAGGAAAAAGCAAGATTTGTTTTATTTACCAAGTTTTGGTTTTCTAAAATGGCGGTAATTTTTTGCTGGTCAGTTTCGTTTTCTATTTTATGAATCAAATGATTTTTTAAAATGTAGTTTTCAAGATTACTTAAAGGTGTTTCCCAAAAAAGATAATTTCCATTGCTTAATTTGATAGGTTGAAAATCTCCAATTGAGCTAAATTTAGACGAATTAATTTCAAATTGCTGAATTTTTGTGTTGTT
>JBBALI010000068.1:0-10879 GCA_040403095.1 Crocinitomicaceae bacterium
TACCAGTTCATCAACGTTTTTACCACTTTACAATGCTAAATTTATTATCAATGATAGGAATTATACTACCACCTCAGGAACTCTAGTAGATGATGCGCTTTTACTTCGGGTGCAGGGAATCGGAAAATTGCTTCCCGGTCGTCCGATTGCATTGACCGCTGGAGCCTCTTCAGGAAATTTCACGATGGCTGAAATAATTTCTACTAGAAAAAATGTAGGTGATGCAGGTATGCGTTTTCAGGGTAGCCGAACCAATTGCGAAGTTTGTGATATAGGTTTTATAGACTTTGCTAATTATGATGAAGTTACAACAGTTGGAAGTTCTGATGTTCTTTTTAACATGGCAAGACTTGCCTCTGGTTCTCAAGCGAGAGATTCATCAAGAGGATATATTAGATTTTATACCAACGACGGAACTGGAAACCCATTAAATGCAAATGATGCAGGTTTGCTTGAAAGAATGAGAATTAATGGCTTTGGTGATGGATTCTTCAATTTGAAACCTGTTCTTGGCGCTGCAAATATGATGAATATTACAGCAAGATTCAATATTTTAGACAATGACCGTCCTCAAATGAGATTAATTAATTTTGCTAACCCACAGAATATTGCCAAAATTTATACCAATCTTCAATCTACAGACGCTGGAGATTTATTTATTCAGCCTTTAGACCAGACACAAGCAGAAGATTCTTTGTTTGCAAGATTTGTTGGAATACATAACCCGCAACCGCAAAACACATTAGACATTCAATCCACAAAAGCATCTCCTCGATGGAATGAACTTTCAACTTATGGAACGAGTGGTTTACGATTTTCAAATCTTTCAGCCATCAATAGTCCAATGGCAAATCCAGGAAAAGGAGTTTTGGCGGTGGATAGCAATGGCAATGTGGTTTATGTCAAAGCTGAAGGTGGTTTTGCCTCATGCGATGACTCAATCAATGGTGTTTTAGATGATTATTCTAAATTAGATTTGAATAACTTTAATTTATACTTTACAAAAAACGATAGTTTAGGAACAAACCACGTAGGGATTGGGTATATCTGTGAAGATACTTTGCCAGCAAAACTGAGTGTTATTCAGGTTCATCCTGCCGATCCAGCAATTGGAACTTTAGCTATTTCTGCATTCAATAACGACAATGCAGCTGCTCCATCATTAACTTTTACGGGTACAAATAGTGAAGCAGTTGGATTCAATTTATATGACAAAGGATTCAATGTTGGAGGTTCATTTTCAGCCAAAAATGCCTTTAATACACGAGGAGTCGTTGCCAATATCCAAGATTCTCCAGACAATAAAGCAAGTGCTTATGCGGGAGAGTTTACTGCAGATACGAGAGCAAAAATAAATATTGGAGTAATTGGTTCTGCTTACAATTCAGATTACAGAAATATTGGAGTTGCTGGTATTGCTAGTCCCTTAGGATTAGATACCAATATTTTAGCTTTTGGTGTTTATGGCCAAGCACCTGTTGGAGGAATTAATTATGCAGGTTATTTTAATGGAGATGTTTATTGTACTGGAATGTACTATCCCTCTGACCAAAACTTAAAACAAAACATCCAAGATTTTTCAAATTCTAGTGATGTTTTATCTCAATTACATCCTGTAAGTTATGACTTTAAAGTTTCAGAATTTCCTCAATTGCATTTGGAATAAGGACAACAAATTGGGTTTATTTCTCAAGAATTGGAACAAGTACTTCCAAGTGCAGTTAAGGAATCAAGAACCTTGGATGTACGCGATGAAAATGGAGAAATTTTGTTTCCAGAAGTATCTTTCAAAGCAGTTGCTTACGAAAAATTAATCCCGATTTTAGTGGGCGGTCATCAAGCACAAAGCAATGAAATTTCACAATTACAATTGTCAAATGATTCATTGAGAACGCAAAATCAGAATCTTCAACAACAAATCTTAGATCTAAACAACCGTTTTTCTCAATTAGAAAGTTGTTTACAAGCGATGTTGCCAGGTTTATGCGAAATTAATCACGGTATAATTCAACAAAACTCAACAGGAACACAAGAGCAGTATAAATCATCTATTAATGTCAAACTTTCAAATAAAAATACAATTGTTCTAAATCAAAATATTCCAAATCCATTTGCAGAATCAACAGTAATTAATTATTCTATTCCAGCAACAGTTGTAAAAGCACAAATTCACTTTTACGATGGTCAAGGAAAATTAATCAATTCCGTAGAAATCACCAATCGCGGTGCAGGTCAGTTGAATGTTTTCGGAGAAGATCTTTCTTCTGGAACTTATACATACACTTTAGTAGCTGATGGTCAAATCGTTTCAACTAAGAAAATGATGAAGGAATAAGTTTCCTTTGAAGCTCTTTATTTTATCCTGATTACTGAAAAGTAGTCAGGATTTTTTTTGTCCAAAATTATCTCAAACCGCCTTACTAAATATCTGCGTTTCTGCCTGTTTTCTTGCCATTCTGACGTCAAATGCCATGCAGATGTTTCTCAAAAATGGTTTTCCTGCTTCCGTTACTTTTAAATTAAAAGCAGTAAGTTCAACCAAACCATCGGCTTCTAAGTCGTGCAATTTTTCAACGGCGTTCAAGATTTCATCACATTGATCTTCCTCGTTTTCCCAATTTGTTTCTTGGTTACACATGATGTTCAAGATGTGTTTACGCATAATCAAGTCTTCTGCAGTCAAAACATGTCCTTTGAAGAAAGGAAAACGGTCTTCATTCAGCGCTGTGTAATAATCTTCGACTTTTTTCTCATTTTGCGCAAATCCTGTCCAGCTGTCGCTGATGGAAGAAGTTCCCAAACCAATCAATAATTTCGATTTAGAAGTGGTATAACCCATGAAATTGCGGTGCAAAGTCTTGTTTTTCTCGGCAATATTCAACGGGTCGTTCGGCAATGCAAAATGGTCCATACCGATTTCAATGTATCCAGCGTTTTCTAGTGCGGCGCGACCTTGTTCGTACAATTGTCGTTTCACATTTCCCGCAGGTAAATCCGCTTCGGTAAATTTTCGTTGACCAGGTTTTAACCATGGAACGTGCGCATAACTGTAAAAAGCAATGCGATCTGGCTTCAAATCAATCACTTTTTCAATCGTTGCGTGCATGCTTGCGGTCGTTTGAAGCGGCAAACCGTAAATCAAATCGTAGTTGATGGAAGTATAACCCAAATCTCTCGCCTGTTGCGTCACTTTTTCAACAGCTTCCACCGTTTGAATGCGGTTGATGATGTGTTGCACTTTCGGATCAAAATCTTGAATTCCCAAACTGATGCGTTTGAATCCCAATTTGTAAAGTGTTTCCAAGTGCGCGAAAGTTGTATTGTCTGGATGTGCTTCAAAACTCATTTCAGCATCTTCACACAATTCTGCAGTCGAAAGGATTTTCGAAAGCAAAGATTCCAAATTTTGAGCATTGAAAAACGTTGGCGTTCCGCCTCCCAAATGGATTTCACTAATTTTTGGTGTTTCTTTGAAAACAGACAAATACATGTTCCATTCTTTCAAAAGTGCAACGATATAAGGCGATTCAACTTGGTGGTTAACCGTGATTCTGGTGTTGCAACCACAATAAGTGCACAAACTTTCGCAAAATGGCAAATGAATGTATAAACTAATTCCGTCACTGTTGTTGGTGTGATCAAAAGTGTTTTTGACCAACTTTTTCCAAGTTTCTTCAGATTGCACTTCTTCGTCCCAATAAGGAACTGTTGGATAACTTGTATATCGAGGTGCTGCAACGTTGTATTTTTCGATCAAGGTTTTCATGTCTGTAGTTTGTCTTTTGCAATGCATGAGTGTACACAAATTTTGAATCATGTTGAATTTTTGAAAAAGTTTGAAATATTGAATTTGAATTTAGACCGCTACTTTGCTTAAATCTTCTCCTTGGCTGTTTTGTACTTCCAATGTCCAACCGTCGGTGAAAGTGGTTTCTAACCAAACTTTTCCTGATTGTCTGAAAACTTGAACGCCGATGCCGAATTTGATTCCTAAACCTTGTTCCAATTCATTGACAGTCATTGAAGGCGAGATGAGAATTTCATCATTTCCTTGAATTGTTCTGCATTCACCAATTGTTTTTGAATTGTTGAGAATAAATTTCAAATTAGAATGTCCGCCCGAACGATGAGGCTTTGAGAAAAACTCCAATTTCAGATATGGAAACAAGTCATTGAATTCCTGTTGGATTTCAGCGATTTTTTTGTTATTATTAATTGATACTTCCATGTTTTGAAATTTAGATGTTGACACTTAATGCCATCACAGGAATATTCGCAAGAAAAGCTATTTTTTTGGTTTGTGGCTCATGTAAGATATTTTCCCAAAAAGAATGTGATTTCGGAATCATTACTACCAAATCCATCGCTTTCGAAGTGATAAAATGACTGATTCCTTCAACGACATTGTCATTTTTTATATAGTGAGTAATATGATTCAAGTTATGAAAAGGTTCATCAAATTTATCTTCTACACGACTTGCTTCTGACATTTCATGCACATTCTTTGCAACATTCAATAGATGTAAATCTGCACTAAAACTTTTTACCAAAGCGGTCAAAATATAGAAAGTGAAAGATGCATAATTGTCTGTGAATTCCGAAGCTAAAACGATGTTTTTAAATGGTTTGAATGTGTAATTTTCAGGAACAGACAAAATTGGACAAAATGATTTGTACATCAATGTGGTTGTCAAACTGCCAATTACTTTTTCAGTAAATTGACCTACGTTTTTCATTCCCATGATGATTAAATCGATCTCGTTTGCTTCTTGGAAAATTTGAATTTCATCCACGGCAAATCCTGATTCACAAACTGTTTCGATTTGCAAATTTTCTCCATGTTTCGCTTTAATTTCAGTAGCCAATTTTTCTAAGCTTTCAATTTGAAGGTCTTTCATCTCAGTGATTGAAAGCATATCAGGCACTTCACTCACCATCACTGGCGGATGAAAAGCATGAAAAAGTACAATTTTCGCTTGTATATTGTTGGCCAAATCAGCTGCGTAGTGAACTGCATTGATGGAACATGTTGAAAAATCTGTGGGAACTAAAATGGATTTCATATCGCTGACTATTAATTTGTGGATATTATCTACAAAAGTAGCCCCGAATAGTTTGTCGCTCCTTGACTTGAATCAGGATGTAATATGATTTTTGTCAGTCAACGACTTAAATCACTGAAAAATGCGATTAACTCAATCGAAAATATTGTACCAAATCTGAAGCAATTATTTGATTTTCGCCTACGTTTGTAGCAGCCAAATCTCCTGCTTTTCCGTGGAAATAAACGCCAATCAAAGCAGAATTCAATTGCGAAAATCCTTGCGCTAATAATCCTAGAATAATTCCTGTGAGTACATCTCCTGAACCGCCCGTTGCCATCCCAGGATTGCCTGTTGTATTGAAGAAAACTTTCCCGTCAGGACAGGCAATGGCTGTGATTGCATCTTTCAAAACGATGTAACAAGCTGTTTTTCTAGCGAAATTCTGCAATATTTTCAAACGATCAAAGCTGTTGTTTGATTTTCCCGCCAAACGTTCGAATTCTTTTGGGTGCGGGGTGAGAATGCTGTTTGGTGGCAAGTTCGTCAGTAAATCGGAATATTCCGATATGACGTTTAAGGCATCTGCATCAATCACCATCGGCAATTTTGATTCTTTGAAAATTTCAGTTAAGATATTTTTCGTCCCAATTTGATTTCCCATTCCAGGACCAACGCCAATCGCATTGTAATTTTTTAAATCAACTTTTAGTTTGGTGTTGAAATCAGCTGAATCGTCTGTTTCACACATTGCTTCAGGAATCGAACTTTGAAAAATTGTATAGCCACAATTGGGAATTTGTGCAGTCAAAAGTCCAATTCCACTGCGCATCGCTGCTTTGGCGGAAAGTACTGCGGAACCCATTTTGCCTTTCGATCCAGCGATTAATAATCCATGACCATAGGTTCCTTTGTGCGTAAATTTTTCACGCGGAAGAATGATTTCCTTGAAAAAATCTTGCGTCAAATAGTAAAAATCACTTGCTTGACTTTGGATGAATTGTTGATTTAATCCAATCGGTAAAACTTGCCATTTCCCCACAAATTTGGCTGATTCCTTCATGAAAAACGATTTTTTTGGAACTTCAAACGAACCCGTAAAATGCGCTTTGATGATGGGAGAATCAGTCGGTAGTTCATCACAACTCAATCCTGAAGGAATGTCGATCGACAATATTTTTGCTTTCGAATGATTCAAAAATTCAATCAAAGTGGCCAATAAACCTTCCGTTTTTCTAGTCAAACCCGAACCAAGCAATGCATCGATCACCACTTCTTCCGCTTTGATTTTTGGGAAATCGTTTTCACTTTCGATGATTTTGTATTGTTTCAAACGAGAAGCATTGATTTCGCAATCTTTGGAAAGTTTTTGCCCTGAATGAAGCAAATATGTATGCACTAAAGCGCCTTTTTCTTGGAGCAATCGCACAACTGCTAAACCATCGCCACCATTGTTTCCATTGCCACAAAAAACATGTATCAAAGGTTTTCCATGCACAAATGGAATGATGGCATTCACAAATTGATTCGCAGCTTTTTCCATCAAATCAATAGATGAAATAGAGTCATTTTCAATCGTAAATTGATCTGTCATTCTTATTTGCGTAGCGGAGAGAATTTTGTTTTTCATGGCGATGATTCTAGTTTTCTAAATTACGGTTTTTTCACCAAAAAATTAGATTTAACATTAATATAAACTTCCTAATTTGGTCGTTCCTTGCAATTGTCTTTACTTTGCAAAAAAATTGAATGTTCTCCTTGAAGCTTTAAAAGGCCGAAACCATTTGATTTTGAAGTTTTAGTTCATTTAAAGTGCACAATTTTAGGTATTTTCTCTTACTGATTTCAGTATTTTATCTCTCGATTTCTCAAGCGCAATCATTGCGTATCAATGAAGTTTCTCAAGGTGCTTCAGGTTCCAAAGAATATGTAGAATTGGTTGTAACTGGTCCAACTTTGACCAATTGTTCGAGTCAACCTGCATGTTTGGATTTACGTGGTTGGATTTTAGATGACAACAATGGATATTTCTCCAATGGCGTTTTAACCGGCACTGGACTTGCAGCAGGAGCAATTCGTTTTTCCAACGATGCTTTTTGGCAATGTATCAATCCCGGAACAATCATTTTGATTTACAACGACAATGATATTAATACAGGAGTTCCAACGAATGATTTGAGTAATACAGATGCGAATTGTAAATTGGTAATTCCCGTTTCTTCCGCGCTTTTTGAGCGACATGAATCTGCTCCAAATACAACTTCCATGGCTTATTCCAATACTGGTTGGGTTTCTGGAGGAAATTGGGGTCCGATTTCAATGGCCAATGGCGATGATTCTTTTCAGATTTACGCTCCTACAAATACCAATACGCCTGTTCATGGCGTAAGTTGGGGAAATAATAATTCAAATAATATCATCTTTTTCACAGGCGGTGCAGGAGGATTGGTTTTTTCTTGCGACAACAATACTTCATCCGATTTTTCCCTTCAAGCCAATTGGATTTCTGCGCCGGTTGCTTCTGGTCAAACCGCAGGAATTCCGAATTCAACAAACAATTCGGCGCTGTTGGCTGGTATGAATCTGAATTGTGGTTCAGCTTCACCAATTACCGTCACTGTTACTCCAGTAGATGCCACTTGTCAAGCAGCTTGCAGTGGTTCTGCTACTTTGACTGTTTCAGGAGGACAAGCGCCTTACGCGACGCCAGTTTGGTCGAATGGAACAACTGCTAGCCAATTGTCAAATTTGTGCGCAGGAAATTATTCAGTAAATGTAACTGATGCCAATGGGTGCGTTGGAACACAAAATTTTACCATTAATTCAGGTGCTACTTTCACCGTTTCAACTTCTGGAAATGTAAGTATTTGCTCTGGAGAAACAACAACAATTTCTGCATCAGGCGCAACAACTTACAGTTGGGATAATGGATTGGGAGTTGGAAGTTCTTTTCAAGTTAGTCCATTAATTAGCACAACATACAATGTCACTGGAACTTCAAATGGATGCGATGCAACAGCCTCCTTGACAGTTACAGTAATTCCTTTGCCAATTGTTCTTGCAGGAAATGACCAGTCAATTTGTACGGGTGACGCAGTTACTCTTTCGGGAAGTGGAGCACAGACGTACACTTGGGACAATGGTGTTCAAAACGGAATTGCATTTGTGCCAGCCGTTGGTCAAACGATTTATACAGTTACCGGAACGACTGGTGGGTGCTCAGCGACAGATCAAGTGACTGTAAATGTCAGTCAAAACTTGATAGTTGACGCAGGACCTGATTTGCAAATTTGTTCAGGCGAAGGGATCATCTTAAGCGCAACTGGAGCAAATCAATATCAATGGGACAATGGAATAACTGACGGAGTTGCATTCGTGCCAGCTGACGGAATTAATACCTATGTTGTTTTGGGCACATCAGGAAGTTGTTTTGCATCAGATGAAGTGGTCATAATTGTTTCAGATTGCGGTTTTGAATTTGAAATGCCGAATGTTTTTACACCCGATGGAAATTTAACCAATGATTTTTGTGTTCCAGTAAAACAAGCCAATGTGGCGATACAAAAGTTTACGATTTACAACCGTTGGGGAAATGTAGTGTATGAATCGAGTAATCAACCAATTATTTGGGACGGTAAAAGTTCGGGAACAGAAGCGAGCGAAGGCGTTTACTTTTATGTGGTGAAATTTGTGAGTTTGGATTTGGTTCAGCATGAGTCACAAGGATTCATTCATTTGATTCGAAAATAATTGATTTGCTTCAAAATTCATTTTCATTCAATTAAAATTTGACACTTTAATATATATTCATTGATTATGAATGTTTTATTGATCAAACTAAAGTTTTGAAACTTGCAAATTTTAAATGAAAGAGACAAGAATTCAATAAAATCATGGTTTTGCAGTAAAAAATGATTCAATTTTTTTCGAAATTTCATTTTTGGAACAAAAAAAAACATATATTTGCAACCGCTTTAGAACGATAAAGCATTTATAATTTATTAATGCGAGAATAGCTCAGTTGGTAGAGCACGACCTTGCCAAGGTCGGGGTCGCGGGTTCGAATCCCGTTTCCCGCTCGAAGTAGTGAATAGGGATTAATGCAAATCAATCCCTTTTCTATTTCTAAGATTAGGTTAATCTTACAAAGTCCACTCGCTCGGGTGGTGGAATGGTAGACACGCCGGACTTAAAATCCTGTGCCTGTATGGGCGTGCGGGTTCAAGTCCCGCTCCGAGTACAAAAACCCTCATTGTTAATGAGGGTTTTTTTGTGCCTAAAAATTTGTGAATTGCCCGCTATCATTGAGTTTTAGAAGGAGTATAAAGTGTGGTTTTTTGCTTAGATTTGATGGTTTAAAAAGGTTCCTGCCCAACGCCTGCCCAACCGAAAAAAAATAGTACTTTTAACATTTATTGTGAATACTGATTCCAATATCGAGTCAATTCTAAAATTTATGGAACAATTTTGTTGAAAATAATTCGGTTTTACATTTCAGAAATAATTAAACGATGGAAGAATTTGATCTGATAAATCATTTAGAGTTTAATAATAAATTGAATACTTTAAATTGTGAATTTGATAATTTACTTTTGAACGATTTACAATTAAATTCAAATGTAGTTTCTATTGCAAATTGGATTGAGAAATTTCTATTATTTATTCAAGAAGTTAAGGAAGGTGAATCTTATATCAAAAGGAATTCTGATTTTGAAAGTTTTTTACACAGTGTTGCAGAAAAATATCCATTTTATAAAAATTCTAAGCTTTTTGATCCCGAATCTTTGTTTTCTGAAAAGGACTTAATAACTTGGGAAAAAGCAAATGAGTATTTGAGAGAATATAATATTCAAAATAATTATTTAGGTGAAACAGCAGATGAATTGATACTTGATTTTTATTTGAATAAAATTAAAAAAATTGAATTTATTTCATTTGATTTAATAGCTTTGTTTCGTTTGAAAAACCAAATTAAGCAAGTGGATTCTAGATTTGATGAGGTAATCGATTATCTTGAAAAGTGCCGAAAAAATAAAATTGATGAATCGGAGGTTATTAACCCATACCCTGATATTTTCGTAAATGGAAACTCCTTTAATCTATATGTTGAATTATGTGAAACAATTAAAGCACAGAAAAACAAAATAATTATTGCCGATGTGATATTTATTATCTATCAACTAAAGAGACCAAAGTATAATGCCATTAAGTCTGAGGTTAGTTTGACATTCCTCTGCAATTTCATCAATGACCTTGAATTAACGAGAGGTTTGGATATTAAGGAACAAAATTTTAAGGATAGAAGTTCAAAAAGGAGGGAGCAAATTTTTGAAAGGATTATTAAAAAATATCAAACGCCTTTTATTGAGGAAGATTAATTTTTTAAATGCAAATTATATTATTCCTGAGTTATAATCTCTTTTTTTATCAAAAATCTAGCATTTAAAGAAAAGGATTGTTTACCATTTCAATTAAATAGCGTTACGATAGAATTTAGATTGTACGATTTTGGAATTCTCTAAAAGAAAGTCAATTTAATTTAATCCTCAAGGGGAGGAATAAATTCTACGAAAAGTTTTATAAAACTGATAGATTTTTTCATTAATGATTGAAGATCTACTTCTTTAAATTTTCAAAACCAAATGAATATTTTTACCAGTAGAAAAAAAGATCTACAAACTCTTTAGGCTAAGCAAAAAGTTGTCCAAGCCCAATTGCGCATTATATTTATCGAAAAGAAAATTTAATTAGCAATCAAAAAAACGTTGGCAAACGGAAACAATATAATACTCCCCAAAACTTGGACAACCTTTCACCAAATTTAAGGTGTTTTTAAG
>JBBALI010000069.1:0-10405 GCA_040403095.1 Crocinitomicaceae bacterium
TTCCTCCAAAAGTCTACATTTTCAGTGCACCTTTAAAAACCTTTCTTCCAAGGCCAAAATTCCCCATCTTTAAATTTATGTCTCGCAACATTTAAATCATCTTTAAAACTTTTATTTCAATCTTACTTTTTTAATTTTTTCCTCCGCATCGTTGGATCTGAAGGTGACTTTGATTTCATTTTTTTTCACTTTTTCAACCAAACCTTTGAAGTTTTTTAGTTCCTCTTCTTGTTCTTTGACAATCGGGTCGTCGGGTGAAATTGTTCCTTTGGATTCGGTGCCAAATAAACCGTATTGGTTGAAAGATTCTGGTAAATTCGGCAATTGCCAATCCCAAATCGGGAATGAATAAATGGATTTCCACTTTTTGTCTTGGTAGGTGTAAATCTGCCAGGTATTTAAATTCGACCAATCTGCCCAATTCACAACGAATGAAAGTTCATCTGTTCCATCGCCGTTTAAGTCGCCTTCATTTTTTAGAAATGCCAAACCAAGCAGTTGCGGATTGTCGGAAAAAACCAAAGTGTCAATTTTCGGATTGTCAGAAAGTGCAAATGAAAATGGTTTCTTTTCGGTCACCAAAGTCACAAAATTGCCGTATTCGGGCATGTTTTGGTAGTATTTAGGCGATTCTTGGTTGTCGATTTTACTGAAATAATGTTCGACTAATTTTTCTTTTTTCCCGTCACCATCAAAATCTCCTTCAATGATAAACCGATAGCCCAAAATAGGATTTCCAAGATTGCTGGTGTCGATTTTGGTGGTATCGTCCAATGTGGTTTTGGTTGCAATCAAATGTTCGGTCGGTTTCAAACGAAAAGAAAACAGCGCGCTGAGCGTCAAAATCAGAAGTAGATATTTTTTCATGTTTGTCAATTTGCCTTGGTACTATTTTCTAACTTAAAATTCAGTGTATTAGCACATGATTTCTAATAGTAAAAGTACTTTATTTTTCGTAAAAGGATGCACTTTTTCACAAAAAAAAAGGATGCCAAAATTGACATCCTTTCCTTTCATTTTATACTTGTTTTAGTAAGTCAATTGCTCTAAACGCATATCGATTTTTTTCTCTTTTCTGAAATATTCTGAAACAGAAATATATCCTGGTTTAGCAGGCTGCAACCACCAATATTTCGAAGTACAATTGATCGGAACACGATTTTGCGTTAATATTCCACCTTTGATAGAAATTACACCCACCATCACGTCTGCTTTTGTAGTCGATGTTTTCTCTGTTTTGCGATCAGCATCAATGTATACGATTTCGTAATTGTCTTTCGCTTTGTCGTTTGAAGTAAATGAATAATCGAAATCACCTTGAGATTTGATATAATAACCTAAAGTGGTAGTTCCATAATATCCCATTCCTGCTGGTAAGATAACACTTTTTGATTTCTTCTTTACCAATTTAAAGTCAACCAAGCTCTTATTTTCATCAAATTCGATTACAACCATATTGGCAACTTTAATTTCAAAGGCTGAATTATCAGATGAACCGCCTGCCGCAGCAGCGAGCACTTTCACAGCAACACCCCCAGCACTGACTTGTTTTAGGAATTGTTCTCCAATCATGAAAATGTGTCCGTTTTTAGCAATTACAACATCGTGAAAGAATACATAAAATGGACGATCACCTTTTTTATCTTCTGGATCGATTTCATTTTTGAATTTATCAATGTCACCTTTCCATTTGTATTCTTTTTTATTTAGTTCCTTTCCTGCTAGAGAGAATTCTTGCAAATAAAGCCCTTGGCTTTTGTCTTTCAAAATATCATCTTTTGGTTTGTAATATTCACCCACCAAAAAGATTGATCCTGTTTCCTCGTTTACGAATGATTTCAACAAAGAACGTAAACCCGTAGCTTCGTTTCCTAATGGCATTTCTTTGATTAATTTTCCTGTTTTCGAATCTAAAAGCAAACAAAACATAGTTACATCACGTGTCATCAAGTTTTTCTTTTTAGAAACCGTTGCAGACAATACATTTGCAGAAACGTCATTGATTTCAACAAATTCTAATACATCTGAAGTTTCTTTTGAACCATATTTCCAAAGTTCTTTGGCATTGTTGTCATACGCCACAACCTCATAACCTGTTTTTTTGTTTTTGGTGAATGTTGAACGAATAAAACCATCTTTTCCATTTGGGAAAATGTTGAGGTTTTCTGTTGCGCTGGCAATATTTTGTTGAACCCTTGCCAAATCCCATTTACTTATATCATCAGTAGCGATTTTTTTGGAACCTGTTGCTTTTCCTGAGCGGTCAAAAGTAGCGAATTCATATCCAGTTTTAGAATCATAGAAGTGAATCATAAATGCATTTCCGTTATAAACCATCTCAAGTAAAAGGGTGTTTTTTGGTCTGATAATTTCAAAACTTTTGGTCACGTTGTAGTTGTCATCATATATTTCTACTTCATATGCCGAGGTCTTCTTGTCAACTTTTTCTTTCAAATAGAAAATGTAATAACCAACCAATTTGTTGTTTTCAATAATTTCGCCAGCGTCTTTGGCACTTTTAAAGTTTAAGACATTTGGCACACTTTTTTTCTGCGCGAAAACAGAAAAAACGCTCATCAGCACGAGTAAAGATGTTAATTTGATTTTGTTCATGATTATTTGATATTTGGGTTTAAAAATTTTAATCGTTCTGTAGTGTATAGATGTGTTTCAACTTCTTTCAAAATCCAGTAAATGTTATTTTTTTTGATATCTGGCTTAGTTGATAGCCAAAGCGCTTCAAAATTGTCAAATTTCTTGGTATCCATAAATTCGAAAAGTTGAATTATAGAAACATAAGAAGAATTGGTGCTGCTGTTTACAACCATTTTGCTGTATTCTTTGGCTAAATTTTGGCAATCCGCAGGAGAGAGTGAATAAATAAAAGCGCAAGTACGATCTAAGTCTTCTGGTTGATTTGGATTTTGTCGCATGATATATTTCCCAACGGTTCTTCGCTCTTTGAAAAATGCCAAGCTTTTTAAAGTGGCGGTTAAAATTTCGTAGCCAAAATCGTCTTTGGGGAAATGTTCGATGTGTTTGCAAGCGTAGTAAAAAGCCAAGGTGAGATTTTGCTTTTGTAAAGATGTTTTTAGTATTTCACTGCTAATTAATTGCAATTCAGTATTTCGGCTTTCGTTTTCTTGTCTTTTGTAGTGTTCCAACAAAGTATCCAATTTTTCCATTTTAGCCAATCGCACAAACCGGTCACGGTCATAAGGATGTGTTGCTAAATAGGGTTTTTCATCTTCTTCTTCGTCAAAACTTCCCAGAGAACCTTCGGCTGCATATTCAGTTGCTTTTTGAACGAGGTTTGGAAATTGTTCCAATTTGAGACAAGTAACTAAATCGAAAGGTTCGCTCCAATTGTGTGTGTGGTCTTCCATTGCTTCAAACATACTCAAAGCAGTAGGAATATTAAATTGGGCTTTTTTGATGTAAATTAATCCCAAAGAATCTGCAGAAAACTCGTGATTTCTAGAAACTTCGCGTGACTCCATCAACCTTGGCACAAGCAGTTCATTCAATGCGCTCGCTCTGCCGTATTCATCTTTCAAAATGGTTTTAATCTCTTTTTTGATTGAATCATTTGTTTCGTATTTGACAGATTCAATCATTGATTTTTCAACGTGTTTTAACGAATTGTGTGCGATTTCATGTGCCAAAACCAATGCGATTTCTGCGTCGTTTTTCAAAGAATAAAGCAATCCCAAATGGACGAAAACAACGTGGTCTCCCATTGTAAAAGCATTGAAAACAGTTGATTTACAAATGACTAATTGCGTATTTTGAGGAATGGTAGGATTTGCTTTTAAAATTTGTTGAAAAGTGGCATTTACTTTTTCAAACATGGGACCTTCCATCACAATCTCTGATTCGTTTAGAAGGGCTAACTCGTAGTCAATTTTTTGCTCATGCTTTTTTTGAAGCAGATCATTTTGCTTTCTTGATAAGACTGGATTTGAAATGAATTGTTTTTTTTCTGCCAGCAATTGATCTTTGATGGATGAAATTTTTAAATCCAAAGTTAAACTGTCTTGTGACCAAGATATGTTTGAAATTATGAGCAATAAGTAAAAAATAGGTTTCAAGCTTTTTTTTTTCTAAAATTAAAAATTATTATTTGGTTAAAGCCAAAAATTCAAAAAAAAATCCGGCACGTTGAAAGTTAAGTGATTTTATCCGTTAGAAACACTTAGCCTCAATAAAATCAATCATTCTTCGTCATTCGGAAAAAGCAATTCAAACGCTTCGTTGATTGCTTGGTGCAAAATCGTTGCGTGATTTTCTTTATCAAAGGTCATATATTCAAACGTGAAATCTTCAGATTTAGATTTACGTAACGCTTTGTAGAAGGAATTTGCATCTTTCACCATCATTTTGGGTTCTTTCAAACCAACGGCCAAATAGACGTAAATATTCGTGTAATCTGTTTGAGAAATGGTATTTTCTGCAGATTTTAAAAGCGATTCATCGTCCCACCACAAACTTGGGCTCACAATCAAATAATGATTGAAAAGTGCTGGCTTTTTTATCAAGATCTCAGCAGCCAAAAGTCCGCCCAACGATTGTCCGATCAAATATTTGTCGTTTGTCGTCTTGTAGTTTTGATTGACAAAAGGTTGCAATTCTTTTTCGATGAATTGAATGAATTTCTCAGAACCGCCCGTGGTTGGAAATTCTTTTTTCAAATCCGCGTTGGTTGTCGAGAAAGTAAAATCTCGTTTGCGATCTACGTTGGCAATGCCCACGATAATCATTTCTGGCATCGTGTATTGCATGTTGAAAAACTGGGCCAAACCAACGATGTGCAGAAAATCTTCTTGTGCAGAACCGTCTAGCAAATAAATGACCGGATAATTTTTTGAAGTGTCGTATAGCGCTGGTAAATGGATGTTTAAAGTGCGTTTTTCGCCTAAAATGGTTGAGTTTATTTCCCTGATTTCGCCAATCACAAATGGTTTGTTGCCTGTGGAATTTGTTTGCGAGAAACTATTTTTTGCTGTCAAACAAATGAAGGAAATTGCAAAGATATATACGTATTTCATAAGGTTTTTGGTACTATAATAATCATGAATTAATATTGTTTGATTGCAGATCAATTCTTCAATCCAGCCAATTTTTCGTAATTCAAAATGGTGATTTTTCCGCCAGCAACTTCGATGTATTTTTCTTCTTTGAAATCGCTCAAAGTTCGAATCACGGTTTCTGTCGCTGTGCCTACAATATTCGCCAAATCTTCTCTCGAAACATTCATACTGAAAGTGGATTCTTCTTCTTTTTTATACTTATCAGAAAGATTCACCAACGCTTCCGCGACTCTTTTTCGCACAGAATTGTAAGCCAATTTGACCAATTGCTTTTCTTTTTCAATCAAATTGTCAGATAGAATTTCAATAAATTTTTTGGAAACTTCCGCATTTTTATAAATCAGCGCAAAAAAGTCTTCTTTTGGAATCATGTAAATTTCAGCATCTTCAAGCGCCGCTGCTGAACTGTTGTATTTTTCATCTTTCAACAAGGAAATAAAACCGAAAAAGTCGCCTTCGTTGTGCAATTCAGTGATCAATTCTTTTCCTAGTTCATTCGTTTGATAGGACTTTACTTTTCCTTTGTGAATGAAATAAATTCCTTTTGGATAACCACCTTCTCTGAAAATTTCGTCTTTCTTTTTGTACAATCGAATGTCTCTTTCTTCCGACAATTTTTTCAAAGAATCAATTCCTTTGGCTTCTTGAATGAAATCGTTGATTCCGTGCAAGTTTTTGGTAAATTCTTTCTTTAAAATGTCATTTTTCTTCAATCGAATTTCGATGGCATTCAGCAATTCAACGTCGTCAAATGGTTTCGTCAAATAATCATCGGCGCCCATTTCCATTCCTTTTCTGAAATCACTTCTTTCTGCCTTGGCAGTTAAAAAGATGAAGGGAATGCTGGCAGTATTTTCGTTTTTGGATAGCATGTGCAAAACGCCGTGACCATCTAAAACCGGCATCATAATGTCACAAATAATCAAATCTGGCTGATGTTGTTGCGCCAATTCTACGCCTTCTTTTCCGTTAACAGCAGTGATTACTTCGTATTGCGCCAACATCAAAATTTCGGATGTATTTTCTCTCACATCTGGATTGTCTTCGATCAGCAGAATTTTTTTCATTTTTATTGTGGTATAATGATGGTAAATGTCGTTCCTTTATTTTCTTGGCTTTCAAAATCGATGGTTCCGTTCATCAATTCTGCGTATTTGGCGATGATGCTTAAACCAAGTCCTGTGCCTTGAATGTGTGTAGCGTTGTGACCGCGGAAAAAACGTTCGAATAAGTGTTTTTGGTCTTCTTTCGAAATTCCGATTCCATGATCTTGCACGGAAATTTTGAATTTTGCATCTTCAGACGCCGATTTAATGTCGATGATTCCGCCTTCTGGAGAAAATTTAATCGCGTTGGAAATCAGATTGAAAAGAATATTTTTCAATAGTTTTTTATCTACGTTTCCAATGGATTCTCCTGTGTGGTTGTATTGAATGATTTGATTGTTCACCGCTAAAAACTCCATTTCTGAAATAATCTCAGCAATGTAAGTTTGAATATTTAGCATTTCAGGTAAATTCTCAATTTTTCCTTCTTCCAATTTGCTGACAGAGAGGAAATCATTCAGAATGTCTGTCAAATTGTGAATCGAACTTTTGATTTTCCCCACGTGTTTCGCTTGACTTGTCTTGTCGTTGTTTTCACCGTATTTGGTAACCAATGAAAGCGATGTTAACATCGTGGTGAGTGGCGTTCTAAATTCATGTGAAGCCATGGAAACAAAGCGTGTTTTCAATTCGTTCAGTTCTCGTTCTTTTTCAAGAGCATGATGTAATTCAAGTTTCGTTTTTTCCAATTGTTCGACCGCTTCTTCCAAAATTAAGGTTCTGTTTCGCACTTGTTTTTCAAGTTCTGCAGAATAATTTTTCAATTTTGCTTCGGCTTGTTTTCGAAGTGTGATGTCAACAATAAAAGCAATCACGAATTTTTTATCTGCTGTCGAATATGGACTCAAACTAATTTCGAGCGGAAATTCTGTTCCATCTTTTTTCAGTCCAAAAAGTTCACGGCCGCTACCCATCGTTCTAGCTTGAGGAGCATGACTGTATGCTGTTCTTTGATGAACATGTTTCTCAGCCAATCGTTGGGGAATTAAAACCTCGATTTTTTGGCCCAATAATTCATCTTTTTCATAGCCAAAAAGTTTTTCAGCACTTGGATTCACTCTGGTGATTTCACTCTCGCCATTCACAACCAAAATTCCTTCCGCAGCGAACAAAAAAAGCGCATCAGTACCTTCTTTACTTTCCATATTGTTTATCGAAGATGTATTCATTGCGAATTTAAGGATTTTGACAAACCGCGAAGATATTTTTTTGGTTTTTAATTAAAAATGACATTTGTCATGTTTCGGGTTGAGCACACTCATTTATTTTCCTTGATTTAAAAGGCAATTTTGTCTAAAAATTTAGAATCATGGAAATCGAAATAGCAAGTTCAAGATCAATCAAGGAAATTCAAGATGAATTCAACCATAAATTTCCATATTTAACCCTGCAGTTTTTTGGCATCGGTTCTGTTGCAACTAAGTTGTTTTCAAAAGAAAATAGAATTGAGAACAACAATCACACATTGGGTGAATTGTATGTTTTAGATCAATCTGGAAAGGTAAATGTAAACGGACACGTGAAAGTGGACACAATTGAAAATCAGTTTTTAGATGATTTCAAAATTCCTGTTCAATTGTATAGAAAATCAGGAAATCTTTGGTTACAAACGATTGAAACCAATCATTGGACACTTTCGGAGCAAAACCGACATGGTGAAGAAATGGATAGAAATTTAGAAGAACCGCAAGAAGATTTTGACCAATTCAGAGAACAACTTTAGTTTTTTGATTGACAGAAGAAATTTGAAAGTTTGATAAATCCGCTCAACATGGAGTTTAAAGAATATAAAATAAATGAATCACAAAAGGTTGCTTGTTACCATTGTGGTGAAAGTTGTCAATCTGAGATCGTTCATTTTGATGAAAAAGAATTTTGTTGCGATGGCTGTAAAACAGTGTACGATTTGCTGAAAGAAAACAGCATGTGTACCTATTACAACTTGAATGAAAATCCTGGAATTACGCTAGGAAAAGTCATCAATTCAGGAAAATACGATTACCTCGACAATGAAAATATCAGCAGTAAATTGGTGCGTTTTTCGGATGAAAATCAAGTTCACATCACTTTTTTCATTCCTAAAATCCACTGTAGTTCTTGCATTTGGTTGTTGGAGAATCTACACCGACTGAATCCAGGAATTATCAGTTCAAATGTCAACTTTTTGAGAAAAGAAGCCACGATGATTTTTGATCCAAAATTGGTGAAATTGTCAGAGTTAGCCACTTTGATGGCGCATATTGGTTACGAGCCATTGATTAATTTGAATGATTTAGAAGAAAAAACCGAAAAGAAAACAAACAAAAACCAAGTGTTGAAAATTGGTTTGGCAGGATTTTGTTTTGGGAATATTATGATGCTCAGCTTTCCTGAGTATTTTGCTTTTGGGAATTTCCATGAACAGAAAAATTTGAGTCACTTTTTTGGCTACTTGAATTTGTTTTTATCGTTGCCTGTTTTCTTTTACAGCGCGTCAGAATTTTTCGTTTCCGCTTGGAGAAGTATTCGCTACAGATATTTGAACATCGATGCGCCGATTGCCTTGGCGATTTTGGTGACTTTTTCACGTAGTATTTATGAAATCTTGAGTCAAACGGGCGCAGGTTACATGGATTCAATGTCTGGAATTGTGTTTTTCATGTTGCTAGGACGTTATTTCCAAACGAGAACTTACGAAACACTTTCATTTGAACGCGATTACAAATCTTACTTTCCAGTAGGCGTGACGGTGAAAAAAGAAAATGGGAAAGATGTTAACATTCCAGTTTCAGAATTGAAAAAAGGCGATCGCATTTTGATAAGAAACAACGAATTGATTCCATCGGACTCTATTTTGATGAGTATTCAATCACACATTGATTACAGTTTTATTACTGGAGAATCAGCACCAGTGAAAAAAGTGGCAGGTGAATTAATTTATGCTGGCGGAAAACAATTGGACGGCGCAGTTGAATTGGAAGTAATCAATCCAACTTCACAAAGTCATTTGACACAATTGTGGAACCAAGACCAAGCGGAAGAAATAATTTCAGCACACCAAACATTTGTCGATAAAATCAATAAATATTTTACGATGGTGGTGCTTTCCACTTCTGTGTTGTCGGGTGCTTTTTGGTTGATGAATGACAGTTCTAAAGCCTTGAATGCGTTGACAGCTGTTTTGATTGTCGCTTGTCCTTGTGGATTATTACTGACAACCACTTTTGCCAACGGAAACATTTTGAGGGTGTTGGGAAGAAATAAATTTTACCTCAAAAATGCTGGGGTTATCGATCAATTGGCGAAAACGGATACGGTCATTTTTGATAAAACAGGAACAATTACGCACGGTTCGACCGTTGATTTTGTTGGTCCAAAATTATCAGAAGATGAGTTGGACATGATTACTTCCTTGGCGGCGCAATCATCGCATCCTCTAAGTAGAAAGATTTACGATCAATTCTCGACCAACAAAAAGTTTCATGTCAGTGAATTTGAAGAATTGTTGGGCAAAGGAATTCGTGGCATTGTGGATGGAAAATATGTGATTTTGGGTTCAGAGTTTTTGGTGACAGGAAACGAAAAATCGAAAGACAATTTATCTACCAAAGTATTTTTGATGATCGATGGAGAAGTGATTGGTTTTTTCAATTTCAAAAATGCTTACAGACCAGGATTGAATCAGTTGGTGAAATCATTGAGAAAAGATTTTGATTTGAAATTGATTTCAGGAGACAATGATGCTGAAAAAGAGAATTTGGAAACGATTTTTGGAGAAAAATCAACTTTACTTTTCAATCAAAAGCCGGATGAGAAAATGCAGTTTGTACAAAATTTGCGCGAAAGCAATCACCAAGTGATGATGATTGGCGATGGTTTAAATGATGCGGGAGCTTTGCGACAAAGTAACATTGGAATTGCGGTTTCGGACGACACTAATAATTTCTCACCAGCATGTGATGCGATTTTGGATGGAAGTTCATTTGACAAAATCCCCGCCTTCATTCAATTGGCGAAATCTGGCAAAAAAGTGATTATAGCCACTTTCGTGATTTCGTTGATCTACAATATTGTCGGCTTGGCTTTCGCCGTTCAGGGAATTCTTTCACCAGTTGTCGCAGCGATTTTGATGCCCGCAAGTTCGATTTCAATTGTGTTGTTGACGACGGTTTCGACTAGTGTTATCGCTAGATTCAAAAGACTTTAATAAAATTTTTTCTTGTTCCTTTT
>JBBALI010000070.1:0-10248 GCA_040403095.1 Crocinitomicaceae bacterium
GGCTCTGAATTTAAAATGAATTTAACAGCAAGTGAACTCAAAAAATTGAAACGTGATTTCCCAAAAGTGAAGTTCATATTAGAATTAGAAGATCGCTACGAAAAAAGAATTGGTAAAGATTCATTCGCAAAATATGGATATTCTGCTGCAGAAATGATAAATAATTTAAATACTTTTCCGAAAGACATTTATCATGGAAATACCATGACCAACTTTGAGAAAATCACCATTCCTAAAAAAGGAACAACAGTGAAATTGACCAAAGAAAATATTGCCATTTACAGAAGAATAATCACGGCATATGAAGGTCATAAATTGGTTGAGAAAGCGGATGGATTTTTCATTGACGGAAAAAAAGTGACTTCTTACAAATTTGCCATGAATTACTATTGGATGATGGGAGACAATCGTTACAATTCAGCAGATTCAAGGGTTTGGGGATTTGTTCCAGAAGATCACATCGTTGGAAAAGCATCTATCGTTTGGTTCTCAAACAGTGGAATTGAAGAAATTGGAATTCGTTGGAACAGGGTGTTTAAATTCATCAAATAATGACTTCTATTTTTCCGACAGCATACTTCGGAAGTATTTCATATTACAAAAGTTTGGTTCAAATGGAAGCAATTTCATTTGAACTTTATGAACATTATGTAAAGCAAACTGTCAGAAACAGAATGACAATCTTGGGCGCCAATGGTTTATTAAATCTCAGTATTCCAGTAGAAAAGCCAAACGGAAACAAGACAATCACGAAAAATATTTCAATTTCCTACGCTGAAAACTGGCAAAAAAATCATTGGAAAGCCATCGAAAGTGCTTATGCGCCTTCACCCTATTTTGAACATTATGAATCTGAAGTGAAAGAATTGATTTTTAGTAAAAATTCAAACTTAGTTGATTTTAATTTCCAAATTCACCTAAAAATCATCGAATGGCTATCATTACCTATTCATAATCAATTTACTGAAGCTTATATAACAGAATCCATTTCAATAAATGATTTTAGAAATTTGAATTGGCCAACCATCGAAAATTCAAATTACATCAAGGTCTTCAACGTTACAAATGTTTCTGAAAGCGATTTGAGTATGTTGGATGCGATTTTTAATTTAGGTCCGATGGCGAGAAATTTATTGATTCAACCTTGAAATTCTTATCTTTGATTAAAATATAAAACCCATGCAAATAGTTCTCACTAAAACGCAAATCGATCAAAAAATCATGCGACTTGCGCACCAAATTTTAGAAAATGCAAGCGAAGAATCAACTATCTATTTGGCTGGTATTTGTGGGAATGGAATGAGAATTGCCAATGAAATTTCAACTATTTTAAAATCAACTTCAGAACAAAATATTGAAGTTTTTGAAATTTCTCTAGACAAAGATCATCCCTTAGATTCTCAAGTCAGCATGAATATTGATGGAGAATTATTAAAAAATGGTTTCATCGTGCTTATTGACGACGTTTTAAATTCAGGTAAAACCATGCAATATGCGCTGATTAAATTGCTAGAAAGACCAGTGAAAGCAATCAAAACAGTGGCTTTGGTTGATAGAAGACACCGCAGATATCCCATCAAATGCGACTACGTAGGAATCACATTATCAACAACTTTGAAAGATCGAGTTGAAATCAATTTTGAAGAATCTAATTACAACGCATACCTAGTTTAAAATTTCGATGAAAAAAATAACTGAATCAGAAAGCAATTACAATGCGTTAGAATCGATGTCAACTTTTGATTTATTAAACAACATGAATCAAGAAGATCAAAAAGTGGCTGTCGCTGTCCAAAAAGTACTACCAAATATCGAAGCATTTGTTAATGCCGCATCCGAAAGATTATCCGTTGGTGGAAGACTTTTCTACATCGGAGCAGGAACAAGCGGAAGATTAGGGATTTTAGATGCAAGCGAATGTCCTCCAACTTTTGGTGTACCGCAAGGTTTGGTCATCGGTTTAATTGCCGGCGGAGATTCAGCTATTAGAAAAGCAGTTGAATTTGCTGAAGACAACAATGAACAAGGTTGGCATGATTTAACAGATTATTTGATTGATTCTAAAGATGTTTTGGTTGGAATCGCTGCGTCAGGAACAACACCTTATGTAATTGGCGCAATCCAAAAAGCAAATGAAAATGGCATTCTAACTTGCAGTATTTCCTGCAATCCTGAAAGTCCATTGACACACTTGGCGCAACATCATATCACACCCGAAGTGGGACCAGAATTTGTTACTGGAAGTACACGCATGAAATCAGGAACCGCTCAAAAATTGGTTTTGAATATGATTTCAACTTCGTTGATGATTAAGATGGGGCGCGTTCAAGGAAACAGAATGGTTGATATGCAATTAAGCAATTCTAAATTGGTTGACCGAGGAACTTTGATGGTTCAAGAAAAATTGAGTATTTCTTATGAGGAAGCCAAAGAATTACTGTTGAAATTCGGAAATGTTCGTGAGGCAATCATCGAAGGCCAGAAAGGTTCAATCTAAATAATAAGATTAAATAAGACTACTTTTTTCTTTCAGGTTCAACATAATAATGATTATTTACTCTAGAAAAATGTTCAAATTTATCTTTAATAAAAGTAATCAATTCCATTTCTGACGCAGTTTTCAAAAAGTCTTCGTCAATGTTAAGAAACTCCACGAAACTATCAAATTCTTCTTCGTCCAGTTTCACAATTTCATAGGCAACATACACGCGCAACAACTCTTTCAATACCTTGCGCTGATCGTCTTTATACTCCATTTGAGAAATCCATTGCTTATTTTTCTCTCGCTTAGAAAACGCTTGATAAAGCGCAGTGATTGGACTTTGCAATACTTCAATCCCTGTAACTTGTCTTGTTTCTCTCAAAGACAAAGCAGCTCTTTCCTCCTTGATTTGCTGTAAAGTTTTCAAAGGCCTCACAACAACTTCGTCAAATTGCACAGCTTTGTGATCCAAAATCCCAACAATTTTCATCTGACAATTTGAATCTGATTTTATTCTAAAGCCATACATGGAATAACCTTTGATAGAAAGCGTAATAGAATCATTATTAGAAGTATAAACATTGAAAGAACCATCTGGCTGACCAAAAACCGCCCTTCCGGTAGTACTATTGACAACCATCAAATTATAAAAACCTTGATTTTGAATGGTATCAACTACCTTTCCATTCAAAAAAACACGGTCACATTTTTGAGCATACAAATCGTTGAATGCAAAAAAGAACAATGACAAAAATAAAATCAAAAACACTTTCATACAGAACGAAAATAGTGAAATAGAATGGAATAATTCCTTTCTTGAACATACTATGGTCCAAAAAATTACATTTTTAGCATTTTTTACCAATGTAGACAAAGATAAAGCTGAAGCAAATTGTCCGTTCAACTCAAAATATTGAACTTTATCATTAATTTTGTGCCATGAAAAGAGTTGTCGTTGGACTATCAGGTGGAGTTGATTCAAGTGTAACCGCATACTTGCTGAAAGAAGCAGGATATGAAGTTATCGGAATGTTTATGCGCAATTGGCATGACGAAACTGTCACGATTTCAAATGATTGCCCATGGATTGACGATTCAAATGACGCACTATTGATTGCCAATCAATTGGGAATTCCTTTTCAAGTTATTGATTTAAGCAAAGAATACAAGGAGAAAATCGTGGATTACATGTTTGCCGAATACGAAAAAGGCAGAACACCGAATCCAGATGTACTTTGCAATCGGGAAATTAAATTCGATGTTTTCTTAAAAGCTGCTGAAAATTTAGGCGCTGATTTTGTCGCAACGGGACATTATTGCAGGAAAATTGAGCACGCTGACGGTACTTATGGACTTTTATCTGGAAAAGACGACGGAAAAGACCAATCTTACTTCCTTTGTCAACTGAATCAAGAGCAATTGAGCAAATCACTTTTCCCTATTGGAGAATATCAAAAATCTGAAGTACGCGAAATCGCCAAAAAAGCTGGATTGATTACAGCTGAAAAGAAAGATTCTCAAGGATTGTGTTTTGTAGGAAAAATCAGTTTGCCTATTTTCTTGCAACAGCAATTGAAACCAATTGAAGGAGAAGTGATCGAAATTCCTGACAATTTGCCTGCACTGATTGAATACCATAGAATCAATCCCATTGTTGAAAATGTAGAAAAACTGGCTGTTCCTTTTCAATTCAAAAAAGAAGAAGGAATTACTGTTGCCAATCATCAGGGTGCACATTATTATACTGTCGGACAAAGAAAAGGATTGCACATCGGAGGTAGACCTTTGCCTTCTTTTGTGGTTCAAATTGACACGGAACACAACATTGTTTTTTCAGGACAAGCTGATTCACATTTAGCTTTAAATCGATGGGCTTTATTTATTGATAATAAAGAGATTCATTCAGTCAACCCAAGCTTTGATTTGAAGATTGGAGACATCAAAGAATTCGCAGTAAGGATTCGATACAGGCAGAAATTGCAGAAAGCCACTTTGGTAAGAAAATCGGAAGGAATCTATATTTTATTTGATAAATTGCAACGTGGAATCACGCCAGGTCAATTTGCGGCTTGGTATGTAGGCGATGAATTAGTTGGATCAGGTGTAATTCAATAATCTTAGTCAATCAATTGATGGACGAAATTCGTCAAAAGTAAAATCTTCGTAAAACGTAATCATTTTTACTATTCTTTTTTCTGAAACTTTTAAGTTCACTTCTCTATTTACATTTGTATTTATCCTTGAGTTTACATTTGTAACTAAACTTTCATCTTCTTTGGCTGGATTAATTACATCTGTTTGTTGAATCTGACCTGAAATTAACCAAGAAGCATTCACTTTTGGGAATTGAATGAGCATCTTTTCAATGAAATCTAAACTAGGCTTATTTCTTCCTGTCAAAACATGACTAACATTGGAACGCTGAACACCAATCCTATCAGCAAAAGAAGCTGCATTCAGCTGGTTCATTTTCATCACCATTTTGATTCGATCCAGAATTTCCATTTGTAACATTTATTTATATACAAATGTAATAAAAATTCAATTGCAAAATAATATACATTTGTAACACAAAAAAGTCACCCCATTTGGGATGACTTTTAAAACAAAAAACTATGGTGAAAATTCTTAATTATACGAAAACTGAAAAAAGATTGATTCTTTCTTTTCCTCAATATTGCAAGGACCAAAATAGATAATATCCATTAATTTCGCCACTTCCATAATACTCAATTCACTATTTTGACCTTGATTTTGGTGAAGTTTCAATTTGTATTGAGCTAAACTAACTGCATTATTAATCATCTTTTACTTTTTTAAATTTCTAACTTTGTTGACTAACTTTTCACCTTTACGCCAGTACAAATGTTTTTGTTACATATTTTTTTAAAAAATAAATTACACTTTTATATTTTACCTTAATTTTAACTTTATACAAGGTTAACTAATTAACTATTTTAAATTGTATAATTGCTATTTTTTGAAAGTAACATTTATAATCAAAATTTTCAATTAAAAAGTTACAAGTTCTAGCTGATACAGCATTCAAAAGCACTTGACCCCTATCCACCTTCAATAAGCGGTCAAATAACCACCTTTGCCTTTTGTCCAAATTAGGTTGAATTATTCTTTAAAAAAATGAGATTTGTATTTTTCTGTTAAAAGCACATTTCAATTTTATAAAATAGATTTATATCCACAGTATTTCTTAATTTTGTGGTATAACAAAGCACAATGATTTTATTTTTAAGTGATGTCGCAGGTTCTGAAGTAGTATTAATTTTACTTTTCATTTTGATGTTTTTTGGTTCCAAAAGCATTCCTGGAATTGCCAAGACCATGGGAAGAACGATGAGACAAATCAAAGATGCATCTCAAGATTTGCAAAATGAAATCAAGAAATCTGGTGTCGATATCAAAAATGATTTAAATCTCAACAGAATGATTGAAGAAACTGTTGAAGATTTTGAAAGACCTTTCCAAGAGCAAACAAGAGAAATGAATAATTCCATCACTTTTGAACCACCCAGAAATTTTGAAGCACCGATTTATCCTGAAACAATTGATGTAAAACCGATTGAGCAAATTCAAACCGATGAGTCATTTAAAGAGGAATCAGAAATTAAACCTTCAGAAGCAATAAATAAAGAGCCAATTACAATTAGTACGGTCGAAAAATCCAATTAAAATCGGCTTTTGTATTTCAAGATTGGCTTTTCTAGAAAATGATATGATAAAACAGCAAATCCAATTGTTAGAATTATATTGAATGGGAACTGCTGAAATTTCAATTCACTTCCGGGTCCCGTAAGCAAAAACAAGCCTTGAAATACATAAATTCCATAGGAGATTTTGCCAACATAGACAATTGGTTTAATTTCCATCAATCCGACAAGTTTAGAATTTTGATTGTAAAAAACCCAAAGAATTAAAATGGCAAATCCAATAGCTTGTAAAAAGGAAAAAACTTCTATCAAATAGATTGGAACTATCAGCGTTGATAAATAACAGCTCACAAAAAGAACCAATGGAAGTTTTTGTTTACGAAACAATTGCAATAATTTTTCATCATTTTTTTCCTGAATCAGCGCAATAACAGCACCAATAGCAATAAATCCTCCAGCTGGCAAAAACCACCTTTTAGGTCTCAAATGTGCTCTGAAAACAAATTCAGGGAGGAAAAATGTGGCTAAAATTGAACCTAAAATAAATACTAAAGTTAGAATTATCAAAACTTTGTATTTGCTGAAAATTAGTATCAGAAAAGGCCATATTAAATAAAATTGTTCCTCTACTGACAATGACCAAATGTGGGCTAATTCACTGCGGTAATGAAGTAATGGAACATAATTATATAAATAGAAAAATGCATATAACACTCCATCCAAATCAAAAACAATTTGTTTTGAAATCATCAACACAAAAACCAAAAAATAAAAAATGATTAGGGGCGGTGCCAATCTTAATAACCTTCGAATAAAAAACTTCTTTAAATCTATTTTACCAGCTACCTCAAATTGGGTCCAAAGTATTCTTGTTATTAAAAATCCACTTAAAACAAAAAAAAACTTCACACCTGTTTCACCTGAGAACAAACTAAAAAAATTATTTTTAAGATATTGATTTTCAAAAAACAAAACATCTATACCTAAATGATTAAGTAAGACAAAACTAATTGATGCGGCCCTCAATGCATCTAAACCTTTTATGTACTTGTTTGTTTGAAGCAATAGATTGATTTTTTTGTTGAAATCAAATATAGTGATTTTTACATTGGACTTAAATTTTAAAAAATTCACGAAAAAATATAAAGATTTGAAAAAATTTGAAATCTGATGAGAAATCAATTCAAACTATTTATATTTATAGGTAGAACTAATATGCTAATTAAAAACAAATGAAAAAAAAGCTACTTCTAATCATTCTTTCATCACCATTTTTTGCATTCTCGCAATATGCTGTTGGTCACACTACTATTACTTTTAATGATCCAGCACGAACTGGTGGAACAGGTTCTGGTGGTGGTTCAGGACGTCAAATTCAAACAGAGATTTATTATCCCAGCGCATCTGCCGGTAATGATTTACCTGTTTCCAACGGAAGTTTTCCGGTAATAACATTTGGTCATGGTTTTGCCATGACGTGGGATGCGTATCAAAATGTTTGGGAAGATTTAGTCGCTGAGGGTTACATTCTGGCATTTCCAAGAACGGAAGGAAGTCTTTTTCCATCTCCTGTTCACGCAGATTTCGGTTTAGATTTAGCGCAGGTTTCTAATAAAATGTTGGCTTTAAATTCAACTTCGGGTTCATTATTTCAAAATAAAATCAACGGAAACGCTGCAATCATGGGGCATTCCATGGGTGGCGGGGCTACATTTTTAGCAGCAGCAAATAATGCCAATATAAAAACAATTGTAGGACTTGCTCCAGCTGAAACAACACCTTCAGCAATTACAGCCGCAGCTAGTATTTTGGTTCCTACCTTGGTTTTCTCTGGTTCAGAAGATGGTGTAACTCCTCCTGCAGACAACCACATTCCGATGTACGATGCAGTTGCGGGAAGTTGTAAATATTTTATCAGCATTTTGGGTGGGGCACATTGTTATTTTGCAAATACAAATTTTAATTGTGATTTTGGGGAATCTACATCTTCACCCGGAATTTCAATTCAACGTGCTGTACAACAACAAGTTATTTCAGATTATCTTTTACCTTGGTTTGATTATTATTTGAAGGAAGATTGCAGCGGATGGAGTAATTTTATTTCACCTCAAGCAACAGATTCACGAATTCAAGTAAATAATCTTTGTTCCAATACGATCCCTCCTATTCCAGTAATCACTTTGGGATCCAATGTTTTGGTTTCATCAGTAACTAGCAACATTCAGTGGTATTTGAACAATGACATTTTAGTTGGTGAAACAAATGCAACGTGTCCTTTGACTTATGGAAACGGAAATTACACTGTTGTCAGCACTGCTAGTCCAACTTGTGATGCAACTTCTGCTCCTTACAATTATCAAAATGGCACTTCTGGAATTGATGAACTTGGAAACATTCAATTTACAATTCAACCTAATCCGGCTAGCAAATATTTTGAAATTAAATCAAACAATTCTTCAGAATTTGGAATTGCCATTTTCTCAATTGAAGGAAAGTTAATTTACAATGTTCAAAACGTTGAAAAAATTGAAACAAGCAATTGGAATAAAGGTATTTATATGGTACAACTTACATCAAACGGGAAGACATCCACTAAGCGATTGGTGATTGAATAATTAAGGCAATAAAATTTCTAAAATGATGGTGCTTCATACTCGGAGCACCATTTTTTTTTTGCAAAAAAAAAGTGACTACCTAAGTAATCACTTTAATGAATCGCATTGTTTTAAAACTTATGCATGAATTTCCTTTTCTCTATTCACAAATCCAAACAATTCAAAAAACTTAATCGCTTTCACAACTCCCTCAGGAACATCTTCTTCCCAGCTTGAGCCGCCAGCTTTGATTTTAGATAGTACATCATCAGACATAATGTGCAGCAATTGACTGTTGTAATCATGAATCGCTTCCATTTTATTATTGTCTTTCATATATTGCATCAATCCATTTAAGTGCTTTGGAATCAAAATGTCATCCAAGCCGTATAACTCACCAGTCTCAACTTCATTCGCTGGATAAACGAACATTTTCATTTTGTGACCAAATCCTCTTCCGAAAGCTTCTAATAATCCACCAGGCAAATTGTCGTAATATCTTTCATCGAAAATGGTATGTAAATTATAAACGCCAACAATGACTCCCATCATTTGTCCTCGGGCAATAGTTGCCAAATAATCAACCATTTTGTAATGTTTCAAATAATTAGAAATCATCACAGTATAACCCAAAGAACCCAAAAGTTCAGCACGGTCAACAAAATCTTTGTCTGAAATTTTTCCATCAGCGGTCAAATCTTTCAAAGTCAGTTCAAAAATAACCAACAAATTTTCTTCTTTGACTCCGTCTTCTTTTAAAAACTGTTTGGTTCCACTTTCGATCATGTCTAAGTGAACTTTAGTAACTGGACGAAAACGTCCACGCATCAACAGAATATTTTTCTTGTATAGGGCAGCCGTTGGTTGCAAAACACTTCCGCACAAATCAAACATTGTTGCGTCAGTCAAACCTCTTTTGACTAAATTTAAAGCGATAATACGATTGTCAACATTTTCAAAATCAGGACCAGAAACACGCATCATATCCAATTCCATTCTTTCTCTTGGCAATCTATTTACCAAAGCTGAAAGAAAAATATCTAAATCATCGTGGTGAAAATAAGCAGCATGTAATAAATTTACACCAAGAATCCCCAAAGCTTCTTGTTGCGCTTTGTTGCTGTTGTCATGCATTTTAACATGCAAAATAATGTCATTTGGCGCTCCGCCTTGAGTCAATTGAAAACGCAATCCAACCCAACCTTGGCCTTGATTTGTTTTGTGGTAATTTAAAGATTCAACTGTATTACAAAACGCAAAAAAACGAGCACTTTTAGCCTTTTCTGGCAAACGGTAATTCATTGTTTCGAATTCAGTATGCAACATGGTCATCAATCTTTCTTCACAAACATATCTTGTTGCAGGTCCGTACATTGAATCAGAAACTTTCATGTCATAGGCAGACTGAGTGTATGCAATTGTACCTGAACTTCCTCCAGCTTGGAAAAAATTTGCAGCTACTTCTTGTCCTGCCCCAATCTCCGCAAAACAGCCATAAATATCGGGT
>JBBALI010000071.1:0-8969 GCA_040403095.1 Crocinitomicaceae bacterium
GAGGGTGGGAGAGTAAGTCGACGCCACTTTTATAAATCCCGTACATTCATTTGTATGGGATTTTTTTTGTTTAGGGAAATAGGAGATGCTATATGTACTTTGTGTAAAATGATTATCTTACCTTTGGTCTATGATTATTATTTCAACTCATCTGGTCTCAAGTCTTTCGGATAAACAAAGACTATCAGATTATTTGATTGGTAAATTTGAAGAAATTCCAACCAGAAAAGGAATCAAGAAAGCTATATTGAATCACCAGGTGATTGTGAATGATAAAATAGCAGTGACTGCTCAATGGGTAAATTTAAGTGATAAAATTCAATTAATTGAAAGACAAACTGCACCACCACAGGATTATGAGATTGATTTGGATATTCCATTTGAAGATGATTTTCTCGCTGTCGTTGTTAAACCAGCAGGAATTCCGGTAAGTGGTAATCTTTTTAAAACCTTATATAATTCTTTGGGAGAAAACTTGAAACGATCTTCGCAGCTCGATAAACTTAAATGGCCACTGCCAATTCATAGATTAGATACTGCAACGTCAGGATTAGTAATTATTGCTAAAACGCATTCAGTACGTGTTGAATTAGGCAGGATGCTAGAAAATAAATCAATTGAAAAAAGATATCGAGCAATTCTTCAAGGTACATTACTAGAAAACGGAATTATAGAATCTCTCATCGGCGAAAAAAGTGCGGTTTCGAAGTTTGAAGTAATTGAAAATATCACAACACTGAAAGATACATCTTTAACGCTAGTTAACTTTTATCCTGTGACTGGTCGTACGCATCAATTAAGAATTCATGCAAGTTCTATTGGACATCCAATTGTTGGTGATAAATTATATAAAGAAAATACTGCAATGAAAACAGATAAAGGACTTTTCTTGTGCGCTGTTGAAGTTCAATTTATACATCCAGTAACAAAAGTATTATTGAAAGTCAAAATAGATCAACCTGCCAAATTTGATAGTTATCTTGAAAGAGAAAAACGCCGCGTGGAAAAGTATCTTTGACTACAAGAATAATTTCTTATCCAATTTCAACCAATCTAGTGTTGCGTTGGCGAATAAGTCTTCTTTAGTTTGAACTGACAAATCACTTTCTTCAATAAATTTACCAATTTCTAAATCGCCTAGTGGAAAAGGATAATCTGTACCAAAACAAATTTTTGAACTGCCTTGCATCTTTAAAAGATATTTCAGTAAATCAATATCATGTGTAATACTATCGACCCAAAATTTTCCAACGTAGTCTCTAGGATTAATGGGATTATCTATCGCAACTAAATCTGGCCGACAATTAAAACCATGTTCTACTCGACCTAAAGTGGTCAAAAATGAACCTCCAGCATGTGAAAAACAAACACGTAGATTCGGCAATCGTTCCAATACTCCTCCAAAAATCATTGAACATGCTGCCCTAGATGTTTCAGCAGGCATACCAACCAACCAAGGCAGCCAATATTTTTTCATACTATCTTCACCCATCATTTGCCAAGGGTGAACCATAATGGCCATTCCCAGTCGTTCACATGCTTCAAAAATGGGAAAAAATTCAGACTCACTTAAGTTTTTATCATTAATGTTACTTCCAATTTGAATCCCAACCAATCCGATAGATTTACATCTTTCCAATTCCTGAATCGCAAGTGCTGTATCTTGCATCGGAATCGTACCTAAGCCAATGTAATTTTTAGGATATTTAGCTACTAAATCGGCAATATGATCATTTAAATATTCCGAAATCTCCAAACCATCTTTCGCTTTTGCCCAATAAGAAAATAGTACAGGTATGGTGCAAACTACTTGCGTTCGTGTTTCAAAACTTTCATATTCTTCAACTCGAATATTTTCATCCCAACAGTTTTCAATGATGCGACGGAAGAACTTTCCGCCTTGCATCATGTCAGCAGATTTATCTTCGTTGTGATTCAAGAAAATAAAATCTCCATATCCAAATTTCTTAGTCCAATCGGGCAAGTGTTTTGGAATGATGTGGGAGTGCATATCGATTTTAAGCATAGCAATTAATTTTAGGGCGAAGATAAGCATTTGTTGGTTTAAACCTTTCATTAATTCGTCTTTCAGATTGATTCTACCTCACTACTTTTCGTATCTTTGCATCCTAAAATTCAATTCAAATGGCTCAGAAACCATCGATTCCTAAAGGAACTAGAGATTTTTTACCGAAAGAGGTAGCTCGAAGGTCTTATATTTTTGATACAATTAGAAATGTGTTCAAAAAGTACGGTTTTTCACCAATTGAAACGCCTTCATTTGAATTATCTCAAACGCTTTTGGGTAAATATGGAGAAGAAGGTGATCGTTTGATTTTTAGAATCCTAAATTCTGGTGAAAAGTTAAAAAAGGCGGATTTAGATGCTTTGGCAAACGAAAACCTACCTCGTTTTGCAAATTCACTTTCTGAAAAAGCGTTAAGATATGACTTAACAGTTCCTTTCGCGCGTTTTGTTGTACAACATCAGAATGAAATTTCGTTTCCATTCAAAAGATATCAAATTCAACCAGTTTGGAGAGCTGATCGTCCGCAGCACGGTAGATACCAAGAATTTTATCAGTGCGACGCTGATGTGGTTGGCAGTAAATCTTTGCTTTATGAAGTTGATTTTGTGCAAATTTTTGACGAAGTTTTGACCTCTTTTCAAATTCCAAGCTTTACAATTTTAATCAATAACCGAAAAATACTTTCTGGAATCGCAGAAGTTTCAGGTCAACAAGATAAATTGATTGATATCACTGTTGCCATCGACAAATTAGATAAAATCGGACAAGAAGGCGTTGAAAAAGAATTACTTGAAAAGGGAATTTCTGAATCAGCAATTGAAATCATTCGACCACTTTTTAATTTAACTGGAAATAATGATGAAAACCTTACGCAAATGTCTCAATTTTTAGCTTCCAGCGAAATTGGCTTGAAAGGAATTGAAGAATTGAAGTTTGTTTTGGATCAAACAGCTGAATTAGGGTTAGAAAAAGCGGAATTAAAATTTGATGTTACATTAGCACGAGGTTTAAATTATTACACAGGCGCTATTTTTGAAGTCAAAGTAAATGACATCAAAATGGGAAGTATTTGTGGTGGAGGAAGATATGATGATTTGACAGGGTTGTTCGGAATGCCAGATGTTTCCGGTGTTGGAATTTCTTTTGGTGCTGATCGCATTTACGATGTATTAACAGAATTGGAACTGTTTCCAACAGACACTGATAAAGGGTTAAAATTGCTATTCGTTAACTTTGGAGAAAAGGAACAATTACATTGCATGAAATTGGTCAAAGAAATTCGTCAGAATGGAATCGATTGCGAGTTATATCCAACAGCAGCCAAAATGCAAAAGCAAATGAAATATGCGAACGATATTCGTGTTCAATATGTTGCATTAGTTGGTGAAAATGAAATGAATGAAAACTTGATTCAGTTAAAAAACATGGAATCAGGCGAACAAGAAGAAATGAGTTTAGAAGAGGTTATTTTTCATCTCGGACAAAATTAAAAGGCGGTTGAAATTAATTTTTAACCTCAAAAAAAAGCACTATGAGTACATTTACGATTACGAGCGAGTGGATTTCATTAGAAACACTTGAACACATTTTAGACAATAATCTAAAATTAGAATTGTCTGAAAATTCGAAAAAACAGATCTTAAATTGTCGTCAATATTTGGATGATGTCATGCAAAATGAAGACAGAATTATCTATGGCATCAATACTGGATTTGGCTCATTGTGTGATACTGTTATTCCTAAATCTGATTTAGAACAATTGCAAACTAATTTAGTTTTGTCTCATGCTTGTGGAGCTGGTGAAGAAGTACCGTTACATTTAGTGAAACGCATGCTTTTGTTAAAAGTTTTAGGTCTTTCTCACGGACATTCTGGTGTACAACTTGAAACTGTAGAGCGATTAATTTTCTTTTTCAATAACGAGATTCTTCCAGTTGTATTTCAACAAGGAAGTTTGGGTGCATCTGGTGATTTAGCTCCTTTGGCACATCTTTCTTTGCCATTGATTGGTGAAGGAGAAGTTTATTTTGAAGGTACAAAACTCGCTGGAAAAGACTTGGCACAAAAATTCAATATCAAACCAATTGTTCTGCAATCAAAAGAAGGTTTGGCTTTGTTGAATGGAACGCAATTCATGAGCAGTTATGGTTCATACGCTGTTGCTGCCTCACGTAAATTATGGAAGCAATTTAACCAAGTTGCTGCGATTTCTTTGGAAGGATACGATGGCAGAATTGAGCCTTTCAGCGTTTCTGTGAATGAAATTCGCAAGCAAAAAGGACAAATCAAAACCGCTGAAATTATGCGTGGATTATTGGAAGGAAGTGAAATTGTAGCACAATTTAAAGCACATGTGCAAGATCCATATTCTTTCCGTTGTATTCCGCAAGTGCATGGCGCAAGTTATGATGCAATTGAATACTCAGCAGGAATTATTGAAAATGAAATCAATGCAGTTACAGATAATCCAACCGTTTTCCCAGATGAAGACTTAGTCGTTTCAGCAGGTAATTTTCATGGTCAACCATTGGCAATCACCATGGATTTTTTAGCGATTGCCATGGCCGAAATGGGTTCGATTTCTGAACGTAGAATTTACAAGTTGATTTCAGGAACGAGAGGTTTACCTGCTTTCTTGGTTGCTAAACCTGGATTGAATTCTGGTTTCATGATTCCACAATATACCGCAGCATCAATTGTCAGCCAAAACAAACAATTGTGCATGCCAGCAAGTGTTGATACGATTGATTCATCTAATGGACAAGAAGATCATGTGAGCATGGGGTCAAATGCAGGTACAAAATTATACCGCGTGCTTGAAAATTGCTTCACCATTCAAGGAATTGAATTAATGAATGCTTGTCAAGCAATAGAATTTAGAAAACCTTTGAAAACCAGTAATCAATTGCAAGTGATAGTTGCTGAATATCGAAAAATTGTTCCTTATTTTGAGCAAGATTGTTACCTTCATCCGCACATCAGTGCAAGTAAGTCGTTTGTTAAAACTGCAACATGGAAATAGAAAATCAAAATGAACCAATGAAAAGACCAACTTTTTTAGTTGTATTATCTGTATTTAGCTTAATTTCCATTGCTTCAGGACTTTTGAGCAGTCTTTTAGGATTGATGTCTGGTCCTTTGCAAGATTATCAAATTGATGAAATTATTGGTCAAAATATGGCAGGTGTGACCCAATTACAAGAAATGGGTGAGGTGTATTGGTCTGAAATTACCTTGAAAATTTTAAATTTGATTAAATACACCAACGCCAATTTTTACATGGATAGATTAATCAATTTGGGTGCTTATGCCATTGGATTAAATGGAGTAATTTTTATGTTGAAAGGCAGAAAATTAGGTTTTCACTTATACATAGTGTACAATCTCATTGCTTTAGTTAGTATATACGCAAGCGCTCCAGCAAGCGAAATTCCTAGTTTTTATTTTATATTGTTTGGCATTATTTCCTCCATATTCATTTTCATGTACAGCAGGAATTTGAAATTTATGAAGTAAAATATTAAGCTTTAATTTCCTCAAAAAGTAGATCAATTTTCTGGGCAAGTTCAAGATCTAATTCCGTCACAGCAGATTGATCGTGCGTCTCTAAACAAATCAGTAATTGATTGTAATTATTGGTCCATTTTGGATGGTGATTCATTTTTTCGCAAACCACAGCAACCTTAGTCATAAAATCAAATGCGACCTTAAAGTTCTTAAATTGAAATTTTTTCTCAATCGAATTGGAGATAAACTTCCATCCAGACAATTTTTCTGAGATTTCCTCTTGACTTACTTTTCTTGCTTCCATCTTTTTTATTTGAAAGGTACTTTTTTATAATTTAGCTCCGACACAAAAAAGTTTATTATCTTCATTTTTACAAATTTTTAGCGAAAGTTGTTACTTTTAGTTTTTACTGTATTTACTCTACAAAAGATCGAAAATTGTTTAGCAAAAAGAAAAATAGAACTGACTATTCTGAAAGCGAGTTAATTGAACTTTCAAAAAGCAATCATCAATATTTTGGTGCGCTTTATGAAAAGTATTTTGAAACTATTTTTCGTTTTATTTTCAAACGTATGGGCGGTGATGAAGCGGTTTCAGGTGATTTGACACAACAAACTTTTATGAAAGCAATGGTCAATATTCAAAAGTATGAAGACCGCGGGTTTCCATTCAGTTCTTGGCTTTTTCGCATTGCTCAAAATGAAGTGAATTTATATTTTAGAAGCCAGAAAAACAATAGAACGGTTGACGTAAATGAAAATCAGCTTAAATCTGTTTTAGAAGAAATGGATGCATCTTCAAACATGACAACGGAAAACCAAGAAAAATTAATTCAGTGTATAAATAGTTTGGAACCTGAACAAGCGGATTTAATCGAATTGCGCTTTTTTCAAGAAATGAGTTTTAAGGAAATTGGGGATATTTATGATATTTCTGAAGCCAATGCAAAAATGCGCATTTATCGATTGATCGAAAAGATTCAAAAAAATTGGAAGTAAAAAATGAGAAAGTTTAAAATCAATACGAACAAATCAAATCTTGAACCGACACAAGAACAAATCTTGCGTTACAAGAATTTCAATGAGCTCTCTCAAAATCATAAAAAAATCACCAAAAGACCCAAAAAGCCTTTGTATAAAGATCCAAAAATGTTTTTGTTCATCCTGCTAATAGGATTGATTGCGCTTTTACTGTTTGCTTAAATTATTTTCAAATTAAGTTTTCATCGATTCTTTTAAGATTTTTTTATATCTTCATAATCTAAAAATTGGTTGTGAAGATTTATTATTTGCTTTCCTTGTTGTTATTTTGCGCATACTCATCAGTTGCTCAAGATATCCATTGGTCGCAATTCAACGACAATCCTATCTTTCAAAACCCAGCCAATAGCGGTCGATTCAAGGGAGATTACAGAATTCACGGAAATTATAGAGATCAATGGCGCAGTGTTACCGTTCCTTTTAGCACTTTTTCTTTTTCTGGTGACACCAGGTTTTCAAAAATCCCGAAATTAGGTCTTGGCGCACTTTTTTTTCACGACCAAGCAGGTGATGGAAAATTCAAAACAATAGAATTGCAAATTTCACCTTCCTATCAAATTAACCTAACCAGTGATTCAGTTCATACACTTCGCGCTGGGTTGCAAATCGGCATGAATCATCGCCAAGTGAATATGGATAAATTTTCATTTGATTCGCAGTTTGATGGAACAATTTATAATCCGAGTTTGCCAACTAACGAAACTTTTCAAAATCAAAAGAATACCAATTTTTCACTGGGTACGGGTTTGGTTTACGAGTGGTTCAAAGGTGAAAGAAAACGCATCAGTGGAGGGTTGGCGCTATTCAATTTAAACAAACCAAATCAAGGTTTTTTTGGTCAAACGGTTCAACGAGATATGCGTGTCAATCTTTTTGCAAAAGGTCAATTTGAATTGAATTATGACTGGGATTTGTTGCCAACTTTTCAACTTAATTTCCAAGGGAAGTACAAAGAAATCATTCTTGGCTCCAGCGCTCGTTATATTTTAATTGACCGACTTGGGCAATACCGTGCTGTTTATTTTGGTGCTTTTTACCGCAATAAAGATGCGGGATACTTGAGTGCGGGAATGGATTATCAAAACTGGTTTGCAGGTTTAAGTTATGATATAAACTTCTCAAAATTGACGCCTGCAAGTAATGTTAGAGGTGGTATTGAACTTAGTGTTCGTTACATTATTACCCGTTTCAAACCTAAAAAAGTTTTACACCGCGTATGTCCAGATTATATATAATTTTTGCATTTGTTTTTGTTTCGCTTTTTTCATTTGGACAAAATGATTTGTCTAATTATTTGAAATTTGCTGATGCGCAATATCAAAAAGGAGATTATGTCTATGCACTCGAATATTACCAAAAAGCATTGGCTCTGGATTCGCAAACGGTCAATATTTTATGGAATTATGCTGAAACACTAAGGGCTTACAAAGATTACCGAAAAGCTGAATTTTATTACGAAAAAGTATACGCCAAAGAAGAAGCAACACTTTTTCCTGCCAGTTTGATGCAATTGGGTTTAATGCAAAAACAAAATGGAAAATACGATCTAGCGATTGAAACATTCAAAAAAGCGAAGAAAAAATACGCCAAGGACAAAAAAGGCTACTTGTATTTAAAATCCAGAAGGGAATTGGAGTCTTGTTTATGGGCAAAAACAGGAATCAAAGATTCTACGGAATATGTAATCAATCAACTTCCAAGCACAGTCAATTCTCCCAATTCGGAATTTGGACACAATATCTACAATGGAAAATTGTACTTCTCTTCGCTAAAAGGGGATTCAATTCATAGCAACGAAGAAGTTTATTCAACAGAATATAAAACAAGACTTTACGCTTCAAAATATGAAAATCAGAATTATGCCAAAAATGAAATTATCAAAGATTTAGTTGTAGAAAAATTCAACACTGGAAATGGTGCTTTTTCTCTTGATGGAAATCGATTTTATTTCAGTTTGTGTAAAGATGAAGGATATAATTATAAGTGTAAAATTATGGTTGCCAACTATAAAAGCGGCAAATGGTCTTCTTTGGATACGTTAGGTGATATCATCAATCAACCTGGTTCGAACACAAGTATGCCTTCAATTGGTAAAATTGATGGGGAGGAAGTTTTGTTTTTCTCGTCAGATCGAAGTGGTGGAGAAGGAGGGATGGATATTTACTACAGTTTTATCAAAAATGGCAATCAATTTGGAAAAGTTCAGGTTTACAAAGTAGGAAATTCTCCCGACAATGAATTGAGTCCATTTTACGATGAGAAAACCAAAAATCTTTATTTTTCCTCTTCTTGGCATGATGGTTTTGGTGGCTACGATGTTTTTTCAGCCAAATTAGTAAATGGAAAATTTGAAAAACCAGTCAATCTCGGTCTGCCAACAAATAGTCCTGCA
>JBBALI010000072.1:0-8287 GCA_040403095.1 Crocinitomicaceae bacterium
GTGCATTGAGCAGACGTAATGCAAGTGATTTATACAAAGTTGGTTGGACGGATGAGTTTGAAGAACTGGATTCATCAACTCCAAATTCAGAGGGTACTCCAATTGATTTGAAAACATCATCACTTGACTCAACTTATGAGCGACACATTAAATATGTTTATGCTTATGATGATGACTCAACAAGACCTATTGGAGTAATTCAGGCGATTGGAACTTTTGCAGATTTAAGCTCAGACCAATGGGAGACAATTGATAATCGCAGAGTAGTAATCACAGCACAAGATGGGTGTTGGTTTGGAATTGCGAATAATGTGAGTGAGTCAGATTCTGACAAAGTGAAGCGAATTATAACTCAAACTAATGGCAATATCGAAAAATGCATAAAAGCAGTATTGAGTTACGATGCAGTCAGAGCAATTTGGATTCTTGAAAGCTATGTAGTGCTAGAAGACTGGCAAAGGTACTGGTTTAAAACTTACACATTTAGTGCAAGTGGCGTTTCAAGTCCAAAAGAATTTGACTTACCAGATGGTGCAGGGTTGCCTTATGAGGGATATTATTTAGCAAATGTTTATTGCGATGTTGAAGAATTAGATGGAACACCAGCTAAAGTAAACACAGCTTCGCCACACACATTGCATATTAAATCTCGAACAAGTGGAACGGATTTGCTCATAGATAAATCAGGGAATTATTTCCCTGGTGCTGGTCCAAGTCCAGCCACAAAATGGTTTAACAACTCGCTTCAAGGTTCAGCAATCATTGAAGTAACAGGTACAGATTGCGAAGATAGAGGCATAGTAGTAAAAGTAACATTACCAAATACAGCAACATATCGCAACATAGCCAACGGCTATCTGCATTTGAAGTATTTGGGTAAACAAATCGGAAATAATTGTTAATAATTAATTAAGGATAATAAAATGGCAAATCAAAAAGTTGCTTATGGTAAAAATCTTGTCGAATTTTTCGCCATACAATTAAATTCTGGCGGCACAGCTTATGAGATTTTAGACAGTGCGGATGCAGCAGTTGCAACTCCGACAAATTCAGACAAAGCATACAAAAATACATTGCTTGTGTCATCGAAACCAGCATTTCAAGAGGACGGCACGGTTAAAATGTCGTTCACTAACTTAGATGGTGGCGAAGACATCGTAACGTTCTTGAACCGATTCGCTGTACCAGCTTCGGCTGCAAGTTCATCACTTCCAGATCTTACATTTGAAGATGGTGTTTTGGATTCGGGTGCTTCGTCAAGTTCTAAATTAGTGCTTATGATTTCTTATTTACACCAAGAGAAATTAACTTCAGCAACTAAACGCTTGGCTGTGGTTGCAATTGGTTCAATCTCTCCAACTTCTGGCTCATTTGAAACAAGTGGCACTGACTACTCTAAAATGTCGCTAGAATTTAGCTCAATCAAAGCAAAAGTAGCTTGCTTAGTGGATAAAGATATATTCAACACAACTGTTGTAACAGTTGGAGCGGACAAAACAATTGCTGCTGGCAAAGGCTTCTTGAGAGAATTCTTAACAGCTGCATAATTCCTGACAATACTTGGGGAGTGGATTCAAACCAGTCCGCTCCTTTTTTTTATTTAACACAACAAAAAGGAAAAACACAACATGAGTGAGCAAAAAAAAATAATCAAATTAAAATTCTATAAAGATGGTAAATCTGAAACTGCGGAAGTAACTATTAAAAGTCCATCAATGGCAGTTAGGGATAAAGTATTAATTGAGCAAGAAAGATACGAATCTGGACTAGCCGAAATTAATTTACGCTATCCATTGCAAAATAAAATGATAGACGATGCACAAAAGCTTCGCAAAGAGAATCCTGAAATTACAGATACAGAGCTTCAAACTAAATTAACTGCGGACTTGGACTCAAAAGCTATTGCAGAAATGAATAAACAAACGAATGCTCAACAAAGAGATATTTATCGTTTGGAATGCGAAACTAATTTGGCTATTGCTAAAATTATTATAGATCCAGCAAAATTATTGCCAGAGCAAAAAGATTTATTTAATACTGAAATTGATTCGGACTTCTGGCAAAATACTGATATGGATGAGGTCGAAGAAGCAGTTTCATTTTTTCGCAGAAACAACAGAATCCGATGACGATTTAATTCGCTTCACAAATTCATTTGAAGCATTTGAACAAGCTCGGGCAAATCACGAAAAGAAAAGCTATTGGAACGCTTTCAATTTAGTTCCAACAGCGGAAGAAGTTGGGATTGCACTCGGCTCTAAATACTTCAATAAAGTTATTTGTGAGTTCGCAGCCAATGGCAATGCAAGTGAGTTCCATCGGCTTTATAACGATGTTAATGCTTCTGAAGTTTGGGAATATATCGCAATTCGCACAGCAGTAAATTATGTACCTAAAGACAATAACTATCACGAACCTTTAACAGATGATTAGCAATGGCAGATTTAGCAGTTAAATTCCTCATACAACCTCAGCTCGACATCGCTGGTATTAAAAAAATATCAGAACAAGCTAAGGCGACAATTCAAGGTGCTTTCCAAGGCACTAAGCTTCTTGATGCTAATAGCTCCAAAGGAGCTTTTGAAGATGTAGGTAATCAAGCTGTAAAAGCTGGGGAATCAATCCGCACTTCATTGACTACAAAGGTTAAAGAAGCAATTGATACTGTAAAGAATGCTGCTTTTAAATTCACTGTTACTGCCGATACTGACCAAGCAACTTCACAATTAGCAAATTTAAACTCTAAATTTAAAGAAGGTCAGGAAGCATCACAAAATGGTGGTGGGATTTTTGGCAATATTGCAAGTAAAATTGGAGAATTAGCAACTCCAGCTGGTGCAGCAACTGCCGCTATAGGATTGTTAACTGCTGGGTTAGCTAAATCATTTCAAGTTGGCAGTGATTTCCAAACGAATTTAGCTTCTGTTTCAGCTGTAACAGGTGCAACAGGTGCAGGACTTGACAAGATAGGGCAGTCTGCACAAGACTTGGCTGCTAAGTTTGGTGGTGGAGCTTCGGAACAATTAGGAGTATTCCAAACTACTTTGAGTAAGATTGGTCCACAATTAGCAGAATCCCCAAAAGACTTAGCTACTTTTGCAGACTCTGTGAATTTGCTGTCAAAAACAGATAGTGCTTTAGGTGCAGCTGGTGCAGTTGATGCCTTAACTGGTTCTATGTTGCAATTTGGTGTCAATGTAGATGATTCAAATGAAGTAGCAAAAGAATCGGCTCGTTTTATTAACGTTTTAGCTGCTTCGGCTGGGGTAGGTTCTGCATCCGTATCTCAAGTTTCTGAATCAATTGCCGTAGTAGGTGCAACTGCAAAAAATGCTAACATCTCCTTTGAAGAAACAAATGCTGCCTTGCAAGTATTAGCAACAAAATCATTAGTTGGCTCTCAAGCTGGTACAGGACTTACAACTGTATTAAACAAATTACAAGCTCAATCTAAAGACGGTGACGATGCCTTACAAGCGTTAGGGACTTCAAGTGCGAAATTAGGAGAGTTGCTAAATACAAAAGGTATTGGCGGTGCAATTGATGAGTTGCGTGGAGCAATGAGCAAATTAGGTACTCAAGCCGAGAAAAATGCACTATTAAATAAATTATTTGGCGAAGGTGGACAAAACGCAGCAGCTGCTTTATTAGGTGGAGGCGACAAACTAGCACAATATACAAAAGGTGTTACTGGGACAAATGCAGCAACTGAACAAGCCGCTATCAACATGAATACCTTGTCTGAGAAAATTAGCCGTGCTAGTGCTGTAATCAACAATTTATTTATTAAAGCATTCTTAGCAATAGAGCCAGTTATTTCAAAAGTTGCAAGTGTGATTGGCGATGCTTTCGGTAGCATTGTAGGAGTTATTCAAGGTGCATTAAGCAAAATAGACCCTAAAGCATTATCGACTGCATTTACTGTGTTTAAAACAACTGTTTTGCTTGCTTTATCTCCATTGATACCTGTAATTGGTGCAATTGTAGTTTCATTTGAAATATTTAAAAATGTAGTTAGAGGCGTTTTTGAAATTGCAGTTAATATATTCAATAAATTATACCTTGCAATAGCTCCAATTGTTGATCCAATTACAAAGTTATTCAGCTCAGTTAGTGGCGGTACTTCAATATTTACAACTTTCCAAAATGTATTATCTACAATATTCGATGTGCTGATTGGAGCAATAAATATTATTGTTGATGTCTTTGTCAAACCTTTAAGTTTAGTCGGTGCAGTTATTGGCACTGTCATTTCTGCATTTATTGCTTTCGGTAGTTTTATTAGTTCAGTATTATCGCCAGTTATTCAAAGCATTGGCAAAGCTTTTACAGATGCAGGGACAGCAATTAGTAGCGGATTTAATTATTCTATTGAATTTGCAACCGCATTATTCAATAAACTCTATAATGTAGTTAATGACTATGTAATTAAAGCTTTACAAGGTATTAATGAGTGGATTGCGAAAGTTGTTGATAAGGGTTTCAATTTCTTGAATTCAGCAATTGAAGAAACTATAAAATTCTTCAATGACTTATATAATAGTATTGTTGGTGCGTTAACTCCTGCCTTTGAAGCTGTACAAAGTGCTATTGATTACTTAGTGAATGGTTTCCAAAAGGGTATTAAGGGAATCAAAGAATTTGCTTTGTCGTTTGGTGTAGTACGAGTTGCTGTTGAGAGTTTGCAAAATACATTTCGTTTTATAAGTGAAATGATTGATAAAATAATCTCTAATTTTAATAATTTCACTCAAAGTGTTGGCAAAGCATACAATCAATTAAAAGAATGGATTGGATTAGGAGAAAAAGCACCTAAGAAAATTGAAACTAAAGTTGAACAAAAATTAACTCAAGAAGTAAAAACAAACACAAAGCCAGCGGATGACGAACTTGCGAAGATAGATGCGAAGATAGGCAAACTCAAAGCTGAACAAAAAGATTTAACAGATGAACAAGTAAAAGGTAGAGTAAAAGACCTACAAGGGCAATTAAGCTCTGCACTTGCTACGAAAGTAATTAACCAAGAGCAATTTAAACAACGCTCCGATGGTTTGGATAAATTAACTAAAAAAGAGAAAGAGTCAAAAGATAAATCAAAATCTTTGATTGAAGAAATTACAAAGCTTACAATTGAAAACGACAAAATTATTGCAAAGTTAAAATCAGATGCTATTGTAGATGATAGAGAAAGACAAATACAAGAGCAAAAAGACAAATTGAATACTGATACTAGCAATATTCAGAAAGATATTGACAAGCTGAAACGTGAAAAAAATCTAGTAGCAAAAGAAAAAGAACAAGTAACCAAATTACTCAACGATAAAATTGCTTTAATTGAAGAAGAAGCTAATAAAAAAATTCTTGATATTGATTCTAAATTCCAATTGAAGAAATTGGAAGAAAAGAGAAAAGCAGATGAATTAATACTTAAAAATATTACAGAAACTAAGAAAAAAGAAATTGAATTATTGCAAGCCAATGTTGGCAATACTGCTACTTTCGATGCTTTGAAAGTTAATTTGGAAAAGCAAAAAGAATTACGACTTGAAATAATTAAAGCCGAAACAGATGCTCAAATTAAAGATATTGTGAAGAACAATACTGAATATATTGAACTGGACAAAAAGTATTTAGATGCCAAAGCTGATTTAATTGCTAAAAATAATTTATTGGTTTCTCAATTAAATAGCGGAGCAAGTGCCGAAGCAATTGAGCTTTCAAAAAATCAAATCAAAGCTCAAACTGAATTAGTAGATGGTCTTCAATCTAAACTTAAGACTATTGAATCAAATACTAAAAATGATCCAATAGTTAAAACAATTATATTAAAAGCTGACGACCAAAGTAATAAGGTAATTGAAGAATTGACAAATGCTAATCGTGAAAATGAAATTAAAGCATTGCAAGATTCAACAGCTAGAGAATCAGCATTGAAGGTTTTTGAAGCCGAAAAAACTCTTAAGAAAGAACTTGAGCTAGCAAAAGATAATGAAGATGCTAAAACTGAAGCATATTTGAAATTTAATGAGACTAGAAATAAAGCTGAAGATGAAGCACTTAGAAAGTCCACTATTTTTGCTGATGTATTAAAAGTTAGTTTTTTAGATATAGCTGATTCGTTTAAAACTGCAATGATAAGCAGTACAAATATTGTTGGAGATGCAATTGCAAGTTTACAATCAAAGATTGATGACTTAACTAAACCCAAAGACAATAAAGATGCCTTAAAAGCATTAGAAACTGAACAAAAAGCAACTTTTGAATCTTACAAAAAGAAAGAAATTACTGTCAGCGATTACTTTTCAAAAAGTGCAGACTTAGAACAAAAACGATTAGAGGCTTCTCAGGATAATTTGCAAAAAGGCAGTTTGTTTGAACTCAAATTAAGACTTGGTTTGGCAAAATCATTTGAGAATATTTCAAAAAGAATGTCAGCCAATCTTGTTGAAAGTCAAAATAAATACTTAAATGCACTTGGCGATGCTAATATTTCCGATACTAAACGTGGCGAACTATTAAATCAAACATATTCATCGGCTGCTCAAAGTGTTGCTGCTTCATTTGGTGCTATGTTGGCAAGTGGAACTATAACTTTACGTGGAATGTTAGGCGTTGCCCTCGATGCACTTCAAAGTTTAGTACCTATATTTTCAGCACAAATATACGGTGCAATGGTTTCAAGCCCGAATCCAGTCAATGTTTCTTCTTTAGGGGCTGCTGGACTAGCTGCTGCAACTGGAATTACACTTGGATTAACTGCATTAGTTCAACTCGCAAAGGCAGCAGCAGGTTTTAAAACTGGTGTTGTGGACTTAAAAGGACCAGGAACAGAAACTTCCGATGATATTCCTGCAAGATTATCTCGTAGAGAATCTGTATTAACTGCACAGGCAACAAAAGCCGATGGCAACGCTGACTTTTTCCGCTGGGCAAATCAAACAGGCGGTAGTATTGTTGACTATATAGTGAAAGTCAAACCTGAATTGGTTACAAGCAAGTTGGCTATAAGCTCATTATTGCAACAAAAAGCAGAGCAATTGGCACAACAAAAGATTTATTTCAGTATTGCTATGGAACAAAGCAAAAAAAATGAGAGTGCTAATGTTGACAATACAGAAATTAAGAAGTTACTCATACAAATGACAGAACAGAATAATCAATTAATCCAAGAGAATAAAAAATTACATCGTACTTTCTCAAGCAAACAGGCTGTAGAAGTATCAGGAACTTTTGAAATGGATAGTAAAAAAGCAATAGCTGAAATTGACAAAGCAAAAGTTAGGAGGTTAAGCAGATAATGCCAGTACATACTTTAGCAAATAGTAAAATGTCTTATGGTATATATGGTGTGAATATTCCTGTACCTCTTTTATCTGCACCTGGTCTGATGACAATAGAGCAAATAGATGATTTGGGTGGCGGTTTGGAAACTAAATTTAAAAAAATATGGGGTGTCCAAGAAGTATTTAAACATCAAGAATTTGAAATAGAACAAACCAGATATATAAATTCAGAAATTGCTTCATCAATAGAGCAACGAGAAACTTGGGATATAAAGTTCTTACCTTTTTTATTCAATTCATCAACGGATGTTGTTGATAATGGACAATTATACTATGGTATAAATTCATATAATAGTTTAATGCGGCACTTACTTTATAAAAGCTTCTTTTTATATGGAGACAATGCAGGTCAGTTCAATTATATAAATCCTTTGTTTTGCAAAGCAGCAGAATTAATTAGTGTCAGCACAGAAAAAGATGATAATGGGAATCGCATAGTGACAGCTAATTTTCAACAAAAATTCTTACAGAATACAGAGTATTAAAATGCCAACAGAATTATTACATAGAGAAAAAATATATTGCCAACAATGGTATAATACAGCTACAGATGAGTGGTTTCGACTTTCAATAATACCTGAAAGAAAGTTAGACGATATTTATACTCCAGATGGCGGTTTCACATTGCATAAAATTCCTAATTCAGTAATTAAAGAAACAACAGAATTTGAAAGTGCATTGAAAGATTTAAGAATTGGAATGATTGATACACCAAGTATTGATTTGACACTTTCAACTGATGCAATGCCAGATGCTTTAAAATATATCGTTCTATTCTTGGAAAATTCAACTATTCCAGATGACAAATACTATACAAACACTTGGATTTTTCAATCAGATCGAGGTTCAAGTAGAGCAACTTGGTTTAATGAGTTTATTGGTATTCAACGAAAAACACCAGGAATGAAATTGACACTTTATAGAGGTGGCGAAGTTCCTAAAAC
>JBBALI010000073.1:0-8039 GCA_040403095.1 Crocinitomicaceae bacterium
TAACATCAGAAACATGTCCTACATGTAATGGAACCGGAGAAGTGCAAGCGACCATCCTATTTGCTGAAGAAATTGAAAACAATTTGAATTTCTTAATTTCAGACAGAGGTGTGAAAAAAGTTACTTTGTTGGTTCATCCATATTTAGAAGCTTATTTTAAAAATGGATTGTTTTCACGAAGATTTAAGTGGTTTTTGAAATACAAAAAATGGATTCCAGTAAGAGGCGTTACAGCCAACAACTTATTGCAATATACTTTTGTTAATGAAAAAAATGAAGAAATAGCACTTTAAATATTGCTTGAAAAATTTCAAACTGCAACTTATTTTTAGGTTGCAGTTTTTTTTTGATTAAATTTATTCCAATGATTACAAAAAAAGAGGTTTACGTTATTTTCTGTCAACAAATTGAACAAAAAATTCAATCTGCAACTCAATCTTGGAATGAGGCAAATGAATCTGTTCTTGCAGAAACCAAAGGATCAGTTGGCGATAAGCACGAAACAGGAAGAGCTATGGCTCAACTTGAAGTAGAAAAAGCCAGCAAGATTTTGAATGAAACCAAACAAATGAGCAGTATTATTCAACTTTTAGAACCTGAAAAAAGTAGAATAAAAGCTGAACTTGGAGCTTTGATTAAAACTGATTTAGGACTTTTTTATTTATCGACCGGAATTGGAAAAATTGAAATCGAAAATCAAACTGTTTTTTGCATTGGAATGAATTCGCCAATAGGTAAATCTATGTTGAATAAAAAAACTAGCGAAAAATTTAATTTTTCAGAAAGACAAGGTATTATACTGAATATTAGTTAATTTTGGCATCGTAATTCAAGTTTAAAGGCATTAAAATTAATCTTTTCTGTTTTTTTTTGAATCGCAGACAACTTTCCGTTTTGGAAAAAGTCTTTAGAATAACTTAAAAGAATTATTATGAAAAAGTTTTTATTAAAATCAGCATTTATTGCATTTTTGGCTTTGTTTAATCAAAGTATTAATGCACAAGTTTCAGTTTCAAATACAACAGCTGTTGGCGCATGTGATGGTGCTGCATATTTGGCTGACTCTTCCTATGCGACTTGGACTTGGATGTCTGGAAACAACATCATCCAAACAGGTGGAGCCAATATCAACAATTTGTGTGAAGGGAATTATGCTGTAAATCTTACTGGATCTTTGATTTATGCTGATACCAGTTATTATTTTACTGTTACTTCTAACAATAATCCTTGTGCGAATTTTGGTGGAAGCATTACTTCTCAAGCTGCATCTTCTCCAACTTTATGTAATGGAATGTTGGGTGTTACCTTATCGGGGGGAACAACTCCTTACAACTACAATTGGACAGGAAATGGTGTAAATTATACAACAGCAAATATTTCAGGTTTATGTTCAAACACAACTTACACAGTAAACGTTGTGGATGCGAATGGCTGTCAATTAACTTTAACAGGAACAGTTTCAGATTCAACCATAAATAACATAGATTCCTTATATGCAGTTCCATACACTACAGATGTTTCCGCTGATGGAGTTTGTGATGGTATCGTTGACTTCCAAACCAATGCAAATATGCCTTACGAAATTATTCTTTCAAATGGTCAATCTACAACAAATGGTGCATTCTCAGGACTTTGTCAAGGAATTTACTCAGCCACTATCATTGGAGCAAATGGAGATTCAATCTCTGTAAATTTTATTATATCAAATCCTTCAAACAATTACAACAACAATACTTACGGAGATTCTTTATTTGTTGACTCTTTAGTAAGTGATTTACAAGAAAACTGCCAATTGAATTACAATGGAATTGACTCAATTTATATTTCAAATTATACATTCTCAGGAAATATCGTGACTGTATTGTGGGCAGTAGCTCAGGTTGATTCAATCAGTTACATTTATCAAAATTACACATTGAATGGTGGTAATGGTGTTTATTCTCTTGGATTAGCAGTTTATTGTCCAGGTAAATCCTTGGGTAATTATTTCACTTCGTCTGATCAAATCTATTACAATGCATCTGCTGGAATCAATGAAATTGAAACAATTGAAGCTTTGATTTATCCAAATCCATTCAATGATGTTTTGAATATCCAGATGAAAGAAACGAGTGACTATGTTGTAAGTTTATTTGATATTGCTGGAAGAAACATTTTGAACTCAAAAATTCAAAATTCAAATGCGATTCAGTTGAATTTGAATGAATTGTCAAAAGGAAAATATACTTTATTGATTTCTAGCAAAGAAGGAATTCTAAGCAAGTCAATTGTGAAATAAAATTAACTAACACTACTAGAAAAGCCATTATCCTCGGGTAATGGCTTTTTTCTTTGCCTAAAATTTTAGTACAGTTGAATTTGCTATCAAATTTGGTTTGTTTTTGCATTTCAATTCAGCGACTTTAAATGAATTATGTATATTTGAAAAAAAATTGAATGATTAAAAATCTGAGAGAGATTCTTTTTATTCTATTCTTAAAAAACAATTATGAAATTATTACAAGACAAAGTAGTTTTAATCACAGGCGCTTCAAGAGGAATTGGAAAAGCAATTGCTGAAGAATGCGTAAATCAAGGAGCAATCGTTGCATTTACTTACATTTCATCTGAAGAAAAAGCACTTGCTTTAGAAAAAGAATTAACTGCAAATGGCGGAATTGCTAAAGGATTCAAATCAGATGCCGGAAATTTTGATGCAGCGCAAATTTTGGTTGATTCAGTTGTTGAAACTTTTGGAACTGTTGATGTTTTAATCAATAATGCAGGAATTACTCGTGATACTTTGTTGATGAGAATGACTGAACAACAATGGGACGATGTCATCAATACCAACTTGAAATCTGCTTTCAACCTTACAAAAGCGGTACAAAAACCGATGTTGAAAGCCAGAAAAGGTTCAATAATCAATATGTCTTCAGTTGTTGGAGTTAGCGGAAATGCTGGACAATCAAATTATGCTGCATCGAAAGCGGGTTTGATTGGTTTCACAAAATCCATTGCACAAGAACTTGGATCAAGAAATATCAGATGCAACGCCATAGCACCAGGTTTCATCGAAACTGAAATGACAGCTGCATTAGACGAAAAAGTGGTTCAAGATTGGAGAAATTCCATTCCATTGAAAAGAGGCGGAACTCCCAAAGATGTTGCTGACGCTACTGTTTTCTTAGCTTCAGACATGTCTTCTTACGTTACAGGTCAAACAATCCATGTTTGTGGTGGAATGTTGATGTAATAGAGTTTAAAAGTAATTTTTAAAGGTCTGAGAATATTTTTTTTCAGGCCATTTTTAATTTATCGGAAAGAAGAAACCGATTCTATAAATGACAGGTATGAGAATTCCGTTAGATTTCTTCATAAAATAACTCAATCTGAAAGGACTATTTTGGTTATTAATAATGTCGTAAAAAATACCTGCATTGATCCTTACCACTTTGTTAAATTCACGAGAGAATCCGCCACCTAAAAACATCGTAGGAACCCAAGTTCGTTGATTGCTGACATAAATGTAATTCAAGGGACTTTTTAGCATTTCAAACTCTGCTCCAGCAAAAAGGTAATTTCCAAATCGCGCATGAGCCCAAATTCCGCCACCGTAAATCGTATATCCAAACTTCTGCCCAATGTTGTTTGACCAAGTTCTTTGCACTCTAAATGATGGACCGCAAATAAAATTTTCATTCACTTTATAACCGAACTTTGCGCCGATTCCGCCGGAACCACCAAAATTAGATGCCCCTAAATATCCATCAAAACCCAATTCCATAGTTGTAGGAACTTCTTTAATTGTCTCCTCCGTGTCAGTTTCTTCTTCTTGTCCAAAAGAACAAAATACCAAAAGAAAGAAAAGAACGCTCGCTAACCATTTCATAATATTCAATTTTGAAATAAAGGTAACTATCTTACTGAAATATATTCAATATGCATGAAAATTTGTTTTTTAAAATCGAACTTTAAATAAAAAATTGACTAAGAAAGATTTAAAAATTGGAATTATAAACTGCTAATTTAGTTTTTAAAAAATTATTAAATTTTTATGTATATTTTATATTTTAAAATATTAATATTTAAATATATAAATAGAATCAATTAAAGTTAAATCTAATATTATTGACTAAGTTATTAATTTAAACACATTTTAATTAGTAAATAATTAAAATACAGTACAATAAATCACTAAACTTAAAGTTGAATCTTCTAAATGCATAAAAGTCAAAAGCACTACTTTTAAACTAACTATTTAATTTAAAAAACGCCTTCGGTTTACTTTTCATACGCTAGAAAATTTTAACTTTAAGAAATCAAATTTAAACTGTCATGAAAAAATTCACTCTGTTGTTTTTTACGTTTGTAAATTCAATTTTTGTTACAAATCTAAGCGCGCAAAATGTCGAATTAGATGTCACAATTGCAAACAATTTATCCAAGCTTCCTCTCAAATGTCTACAAAAAGAATATCCAAACAAACTCAATCAACTCTTGAACGACTCGACAGAACTTTTATCCCCTATTCAATTACACCCCGCTTTTTATGGTTGCTTTGATTGGCATTCTTCTGTTCATGGACATTGGTCGTTGGTTTATCTTTTAAACAAATTTCCAACTTTAGAAAATAGAAATGAAATCATTCAAAAATTAGAAGTCAACCTTTCTAAAGTCAATATTCAGTCAGAAATTGATTATTTGAACAAAAAACATGAAAAATCTTTTGAAAGGACTTATGGTTGGGCTTGGCTATTAAAACTTCAGCTAGAATTAGATAAGTCGGATCAAAAATACGCACACGACTTGGCTGAAAATCTTCGCCCTTTGAGTTATTTAATCATCGAAAGATACATGGAGTTTTTACCTAAACTCATTTACCCGCAAAGAGTCGGAACGCATTCAAATACTGCATTTGGACTTTCATTGGCATACGAATACGCACAATTTTCACACAATGACAGCTTGATGCAATCCATTCAAATTCATACCAAAAGATTCTTCTCAAACGATATAGCTTGTCCTTTTACATGGGAACCAAGTGGAACAGATTTCTTATCTCCTTGCATGGAGGAACTGCATCTAATGCAACAAATCTTAACAAAAGAAGAATTCATTTCTTGGGCAAAGAAATTCGCTAAACCGCTATTTGACAAATCATTCAATTGGGAAACAGCAAAAGTTTCAGACCGTGAAGATGGTCATTTGGTTCATTTAGATGGATTGAACTTCAGTCGCGCTTGGTGCTTTTATTCGTTGGCAAAAACATATCCAAAAGAATTTGGACATTTAAAGTCAATGGCTGATCTGCATTTTAACTATTCTATCCAAGCTATAACAGACGGAAACTATGAAGGTGAACATTGGCTTGCCTCATTTGCGTTGCATGCCTTAGAAATGAAATAAGGTCAAATTCCGAAAATCAATTGAAGAAATCCCACGTAAATCCTAAACGGATTAAGTTTGGCGAAATTGGATAGCCGATTTGCTGCAAATTTGTTTGTTTATTCCAGAAATAGTCAATGTTTTCGAATTTGAAATAAAACCTGAATTCATCAATTTGAATACCGGTAAAGAAATCTAGCTCAAACATCGCTTCATGCCTAATATTTTGTGTTGGCAAACGATATAAATCAAGCGTGACATCATAATTAAGCATTTTATAACTTGCTTGATACCTGAGATCAACGCCTAAAATAAAATCTAATTTCTTCGCCTTAAACATTCTTTTATTGAAAAACAATTTACTACGCAAATCAAACTGTGGCAGAAAACTGAAATTCGAAGGACTTGAATTCAATATCACTTGTGGTTGCCAGTTCAAAACCTTCCATTTTAAATGACTTCTCAGATTTAGTGAAAACAAATTGATGGAACTCAAAGTATCATTTCTCCAAACTGAGTCTATGTAGAAGTAATTGTTTTTCAAATTTCTAAATCCAAAACCAAGAGAAGAATTTGCCCATTTTGGAAAACTTACTTCGTAATCAAAAGCTGTTTTCCCTTGTGTTTCAATTGGACTTAACTTCCAATGATGATTGTTAGCGAAATACTGTCTAATAAATGGGGAAGGCAATGTCGCTTGTGTCGAAAAACTCGCGTATTGCTGAATTTTCTCCGTTTTAAAACTCGCCATGGCTTTTTCGGACCATTCACCAATGGCACCTAAAAGATTTAAGCTAAAACCATTTTGAAGTTGCAATTTCCCCACAGAAAACCCAATATTCCCTTGAAATTCAAGCTCATTTGTATCGCGATTGACTCCTAAATTTTGGAATCTCCAATATCCATGTTGAATAAGTGCTTCTACTTTAAATTTTGGCGTTTTAAAAAAATATCCTCCTGCGTTGTTAATTCTAGCCAATTGAAATTGATCTCTAGTTTCATTTGAATCTATATTTAGCTGATTATACAACCCGTAAATCGTATCAACTTCAGAATAAACACGATTTTGAATACTCCATTTGTTCTTATAAACAAATCCATGTTGCAATAAAGAATCAGAATTTACAGCAAATAGATGTTGGGAACCAAATTGAAGATTCCTGTTGATTGAACTCGCGTTCTCCTTAAAAACTGGTGTAAAATCCAAACCATAAAGCGCGATTAAAGTATCTGTTCGAATTCCAGCACTAAGCGCACGTTCCGCTTTGATAAAATCGAAATATATTAAATTGCTATATCTTTTTCCTTGATGATCAACTAAAAACTGGAAAGCGTCATTCGCAAAGCTATTATTTCGCATAAACCCTTTACCAGCGGAAATCGAATTCCGATTATAAACAATATTTAAGTGCGTGTTTTTCTTGAAAGATTGCTGATATTCTGCATTTAAATATTGTAAACTCCCAGACCCAAAAGAATATGCAAAACCTAGATGAGGCAAGGCAGTAAAAGTACTTTTGAGTTTTTTCGGTAACTGAAGTTGACTTTGAAGGATAGATGAAATATTCAAATAATTTGAACCTGTATTCCCAAAAGGATTATTCAAAGGCCCACCCGGATTTAAAGTAAAATTTCCAGTGTGGTACCAATCGACTGAATCCAAAGTATTTCCTCCGGTTCTATTGGTGATTTTCAATGTATCCTGCTTCAAAAAGAGCACATTTTGCTGTGCAAAGACAACAAAAGGAAGCGAAAAAATGGAATACAAAAAGATTTTTAACACTTGTAAATGTAAAAATTTAATTTGAAAATGAAATAGTATAAAACAAAAAAAGGGGGTAAAAACCCCCTTCGTCAATTCAAAACTGAATTAAATTTTGTTGATATGAACAGCCAAACCAGATTTGAGGTTTGATGCTTTATTGCTGTGAATCACATTGCGTTTCGCCAATTTGTCAATCATTGCTGATACGACTGGGAACAATGTTTCAGCTTCACCTTTAACAGTTATAGCTCTCAACTTTCTTACAGCATTACGCATTGTTTTGTGTTGATATTTGTTACGAAGATTTTTCGCTTCGTTTGATCTGATTCTTTTTTTAGCTGACTTATGATTCGCCATGATTGTTTTTTATTTAAGTTATTTGAACTTATGTTCTTGCAGCCCATAGGAGAATCGGACTCCTGTTTCCAGGATGAAAACCTGGCGTCCTAACCACTAGACGAATGGGCCAAAATTACTGTAAAGAACGTTTATTTTCTTTGCAGCCCATAGGAGAATCGGACTCCTGTTTCCAGGATGAAAACCTGGCGTCCTAACCACTAGACGAATGGGCCAAATCAAAAATTTTGTTGATTTTTGGAGTGCAAATATATATCTAATTTCTGATATAGCAAATATTGAAACGAAATTTTTTCAAAAAAAATCATTTTCCTCTTTTTCAAACTTAAACCCCAAACGTTTACCAGTTTGCATAGATAAACTCGCACTGATTGCTTGAATTTGTCTAACATTTATTTGCGAAACAATTTCATACGGTGGTGTTAATAAATCAAAATCAACCGCATAAGCAAAAGAAGTCAAAATAATTTCTTTTAAAATCGCATCACTTATTTCTCTTTTCTCTAAATTTTTGAAAGATGAGCCAAGTGGACCTTTTCCTTCAATAAAA
>JBBALI010000074.1:0-7855 GCA_040403095.1 Crocinitomicaceae bacterium
TTCTTTGATTTTTTAAATCTGTATCTAATGTATAAAGCTGCTTTTGCGTTTTATATTTGCTAACAGCAGATTGCTCTTTATTTGTAAATGGAATCGGAATTCCAACAGAAACTCCAACACTAAAAAACCTTCTGTAAGCAGGATTGTCAGTCAATAAATCATACACATTGTATCTAGCATATGTTTTCAGCTTTATTTCATTGTACCAAGTATTTTGTCGTGATAGATTTTCTTCTAGAAATAAACGCATTGAATCAGCAAGTTCTTGCGTGTTAAGTATTTCAAAAAAGTAATTGTAATTTAAATCAAATAATGGAACTTCTGCAGCGAGCAAAGTGCTGTCAAATTTTGAATCGATGTGCTGGTTGTAAGAATTAAAAATTCCTTTCATTCCATTGATTTCAGCAATGCGCGTTTGAGATCGCAACAATTGCTCTTTGTCAATTTTTTTTGCGAAATACAAATCTTCCAAATATTTGATTTGTCTATTGAGGATTCTTTCTCTTTCAACTAATAAACTCTTTTTGTGTTCATTGAACCAGAAAATACATTCGTTCATTTTAATTCCAAAATCATCTTTGGATTCATTACTCGCTAAGTGATTAAAATAATTTCTTTCAGCTGGTAAGGTTTTTAACTGAGATCTAGAATCTAAAAATCCACCATTTAGAATACTCCATTCAATTCCAGCTTGTGCTCTTCTTTGATATAGGATCCCCTCTTCCACATCTGATTGTGATTGATTGAAATTTTGCAATCCGTCTAAACTGACAGATAAACCAGTTTGTTTTTTCAATAATTTCTGATAAGCATCGTAATAATTATCGTAACTATATGAAGAATCTTTCTGTTGTATAGAAAGTTTACTTAAAAAAGTAATAACCGAGGAATCTCTTGAAATTGGTTTTTCTTGGCTAAGCCTCGATTCTTCATTTTCAAAAATTTTCTGCAAGGTTTTAATCGTAGCAGCAACTTTCTGCTCATTTTGAGGTTGTGCAAACAGCATAGTGGTTTGCGATAACAACATCAGTAACAAGTATATTTTAAAACTTTTGATAAGGCGTAATTTTAAATGTCTGCGAATTTACGCATTTAAGACACTTAAGGTTTCATTTTGTCAGGACAATGACTAGACACATTCAATAAATTATTAAAAATCAATATTTTAAAAAAATCTAAATGTCAATAAATTTGTTAATAAACTAATTTTTAACATTTAGTTTAACGGAATATCCGCAATCAAAATGATTTTTTGGACAATTTTTGAATCCATGTAAACCACAAGGCCTGCAAGTTAATTCAAGTTCTGTTTCGATAATTTCAGCATCATCAGCAAGCGGACCAAAACCGAATAAAGGAATTGTAGAACAATAAAAAGCAGTGGTTGGTGCGTTCATTGCAGAACAAATATGCATTGGTCCAGAGTCATTTACATAATTTCTTTGTGCTTTTTGCAACAGTGCAGCCGATTCCAAAAAAGTAAAATTTCCGGCCACATTTTCACAATTTGTGCTATCTACTTTTTGTTTTATACTTTCGCACAATGCCCTATCTGTTGGTCCACCAATTAAAAAAACTTTTCCTTCTTTCGAAAGTAACGAAGCGAGTTCAATCCATTTTGAAACCGGTAATTGTTTTGTAAACCAAACAGATGCGGGTGCTAAACAATAATATTTTTGATGAATGAAATCCTCTACTTTTTGGTAATCTAATTCACTTGGAAACAATTCTGGTTTGATAAGTGATTTTGCGCCATGATGAGCTATACAACTCAGATTTCTCTCAACTTCATGTTGTCCGTTGATTAAATGTTTAATTTTGATGGAGTAAGCAAATGAAAATGGATTTTTATCAAACCCTACTTTCGATTTAGCTCCTGAAAAAGCAGTTAAAATCCCGGAGCTTGCGAATCGATGAAGATTAATCACTTCATCATATTTTTTTGCACGAATTACTTTAAGTAAATGCCTTAACGTGTTTATTTTCGGTGCTTTTTTATCCAAAATCAAAACTTGATTGATTTTTGAATTGTTGAAGAGTAAACTTTCATTTCCCTTTCTAACAAGAATGTCTATTTTAGAATATGGATAAATTCTTGCTAATTCAGAAATAACAGGAGTAGCTAGAATTACATCTCCTAAAAAAGCGGTCTGAATTACTAAAAATCTTTTCACACTAAAAATTTAAATGTTGATTTTTGAATTTAATCAATAATTACAAGGTTAACAATTTAGACTTTCTTTTTAGCCCAAGTTTGCACCCAGGCAACATATCCTCCTTTTCCTTGAATAAAGATAATTATTCTGGTTTGAAGGTACATTAAAATAAACATAACTATCACACACAAAATCGTAATCGGTAAACTAAAACGGGTACTGTAGCCAATAATAGGTTTAACAATTTGATAGATTACGATCAAATGTCCGACATAGAGCCAAAGGGTATTTCTACTCATTTGTTTCATGAATTTGGGTAAGTCTTTCACTACTAAACTCAAAAAAGCCATGACTGCACCAACACACAAAACAACTCCAATTCGGTGATAAATCAAATTTGGACTATCGTGCCAAAAATAACTTCTGCCGTATAAATAGATTTCAAACTGATTTCCAAGTCTAGAAAGCAATAAAAAACTTAAACCAATGGCACCTAATTTGAAACCAATTGCCTTTTCAAAATTTTCTTTTTTAATTTCTACAGAAAGCCAAATACCTAAAAGTGCACCGGCAAAAATGTATGCCAACCAAGGTGTAAGAGGAAACATTGATTTGGTACCAAAATCATTTAAAAAAGGAGCGACAAAAATAGGTAATTCAGATAAATCAACATTATGTAACATTGGATAAGAGGTAATGATTAAAATCATCAAGGCAAAAAACAAAAAAGCCATGATTCCTTTAATATGTTTTGAAATGAAATAGACAAACATTACTGTCAAAAGTCCAACAGCGATGATGTGCAGAACATCTACTCTAAGTGCGCGTTGTTTTTCTTCGATTGTCAATAAATTTGAAATCACTAAAAATGGAATACTAATTAGAACACCATAAAAGAAAGAGGAATACAATCTTTTTTTTCTTTCTTCTTCCTGAAAAAATTCTTTATTAAATAAAGCATCTCGAAAATTAGTATGTTTCAAGGCGCCTTCTCTGAAGATTCGTTTCAACAATCCTTGTCTAGAAGCCTCTTTTTCATTGGTCAGTGTTTTATAAATCAGGAGCACAATTGAAACCCCAAAAATAGTTGTTAATGTTTCAGCGATACCGACATTCAAAAATTGGTCTAAACCATCTTTAGTGAAAATTTTACCAATGACATAAATGGGGAAATTCAAAAAATAGCCCCAAAACAAAAGCGTTACAATTCGTTTTGCTCCAGCTTTAACTCTTGGATTTGAGCCATCAGCTTTTTCTTGTGAAAGCATCAAAAATGTAAATACAGCTCCTGACACAAGCATAAAAAATGGTGCCGTATAACCTCTAAAACTTGTCCAAAGTTTGATTCCAGCACTTCCACCTTCGCGGATTGACAAATCTAAAAAGTCATAAGTTGTGTGACCTTGAATCATCATAAATAGCGCCAAAACACGCATCAAGTCTAAAAATAATATTCTCTTTGGCTTTTCCATATTGAAATGTAAAATTACAAGAAATTCACTTGAAAAATAATTTTACCGCTGATTGCTTGTTTTTTTCAAAAAAAAAGAGCGCTACTACTAGCACTCTTCTTTCTATAAATTTATTAATAATAAGTCGATTTACAATTTCATAAATTGAATCTTTTTGTTTGAAAGTCCCAACTTTAAGAAATAATTTCCTGCTTGAATTTGACTTAAATCTACTTTTGTATTAGCTGAAATTAGATATCCTTCAATCACTTTTCTTCCTTGTAAATCAATTATTTCGTAAGAAGTATTTGTCAATTCACCTAAAAACTGAATATTTAAAACATCACTTGTTGGATTTGGATAAACACTAAATGTTACTTGTTCATTTTCTGACAATCCTAAATAATCCATTGATAAATCAAGTATAATAATTGAATCACAACCTACTGCATTTGACATCGTTTGGGTATACACACCTGTTTGGTTATACGTTTGACCATTCAAAGTGAAGGATGTAATTGCTGAACCTATAATTGTAAAGTACGATGGTTGATTGACAGTGATAAACATTGTATCTGAATTAGAACAACCATTAGCATCAATTCCGATTACAATACAATTTAAATTAGCTGCTGGTGAAAAAGACTGTCCATCAACAATACCATTATTCCAAGTATAATTTTGAGCGCCAGATGCAGTCAGTGTAATTGGAGAACCACTGCAAAATGTTTGATCTAATCCTGCAGAAACATTTGGCAATTGATTCACAACAACATTGATTGTGTTCGAAGTAACAATACAACCAAAAGCGTCTGTAACTGTTACATTGTAATTTCCAGAAGTATTTACAGTAATCGATGTTGCATTAGCATTATTTGACCAAAAGTTTCCTGTGTTAGCTGAGGAAGTTAAAACCACATTCTGATTTTGACAAAAAGTGGTATTTCCGTTTGCTGTGATTGATGCAGAGGCTATTGTCAGATTCAAAGTGACAATAGAATCACAGCCTGAAACATTGGTTAAAGTGAAAGTGGCAGTGTTATTATTTGTTGAATACGTTACACCATCAATCCAAGTGTAAGGACCACAAGCATGTTGAACATCGATTCCTGTGTTGGGAGAACCTACTGTTAAATTCAGTGTTACAATTGAATCACAACCTGCAACATTTGTCAGAGTATGGGTTGCTGAATTGTTATTACTTGAATAAGTTACACCATTTATCCAAGTATATGGACCACAAGCGTTTTGAACATCGATTCCTGAATTAGGAAAATTTACAGTAATCGTAAAAATTTCATCGTCAGTACAAGCACCTAATGCGGCTGAGCCAAAAGCATAAACAGTTTGAGTAGAAGTAATTGGTCCAACTACGACATTTCCAGATCCGTTTGGTCCATCATAATAATTCATTGTTAAATCAGCATTGCCAGAAGGAGTAACTTCAGCAATAGCAGGTAAAGTATATGATGAACAAACTGATTGATCCCCAGGATTTACTATACTAATAGGATTACAACTTGGTAAAATATTCAACGAATAATCTTCATATGTACCCCATGACCCAGTATAACAAGGTATTGGTGTAGCAATATCACAACCTCCAATTCTCATTCTGTGAAGCCCAGCGGTGGCATTTGAAGGAATGGTAAAAGAAGTATTTAAAGTTGTTGGATTTGCGGCTGTAGAGACGCCTGTATACATTTCTTCACCCGCGTCTAAAAAGGAACCATTATTATTCCAGTCAACCCAAATTTTTGTATTATAAGTATAACCAGTAGAATAAGTTACATCCAAGTTTACGACATCGTTTTGACTAAAATCTGAAGAAAGACTTGAATAATTGAAATAACCACCAGGTTCACCTGCAGTTGGATTACTTACAGTCCCATATACAACGTTTGTAATTCCTGAACCATCTGTACTTGATGGTCCTGGATTACAATAACAACTAGTAAATCCATTAATTCCAACTTGAATTGGGTTTGAAATAACTGGAGTACCGTCAGAAATACAAATTACGATACATTGATAAAAATTACTTGCAGTTTGATTCGCTAAATAAGTAGAACCTGTCGCGCCTGCAATATCTGTATATGTTGATCCATCAGAAGAAATTTGCCATTGAAAAGCAAAACCACTCAAGGCTGGCGAATTTGCTAACGACAATGTAAAGGGTGCTGTTGGACAAGCAGAAGAAACTGTAGAAAGGGTATTTCCTGGAGCAGGAATTCCTGAACAAAGGGGCAATTCTGTTCCATTTAATGTAAAGGAACCTGCACAAGGACTGTTTGGTGTAGGCCAAGTATCGAAAACAATGTAATATGTGGTACCTGAATTAATATTAACTGGAATATTTAAAGTTTTAGAACTAGCGCTTGAAGTGATAAAAGCGACCAAGGCACCACCAGAAGTTGGACAACCTGCATAAACAAAAATTCCTGTCCAAGTTACTCCTGTATAAGCAATCGAAACACCTGAATAACTTGAAGTTGGTGTCCAAGTATAAACAGACTCTTGACCTCCGAGGTAATTGCCACCAGTTCCTGCAGCTGAATTTGCTGAAGTTATATCATTTGAAGAACCACAAATTAATGACTGAGTGTATGGAAATGATGGTGTTGCAGGGATTAATTGTGCAGATGGACAAGTCGTTGAATTTCCAATAAATGCAAATGTCAAAATAGCAATAAATGTGAGTATTAATTTTTTCATAGACGCGAAATTAATAGCTTGAGATTTTTTTGTTTTAAACAAAGATATTTAATTATTCTTAAGGCTAATAAATAATTTAACAGAAAAATGATTTTGTGGGAATAAATAAAACAAATATCAAATAATCTAATTCCAAATTATGCAACCAATTATGATAAAGTAATAGGAACAAACTTTATGCCCATCAATTTCTGCAGGTAACCAATTATCCATCTTTAATAATTTCTTATTGATTAGTTCTTTATCAAGTTTTTCAATTTCTTCAGTAAATATGAAACTGTCAACTAAACGCCCTTTAGAGTCTATTGTTACTTTTGCTTTTAATCTGGTTGGAGGACTACTGTGTGCTGTTGGCTTTAAATCACATAAAACACTGTCTATCATTAATTTCATGAATTGAGATCTAGATCCTGAAAAGACTGCTTCTTTTGTTAAATTTTCTGCTTCGTAAATTTTCTCGCATTCAAAATTTTGCGAAAAAACACCAGGAGAAAAAATCAGAAAAATGAACGATAGGAATTGATTCATAAAGTTGTCAATTTAGTTTAATAAATCTCAGCTGTCAATACTAATCTAGTTTTCAGTATTGATTCTTGCGTATTTAAATAAATAGATTTAACAACATTTCCAGTGTAACCTTTAGGGTCAAACGAAACTTTTACATCGGTTGTTTCTCCCGGATTTAAAGTATTTTTAGCTATTTCAACTTTATTACAACTACAAGGAATTTCAGTGGATGCAAAATGGACAACCTTGTCACTGGTGTTTTTTACTTTAAAAAGGCGAACCTGAACTGCGTTTGCATTGATTTTACCTAAATCTTGAATTTGCAAATCAGACTTTATAACATTTACTGAATCTAAAGACAAAATGCTGATACTTTGAATTTCAATTTTTCTTTCCAAGGATGCGGCTCTAGAATAAACTGAATTTTTTTGATCATTCGGATTATCGCTTACTAATTTATCTGCTGTATATTCCCCAAATGGAACCTCTTTGATTGAAATCTTAGCCTTATTGGTAGCCTTATCATTTAAATATGGATTAAAAACTCCATTTTCATACTCTGACAAATAATTTACCAAAGATGCAATTCTACGTTTGGTCAAATTTACGTTGTATTCAGTTTTAGCTAGAGGACTCGCAAAACCTTTAATTGTTAATTCTAACGAAGTACCTTTTTGCAATTCTACCAACATTAAATCGCGAAACAATTCCAAATCTTTGACACCTTGATCGACATACTCTGTAAAAAAACTTTCGATATCTTCTTGCGCGTCTTCTGCTCGATTTCCTGACAAACCGCTTGAATATTCTTTTTTGTAAGTTGGAATCAATGCAATGTAATCGTGGTAATTATCAATGTAATTTATTTTGGTAGTTGTCGCTAAAGTTTTTGGATCTGGCCAGTCATTGTGAAAATATAATGTTACGGGCAATCTTTTATTCAATTCGGCTAAAGTTTCTTTGGGTGTTGGCGGTATAATTTTTACTGGTTTTGTCAATGAAAAAACATCGCTGCAACAAGTTGGG
>JBBALI010000075.1:0-7558 GCA_040403095.1 Crocinitomicaceae bacterium
TCTCATATTCAACTGTTAAAATTACACTTTAATCAGTTGTCCGAAAAATTGGGAGCATTATAATCAACCACATGATTTCAAAAGGAATTGAAAAGTACCCACAGGCGGATGGTATCATTTTTACTGACGACCAACTAGCAAAGGTAGATTTGATTAAGTTCAAGTAATTAAATCTACCAAAAAACAAAAAATCTCCTTCTTTAATTCGTTGGGGATTATTTTTTTAAGGCTCTTTTACTTTTTAGAATTGTATATGTAAAAACGAAATTATTTAATTAAATCATTTCGTTTTTACATGATTTTAAACAAGTTATTTAATTAAATAATCACTTAACTAAACTATTATTTAATTAAATAATATTATAACGATCTAACAAATTGATTTTCATGTTTATATTTAGAAAACAATTAATCAATACCTACCCATTGATAATGACTCTATTTTCACTAATTGACTTGTTTAACACCTCAATGTGTTTATTTTTTTTAATAATTTTCCTTAGTATCGCAATTCTCAACATGTCAATTTTTAAAAATTTCAACTTGTTTTCTGCGGATGGTCTTTTGAAAGACATTGGTTTTTCTGAATTATATTCCATATTTATTTGAATAGAAGTTTATAAAATTAGACTAGTTGATCTATCAATAGCTAAGGTAACAAATATTGATTAAAAAATTGGAATTAATGGAAAATCCAAGGCAATATTACAATTTTATGTTTTGAAAAAAACGCTTTTGATTTTTATGGTCAAAGAGAATTAAGCTTTTTATTTTGCTTTATTTAGTTTTTGGATCTTGATTTTTTTTTCGGCTTTACAATTTAATGCTAAGTGAATTTTTGAAGTTTTCCATTCACTAATTCATACTGAAAAAATTCTTCATCTAAGCCATCTAGAAAATCGGCACTTAAATTAGTTTGAAGTTTAGTTATTAGACTGTCATTTTTAAATTCAAACCTCTCATTTATCCAATCAATAAATCTCTGTCTAATTCTCCCAATGGTTTTTTTTGAAATTAATTCATTATCACTTATACATTGCCAATATGCTGAAAAGTCCGATTTGCTATTAGTGCCATATTTTAATTCAAGAAATAAATAAAATTTCAATAAATCTTCGGAAAAGGGCGACCAATCAAGTTCTTTGGGAAGAATGTTATTTGATTCATTATTAAATGATCCGTCAATATTTTCATGATGTCCAATATTGGCATCTGCATAAAAATCCTTTAAATACTTTATGAAATCGTTCAAAATTTCCTTTTCACCTTTTTTCTCAATGGCTAGCATTTTGGAATATAACAACTTTTGTATGTTAGCTGAATTAATTTTAAGAAGAATAAGTTTTTCATTATAAAATTGATTTAAACGCTGTTTGTATATGTAAGAGATTGCTGCAAATAATTTATTTAACAGGGCGTCATCGATTTCATTCCATTCACCTTCATATTCGACATTAATTATCCAAAAATAAACATCATCCAATGAATTTAAAGAAAGAATTTCAGTTGGAACGTATTGCTTTGTTTGAATACTTTTGTTGATTTTCTCTTTAAGTTTTTTTAATTCACTAATCAATCTAAGTTCATTAAAAAGCCATTCACTTAATTTTAAGTCATAATCGGGGGATTCAATCGGGAGATTATTGATAATGGAAAACTGTTCGTCTGAAACCAGTTCAATTTCTTTTAAACAACCGAAATCAAAAAGGAATGAGCTTAATTTCATTGGCATAAATCAAAATTAAAATTAATTAAGTAAAATTAACATTAGTAAATGAAAAATGCAAGTTGACAGCACTTCTGACAGCACAAAAAGCAAAAACCCTTGTAAATCAATGGCTTACAAGGGTTTTTAGCGGTCTGGACGGGACTCGAACCCGCGACCCCATGCGTGACAGGCATGTATTCTAACCAACTGAACTACCAAACCAATATTTGAAAACATTTCCTAAAAAACGTCCTGACAACAGTCAGATTGTACTTTCAAAATTGTGTATGCTTTTCGCTTAAAGCGTTGCAAAGGTACACATATATTTCCTTTGTGCAAGTTTTTTGAATGAAAAAAAATAATGTTTTTCATAACAGATTATATAATGCGCTATAAATAAATCACTTTTGAATTTAATTGAACATTAAAAAACCATGAAGTATTGTCGATTTCGGGGTTAAAATTGATGTCGATGCGAATAATTTCAAATAGTCTGCGAATAATAAATCAACTTTTCTTTTGGCTGAAAATATAGCAAAGCATTGTATTCGACACTATACATTTGTTCAAAAAAATTAAAAGTCATGCGACGTATTCTCATTTTTCTCGTAATGGTATCATACTGTTTTTCTTGTGAAAATCAATCTTCCAAAAACAAAAAGTTAATTCCCAAATTTCGGGCTGAACATGGTTTTTATGCTTGGAAAACCAATTGGAGAAATCCAGCAGATGACCCCAATTTCGCTCAATTCAAAACGAAGTATTTGTACGTGCGTATGTTTGATGTTGAATGGTCTGATGAACTCAATTGTGTTGTGCCAGTCTCACCTTTGAATTTTGAAAATACAATGGATGACTTTAATGGTATTCAAAATTTCGTTCCAGTCATTTACATCACCAACGAGACTTTCAAGCACCTATCTGATTCTGCAGCAAAACAACTGCCTCAGCAGATTTACCAAAAATTGAGGATTTTGTTTTATCAAATGAATGATCAAAATCAATATGAGGATTATGTTTATAAAGATGGTGAAGATCCTTACCAAATTCTTCATCCTGAGTTAGAATTCAAAAAGTTCAAAAACTTGGATTCATTGGTTGACAAATACATGAGTTGCTTTAGTGAAATTCAATTTGATTGCGATTGGACACCTTCTACGAAGGAAAAATATTTCACTTTTCTGCGCGCTTGTAAAAAGCGTTTCAATGATAAAACAATTTCTGCGTCTATTCGACTTTATCCTTTCAAATACCGCAAAGAAATGGGTGTTCCGCCGGTAGACAAAGGCATGTTGATGTGTTATAACGTTGGAAATATTCAACACAATGATGGCATCAATTCGATTTTTGATCTGAAAGAGATTCAAAAATACCTTCCAGCGAAATTCAATTATCCGTTGCCATTGGATTATGCGTTGCCGATTTTTTCTTGGGGCGCTTCCTTTCGAAATGGACAGTTAAATGCACTTTTTGACGCATCCATCATAGAAGATTATGCTTTTAACTTCGAAAAGAATAAGCAACAAGATTCGGATGAGAGCGTGCTGAAATATACCGTTCTGAGCAATTACTCATTTACCAATTTGACGTTGAAGGAAGGTGACCAAGTCCGAAAAGAAACCGTGGACTTAAAATCAGTTGAAAAGTTGACCGAAATACTTGGTCAAAAAAATACCAATCCAAATCCACGCGTGATATTATATCAATTAGATCATTCAAAATTACAAAGCAATGCAAAAGAAATCAAATCCATTTTCGACACTTTTTAAAGCTTCAATTTCGCTCTTATTTGCATTTCAAGCCAATGCTTGCGGTTGGTATTATCCTGCAGAGAGTATGCGGTTTTCGCTTTTCAACGCAGATTTATTTCAACAAAAATCCCTGCGACCGATGTATTACAGTTTGAATTTACAAAGTTATCCGGGTGTTCCCAATAATGCTGATGAAATTGCGCTTTCCAAAGAATGGAAGCAAAAATTGAAACTCAAAAGCAGCGTTACTGAGATTCAAGATTATTTTTTCGGAGGACACGCAGAATCGGAAATCAAAAGTTTGGCTTTTTGGAAAGAAATTCAACAAAATTCGGAATTGAAACGATTTGTAAACTTTGCCAAGTCTTGTGAATTCAACATCACGGCGTTGGATCCTTGGGATGAAAAAAGCTACATCGAACGTCAAAGGACCTTGCCGAAATTGATGGTTGAAGGTGAAAAAATCATTCAAGAAAAACACAATCGTTTCTGGAAAAAGAAATACGCTTTTCAGTTATTGAGATTGGCTTTTTACAATGAAAACAAGGCGCAATTTCACCGAATTTATCATCAGTATTTTGGCGTTGGAAAAGAGAAAACCGTATTAGATTGGTGGGCAACACATTATTATTCAGAACGTCAAGCAGATTTCAAACCGATGAGGTTTTACCATGACGATGAATATAGAGCATGGGATGAAACGCGCAAGGCAAATACAAATCCTTATTCCAATTATTTACATGCGTTGGTTTTTCGTCATTCGAGCAACAAGGCTGCGATTTCAAAGAAATTATATCGTCCTATTTATTTCAAATCTCAATTGAAATACGCGAAAAACTCGGAAGAAATTGCCGATTTATATGTAATCAAACAAGTTAATAATGCGTTCATCGATCTCAATTCCATCGATTCAATTGTGAAATATTCGCCCAATCATCCACATTTGAAATTGATTTTAATGCGAGAATTTAACAAGTTTGAAGAAGAACAAGGAGATCGGGCATTTGACGTTTATGCCAATGAATTCAATCCTTATTATGCTGCGGATTACTATGTCGAAAAACCTTCAAAGGTCAAATTTGAATATATACACCCTCAGTTAGAAAGATTCAAGAACTTAATAGAATCATTAAATACTTGGAAACAGAAGAATCCTGCGCAATATCACTTGATGTTGACACAGTTAAATTTGTTTTTACATAGGGTTGAAGATGCCAATACACACTTGGATTTAGTGAAAAGTTCAAATAAAGAAGTTCTGTTTCAAAAACACATTTTAAAAACCTGCCTTATTGCGACAAGTGAGGATTTAAATTCCCTACAAACCCAAAATGATGTAGCGAAAGAAATGAAATATCTCCTTAAAAAACGTGAAGGCGTTTTTGAATCTGACCGAGCAATGTTTTCTTTGTGCAGCTACTTATCAATAGCTTTTGAAAGTCAGCACTTGAATCATTTTGCAGGAATTTTTAGCTATTATGCCAAAACCAAGTTCAATGAGGACATTTCATTTTACAGTCCTTTCGATTATTATGACAACAAAACAGATATCCGAAGTGTCGAAAAATTGGTGCATATTTTTCAAAAAAAACGTAAAACAGCGTTAGAAGAATTTTGTTACCAGCCTTTTCAAAATGACTATGAGTTCAGAATTTTGCTTTCACGCATGTATTTGCGAACAGGAAAGACAGATCAAGCCAGCGAGGTAATATCTGCTATTCCAGATATTTATTGGGACATAGAATACAGCAGGGCAGAGACACTTGAAACTTCGCCATTTAAAATCGTGAAAGAAATTCACGACTATGAAAATTTGACACCCATGAATAGGAAGCAAATCATGACCAAAATGGTTGAACTGGAAAAATCTGCAAAAACGGGTAATCGCGCTGCCATGATCGCTATGGGAAATGTTTGGTTCAACTTCTCATCTGAAGGCAAAAACTGGCATGTGATGACTTATTTTTGGAACGCTGATCGAGGTGCTTTTTTACGAAAAACGAACCACATTTGTATGTCGAGAGCAAGTCAATATTATTTGAAAGCTTTGAAAAAAAATCAAAATAAAGAAGAAATTGCTTTTCTGAAATACATGTTGGCATTGACGGCTAGGGGAGATGAAAATTTGAAGTTGTATAGAAAACGTGCTGCTGAATATGAGAAATGCAAGGATACTTATTTCTACGAAGGAGTAGGTTGTACTTGGACCAAAAAATACTGATGAAACGCTTTTTTGAGTGAAACAAAAACTGTCTGAATGTCAAATTCTTTAACTTTCCATTAACTTTGCTTCATGCAAGTTAAAAGAGAAATTATTGTCACAGCGGATGGCTCCAAAACGATTCACATGCCTGAATGGAATGAAAATTACCATTCTTCTCACGGTGCGTTGCAAGAGGCGAAACATGTGTTTTTAAAATATGGATTTGAATGTTTCAAAGATCAAAATGAAATTTCGATTTTTGAAGTGGGTTTTGGTACTGGTTTGAATGCTATTTTGACTTGCGAAGCGGCAGAAATCAACCAGCAAAAAATTCATTACGATGGGCTCGAAGCTTATCCCGTGAGTGCCGAAGAAATTGAGGCCTTGGATTATATTTCTCTTTTTGAAAACGCTGAAAGCAAAGCGAATTATCTAAAAATTCACGCTGTTAGTTGGGATTCAGATGAGGTCATTTCTCCCAATTTCACTTTGCGCAAAATCTTGCAAAAATTAGAAGAATTTGCCTTCAAAGCCGAACAATATGATTTGATTTATTTTGATGCTTTTGGTCCCCGAACGCAAGATGATATGTGGCAATTGGCGCATTTTAAAAAGTTGTTTGGCGCACTTAAACCAAACGGAATTCTGGTCACGTATTGCGCCAAAGGTCAAGTCAAAAGAGATTTAAAAGCAGCTGGTTTTCAGATTGAAGCCTTGCCTGGACCTCCCGGAAAAAGAGAAATGACAAGGGCTTGGAAGAAAGCTTAATTATTTTACTTTTACAGAAATTTCCATGTCGAAAGTGGCGACAATTTCGTTCAATAAATTTTTTGCATCTACGCGGACAAGTTGATTGATGCGGATTTGTTTTTCGAAACTTTCAGCAATGATTGATTCAATTTTCGCGCCTTCGTTACACTCAAAAATGACATCCGTTTCAGCACGTTTCAAAAATTCAGCATGCATACTTTTAAAAGCGAACGACACTTTTTTGTTCAACTTTTCCGCAAAGTAAAAAGCGTGAATTCCGCCAGCAACATCTGCGCCAACGGCCAAAGCGCCAAAATACATGGAGTTCAAGTGATTTTTGGTACGTCGTCGAAATTTGATTTTTACTGCGACCTTTTCGTCCGAAAGTTCAATTAATCGCGGCCTGACAAATCCAATCAATGGAATTTTGACCAATCCGAGTAGGAAAATCATCCATTGCATTTTCCGGATGCTAATTTGTGGTTTTGCTTCAGTCATTTTTCACCAATTCTTGTACGATTTCTTTCACAGGACGAATAGAATGAATGTATTCAATCGTCGGTCCTGCGCACCAAACTGTTTTGTAAGTCGCTCCAAAAGCCGCATTTTGCAATTTTTTCATGCCTTTGTAAAACGTGAACGCTTTGAACCACTTTTTCAAACGTTTGTTTTTATTCAAGATTTTTTCCAACCAATTTTGTTGCGTTCCAATTTCTTGCACATAAGGAGTGTTGATCACCGTGCAAGGCGAACCAGAAAGTTTGGTCGTCATCACAATGTCTTTTGCGCTGTAATCTACGCACGCTTGTTTGTATTCAGGTGTAACGCCAGATTCTTCTGAAGCGATGAATATTGTACCAACTGAAACGCCAGCAATTCCAAGCGATATCATTTTTTGCAAACTCGCTCCATCACCCACGCCACCTGCGGAAATAATAGGTATTTTAACCGCTTTTTGAAGCGCTGGAATCAATTCATGGTAAGAAATATTTCCTGCATGTCCGCCAGCTTCTTTGTTGACCGCAATCACTGCATCAGCGCCTAAAGATTCGACTTTTTGCGCATAGCGAACATCAGTCACGTCGCAAAAAACTTTCACTCCAGCCGCGTGTGCTGCGAGAAAGGTTTCTTCTGGCGAACCAAGTG
>JBBALI010000076.1:0-7335 GCA_040403095.1 Crocinitomicaceae bacterium
TTGGTGAAGAAGTTGATGGGTTGATTGGCGTTGTGCCGGATTTGGAGGGGGAAGGCTTGGAGATTGTTCCATCCGACGTAGTCAGAAGATAATCCAGCGTTTGTTGTAGAGGATACTTGCGCATTAATTTGAATCGAAATGAATGTAACTATAGAGGTTAGAATCATTTTATTAAGAAGTCTTTGTGTTTTCATATTTATTTGATTATTAGGTTTGTTAGGATTGTCTGATTATCTAATTGCTTCAATTTTAGAAGATAATACCCTTTCTTAAATTGAGATAAGTCAAGAATAATGAGTTTTTCAAAAATATTTTCACTGTTATAAACTTTTTGACCAATATTATTAAAAATTTGAATGGAAGAAACTAATTGATCAGATTTTATATTGAAGAAATTATCGGTCGGGTTTGGATAACATTTTAAAGTGTTTTTGTTTGTAATTATAGTTTGAGTAGTTAATCCACTCCAATGTTCATTGTAAAGTGAATCACTAGTTACACAAACGTCATCAACAAGACTATAAGATCTATGTGGCTGAACGCTTGAGGGTAATTCTAATGTATCAGTATAAATATCATCAAAAAAATTACCGATCATCAGATAGTTGTATGTTGAATCTGCTATAAATGATCCCGAAATTTTGACCCAATTTTCAGTGTCTGAGACAATTTGAGAAGCTTTTAAGTGTGCGAAGTTTGGATTTGCTAAATTATAGTATGAATTTGTAGTAAATAATGCCCCAATATTATTTATCGCTAGATTATAACCAGCATTTGGTGTGTAACCAACAGATAAATAATAAGAAACAAAATATTTTTGCCCAATGATTAATGGAGAAATTAATTCTACACCTAAAAACTCACGAATATTTGGTGGGTTACCAATATTGTATGAAATGAAACCAGTATAGGCATTTCCAGTATTCGGCTCTTTTTCCCCTAAGGAACTAATCATGTCTGGTGTACAGTAAAAAGAACAATAATCAGGAGACTCTTTAAAAGACTGCCAATATTTTACTGTTAAGTCAAACGGGCCAATACATTCTAATGTATCTTCAAAACTAGGATTAGGTACCAAATTCACCTGCCCATGCACTTCCAGCAAGGCAAAACACAACAAAAACGAAGAGATAAATTTTTTCATAGCAGCAATTTAAGTAATAAATTTGATAATTGGGTTGGTTTTTAGGTTTTTAACAAATTTGCGTCGTTTTGTACGATTAATCAAATAGCATAGAGCTAATTTAAAATTCAAGGTAGGCAATCTCCACTTCCAAATTTTCAACTATGTGCGTATATACATTTGAAATCCAAATTAATTCAGAACAAATTTAAATTGCAACAAAACAAAAAGAATTAAATTCTGTTACTGAATTGTTGATTAAATTTGTACCCATATTTCCAATTAAATAAAATGATTGAAACAGATATTATTATCATTGGCGCAGGACCTGTTGGTTTGTTTGCAGTATTTGAAGCAGGACTTTTAAAATTAAAATGTCATTTGATTGATTCTTTGCCTCAGCCTGGCGGTCAGTGTTCAGAGATTTATCCGAAAAAACCAATTTATGATATCCCAGGTTTTCCTACTGTGTTGGCAGGAGAATTGGTAGACAATTTAATGGCACAAGCTGCTCCATTCAAACCAGGTTTTACCTTAGGCGAAGCAGCTAAGAGCATTGATAAATTAGACGATGGAACTTTCATCGTTACCACAGTAAAAGGAACGCAACACCACGCACCAATTGTCATGATTGCTGGTGGTTTGGGCGTTTTTGAACCAAGAAAACCACCGATTTCAAACATTACAGATTTCGAAGACCGCGGAGTTGAATACATCATCAAAGATCCAGAATTTTACAGAGGAAAACGTTGCGTAATCGCCGGAGGAGGTGATTCTGCGTTGGATTGGGCTTATTTCTTGGCGGAGAAAAACATCGCCACTGAAGTGGTTTTGGTACACAGAAGCAGTTCGTTTAGAGGTCATTTAGATTCAGTTCAAAAAGTGATTGATTTTGCCGATCAAGGAAGAATTACCTTGATTACGGAAGCAGAAGTTGTTGGTTTGGCTGGTACGAATAATCTTGAAAAAGTAATTATTCAACACGCAACGAACGGCGAAATCATCAGAGATACAGACCATTTTATTCCCCTTTTCGGTTTGAAACCAAGTTTGGGTCCGATTGCTGATTGGGGATTAGAAATCGAGAAAAATGCCATTAAAGTGGACACAAAAGATTATTCAACGAACATCGAAGGAATTTATGCCATCGGTGACGTGAACACTTATGAAGGCAAATTGAAATTGATTTTGTGTGGTTTCCACGAAGGAACGATTGCACTTCAATCGGCATTTGCAAGAATTCACCCAGACAAGAAAAACATACTAAAATACACGACTGTAAACGGAGTTCAAGGATTCTAATCTTCCAGTTTTGCTTTCTAAAACGGTTTTGCTTTCAGTGAAACCGTTTTTTTATTGTTATTATTTTCTGTTGATTCTTTTAATCACTTATTTTTGTTTCATCAAAATTTTCACATGAAGCAGATAAACGTTCAGGAGTTAAAAAAAATGATAGACGACCAAGTCGATTTCCAATTAATCGATTGTCGTGAGCAAAATGAATTCGACCATTGCAACATCGATGGAATTTTAATTCCGATGAATGAAGTGCCTGCGCGATTTGAAGAAATTTCGAAAGAAAAACCAGTTATTGTTCATTGCAAATCAGGAATGCGAAGCGCGAGTGTAATTCAATTTTTGGAGCAAAATTACGGTTACACCAATCTTTCAAATTTAGAAGGCGGAATTTTAGATTGGATTCGTCAAATCGATCCTTCATTGTCTGCATATTGAGTTTCTCAAACTACCCAAAATGAATCGTAAGACTATCAATTCCGTTGTTATTCTAGGTCTCATTTCTTTGATGAGTATCCTTTTTGTGCAATATTATTGGATTAAAAAAACGGTTGCTGCACAAGAAAAAGACATCGCCATTCAGCAAAAAGAAGATTCGTTGAATATGAAACAATTTTCTGAAGATGTGCATATTTCTTTGCGTAATGTCCTACAGTCCATTTCAACACAATATTCTGATCGTTCTGATTTATATGGCGCTGTAAAACAAGTAAAAAGCAATTATTTCAGTGTAGATATTCACGAAGAATTGAATCCATTTTACTTGGAAACATTATTGATCCGTGAATTTTATGAGCACAATGTTCACCAAGATTTTCAATACGGAATTTACGATTGTTTTTCTGATAGCATTGTCTTTGGCAACCTAATTCACTTTTCAAAAGACACGCTTTATGCGCAAGTCAAAGATTCAACAAAAGAATTTAAGTTTCCTAAATTGAAACTCAATAACAGCGGACATTATTTCACGGTTTATTTTCCCAAATTGATTACCAAATCAATCAATCCCGCAGACGAATTGGGTTCACCGTGGATTTTGATGCTTATTATCGTTTCTGTCGTGTTTTTATTCTTTGCTTTTGCAATCAATATCATTGTGAAGCAAAAAAGATTGTCAGAAATAAAAACGGATTTCATCAACAACATGACGCACGAATTGAAAACGCCCATTTCGACCATTGCGCTTTCGAGTGACATGTTGATGCGCGGAGATTTTACGCAAGATCCTGAAAAACTAAAGCGCTACGCAAGTATTATTTACAAGGAAAATAAACGCTTAGAAAATCAAGTGGAACGCGTGTTAAATGTCGCCAAAATGGACAAAGACACACTGCATTTGAAAAAGGAATTGTTTGACATGCACGATCTGATTGAAGAAGTAAAAGACAATTTCGAATTCAACCAAACAGAACACGGTGGCCAAATTTCAATCGATTTGCAAGCAACGGACTTTAATATTCAAGCGGATCCAGTGCACATCAGTAATGTTGTTTTCAACTTACTAGACAACGCCATTAAATATTGCGAATTAAAACCTTCCATAGCGATTAGTACCAGGAATGAAAAAAATGGTTTTGTACTTGAAATTTCAGACAATGGAATTGGAATCAAACGCGAAGACATCAAAATGATTTTCGATAAGTTCTACCGCGTTCCAACTGGAAACTTACACAATGTCAAAGGTTTTGGCTTGGGATTGTATTATGTGAAAATCATTATCGAACAACATGGTGGTAATATTCAAGTAAAAAGTTCGGTAGGAAAAGGAACGACATTCATTTTGTGGTTGCCTCTTAGATAAGATTTCAAAATTAAACCGTACCTTTAATAAAAATCAAAAGTGAAATGCCAATATTTTGTCAATTCAATTGATTGATAAAATGAACAAAATGGAACCAAATAAAGATTTAAAATTTGCGGTGCTTATTGACGCCGACAACGTGCCTTATTCTCACGTAAAAGAAATGTTTCAAGAAATTGCGAAATATGGTACACCGACTTTCAAAAGAATTTATGCCGATTGGACAAAGCCAACCGTTTCAGGATGGAAAAAAGTATTGCTAGAAAATGCGATTCAGCCCATTCAACAATACAGTTACACCACAGGAAAAAATGCTTCTGATAGTGCATTGATTATTGATGCGATGGATATTTTATACACGGGAAAAGTCGATGGTTTTTGCATCGTTTCAAGCGACAGTGATTTCACACGCTTGGCCACTAGACTAAGAGAATCAGGCATGAAAGTGATTGGCATTGGTGAAAAGAAAACCTTGACACCTTTCATTACTGCTTGTGATAAATTCATTTATTTGGAGATTTTGAAACCAAAGGAAATTATTCCAAGCACAGATGAAAATTCTCCAACGAAAGAGAAAAAACAAAATCCACTGAATCTAATTGATCCTGAATTAATCAAATTGGTGACCAAAAGTATCGAAGATTTGGAAGAAGAAGATGGTTGGACATTTTTGGGCGAATTAGGGAATTTATTGTTGAAGAAAAAACCTGATTTTGATCCGAGAAATTATGGATTTACCAAGATGTTGCCGCTTTTCAAAAGCATGGATATTTTTGAGATTGACGAACGCGAATCGGGTAGAACAAACGTAAAGCACATCTATATTCGATTGAAAAAAACTAGCTCAAAAAAATAATTTTAGGCAAATGAAAACTGATTTAGTTGAAAAAATTTCCAAAACAGAAAATGAACAATTGGAAAAACTGCATAAAATTGTTCAAGACTCCATTGAGGCGGAAGAATTAATCATTCAAAATCTTTTGAATCCACCGTCAGAGATTTTAACGCAAGGTCAGAAAATCTCTGATAAAGTGGCTTATTTTGGCGGAAGTTGGAAGTTTATCATCTTCTTCGGTGTTTTTTTAACGATATGGATCATCTTCAATATTTTCGCGCTAGGCGTTTGGAAGTTTGACCCTTATCCATTCATTTTGATGAATCTGATTTTGTCATGTATCGCTGCATTGCAAGCGCCAATTATCATGATGAGTCAAAACCGCCAAGAGGAAAAAGACAGAAAACGCAGTGAAAATGACTATCTGATTAACATGAAATCCGAAATGCAAATTAGAAGTTTACACCAAAAAATGGACTTGCTTTTGGAAGATCAAATCAAAACATTATTCGAAACGCAACAAAAGCAATTTTTGATTTTGAAAGAGATTGATGAGAAGTTGGAGTTGTTGAAGAAGGTGTGATTATTTCACACTAAAATCGGCCTTCAAACTCAAATCCAAACTTTTGAAGCTGTGCGTCAATGCACCAACTGATATGAAATGAACACCGGTTTCGGCGTATTCTCTAATTGTATCAAGCGTAATTCCTCCAGATGCTTCTACCTCGTAATGCGCTGGAATTTTAGGCAAAACGGCTGAAATTTGTTGCGGCGTAAAATTATCTAACATGATTCGATTCACTTTTCCTATTGCTAAAACCTCGTCTAATTCTTTTTCATTGCGCACTTCCACTTCGATTTTCAAGGATTTTCCCGTTTTTTGCAAATAAGCGTTCGTACTTTCAATCGCCGGTGTGATTCCTCCTGCGTAATCAATGTGATTGTCCTTCAACATAATCATGTCATACAAAGCAAAACGGTGATTTTTTCCACCACCGATTCTCACCGCCCATTTTTCCATGTAACGAATGCCTGGTGTGGTTTTACGAGTATCTAGTAATTGTGTATCCAAACCTTCTAGTAGACTTACGATTTGGAATGTTTGTGTAGCAATTCCGCTCATTCTTTGCATGAAATTTAACACCAAACGTTCGGTTGCCAAAATAGAACGAGATGAACCTTCCACATGAAATGCAATATCACCTTTATTTACAACGGCTCCATCTTGAATCAAAATTTCCATTTTCAAATTTGGATCGTATCGTTTGAAAATCATTTCAGCCAATTCAATGCCTGCAAGAATCCCATCATCTTTCACAAACAAAGTTGCTTTTCCGATTGCATTTTCAGGAACACAGGCCAATGAAGAATGGTCTCCATCTCCAATGTCTTCGCGCAAAGCATTGTCAATAATCTCGTAAATCATAGGGTAAAATTAGCAAAAATGATGAAGTATGAAGTTGAAGAAAGGAAGATTTAACATGAATTAAAAATAGTAGTAAAAAAAAAGATTCAACATAAAAAAGTAAACACTCGATTTTTCTGAGTAAATTTGCAGAGTATCTTATCCGTGTACATAGATATAGGATAAGATTTTCCAAATAAATTAAATTCACAATCATTTATAATCTTGTGGGTTGGCTTCCACCTCTCACTCGAAACGGTCCCGAATGTTTTTTAAATGTTCGGGATTTTTTTATCTAATTTTGTCTCAAATTAATAATCATAAAATGGCTAAAGATTTCTGGGTCAATTTACCCGTTAAAAATATAGAATTGTCAAAAGCATTTTTCAAGGAACTTGGATTTATATTCAATGAGAAACACGGAAATAGTGCGAATTCAGCTGCGTTATTAATTGGAGAAAAAAATACTGTTGTGATGTTATTTGATGAGCCAACATTCAAAGGATTTGCTGGCCAAGAAATCAACGATACCTTGGTGAGTTCTGAGGTTTTGCTGTCAATTGATGCGCAAAGCAAAGAAGAAGTGGATGAAATGATTGCAAAAGCAATTCAAGCAGGCGGAAAAAGCAATCATGTTCCAAAAGAAATGCAGGGTTGGCTATATGGTAGTATTTTTCAAGATTTAGACGGTCATCGCTGGAATGTACTGTATATGGATATGAGTAAAATGAGCTGATTTTCAAAATTTTTGAAAACAAAATAAATATCAAAGGCATAAAAAAAGGGTTATTCAAAACGAATAACCCTTTTTAGTATCAATTATGTCTAGTCCTAAAATAGCGATACACAATTTTATCGTTATGGAAAAAGGAGAA
>JBBALI010000077.1:0-7179 GCA_040403095.1 Crocinitomicaceae bacterium
CTACTTTAGTGAAAGAATTAAATAGGAACTTGACACAGTTTATTGAACACTCCCTGTTGGATTATTAGATTGTTAGATATCTCGATTCAAATAATCTTAAAATCCTAATATCCTAGTATCTTAACATCTAAAGTATCTTAACATCTAAAAAATCTACTTCCTAGCTTTCATCTTCACATAAACCACTTTCTTGGTCTCAAAGAATTCTTCTTGGAACAAATCGGCAATATCAAAATAAGTGACAGATTGTTGCACGGGTTTCATTTCTTCTGCTAGATCACCGCCTTTTAGGTATAAAATTCCATTTGGAAATTCATTCTTTTGTTCCACTTTGAATTTATCTTTCAACCAAGTCAAGAAAACGGGCATGGCGGTCACCGCGCGACTAACTACAAAATCAAACGTTTCTTTGATATTTTCAGCACGGTCGTGTGTAGCTTTAACATTTTCTAATTCCAAGGCTGCTGCGACTTCCGAGACCACCTTGATTTTCTTTCCAATTGAATCTACCAAATGAAACTGGCAGTTTGGAAACAAAATTGCCAAAGGAATTCCAGGAAATCCGCCGCCGGTGCCGACATCTAAAATGGATGAATTGTCAGCGAAAGACATCACTTTCGCAATGGCCAACGCATGTAGTACGTGTCGCTCGTAGAATTGATCTAAATCTTTGCGCGAAATGACATTAATTTGTTCATTCCAGTGAGCATACAAAGGCATTAATTGCTCAAATTGAGATTTTTGAGTTTCTGATAAATCAGGAAAATATTTGAGAATTAATGCGACTGAATTCATGCTTTTTTTTACAAAAGTAACAAAAAAACTCCGCCTAATTGGAGCGGAGTTGATTTAATACATGTCAAATATAATTATGATAATAATTTTTCTTACATGGTTTTTTGTCATGGTTTCACGTTGTGTCTGCTCCGCAGTTTGAAACAAAAACACACGCCAAAAACAAATTCTTTTATTCACTTACACGACGGACTGCGTCCATCGCTACCAATATGTGATACCTAACGGCATCAAAAAATTGGTTTTAATTATTTCATCTAGAATAATGCATCGTTTACTTTAAAAAAAGCATCGATTACCTTCAGAAATCAATCATGATAAATTTTATCAACGATCGTTTTATATTTTTCTAAAATGATTTTGCGTTTCAATTTTAACGTTGGTGTCAATTCATTTCCTTCAATGGTAAACTCTTTTGGCAACAATTCAACTTTCTTAATTTGTTCCCAATTTCCGTAAAGTGTGTTGAATCCGGCAACTTCTTTTTGAATTCGTTGCACTACTGCTTCATTTTTCGAAATTTCTTCGTTAGAAAGTTGATCGAAATCTAAATTCTTTCTTTTTGCCCAATCTTTGATAAAAGCAAAACCTGGAACAATTAACGCAGCTGGAAATTTTTGGTTTTCACCAATTACCATGATTTGCTCAATGAATCTAGATTCTTTGAATTTATTTTCCATTGCTTGTGGAATGATAAATTTTCCACCAGATGTTTTGAAAATTTCTTTCTTTCTATCAGTGATTTTTAGGAATTTATCTTCCACCATTTCTCCAATATCTCCAGTATGGAACCATCCTTCAGCATCAATATCCTCAGCTGTTTTGTCAGGAAGGTTGTAGTAGCCCATCATCACATTTGGACCTTTTACCAAAATTTCTCCATCAGCAGCAAATTTCACTTTTACGCCTTTCAAAACTGTTCCAACGGAGCCAATTCTAATACCATTCGTGAAATCATTTACTGAAATTACAGGAGAAGTTTCTGTCAAACCATAACCTTCCAAAATTGGAATTCCAGCAGCCATGAAAATGCGTGCCAACCTTGGTTGTAAAGCCGCACTTCCTGATGCAATAGCCTTGGTTTCGCCACCTAAAGCTTCTTGCCATTTACTGAAAATCAATTTGCGCGCAATGGACAATTTAAACTTGTACCATGCCGATTTCCCGATCACATCATATTGCTCTGCCAATCCAACTGCCCAGAAAAACAAAGATTTTTTGATTCCAGTCAATTCATCGCCTTTCGCCATGATTTTGTCGTACACTTTTTCCAATAATCTTGGAACAGCGGTAAAAACATGTGGTTTTACTTCGCGGATATTGTCGCCAATCGTATCCATCGATTCAGCGAAATAAATCGAGCAACCTAAATACAAATACATGTAATGCAACATCCGCTCATACACATGACAAACGGGTAAAAATGTTAAAACGCGAGAATATTCATCCGCGGGAATTCGCTCTAAACAAGCCATCACATTGGAAAGCAAATTGTTGTGAGAAAGCATTACACCTTTCGGATTCCCAGTTGTTCCTGAAGTGTAAATAATCGTCGCCAAATCTTCATTTCTGACGTTGGCTTTCAATTCATCAATAACTTGACTTTCAATGGAAATCCCAGCCTCAAATACCTCTTCCCAAAAAGGAATTTCAGTATTGAGATCAAATGCAAAAAGATGCTCTAAAGCTGGAAGTTCTCCTTTAATTCCGTTTAATTTTTCATATAATTCTTGATTCCCGACAAAGCAAATTTTGATTCCTGCATCTTTGAAAATATATTTATAATCTGATATTGAAATATTTGGATAGACAGGAACTACAATTCCACCCACTTGCTGAATTGCAATATCAACTGTATTCCATTCATATCGATTGCTAGAAACGACCCCTACTCGATCACCAGGTCTGATGCCAAGAGCTACGAGTCCTTTGGAAATTTTATTGACTTTTTCTAAAAACTCTTGAATCGAAACTTTGTCCCATTCTCCATTTCTTTTTGTAGAAAATGTCCTTTCATTTGGGTGCTTTTCTAATTGATAGTAGGGAATATCAAATAGTCGTTTTACTTCTTTCATAGTTTACAAGATATGTCTAAAAATAAGAATTATTTTCAATTCTAAAGTTCAATTTTAAATTAATTTTTTAAACAGTGAAAACTTTTCCTCAATCTAAAACAATTGAAAATTATAATTTAATTTTTTTAACCCTATGTTAAATTAAAAATTTAATTGAAGATTTTCGAAAGTCGAAAAAAAATTATTCATTTAAAATAAGGATAAGTTCGATGAAAACATACGAATGTTCATTTACTGAAAACTGATGGTAACAATCGTTGCACTTTTGTGTTACAGTAATTGAGATTGATACTATTTAATTAGACTTGCATATCAATTTCAGTTACTTTGATTTATTTAAGATCCTTTGTTGGTTTTTAAATTGATATTGCCAGATTCCACTTTTTATCTGGTTTTTTAAGTGGACCTAGGTATGTTTTGATTTGTTTTAAAAGGTTTATTCAGCAGAATAAACCTTTTTTCCTTTTATGAAAGTCATGAACGCGAAATTTTCTTGGAAAACTTCACTTGCTTTGACCTTATTTTCGAAGATTGCAAAAGTGGCATCTTTTCCTTTTTCTAGAGTTCCCAATTGGTCTTCTTGAAAAGCGGCAAATGCGCTCCAATGTGTCATTCCTTTGATGCAATCCATGAACGAAATCGCTTCTTTTTTCTGAAATCCAGCAGCGGGAAAATTTTCTTTGTTTTTGCGATTGACGGCCGCATGAATTGTTAAAAATGGATTGATTGACTCCACAGGAAAATCTGTTCCAATACACATTATTCCTGTTTGATTCAACAACGATTGATATGCATAAGCGCCTTGCATTCTGTTTTCGCCCAAACGGTCTTTTGCCCAACGTTGATCGGTTGTTGCGTGTGTTGGCTGAACGGACGGAAAAGCGCCGCAATTTGCCAATCTCGCGATATCACTTTGATCCAAGACCTGCGCATGTTCGATTCTCCAACGGTGGTCTTTTCTGATTTCGTAAATGCGTTCCATCAAATCAATGACCAATCTATTGGTAGAATCTCCAATCGCATGCACATTCATTTGATATCCTGTAATTTCACAGATCTCAGCAATCTTTTGCATTTCTTTGAATGGAGTTGTCAATACGCCAAAATGTCCTGGCTCGTCTGAATATGGTTTTTTCAAACAAGCACCACGCGAACCCAACGCACCGTCGCCCATCACTTTGAAGCTGCGTATCGTCATATTGCGATATTCAAATATTCCGTTTTTCTTCGCAAATTGAATATTTTCTGGCGTTGGATAAAGCATCGCGTATAAATTCATTTTCAATTCTTTCGAAGCAACCATTTTCTTAAAAAAGGCAATGTCTTTGAAATTGATTCCCGCTTCGTGCACACCCGTAATTCCATATTGAAACAATTCTTCCTGAATCTCCAAAATCGCTTGTTTCATTTCTGCATCTGGATATTTAGGCAAGTTTTCAAAAACGGAATTCATCGCATTATCGACTAGCAAACCACTGCATTTTCCGTCTTTTACATGAATAATTCCACCATCCACTTTGGTTTCTGGCGTGATTTTTAATTGTTTCAACAAGCAATCATTCACCAAAACAGCGTGTCCGTCAACGCGAAACAAAGCAACAGGAACATTTGGAAAAACCTTGTTCAGCTCCTCATTGTTTGGCAAAGCGGTTTCAGACCAAAGTGATTGATCCCAACCGCGACCAACGATGAATTTTTTTCCGGTTCTGGAAGCATATTTCTCCAATCGCACAATGATTTCATTCATCGATTTTGAACCGACCAAATCTGCGTTCAATTTCTGTTGCGCGAGTCCGAGTAAATGCCCGTGCGCATCCGTAAATCCAGGATACATATCTCTTCCGCCTGCGTCAATCATTTCGTCCGCCGCATATTTGTTTTGGATTTGTCGATCTGGACCAACTTCCACGATTTTTCCATCGCGAATTGCAATGGCTTCGTATTCGTGGTTGTTTTCATCCATCGTGTGGATTTTCGCATTGTGGATGATCAAATCAACCGATTGACCTTGATAACATGCTGAAAACAAAATCAGTGAAATGCCGAAAAAGAAAAATTTATTCATCGAAAAAAGTTTATTGTTTGTGAAAAACAGTCGCTGAAGCTTGTGCTGTTGGCATAATCACCAAATCATTGATCGTCACATGTTTTGGACGTGTTGCCGCAAAATAAATTGTTTCAGCAATGTCTTCGGCAACCAAAGGGTCAAAACCGTTGTACGTTGCATCTGCAGTGGCTTGATCGCCTTTGAAACGCACCAATGAAAATTCAGTATCTGCTGCGCCCGGAGCGATGTTGGTGACTTTGATATTGTAAGAAACCAAATCGATGCGCATGGATTTTGACAAAGCATCTACCGCATGTTTTGTGGCACAATACACATTTCCACCTGCGTACACTTCTTTTCCTGCGATGCTTCCCAAATTGAAAATGTGACCAGCTTTTTTCGCTTTCAACAAGGGAATTACGGCTTTGCTGACATACAACAATCCTTTGATGTTGGTATCAATCATGCGTTCCCAATCGTCTACAATTCCTTCGTCAATCGGAGATCTTCCGACGGCCAAACCTGCGTTGTTTACTAGAATTGTCAAACGATCTGACCAACTTGCAGGAATAGATTGAATGGCTTGATTGACTTCGTTTTCAACACGCACATCGAAGCACAAATTCAAGACCGAAACGCCAAAATTAGATTCCAATTCTGTTTTCAAGGTTTCTAATCTGTCCGCTCTTCTTCCTGTTGCGATAATGTCATATCCGTGTTGCGCAAAAATGCGCGCTGTTGCTTGTCCAAATCCAGATGTTGCGCCGGTGATTAAAATTACGTTGTTTGTTGCTTCCATTTTTCGGGGATTGAAATGATAAAAATACTGAGTACAAAAATAGCCATATAAGCCGGAATTCGATAGCGCACAATTGCACCAGCGACGGGTGTTGTCCAACCGACCAAGGCCAACATTGAAATGCTAAAAAGAATCAGCGTGAAAATCAATTTTTGTTCTTCGACATTCAATTTTCGACGTTTGATAATCGCGAAAATCAGAAAACCAAGCACGCCAAAGACTTCCAAGGCAGATGGAAATTTCATCGCGCCACCATTGTCCCAGAAAAACGGGCGCAACAACGCATTCGCAATGGCTTGCGGAGCAGAAGTGACTAAATTTGAAAAAGAATGATCGATGCGATGAATTGGAATCAAACTCACAGAACTGTCTTCTACGACATACAATTTCCATTTTTCGCCTTTCGGTTCGAGGTGAATCGGTTTGAAATCATTTTTTCGGTAAATCCATTTTTGCTTGGCGTCTGTTGGTTCGTGCAATTCAACCACAGAATCTTTCACACGCAAGCGATTCAAATGGGCGTTGTAGAAGAAATAAAACTGGTTGGAATCTTTCATCGCATACAATCCGCCTTCACCCACGTGGATTGAATCGATTTGTTTGACGGTTAAATCATCGGTGAATTTTTGGCGCAAGTTGGGGAAAAGCAAAACAAATCCAGCGCAAAACAGCAAAAAGGTGCCCAAACTGAATATCGGAATATGGCGATATACCAATCGACTCCAATTCCTGAAAAACAACGCGAAAAGCAAGCATATCAATACATACGGCTTGAAACAAACGAGCAACAAAACTCCCGAAATCAAAAATATCGCTTTGCGTTTCGTGGACAATTCTCCCAACAAAGCACGCGCAATTAATCCCAATCCGAGAATCAAAAACGGTTCTTTCAATATTCCTGCGGACCAAAAAAGTAGATTTGGCAATGCCAAAATTCCCCAGAAAAACAAACTGGATTTTAACTGAACGCGCTGTTGAAAAGCCAACACCAGATGGCGCATTCCGAACAAGGAAATGAGTCCCATGAAAATGGCGTGAATGTATGCGTTTCCGCAGGAGATAAAGAACAACAAACTGTTGATACGAATCACATTTTGCGAATCGTTGATCAAGTTACTATCCCCGCGCGACCACAATTTGGTGTCTTGCAAATACTGCTGAATAATTTCAGGCGATTGGTTCCAACCTGTAAGAAATTTGAAATAATCTACCGGCGATTTGTAAAAAACACCGTGCAAAATGCGACTGTCTTTCAGGTACGCAAAGGCATCGCTCGAAGGATAAAAATGGGCATACAAATAGATGAACAGAAACCCAACAGCCGACTTGACCAAAAAAGCATATTCAAAACCCAAATTCGGTTCATTTTGCCCGAAACGCAAACGCCAAAAGCGCAATCCTACAAAAAGGACAACAACCCAAACAAGCGCATACAGAATTGAATTTTCCATTGTTTCAATGAT
>JBBALI010000078.1:0-6762 GCA_040403095.1 Crocinitomicaceae bacterium
TATTCAACTGAATTTGTCCTTCGCCAGTAAAATCTACTTTCTGCACCAATTTTCCAGTGGCGTCGTAGAAAGAAATACTTTGATTTTGGGCGTTTTGCGGGATGAAATAATCTACCGTAACAGCGCCTGTGGATGGGTTTGGATAGAGGTTGAAAGGAATTGGTGTATCTGGCGTATCGGTTTTTATCGGACAAGCGGCATTGTCCCAAATGCTGTCGTTGCCCATGCAATCGGTTTTGACGACCCAAAAAGCATTCGTAGGATTAGCCCCAAATTTTAAATTAGTTGCCATTCCTGCCATTACAAATCCACCATCTTTGCATAAATCCATACCATAAAAATAATGCTGAGTTGAATCTGTTTGGTAATAATCATATTGCTTTTCCCAGATTATAGTTCCATCCGCTTCACTCAGCACTTTTAATATACCGTAACCAGAATTGTTTGAAATATCGCCTTGCATATTACCACAAACAGCAATCTCACCTGAAGGCAGTTGTTTGACGCTAGTAAATTCCTGAATTTTTATTGGACCTAAATATTTTTTTTGCCAAATAATATTACCATCAGGATCAATTTTAAGAACCATCCCTGCGTTTACTGTTGAATTTATGAAAGTACTACCTGCGATGGCATAATTTCCATCTTTTAACTTGACAATTGAAGCACCATTATCTTGCAAAGAACCTCCGTAGGTTTTCTCCCAAAGTACGTTTCCTAAACTGTCAGTTTTAATGCAATACATGCTATACTGACCAAACCCATAACTAAAGGTTGTTCCTAAAATCATGAAACCACCTTCATCTGTAAGTTCAATTGAATTTGCGAAATCATAGTTTGCTCCACCAATAATACGGTTCCACTCAGGTGTTCCCATGCTATCGGTTTTTACGAGATAAACATCGTTATCAGTTAGAGTGCCATTAACATCGATATTATATCTTAAACCGGAGAAAACAAACCCTTTATCAGCTAATTGTTTAACAGAATAACAACGTTGAGGGTGATTTGGTATTTCAAAATATTGTTTAGTCCATAGTGTATCTCCTGTCAGCCTATTAAATTTGATTAGAATTGATGGTGATAATTGTGCAATAGCATTACCAAAACAACCGCCTACTAGATAATTACTATCTTTAGTCTCTATAATTGACAATAAATAGTCCCCTCCATTAATACCAAAATCTTCAAAATACGACCAAATTGTATCTCCCAAACGATTCAATTTTATGACCGCCATTTTTTTTATGTCAGCACTACAACCAACTACAACGAAACAACTATCGAATGTTTGAATAGTATTGTTAATCCTTCCAAAATTATTTATTTGAGTTAAACTACTTTCAAAAGTTTTATTGAAAACAGATTGACCAAACAAACTTGCTTGAAAAAGGAAAAACAATGAAATATAGAATAAAATTTTCACCAATAGTTTGATTATTTAGTTGAAAGCGGGATACTAAAACCCCACATTTCTACCATAAATATATTGATTTCAGTTAAATAAACATCAATAACTGAAAATTATACAATATCAACAAAGATTTGAAAAATCTCCTACCCCAAAGCCACATCCAAAATCATCATCACCAAAAATCCACCGATAAATCCGAGTACGGCGATGTCGGTGTATTTGTCTCTTTGTGTTTCGGGAATCACTTCTTCCACTACCACAAAAATCATGGCGCCCGCTGCGAATGCCAAGGCGAAAGGTAAAATGGGTTGCATGTAAATTACGGCCACAGCGCCTATTACTCCTGCAATGGGCTCAACGATGGCAGACAATTGTCCGTACCAAAAACTTTTTGTTCTGCTGAAACCAATGCGTCTCAAAGGCATTGCAACGGCAAAACCTTCTGGAAAATTTTGAATTCCGATACCAATTGCCAAAGCGATTGCCGCTGGAATTGTTGCGCCATCAATGCCTAAACCTGCGGCGCCAAACAAAACGCCCACAGCCAATCCTTCTGGAATGTTGTGCAAAGTGATGGCCAAAACGAGTAAAGTAGATTTATGTAATTGCGTTTTCTTGCCTTCTTTTTCGTCTTCGGCAAAATTCAAGTGCAAGTGTGGCATCACTTTGTCTAGACCAAAAAGAAACATGGCTCCTAAAAAAAATCCAACTGCGGCAGGCATCCACGACATCGTGGGATACATTTTTTCAGACATTTCAATCGCTGGATTCAGCAAGGACCAAAAACTCGCCGCTACCATCACACCACCTGTAAAACCTAACATACCATCCAAAACCGCGCGGTGCATCGTCTTAAATAAAAACACCAAAGCCGCTCCAGCTGCAGTAACCAACCACGTAAAAGTAGTTGCAATCAAAGCAGCATAAACAGGATCAATTTTCGTAAAAAATGCAACTAGTTCTTTCATCTGTTTTCTTTTCTATACAAGGGTCTTTTTCAAAACAAAAGTAACAAAATATTGTTCGCAGAACTCAAAAAGTTAGATTAATCTAAATTAGACCCGCTTCGCTTTAAGATATTAAGATTTTAGGACACGTTGCTGCGCAACTTTAGGACGTTGATCGTTTCTGTTGGGGCGCAATGCATTGCGCCCCAACAGAAAATAAAATCTAAACGTCATAATATCCTAATATCTTAAAATCATAATATCGAAAAAAATATACCCACTTCATATTAAGATATTATTTTACCTAACTTTGCACTCTATATTATAGTAACAATGTTGATTCAAGTAGTAAAATCCAAAATTCACCGAGTTAAAGTAACGCAAGCAGATCTAAATTATATTGGTAGCATTACCATTGATGAAGATTTGATGGAAGCAGCCAATGTCATTGAAGGTGAGAAAGTGCAAATCGTGAACATCAATAATGGAGAGCGTTTTGAAACTTATGTAATCAAAGGTGACAGAAAATCTGGTACGATTTGTTTGAATGGTCCTGCTGCGAGACGTGTGGCGATGGGTGATATCATCATCATCATTGGTTATGGATATATGGAATTTGAAGAAGCAAAATCTTTCAAACCTTGTTTGGTTTTCCCAAATGAAGAAACTAATCTAATCGACTGATGAAAAAATTCTCAATAATTGGTTTACTAAAAATTGTATTGCCACTTTTATTGGGAGTTTATTTGATTTGGTATTTTTTCGATAATATGTCGGAAAAAGAATTGGATGGTTTTTACAAAGCACTCAAAAATGCCAATTATTTCTGGATTTTCCTTTCGCTGATTTTAAGTTTTGGCGCATTTCTTTTACGCGCTTACCGCTGGAAATATGTACTCGAGCCAATGGGATACAAAACCAAATTTTGGAATCGCTACCATGCAATGATGATTGGATATATTGTAAATCTTACCATTCCTCGCGCTGGGGAAGCTTCTCGTGCAGCCATGCTTTTTCGTTCTGATGGCGTTCCTTTTTCAAAATCATTTGGTACCATTTTAGCAGAAAGAGCGGTTGATTTAATCATGCTGGCATCGGTGGCAACACTTGCAGCGATTTTGGGTTACGACAATTTCGTGAAGATTTTCGATCAAATCAAAGCTAATTTTTCACCTGCCGAAAATGCGAATAACGGTTTTCCTTGGAAAATAGTCATTTATGGTGTTCTTGGCCTTGGTTTTCTTGGATTGATTGCCTTGATGACATTTAAAAAAATCTTGAGAAATAAAATCATAGGCTTTGTCAAAGATGTTTTCGCCGGATTATTCTCCATTTTTAAATCAAAAAATCCTTGGGCATATTTGAGTCAAACATTGGCGATTTGGGTTTTATACGTGGTCTATTTTGCGATTCCGTTTTTGAGTTTGGAACAAACCAAAGATTTCCCATTGGAAGGAATTTTACTGGCATTTATCGCGGGTTCTTTGGGAATTACTTTCACCAATGGTGGAATTGGTTCTTTCCCACTTTTGGTTGGGATTGCGGTCGCTTTTTTCTTGGGTGCGAATGATCCAAACGCGAGTGCAACCGGCAAAGCGTTGGGCATGATTATTTGGATTTCTCAAACTTTATTATTGATAATTTTAGGATTACTGTCTTTGGTGCTGTTGCCAAAGAATTACAACAAAGAAGATGTCGAGACTGAATTACTTGAAAGCGAAAATAGTTGATGCACGAGAAGCGCAATTATTGATCAACAGCTGGAAATTTAAAGGAGATAAAGTTGTTTTCACAAATGGTTGTTTCGACATTTTACACCAAGGACACGTCGTCTATTTAGCGAAAGCTGCTGAAATGGGCAATAAAATGATTGTTGCATTAAATTCAGATCAATCGGTTAGAAATCAAAACAAAAGTCCTGAGCGACCAATCAATCAAGAAGACTCAAGAGCCATCGTTTTAGCTGGTTTGGGATTCATCGATTTAATAGTCATTTTTGATGCAGAAACCCCTAAGGAAATCGTTGAGTTTTTGAACCCTGATGTCTTGGTCAAAGGAGCTGACTACGATGCAAATGAAACAGATCCGAACAACAAAAAATACATCGTTGGTTCTGATTTTGTGCGCAATAGCAATGGAATCGTTCAAGTAGTGGAATTAGAGGAAGGATTTTCAACCACTTCGATTATCGAAAAAATGAAGAAATAAAGATTTACCTTATTAATGTCACATGACCTTCATAACGGTATACCAAATCAGTAGTAGCCGCTTTGAAAGAAATTGACCAAACATAAGTTCCGTCTTGACTCATGTAACCTTTGTAAGTTCCATCCCAACCTTCCAATACTTCGGTTGTTTCAAAAACCACTTCACCCCAACGATTGAAAACTCTTAAACTATAGTAATCAGGATCATAACCTTCTGAGAAAACTGGTTGGAAAACATTGTTCACTTCATTTCCATCAGGAGTAAAGGAATTTGGAACGTAGAAAATCGTTTCTTCTTCTACATAGACGAAATTACTAACAGTATCAGTACAACCTGAATTATTCGTTGCAATCAATTCAACCAAATAGTAACCAATTACTTCAGGATAAGTTTGTGTTGGATTTTCTAAAGTAGAACTTGTTCCATTTCCAAAATTCCAAATGTAAGACGTTGAGTTTATAGATGTATTTTCGAAATGAAAAACTGGATCTAAAACAGAGGCAGAAAAATTATCCGCTGTAAACGAAGCTTCTGGATTTGGGTAAACCAAAATATCAATCGAACTTCCACCACCACAAAAGCCATTCAAAGTATAAGTAATAACATTAATTCCAATATTTGCAGATGAAGGATCAAATTCACCAGTCACTTGATTAACAATTCCCGGTCCAGACCATAATCCATTGGCTACATCTGCAACCATGTTCTCACTTGGACTACTCACACAATAAGGTCCTGCTGGAGAAATATTCACATTTGGAATTGGACCAATCGTAATATTGAAACCAAAACTATTGCCCTGACATCCAGAATTTTCTGGAACAACAGTAATGTTTGCAGTGATGTCTGCTATTGAATTATTGTTCGGCGTAAAAGCTGGGATATCTCCTATTCCACTTGCTCCCAGTCCAATTGCAGTATTTGAGTTTGTCCATAAAAAATTGGTGTTTAACAAATTAGAACCCAAAATAACTGGTGAAGTCACAACGCCATCGCAATAAAATAGATCTCCAATAGAATCGACTATTGGCAATGGATTCACCTGGGCAATCAACATTTGATTCACACTTTGACAGCCGTTTATCAATGAAGTTAAATCTATGTTGTAAATCACATATTCAATGTTACTTGTCGCATTGACCAAATTATCACCAATAAAGTTAGTGTTTTGAACAGTTAAGGTTTCACCTGTCACATTTGGATTGTTTGTTCCAAACCAAGAAATATTTGACGCTACATCTGTTACAATTGGATAAATCAAATTACTTCCAGAGCAAATAATCACGGTGTCTTGACTCAAAATGATTGGTAACGAATTGATAGTTATTAAAATTTGATCTGTCGCCACTACACAAGGTCCAAAAGGATCGTCAGATGTTAAAGTCAAAATCACAGAACCTGCAGTAACATCTGCCACACTTGGTGAATAAATTGCATTCAATGAAGAGGCATTTGGACTAAAAGTACCTGTTCCTCCACTCCAATTTACAGATGTTGTTGAACCGCCTTGTGTTCCTGAAAGTGTTACAGGTGTTGCACCGCAAATCGTTTGATCGATTCCTGCATTCACTGTTGCAGGTTGATTAATCGTAATCAAAACTTGATCGGAAACTGCGCCACATGGTCCTGCTGGATCGTTCGATGTAATTGTCAAAGTCACAGATCCTGCAGTTACTTCCGCTGCACTTGGTGTATAAACTGCGTTTAATGTCGTTGCGTTTGGATTAAATGTTCCTGTTCCCCCACTCCAAGTTACAGAAGAAGTTGATCCGCCTTGCGTTCCTGAAAGCGTTACGGTTGAACTTCCGCAAATTGCCTGATCTATTCCTGCGTTGATAGTTGCCGGTTGAGAAATCGTAATTAAAACTTGATCTGTTACAACCGGACAAGGACCTGCGGGATCATTGGAAGTCAAAGTCAATGATACAGAACCTGCAGTTACTTCAGCTGCGCTTGGTGTATAAACTGCGTTTAATGTCGTTGCGTTTGGATTAAATGTTCCAGTTCCTCCGCTCCAAGTTACAGATGTTGTTGAACCGCCTTGCAAACCTGTGAGAGCAGCAACAGAAGTTCCACAAATCGTTTGGTCGATTCCTGCATTCACTGTTGCAGGTTGATTAATCGTAATTAAAACTTGGTCGGAAACTGCGCCACATGGTCCTGCTGGATCGTTCGATGTAATTGTCAAAGTCA
>JBBALI010000079.1:0-5880 GCA_040403095.1 Crocinitomicaceae bacterium
AAGCCAGCAGTAGGATCACAGAATATCCAAACTGCGCAAAGCCCCGGACGTTACCAGCAAGCGTAAGACGACCGACACGACCTCAAACAGACAACCTTAACTCGACAGACAATTTCGCTGTTACTTGACACAAACCGACCTTACTTTCCGACACTCAAGCTGACCCAAAAGGGTTTAAAAAATTTTCCCACCGCACATTTTAAAAAATCATTTTATGCCTGCCCAGATTGGCACATTTGGGGTTTGCCCCACCGCACAAGCCGACACAAAAGCAAACCCCAAAAGAGCCAATTTTGCCGACCCTCTGTTAATAACTTTTCATCAGACAAATTCTTGCAAATTAAAAATATCACCATATATTTGGACATTATTTGTCAAGAACTTTTATATCTATGCAAAATTTAGACAGTATCGGAACTCAAATCAGAAATCTTAGAGAAACGGCAGAAATGCCACTGAGAAAACTTGCGGCATTACTTGACATTGACCAATCAACTTTAAGTAAGATAGAGAGAGATGAGCGCAAACCCAATGCACAAATAATTGAACAGATTGCAAAAATTTTCAAGGCTGACAAGACAGCTTTACTTGTTACTTTTTATAGTGATATTGTAGCTTATGAAATCCAAGAAGAAAATTCGTTTTCTGAAATATTACAAGTAGCTGAGGCTAAAATTGAGTATAAACGTACTAAAGCAAAAAAATCAAAATGAGCAGCCATATCAATTATTTTCTGATTAAAGAAGAGCAATTGATCGCTCTCGAAATTCAAAAGAATTTTCTTTCACAATCAAATGAAATCAAACCAATTTCTCAAAAGGAAATACATTTGATAAATGCCAATTTGCTTTTAACTGATAATACAAATGTTGCTTACAAAGTTCATCAACAGCTTATCAATTCCTTAATAACTTCATTTATAAATGCAAAGTTTAAGAAGCATTCGGAAGAATTGAAATCTGTTTTTTGTTTTGATACAATTCCAAGTATTGAAAGTATAATTGAAAATAATGTTGAAGAAATTCCACAGCTGATAGAAGAACTTCATGTTTCTTTTTTGAATTCAGAGTTTGTGCTTGGGAATGGAAAACTAACAAGAAAGAAATCAAAGCATCACCTAAAGGAAACTGGAGCTGTTTATACACTAAAACAAATTACAAATGAAATTGTAGACAACACAATTCAAAAAGCAATTCAAGAAAATGTAATTGCTGACGCAATTACTTGTCTTGATTTTGCTTCGGGTACAGGTAGGTTTTATTTTGAAGCTATTGAAATTCTTAAACAAAAATATTGTTTGCCTCTTCAAAATATTGTTTGCAAAAACTTATTCGCTGTTGATGTAGACGATACAGCATTGACTGTTTTGCGTTGCAAAGTAATTTCAAAATTTGAAAAACTTAACTCTGAAATTATCAATGCTCTATCTATTAATATATTAAATAGGAATGCACTAATTCCGAAAGCAACCTTGTTAGAAGAGAATGAAAAAAGTATTGACCTTTCAAATGATTTTAAGAAAGTTTTTGATAGTGGGGGCTTTGACGTTGTATTTTCAAACCCTCCATATTGCTTACTTAAAGTAAACAAAAAAGAAGATGAACAAAAATTAAACGGATACTATGTAAATCTTCAAAATAAAATTCAGAATGAAATTAATTTCTTCAGGACATCAGGTATATATCAATACTCCATTGAAGGAATGTTAAATTATTACCAACTGTCAATTGAGATGATAATTCGTTTAACTAAGCCAAAAGGACAAATTGGTATTATCTGTCCTTCTTCTTTGTTTGCTGATTTAACTTCTTCTAAACTTCGTAAACATTTACTTAATTCACACAAACTTCATTTTATACGGTACTATTCCGAAGCATCAAAATTATTTGAGAACGTTTCTCAGTCAACTGTTATTTTTTACTTAGAGAAAAATGGAAAAACTGATAAAATAGGAATTGAAATTTCGGATAATACATTTGAAATTGATTATTTAACAATTAAAAATATTTTCCCTTCCAACTTTGAAATTCCATTAATTGATAAAACTGGCTGGTCAATTCTTTCAAAAATTTCTAAGCAAAAGAAAATAAAGGAATATTCCTTTATCAGAAACAGAAGAGGTGAGTTGGATTTAACTCTTTTTAAAACTTTCATTACTTCAAAGAATACAGGATGGAGGCTTGTTAGAGGCAATATGATTTCTGATAAAAGTGTTATTGATAAAAATGGAGAGTATGTTGAGATTGAAGGTTTTCTGAATAAGAAGTCCGATGATTTTAAAACAAATGATTATAATAAAGAACGATTAATTTGTCAGCAGATTTCAAATGTTGATTTACAACGAAGATTAAAGTTTGCTTTCTCTGAAAAAACAGACATACTTGGTAATTCATGTAATTATATTGTTTCGACAAGGAAACAATCGGACATAAAGAAGTTGTATTATATTCTAAATAGTGATTTGTTGAATTGGCGTTTCAAAATTACAAGCAGTAATAACCACATAAATAATTATGAATTAGACGAGTTACCTATTATTGATTTAGATGTTATTGACTTGAATGAATTTTCAAATGATGAAATAAAAAATAATGAAATCATCTGTAAGCTATATGGTTTAACAAAGACCGAAACAAATTACTTATTAGGAACAAAGAAAAAATTAGAAACCGTTATCGAATATGAGCAAGAAACTGTATAACCACATTGCACCCGGACTGAGTAAACTTGAGTGGGAAATGGTAAAGCATATTCCTGCGGGCGGTAATTGGCAGAATATTCCTGACACAATTCCTTCCCAAAGACTTGAGCAAATTAGACGTTCAGGAGGGAGAACAACATACTATGGTCGATTAGAATTTAACAAACCAAGCTATACAATTACGACCTATTTCAACCGATTAGGTAATGGTTGCAATTTACACCCTTCACAGGACAGAATTATTTCAACACGTGAAGGAGCAAGATTACAATCATTCAAAGACAGTTTTATTTTTTACGGTAGTAAGACTTCGCAATACAAACAAATTGGAAATGCTGTCCCGACATTACTTGCCCGAGCAATTGCAGAAACGCTTAAAGATCATTTAAAAAACCTAACATTCGTTGATTTATTCGCAGGTGCAGGGGGAATGTCAGAAGGATTTCTATCTGAAGGTTTTAAGTTAATTGCAGCTAATGAAATTGAGAAAAATTATTTTGAAACATATAAACAAAATCATTCGGAATATGACAAGGGGAGCAATTTAATTTTAGGCGATATTACTTTACCTGAAATAAAAGATCAAATTATTTCTGTTGCGAAAAAAGAAAAGAAAATTGGTGTTGTGATTGGTGGACCTCCTTGTCAAGGCTTTTCAAATGCTGGCTGGAGAAATCCTGATGACAAAAGAAATCAATTATTTAAAGAGTTTGTTCATGTTGTTAATGAAATTCGACCAGAAATTTTTGTAATGGAAAATGTTCTAGGTATCTTATCAATGAGAAAAGGCGAAGCAATAAAAGAAATCATTGCTTCATTTGAAGAAATCGGTTATCATGTAAATACTCCTTTTAAACTAAGTGCTGAAAACTTCGGAGTTCCTCAAAAAAGAAAAAGAGTTGTTATTGTTGGTTCGATTAAAAAAGAAAAAATCAATCCACCTAAAATTTTATTTTCAGCCACAGACGAAAATCTACCTAAACCAATTACGGTGAAACAAGCCATAGGTGGCCTGCCAGTTTTAGAAACGGGTTCAGGTGATTTTGAAATGATTTGTAACTACAAGGCTACCTCTGCTTACGAAAAACTTATGCTTGGAGAGATTGACTTTGCGACTTTCTATGAAAGCTGTACACAAAAACTACCAGTTGTTTGCAGCTAAATCTGCCAATTTCTTGAACACATTTTCTAATTGAGTTTTTGCTTCTTTTTGCATTTTAGATTTCAGCAATACAAATACTTTTTCGAGTTCTGCGTCAACTTCTTTATGGCTCCAAAGGTTCGTTTTCCTATTTTCAATTGTTTTATACTCTTGTAATTTGTCAAATGCAACTCGGTAGTAACGTTTTATATTGTTCTGCTGATTTTTACCGATAAGCTTCTTTGAGTTCACTTTTTTATATTGACCAGTTTCTGGATTGAAACCCTCGAATTTGTAATCAAAAAATGAATATTCAGGATTTAGAAATTGCTCAAGAAATACGCCATAACCTCTCTCATCTATCATCGATAAAACGATAAGTACATGATGTAAATTCTTTCGCATTAAATCACTCAACTTCACAGCATCTTTATCATTCTTTACGTTACTTTTAAGTTTATCCCAAATGAATTTTGAATGCCATGAAACTACTTGTTCGGTTTTTTCATCAGTTAATAAAACTTCAACATCATTTAAACTCATTCGATTATTTTTCGCTGAATTTTCCGCTTTTGTAAGTGGATGAAACTTTGGACGATGGCAAAAACCAAGTGAAATAGGGCCGATATGGTCGGCACTAATTCCATTTTTTCGGAACAATGACATTAAACGGTCAGCCATTTTCCAATCTCCATCAGCCCAATTTTCATACACTCGTCTATCTTGACCGTAGCGTTGAAGATTTGTTTTATGTCTTCCTTTATCGCTTTCATGCCGACAGCAAGCCCCATCTGAATGATAGCCATCAAATCTATCAGGTGAATTACTCATTGCTCCAGGAGATAGAGAGCCTTTTGCACCACTATCAACAAATGCATTCTTTATATAATCTAATAACCCATTTTTTGTAAATTGTGCTGCTGCTTTTATTTTGAAAACTCGTTTGAATTTATCTATATCACTCGGAACATTTATAAGTTCGTCAATTAGTTCATAAATTCCTTTTGAAAAGGGAGTTACATTAATATTGAATTCCTTTTTTATTGCAAGTATTGTTCTTCGATTCGGATAAACGTATTCAAGACTTAATTCTTTCCCACATATTTGACAAGTATGTTTTTTTGTTGGATGTATTTTAAGAGCAACTTTAGCGTAGCAACCTGCTTCAATTTTTATATGGTTCTTTTTGCATTGTTCGTCCCACCAAATTCTTCTTTCTTGTCCCTTTTCAGACTTGCCCGCAATAACCCATTTAACGCGTCCGTCAGAACCCCGTTCAATAAACAGACCCTTATAATTAGGATGTGATACAATAAACTCTGTATACTTTATAAAATCAGGATGCCATTGCCTTTTATTATCGGCAACTTCTATTAATTCTTTCATTTTTTGCTTATTTAGTTTGGGCTTATTCATCAAACAGAACTGAAATTTTAATTTTGAGAGCTTTTGCAATTTTCTCAATAACCGTTATTGATACATTCCTTTCACCTTTTTCAATGCTTGGAATATATGTTCTATCAAGGTCTGCCATTAAAGCAAGTGCTTCTTGTGACAAACCCTTTTCAAGTCGAAACTTTTTGACTTGTTTGCCAAACTTTTTCTTTATTTCCATGTCGACAAAGGTCAACATAAGTAGACTACTGGACAACGGACTACTGTCTACATATAGATTAGCCCGACACGCTGGTTGTAAGCACATTTGCAATTCACACAAGCCAACACGCAAGCCAAAAATTGCAAAAGAGCTTCCACCTTTCCCGCCCAATGAAAAATTATTTTTTAAAATTTCCTTCCCTTCTAAAATTTTTAAAACCGCGACCGCACAACCGACACAAGAGACAGCGAAAGCCACAACATACAAATACTACAGTAACTTGACTGACAGAACGCCAGCTGGTAACAGCACCTACAAAAAATTGGCGGTTCAGAGCTTCGTATGACAGTTTTTCGTAAGTTTGAAGTGTGTGCTTCGTATGAAGTTTTGTGGTAAAAATCGCCAACTTCTTGTAGCTGCAAACCGTTATAAGCCACTCAG
>JBBALI010000080.1:0-5537 GCA_040403095.1 Crocinitomicaceae bacterium
GCTTAATTTATACTTTTTTATGTTTTAGAGAACGCGTACTTTTAAGTGTTAGCTGAAACCGTATAGCGATACTGCTAACATGAAACTGACGAGCTTTTAATCAACATTTTTGACAACACATGACACGACCCGACATCGCTTTTAAAGCCAACGCTGAAAATAATTTTATTAAAAAAAGCCACCCACAAAAATTTTATGCCAACGCACAAAACACACTTTCATTTTTTTCCAACGCACAAACCCACCCACAAAAAAATGAAAGAGTGTTTTCGCCAACGCTTTGTTTCGCTTCGTTACATTTGACATCTGAAATTCCTGAATGAGCAACTTAGACCAATTCATAGAAGAAGAATTAAAAAAACGCAAAGCCGATTACTTGTCTTCGCCAATTTATCTATTGGAGCACTACCATAATGAAAAAGGAAATGTTGAAGCATACAACGGCAGACAGTTACTTGAAATGCTGCAAAATGCAGACGATGCTTCTGAAACCGCAAAAGAGAAAAAGGTTTCAATAAAACTTAACGGAAACGAACTTGTAATTTCAAATAACGGTGAACCATTTAATGAAGATGGTTTTAGTTCAATCATTTACAGCAATGCAAGTCCAAAGACAATGCAACAAAATAAGATTGGGCAGAAAGGTTTGGGCTTTCGTTCAATATTAAGTTGGGCAGATGAAGTAATAATAAACAGCGGAGGAACTAAACTTGCTTTTTCCGAAACCATTGCAAAAGCATTTTTGCAAAACCTAATTGCCGAATCAGACAAGGTTGCAAAATTTATTAAGCAAAAGAGCAAATCAAAATTCCCAATTGCAACGCTTAGAATACCAAAACTGCTGAATGGAATTGAACATACAGACAACTCATTTGATACTTCAATTACAATCAAGCTAAAGGAAAATATTCTTGACGAAGTTCAATTGCAAATTCTCTCCATCATTAACAAAGAGACATTAATATTTCTAAACCACATTGAAATAATTGAAATTGAAAGCCCTGACAGAAATATTATTTACAAAAAGCATTACAAAAATAAAGACAAATCATTTGTAACAGTTGAAAGCATAAACCTTAAAGACAATACCAAAGAATTAAAATCTTGGAGTATCAAAAGAAAAAATGGAACTCACAAAGAGAAAAATTATGAATTAGCAATTGCTTGGAACAAGGACTTGAATGATTCAGAAAATGTCCTTTTTAGTTACTTCAAAACAAAAGTTCGTTTTCCTTTTCCTGCATTGCTACATGGGACATTTGAACTTTCTCCCGACAGAAATGAATTAGTAAATGATACCGAAGGACACAATAAATTTTTAATCGGAAAACTTGCAGATTTGCTTATTGAAACATCTTTAGAAGTGGCTTCAAAAAATACCGAAGTAAATTATTTAGCAGTAAAACTGCTAAATATTGACTTCGGTGGTATGGATAATTTGCTAAATGAATTTGGGTTCAAAGAGACACTTCAAGAAAAAATTAAAGAGAGTAATATTTTCCCAACTGTAAATGGAAAATATATTTCCTACACTCCTTCACCAGCATTTTATAAATATCCAATTGCCAATATCTTCTCAGGAAAAGGAGTTAATAATTTATTGAAATTTAGTGATGAGGAACCTGTTTTAAAAACACTTGAATCCTTTGGGATTTGCCACTACGATTTAGAATATTATCTAACTCTGACTTCGGCATTTAAAAATGATTGTAGTAAATTATCAAAATTGATTTTTCACTTACTTAACTTTGGTGAGTATCAATCTAAATATTCTGCAACCGACTTTGACTTATCAAAGCAAACACCTTTTCTTATTGATAACGAAAACGAATTGATTCCTTGGGACACAAATATTTTCATACAACCTGATGATGAGAAAGAATTCAAACTTCCTAAGTCATTAAATGTTCGCTTTGTGAATTCTGACTTAGTAAAATTTTTATTAGTAGAATTTCAAAAAACAGACATTGACTTTATTGTTGGAAAACTTGAAGTATTTCAAGTAAGGAAATATTCATTCATAGAAATTGCCGAAACTATAATCAACCACTATAACGAGAAAGAAAAGGCAACAGCAAGTGAAGTAAAAGAATTGCACACATTTCTATTTCGTTTATATAAAAGAGAATCAAAGGAAAAAATACCGTTACCGTTAGCACAACAAATCGCAACCCTTACTATTTCAAGTAATGGAAAAGTTAGAAATGCAAGGGAAATGTATTTTGGTAAAAACTATGGTAATGAATTAACGGAAAGGCTTTACAGTTTTGACAAATCTAAACTACTTGCTTCACAACAAGAATTTGGATTTGAAAACGAAAGACCTGAACTTTTATATAAATACTTTCAATGGATTGGCGTTGCAGTTTTACCACGATATTCAAGAGTTGAATTATCGGCAACAACTGAAAAATACAACGATTACAAAGAGTATGTTTTGCGAAATTACGACTACCGAAAACCGAATGACTACAATGAATATTACAGAGATTATAATCATCTTATAGGAGACCTTTGGAGTGTTCCTAAAATTACTGTTGGTTACTTTGACGACTTAAAAAAAATTATATCAAGAGCAAAACCCGCATCCATTTTTGAATGGATAAAGAATGACGAACAACTTAGAAAAACTCTTGAAGAAAATAACGAAACACTACCCAATACGGAAGCAGAACTATATCTCAAAGGCAAGCAGTATTACAGAAAAATTAAGGGGGCAAACCTTCGTTCATACACACGATGGCTATTTGCAACTACTGAATGGATAATAATTGAATCCGGAAATAAAAAATCAGTTCCAGATAAATGTTGCTTGTCAAAAACTATAACCGAAGAGTTTAGCCCATTCGTTGAAAAACCTAAAATTGAAATTGCAACAATTGCTGACAAACTTGAATTGCCTGAAACTGCAATTGAAAATTATCTTGTGTTTGTTGGTGTTCATCGTGAGATAAGTTCCTTTTCAATTTCTTCTTTGTATGATATGCTTTCATCATTACCTACCTCTGATAAAGAAGGCAAAGCAGCAAGAAAATTATATCGTGAAATCATTAGTAACTTCAACGAAAATAGGGTTGACATTAACCATCCCTCATACAAATCCTTTCTTAAGGACGGCAAAATGTTTTGTCAAAAAGGAAATGAGTTTGGTTACTATTCAGTCAATGAAACCTACTACATCCCAACAAAAACTTATGGAAATAATGTATTAAAATTATTTCCGCTTGCAATGATTGACAGCAAGCAAGGTGCTCAAAAAATTGAGAAATTATTTGGCGTAAAAAGATTGAAGGACATTAGCTTTAGCGTAATTGGTGAACCAATTATTAATTCGCTTAATGATGAATTCCAAAATGAAATAGACAGATTCAAAGGACTTGTTTATGTTTTGAGGATGAATAAAGACACCAACCATGAGATTGCCAATAGGTTGAAGAAGTTGAAAATATTTTTAGCACAGGAACTTCAAACAAATTTTACCCATAACGATAAGTCAACAAATTTTGAATTGGAATTTTACGAATACATAACTCACAAAAAACGAAATAACTTTTACATTTCAGTTCCTTCAAATCTAACATCACTAAGTCAACTTCGGGAGGAAAATAAATTTTGCCAGTCCATTGCAGAAATATTTTCAACACTTATTGAAACCGAAGAACATAACGACTTCATTCACGATTTATATTCAAAGCCCGAATTCAGTAGAGAGCCACGATTGTTAAGTTTTATTGAAAAAGACGACAGCACCGATGTTCTAACAGCTAAGAAACAACTTGATATTATTGATGATGTTAGTTTATCCTTTTGGAGAGCATTTTCAATTTCATCAGTCAAAAACATTAGAGCAGACATTAGAGATGAAAAAGAACTGAATGAGTTCTTAAAGAAAAAATTAAAACTTACTTCGGAAAGAATTGATAAAGTTTCTTCGGAAGATTTCTTTCCTCAAATAAATGATTTGGCAAACCTAGAATTCATTTATGAATTATTTATTGAGTTTGCGATAGATGATAAAAGTTTTGCAAGGCATTTCACAGGCATTGAGTTTACAATCCTATTCAAAAACAAAATTGAAGATTTGAAAATATTTTATCGCAACGACTTTGCCTCTCAACTTTATTCTAATTTGTTGTTAAAATCCAAAAGTGAAAAGGAGAAATATTTTGATTCTATTGATGACTACAATTTATTAAGGTATGATTCGGAAGATGGATTCCTGAAAAACATTGAACTTTATTTTACAACCATAATTAATAATGACTTTTCAATCAAATTGAAAAAAGTAAAAAGTGATTTCTCAATTGAATCACGAATTAAAGATGTGCTAACCACATTAAGAGAGAAAGGGATAATCATTCCCGACCTATTAAGGGAGAGAAAAAACATTCAAGCATATCTGCTTTTTAATGATGAAGAAGAAATCATCAAACAAATAGAAGCATTCAATGTAGCAATTCAAAATTCGCAAGCGAATCCAAACAACAGTCAAATAAAAGTTAGAGGAGCTACAATTGACTATGACAACTATCAATCATTAGCAGAAAAAGTTTTGGAGGGGCTTAACATTTCAAAACTTAAACTGAAAACAAGCAAGACTTTACCAATTGATGAAACAAAGGGCGACAAGAATAAAAAGACCAATAAAAATAAAACGAGGAATGTTAGGTTCAACACTAAGAACGAAGAACAAATTGGCTTCATTGCAGAGCTGATTTGTTTTCACAAGCTCATTACTGAGTATGGAGAAGAAAATATTAAGTGGGTTTCTGAAAACGCTTACAGGGCATATCCTGACAAGTTTATTACAAGCGAAGCAGGGAAAGGATATGACTTGGAACTTACAGACAAAGGAAAAGTTAGATTCATTGAAATAAAAGGTAGTTCAAACATTGGCGAAGGAATTTACATGAGCAAAGAAGAAATAAAAACAGCTTTAGCATTTCCTGACAAATACGATTTGTTGATTGTAGAAAATCCTTTGAGTGAAGAACCTTATATGAGACATATTAAATCTCCTTTCAAATTCAAGAAAGACGAAACACTTTTCGCAAACGAGAAATTAAAAGTATTCAATGACAATTACGTAATCAAATTCAAATGGGAAGAATAGCCAACGCACAAAATAATACACTCTTAAAAAACGCACATGTCAACGCTAAAAGCATTTTTTTTAAGAGAGTATTATTTTCTCCCGCCCAAGAAAAATTTTTGCCAACGCTTCTTTTTTTAATAAAATTATTTTTGCCAACGCACGGGCTGTCTGCAAACTTGACACGACAGAGATACGAATGTAAATCGCTTCTCGGACAGTTTTGTGCTAACATCAGGGGACTTCACTTCGGACAAACAAGAACGGCATCAGCTAACACGGGTTTGGCAAAAGTGGCGGTTCAGTGCTCCGCAGACACATTTGTGGTTAATCAAACATTGGTTCTCCGCATCAACATTTGTGGTGAAAATCGCCACCTTCGCCAAGCCCGAAAACGTTATAAGCCACTCAGCCGCGGCACAAATCCCAGCATCAGTTTTAGATA
>JBBALI010000081.1:0-5252 GCA_040403095.1 Crocinitomicaceae bacterium
AAAGACATTCTTGCGGTGGACGCAGAGTTTATTATTTACGATCAGAGGTTGAATCCGCAATGTTTTGCATAGATTAAATAATATTGTCAGGCAGGGTAAATTTCAAGAAATGAAGTAACAATAAATCATTTGTTCGAAAAGTTTGAAATCTTTATTTTTGATTAGTGTGGAATTAATGTCTTAATTAACACCATTCTCAAATTCAAGAGCAGTGATTAGTTGATTAACTTTAATCTCATCAAAACTGTAGATTTGATTACGGCGGTCTACAAACTCATTAAAGACCTTTTTGTTTTGTTTTTCAATGAATGATTCATCTAAATGAGGAAAATCAAAGTCTGAATTCAATAAGAATGATGTTGCAAAATTCTCCCTTCCATCTTTTATCAAGGTTAAGCTAAATCGTCTAAAGATATTGAACAGATTTGCATCACTTGTAAGGAAATAAGGATAGAGATTCTCATGCAGCATTTTTGATAAAAGAAAACTATTTGATGTATGTTTGGCATGAAATATATCCCAAGATGTTCCCAATAACTTCTTTTTTACATCTGATGGTTTATTATCCAAACCGATCATTTTTCGATATCCTGTATTTCCTCCAAAAATATTCATTGCCAATTTGTATTCGGGACCACGCATAATATTTAGTTCATCTTTCATCCAATCGAAAAACGCCATCAGGTTTTGTTCTGCACACTTTTTCGAAAGATCCATTTTCGCCAAACTCCGAATTTTAAGCAATGAACAGTATGTGTTTTTTAGAGAAGGTGCGAATCCACTTAAAAGACTATTGGGGGTGTTTATTGGATTGTCCATTGAAAAATAATTCGTGTTGAAATCATATTTCATGGACTTTAATTGCTTCAACTTGATTTTTCTAAAGAAATCAATTCGATCCCGAAAATCATTCAATTTATTGTAATCAAATTCGGATCTGTTGCTACAAAGCTCCAGTAATCCAAAAATAGGATTGATATTTATAACTGGATGCTCTTCCAAATATTGTTTAAGGGCAATGATTTTCTGGAGATCAACATTTGTTGCTTTCTTTCCATAATCCATAACTTTTATAATATGCAGACAAACACAACTATCCAAGCAAATTACTGGTTTAATACCTTTTTCAAGAAACTCTGAAATTTCTCCACTCGTGGGTAATTTTTCTTCACCTTTTTCTGAAAAACTGCTGTACATGAATTGAAGTTTTTGATAAATATATGAAGAAAAAGTAAAAGATATTTCAGATGTTAACAGGACAGAATGAAAGAGATTCAATATATAAGAGCTTTTATACTTCGAGAGTTTGTCTGTGGGTTGAATTATCGAGGGAAAGCACAAAATGGAATCTGAGAGGATACGCTGGCTGCAAATGGTGTTAGTACTATTGTATATCTTCGACACTAAATTTTCCTTTTTTGTGGTAGTTTAGCGCGACTGAGGTCCTTCGACAAACAGGTAAAAAAGCAAGAGAACATTCACAAAAGCGAATTTTGAGCAACTGGCTAAAGAACGGTAAAAACAAGAGCAAGCATGAACGACGAAGCTTGCATACCCTAAGTTTTATGTTTTCTGAATCTTTGAGAACCAAGAGGAAGAACGATCTACCTTCCCGTTATTAAATTTATGATTATTACATAGAACAGACGAAAGAGATAATGGATACTAATAACGTGGATCAAGTGTTATTTGAAATGGTGAAATATTCATAAGATATTGAGCAATTGAACTTCTGACTTTTAACCTGATTATAAGAATGTCAATTTGATAATTTATCATATGTTTGCGGTAAATAAAACTATATACTATGGCATCATTTGAAAAAGACGATTTGTATTACAAGGATTACACTTGGGTACATTCAAAAGGAGACAACCCAAACATTACTGGTAAAATTGACCAAAGCAAAGTTAGCGGAAAAGAAGGTTATGAGGTACTAGACTTTATACAAGCATTTATGAAAGAATATAAACTTACAACTAAAGCTGAGGGACAAAAAGTTGAGAAAATGCTTAAAGCGTGTAAGGATAAATTCCCAACAACTCATGAAAGAACTAAAATCAAGGAAATTATAGTTCAGAATTGGTCGAAATTTTAAGGTAATGTAATTCTAAGTTAGCATAAAACCCTAGCTGAAAAGTCAGGGTTTTGTTATTTAAAATCTCTTTAATCTTCCCAAATAACGCTGATTGCGTAGTTCTGATGAAACTTGCACTGCTCATAAAATTTTCTGTTTGTTGAATCATCCCAAACATTCTTAAACCAATCCATTGCAAAAACCTGCTGGCGGGTTGCGGGTGACCTTTGTTTACTGAAATATTCTCCTGCAACAGTATCGTCAGGAACTTTTGTTTTACCGTGGAGTAAAAATTTGTAAGGGAAATCGTGACTGGACCAGTACCATTTTACAGCACCTTTGTAGGACAAAACCACCATAACGGGATGGTTTCCTATTGAAGTAAAACGAAGTGCTGTTGCCGTGAAACTGGTTTGATATTTTTTGGATAGTTCGTCGATTAATTCAAAAGTAAATTTCCGTTTAAAACAATCTGCTTTAATTCTCGCTTCTGGAAGTAATAAACAGGATGCGAAAAAATCGGCTTCTCTTTCTGCAAAATTCTTAGAAACAAACCCCGTCTTTGAACTGTGGCTTGGCGATAATCCTTGTTTCAAAGCATTTCGGTGGTGGTCTATAAAATAATGACCCAATTCGTGGGCAAAAGTGAAACGGGCTCTCACGGTATGAGCATGAGATAAACGATCTATATTGATATAAATGTGAAATTCATTATTTAAACATTCGATTAATCCATCAAATGAGTCGGTGCTATAATTCCCATAGCTGAAAGTAATTCCATTGTCAATGGCAATCTTTTCAGGGGAAATTATACCTTCGGGAAAATAAGAATTGGAAATTTCTTCTGCTAATTCTGATATCATCAGTTTATCGTAGTCGGAAAGGAAATCACTATTATTTGTTGCCTGAGTTTTTACGGTCATTGTTCATTTGCTTTCTTACAGCTTCAGAAATGGTGTTACCATCTCTTGCAGCCATAGCGAGATTGTTAACTGCATCCTGGTCTGTTTCGGGATTGGTAAGTTTGGTTGCTTGTCTTTTTCCACGGGTAAGGATATTGACTGGATTTTCCCATTCTACAGGAAGATCATCTGAAATAACCAAATTGGCTTCAAATGCTTCAACTTCGCTTTCATCCGCCGGGAGCAAATATCCATTTGTCCTGAAAACTTTTGAAAGATCTATTTTATGTTTTTCGGAATCCATGATGCTCATTTTTTAATGGTTGCTGAAGTGTTCAAATATAATTTTATTTTGTCCAATGCTCTTTTTTTAATTTGTCTAACATTGGGTTTTGTTGTTCCCCAATAATCACACAAGCTATCTAAAACTGTTGAAGGGGTATTCTTTCCCTCTTCATAGAAATCATAACATGAAAGCAAAATATGTCTTTCTTTATCGGTCAAACCTTCCAGTGCTTTGTCAATGAGTTTCCTGTTGTTGGAAATTAATTGTTCTTCAAAATCCAACTCTATTATGGAATCGGGCATTTCGTCATCGCTTGTCAACACATACATTTTCGAATGCCTGGAAAATGATTTTATCATATCGGAAAACTCATTCCTCGCTATTGTACAAATCCATGCTTTAAAAGCGGTTTCCTCATTCTTATGTTTTTTTTCATCGAACGAGAAACTCAACGGATTGTCATATACTTCTAAAAAGACATTGGCAACTATATCATCGACAAAATCTTTATTGTAAACACTTTTCGATTTCAAATGCCCAATCACAGCAGAGTTTAAAAATTTGGCATATCTATGGTACAAGGTAACGAATGCTTCATTTGCAGAAACCTCATTGATTTCCTTATCCGACATGGTCAGCAATAAATCTTCTATGGTTGGCTCATTCATATACTTCAGTCAATAGTGTAATCTGAATTGTGTGACAAATCGATGAAAAAATCATCTTGTCACGCAATTTCGTTTCTACTAATATACATAAAAAATTAATACTATGGCTACAAATGCACCAAAAAACAATTCGAGAGTGGGGCGGTAAAGCAACGTTCTCAAGTATTTAACTCAAAGACAGGGTTGTACGTCAAGCGTAATGCTGAAAACGGACAGTTTATGGACGTAAAAACTACAGGTGGAAAATTCAAAGGGGTTCGCAAAGAAAAATAACTTGGCTCCATAAATTAAATGACAGTATGACAGTAATTTACCTGTGGCAATATTATTGACTTTAAAAAACAAAAAAATCTAAAATGCAATTACAAAATTCAGAATTACAAAATTTCGTCTCCCGAATTAAACTTCAGGAAGATGATATGCCGAAATACAGGACCCAGATAGACAACCTGAAAAAAAAACTGGGCAATAAAATTAAAAATGATACCCGCACAGGGTTGAAGGTGACGAAATATCTACTTACCGGATCCTGGAGGAAAAGAACAATACTTCGTGCGACAGGTGCTAACCCAATTGATATTGATTTGGTGCTGTATGTTGAGGGTGACGAAAACCTAACGAAAGATTTGAAAAAATTACATGACTTCCTTGTTGGATATCTTGAGGAAATCTATCCTTCGAAAGATATCAGTAAGGACGTGGATGCTGAAGGAAAAACGAAATCAATCAAGATCAGATTTTCGGGTACAGGTTTGGAACTGGATATTGTGCCAGTGATCTCGCTTTCAAGTCCGGTGGATTATGTTTGGCAACCCCAGCGAGGTGGAAGTAACGGGAAAAAATATACAACCAGTGTTACCAAGCAGCTTGAGTTTGCAAAACAGTGCAAGGATCGAAATCCATCTTTTACAGGAATTGTTCGGTCACTGAAATGGTGGCGAAACTTCAAGGAACTTCACCCAACTGATGACGAAGCAGGATTGTCTTCTTTTGCTATCGAACTTATCGTCGCTTACCTTGATATCAACAAAGGAGTTGAATCGAACCTGGAACGTGGAATTATCCGATTTTTTGAATTTTTATCTACACCAGGATTCCCCATCATCAAATTTGCAGGAGCGTTAAATACTGTACCTGTTTTTACTACACCAGTGTTTATTGCTGATCCTACCAATAATGAAAACAACGCAGCAAAAAAGCTGGACGAAGATATCTGGGAGGAAATACTTGAAGAAGCTAACGAAGCATTTGAAACCTTGTGTATTGCTAATTCCAGCTATATTGACCACCTCATTCCAGTTTAAATTGACCATGTAATT
>JBBALI010000082.1:0-4772 GCA_040403095.1 Crocinitomicaceae bacterium
TAACTTGATGACTCAGCCTTGATTTTTGGGTTCGTTTTGATCAAGCAAAAGGAACGAGAAAATTTCAAAAAAAAAGATAATTGCAAAAATTGTTACCTTGGCAAGGTTGAAAAACCTCCCAAACGAATTGATTAAAAAATATAATAATGGAAAATAAAATCCTCTTCAGCGAAAAGCAAAAATTTAACCAATGGTGGATTTGGCCTTTTTTTGTATTGACCACCGGACTTTTCCTCTACGGCTGCGTCCAACAACTCATCTACAAAATCCCTTTTGGCGACAATTCCATGAGCGACAGTGGATTGATTTTTAGCACCATCGCCATTTCATCGATTTCAGCGCTGTTTTTTGTGTTTAGATTGGAAACCAACATCACCGAGGAAGCCATTTTCGTCCGCTTTTTTCCTTTGCATTTGAAATACAGAAAATACCTGTGGACCGACATCGAAACCGCCGAAGTGCGCACTTACAAACCCATTTTAGAATATGGAGGCTACGGAATCCGTGGTTTTGGAAACAATCGCGCTTTCAACATTGCAGGAAAACAAGGTTTGCAACTCGTTTTCAAAGATGGTCGCAAATTGCTCATCGGCACTCAAAAAGCGAATCAACTCATTGAAATACTGAATGGCCAACGATTGTAAAAATAAAAACGTTAATTTAGATGAAAAATAATTCAACCAAGTAAATTGCTTTAAATTCGATTATTAAAGGTGATTTAAATGCTGCGGTCATAAATTTAAAGTTTTAGAATTTCGGCCTTGGAAGAAAGGTTTTTCAAAGTGCACTGAAAATGTAGACTTTTGGAGGAAGCTACGCAACGCTAGTGAAGTAGATCACCGACACTTCCGAAGGATGCAGCGAAGCTAATATCACGTTTTCAGAAGCTTTGAAAATAAAGCGCCTGATGCAAAAATTTTATAGCGTGCAGAGATTTGCGCTTTAACTTGATGACTCAGCCTTGATTTTTGGGTTCGTTTTGATCAAGCACCGCGCAAGCAGCCACGCAGTGAAAAGGAACAAAAACGATTGTATTACGATAAACGATTTAATATTTAGAACCATGACACGATTCGATAAACTTCTCCTCTTAATTTGTCTAACTTCAACCACTGCTTTTGGACAAAGCTACCGCTGGCTCGACAACGCTTCAACATGGCATTACACCTATTCTGACGGATTTTCAGGCGGCTACCAGAAAAACACTTATGTCGGCGATACCACGATTTACGGCATAAATTGTCAAATGATCAAACGTTTTCAGGAATCGAAACTGTACACCGGACCTGATACTTATATATTTTCTGGCGAGGTGGCTTTGCCCAATTATTACACCTACAAAAGCAACGATTCTATTTTTGTTTCCGACAATGGCGCTTTCTATTTTGCGTTCAAACTCAATCCAAGCATCGGCGAAATTTGGAATTTAGGCGAACACACCAATTTCATGACGAGTGAAATCGAAACGGCTTATGTGCAAGTGGACACCATCATTCCACACGATTACAATGGAATCCTATTGGACGATATTTACCTCATCGCTTGCAAAAACGATGGAACGCCCATCGAAAATTCATTTCCTGCGCCCGACACGGTGGTTTTCTCAAAACTCGCTATGGTCAACGCAAAATTCGGATCTTTTGGCGGTTTCGAATCGTTTAGAAACTATTTTGTTACTGGCGTTCTCGATGAATCTTTGCCTGTTTACCTGCTTTGCTTCGAATCTGCTGATTTTGACTTCACCCTCATCAACCCAACGCAAAATACAGATTGCTACAACGGCATTTTCGCCAGCATCTCAGAAAATGAACTCGAAAAATTTGCCGTGATGCCCAACCCAACGCAAAACGAAATCACCATTACCAACCTCCCTCCCGCTGCCAGCTTGGTGCTCTACGACCAACAAATGAAAAAAATCTCCGAGAAAAACAACGCCAACATCGAAGAAACCATTTCAATGAAACTATTGCAAAAAGGTTTGTATTTCGTTCAGATTTTGAATGAAAATGGTGAAGTTGTTGGGATGGAGAAAGTGTTGAAGGAGGATTGAACTAAATGTTTAATTTTTAATTGTTTAGAAGTAAAGTGTGGATTGATTAAAAATTGGTTGGTTTTTGGATTTTTTTGGAATTTAATGGTTAGATTTGGTTTTTCGTGGGTTTGATGGTGAACGAAATTAAATTTTTAACTGCATTGCTTTTCGGGTGATATTAAAAAAAAGACTTATCCGTTTTTAAATTTTTTTCACATTGATAATGAAACATTTAAACCCATCAATTATGATGAAAATAGGCGCACCACAAAGTAGCAGCGAAGCTAATTGCGTTTAGCAAAAAGTCGGGAGCGAACTGAGAAAAACAAAAACATTTATATGATATATGACTAATTGGAAGACGACTCAGATTTGGAAAAAACTTTATGAATTCAAAAATGAAGAAGCGGACAAAGTCAAGGCATTTCTACTTGGTCAGAATTGCATGAATAGGATTGAACAAATACTTAAAGCAGGAGAGACATCTCCAAAAGATTTCACTTTACATGATGCCGACCATTCATTTCGAGTTGCTGAAAGAATGTGGGAAATTATTCCTCCATCAACACAGGCAATATTGTCTGAATATGAATTAGTTTTCCTACTTCTGTCAGCGTACTTGCATGATATTGGTATGACTCCTGAAATTAAGAAAGTTAAGAATCACTATCTGTGTTTAAATTCTACTAATAAAAGTGTATTAACTGATCTAGAAAAACATAATTTTCAAAAATGGCTAGATGACAAAGGGGAAAATATAGACTTAGAAAAAGACAATTTAAATAATGAAGATAAAGCAGCTGAATTAGTTACCTTTTATTGTCGTCATAGACATAATGACTGGAGTGAGGAATGGATAAGGACTAATTTTAAAGACATTGAATTTGGGCATTACACAAACTGGCTGAACGACTTAGTAAATATCTGTAAAAGTCATCATTATGGCTTTGAAGAATTAAAATCCGAAAAATTTAATCCATTACGTATTCATGGCAGAGTAATTCACAAAAGATACATTGCTATGTGTTTAAGATTGGCTGATGTAATTGAAATTGACCCAGAAAGAGCACCTGAAGTATTAATAAAACATAGAAATATTATTGAGGGAAGTATTTCTCATTGGCTGAAAGAAAAGTTTACATCTGTTAGCATTGAAAACAATTGTATTGTTATTACAGCTAACCCAACGAAGGCATTTATTCATAAAGCTATTTCTGATATAGCTGACCAAATAGAACATGAAACAAATCTTTGTAATACATTAAATGGAGAAATACCACTTAAAAACATCGCACCGAGTAACGATTTACAGCATGAATGGAATATTCTTCCAAGTATTTATAGAGGTATAAAAGAAGCGGGTAATTATGAATTTATTGATGGAACATTTAGGCCAAACTCAAAAAAACTTCTTCAACTTCTTGCAGGGACAGAACTTTATGGAAACCCTATTCTCGCTGTACGAGAAATAGTTCAAAATTCTTTGGACGCTATTAAAGTACAAATGGCGTACAAAATATTGGAAGACGATATTAAAACTGAAGCTGAATTACATCAGTTAGAATCCAAATTCAATATTAATCTAAACATTACATTAGAAGATGAAGAATATTGGATTACATGTCAAGACAATGGAGTCGGAATGGACAAAGAAGTATTAAAGAAGTGCTTTTTAGTAGGTGGGGCTACAAAACGTCATGAATTGCTAGAATTAGAAAGAAAATGTAAAAAGAAAGGACATAATTTAGAGATAACAGGACAATTTGGGATCGGTGTATTGAGCTATTTTATGATTGCCGATAAAATGATTATCAAAACTAGCAAAAGCTTTCAATCAGGTAATCAGGATGGAAATGGATGGGAATTTGAGATTAACGGATTATCTGATTTCGGAGAACTTAGAAAAACAGCATTAGAATCAAATGGCACAACTCTTAAATTGAGAGTAAAAAAAGAACTAATAAGTCAATTCCAAGATACTAGTATAATTTCGACCATCATTGAGAGTACCTTAAACAGAATTCCTTGTAATTTTAACTTATACACTTCAGGGGATTTAAATCTCTCATACTCGGCTGGTTGGTGTAAACCAAGTTCTTTTTTTAAAGAAAAATTAATTAAACAGTTTGGTGAACTTACAAAGCCTAAAATAAAGACATCGCATGATTTTATTTCAGAAGAACAACTTTCTGTAATCAACACTTCAAACAAAAGAAAAACAGATACTTACGATAGTTTTACAAAATCAATAGACTTTTTAAGTGATGAAGGAATATTAGAGAATAACAATGGTTATTATCGAATTCATGTCCCTGTATTCAAAAATGAGAAAGGGGATTCATTTGGATTTTTTTTCGAAAAAATTGAAAAAGGAAATATTATTCTTCAAAAAATAAATGAAGGTTTTTTGTTTTATCCACACATTGAAAAGCCTTCTATCAGTTGGAAAGGAATTGCCATAAGTAGCACCGAACAATATAGCAGAAATTTCCAATATAGGAATTGTTTAATTGAACTTGATTTGATAAATGAAAAATCTTTTGACATTTCTGTTTCTAGATTAGAAATTAATTATAAATCAAAATTCAAAACTATTCTAAAAGAAATCGAAACTAAAATCAATGACTTAATTAAACTGAATAAAAAAAGATTCCAAAATTCAGCATACACTTTTTTTAATTATACTATGTCTAGTCCTAAAATAGCGATACACAATTTTATCGTTATGGAAAAAGGAGAA
>JBBALI010000083.1:0-3982 GCA_040403095.1 Crocinitomicaceae bacterium
AATTAAAGCGATTCTTCCTCTTCTGGTTTAGCTTCTTTGGTTCCTCGCATGTGAATGATCAATCCATTTAAGAAATTGCGTAAAAACTGGTCACCACATTCTTTGTATTTTGGATGATCTTCACTTCTAAATAATGCTCCTAATTCACTTATAGTAACTTTGAAATTAACTAATTTCATTATCTCTACGATCTCATCGTTTCTTAATTGTAAAGCTACACGTAGCTTCTTTAAAATATCATTGTTTGTCATGTTTGAATTTTAATTTAATCAAAGGTAAAGATTAAATCGACTTGATTATATAAATTGAAAATCAACTCTTCGATTGTGTTGCTTACCTTCTGGCGTTTGGTTGTTATCGATTGGCATTTTTTCTCCTTTGAAATCAATTACAAGTTTAAAAGATTCTAATCCACATTTTAAGAAATACTCTTGAATCGCTTTTGCTCTTCTTGCTGATAGATCAATGTTGTAAATGTCAGATCCGTCCGTATCCGTGTGGCCAATAATTTTAATTCTTAAATCTGAATGCCCATTTACAACTCTAGCCATTCTGGCTAAATAATTGTAAAATTCTGGTTTAATTTCCGCTTTATCATGCTCAAAATAAATGGGTTGGAATTGAAAGTTTTTGCGCTCTAATTCTTGGATTTCCGGTGCTTTTCTACCTTTTGATAAATCTATAAGAAATCGATCTCTCCAAGAATGATCAATTAGGGCAGGGTCTGCATCGCTAAAAGTGACTGTTGAACGATACAAGATAATTTTACCAGTATTTCCTCGACAACTGTTACTGATGAAAGTACCTTCTAAATAACCTGTTGAATCAATATAATGCAAGTTTAAATCAATGCTACAAACAGTTATTTTGGAAGAAATTTTCTTTTTTTCTACGATATATTGAGTTATTTTAATGTCACTTTTATCAACTGAACCCTTGGTTTTTTGAATGACATAATTGCTTGATTTATAAAATTCTTCACGAGATTTCCCAGTAATAGAATTTCCATTTAATTCAATCGATAAATATAAAATTACACTTTCAGAATTTTTTTGTCCGTCCTTTAAAAGAACTCCCTGCCAATTTCCTTTCAAGTTAGTTTGAGAAATTAAATTGCTTGAAAAAATAAATGATAAAATTAATATTAAGTTCTTCATAACTCTTTATTCGTATGTATCCATATTTTGTTCCAATTAATTAAACTTATTTCAGAACTATTTCCTAGCTTTGATCGTTTATAAGCTAGAACAGGTAATTTTTAGTTTTATTTCAATAAATTAATTCAATATGAAAACATTCATTTTATTTGCATCTTTACTCATTTCAGGAGTACTTTTTTCTCAAAATATCTATGATTACAAAGTAGTTGATATTAACGGAAAATCTTTTGATTTAGCAACTTTGAAAGGGAAAAAGGTTATGATTGTAAATACAGCTTCTAAATGTGGATTAACTCCTCAATATGAACAATTAGAGGAGTTATACAAAAAATACAAAGATCAAAACTTTGTGATTGTTGGTTTTCCTGCCAATAATTTTATGAAACAAGAACCAGGTTCAAATGAAGAAATTGAATCTTTTTGTCAAAAAAACTATGGTGTGACTTTTCCAATGATGTCTAAGATTTCCGTGAAAGGAAATGACATGGATCCATTGTATAAATTTTTAACATCAAAATCATTGAATAAATTAGAAGACAATGATGTAAAATGGAATTTCCAGAAGTATTTAATTGATGAAAAGGGTAATTTGGTCAAAGTTATTAGTCCAAGTACTTTACCAACTGATAAAGACATAATCAAGTGGATTGAAACTAAATAAAAAAGTACACTTTTTACTTTCTTGATAAAGTGGATATTTTGTTGATAAATATCCACTTTTTTGCGTTTATTGAACCGTATTTTCAGCTTCAGATTTGTATATTTGTTCGTAAATAAAAAACGAAATTATCTCAAGGAAATACTATGAGTGAAGATATTAGAAAAGACGAATATTCAGCGGATAATATCCAGGTTTTAGAAGGATTAGAAGCAGTTAGAAAAAGACCTGCAATGTATATCGGGGATGTTGGAATCAAAGGATTACATCATTTAGTTTACGAAGTAGTAGATAACTCAATTGATGAAGCATTGGCCGGTCACTGTGATACAATTGGCGTTTTTATCAATGAGGATAATTCTGTAACTGTAAAAGACAATGGTCGTGGTATTCCAACTGGACTGACAGCCAAAGAAAAGAAATCAGCATTGGAAATTGTTATGACAGTTTTGCACGCAGGTGGAAAATTCGATAAAGATACCTACAAAGTCTCTGGTGGACTTCACGGTGTGGGTGTTTCTTGTGTAAATGCCCTTTCAATTCACTTGAGTGCGATTGTGCAAAGAGAAGGTAAAATTTTTCAACAAGAATACAGCATCGGTAAACCATTGTATGATGTTAAAGAAATAGGTGTTTCAAACGAAACTGGAACGCAAGTTACTTTTAAACCAGATGGAACTATTTTTGAATTCACAGAGTACAATTATGATACTTTGGCTGCAAGAATGCGTGAATTAGCTTTCTTGAATAAAGGTATCACTATTACTTTGACAGACTTAAGAAATTTTGATGAAAAAGGTGAGCCAATTTCAAATATTTTCCATTCAGAAGGTGGATTGAGAGAATTTGCTAAATACTTGGATAGAAATCGTGAAGCTTTGATCTCTGATGTAATTTATTTTGAAGGAGAAAGAGAAGGAATTCCTGTTGAAGTTGCGTTGACTTATAATACTTCCTATACCGAAAATATCCAAGCTTACGTCAATAACATTAACACGCATGAAGGTGGGACGCACTTGTCTGGTTTCCGCCGTGGTTTGACAAATACCTTGAAAAAATACGCTACTGAAAGTGGTATTTTAGCAAGAGAAAAAATTGAAATTGACGGTGATGATTTCCGTGAAGGATTGACAGCAGTACTTTCAGTGAAAGTGCAAGAGCCACAATTTGAAGGTCAAACAAAAACAAAATTAGGAAATCGTGAAGTAACAGCTCCTGTTTCTCAAGGTGTTTCTGAAATGTTGGCTACCTATTTGGAAGAGCATCCTGCCGAAGCAAAATTAATCGTTGAAAAAGTAATCTTAGCTGCCCGTGCGCGTCATGCGGCGCGTAAAGCAAGAGAAATGGTTCAACGTAAAAACGTTTTGACTGGTTCTGGTTTACCAGGAAAATTGGCTGACTGTTCAGAAAAAGATCCTGCTTTGTGTGAGATTTACTTTGTCGAGGGAGATTCGGCAGGTGGAACTGCAAAACAAGGTCGTGATCGTCATTTTCAAGCGATTATGCCTCTTCGTGGGAAAATCTTGAACGTTGAAAAAGCAATGCACCATAAAATCTTCGAAAACGAAGAGATTAAGAATATGTACACTGCATTAGGTGTTCGCATTGGAACAGATGAAGATTCTAAAGCATTGAATCTTGAAAAATTGAGATACCACAAAATCATCATCATGTGTGATGCCGATGTCGATGGTTCTCATATCGAGACTTTGATTTTGACTTTCTTCTTCCGTTTCATGAAAGAATTAATAGAAAATGGTTATATCTATATCGCAACGCCACCATTATACCAAGTGAAAAAAGGTGGTAAATCTGATTATGCATGGAATGAAGACCAACGTGACAGATTAATCAGCGAGTTAAAAGGTAGTGGTAATGAATCTTCTGTAAACGTTCAGCGTTACAAAGGTTTGGGTGAGATGAATGCAGAACAATTGTGGGAAACTACAATGAATCCAGAAGGAAGAACTTTGCGTCAAGTTACCATCGATAACGCTGCAGAATGTGATCAAATTTTCTCTATGTTGATGGGTGATGAAGTTCCACCAAGAAGAGAATTTATTGAGAAAAATGCAAAATATGCAAAAATTGATGCTTAATTATAAGCTTAATGACTAGTCCTAAATAAGCGATACAGATTATTAAAGACTAAATTAATAAATTA
>JBBALI010000084.1:0-3746 GCA_040403095.1 Crocinitomicaceae bacterium
TGTTATCTAAAACTGATGCTGGGATTTGTGCCGCGGCTGAGTGGCTTATAACGGCCAGGGCTTGCCGAAGTACGGGAATTAGTATTCCGTCCGCCCGGTACCGATGATGATTGAAAAACTGAAGATGAAGATAACAACAAAAAGCTAAATAGATATTCGTCTGCCCGATATGAAGCACAATAGAATTACAAAAAGCCGAAGATAACTTCCGTCCGCCCGTATTTTGGCAAACCCCCTGTTGTACGTTCGCCCTTCTCCTCGGTCTGCTATAATGTGGGTCTGTGTCCAACCGTAGAGTGTTGCCTGTGCGTTGGCACAAGGCAGGCTCTTTTGCAAGGTTGGCTTTTGTGGGTCGGCTTTGTGTGCCTTGCAAATGTGCCTGACTTGGTGCGTTGCCTATTGAAATAATTGATTTGGGTCAAAAGTTACTTTTATTGAACTGTCCTGTTGAAAAAATACAGCAAAATCAATTTTCTCTAAATGTTCATTTGTTCTTAGTTCGGTTTTGTCGGTATGTGCTAAACCAACCCCATAAAATATTTTTGAGTAATTAAAGTCAGCAAGGAATTTTTCAATTGAAGCTGTATAGTCTGTTGTCTGTTTTAGTTCTTGAACTTTAATAAAATCGGTTAGTACAAACCTGTCTTTATTTTCAAAGAAAAGAACAACGCCATTTTTAATTGCTACAATGTCGGGTATGAATGCACCTTTATTTTTTGTTGTTCTCAAATCTTGGTTTGGGTGCAAAGAAACGCCTGTTCCACTTTGTGGAAAGTCAAAGCAAATGATTTCCCAACCATTTGTTTCAAGCCAATTCAGAATAGCTTTTGTTACTTGTTCTTCAGTTATGCGTCTCTCCATAATGCTCCATCTGGGAATAAAATTGCGTCTGCGAAATAAGAAAATACTCTTACGTGTTTTACTTTTGAAAACATAGAACCATAACGAACTTGCATATAGTATCTTGGGATTTCACTACTTGGAATATCGTCATAATCCTTTGTCAATAGGTTCTTTCCTTCACTTGCTTTTACTGCATTTACAAAATCATGAACGGTACTTTTTGCACTATCAATTTCAAATGTTTTTGCTTTGTGGTCAATAGTTAAATTGCCCCAACACATAACAAGATTATACTTTCTTTCTTCAAACGATTTGCCTTCTCTGCATAGTAAATAATCAATTGCTGCCAATGCTCCGGGATATGGGTCACCTCTAAAAGCAGCATCAACTTTGTAAATTATTGTTTCATCTCTGCTTCTTAAAAGTTCTCCGATTTCATAATTAGCATTTTCATATTGAGATAAGTGATTTAATAAATATTCAGTTGGAATTTTTTCAGTTGCTGTTAATGGCGACATATTTGCGTTACCGCCTTTTGCAGCATACTCTTGCTGCATAAAAGTTTTTCTTGTACTAAGAATTCGCTTTCCTAATAATTTTTCTCTTCCGTCAATTACACCTGACTGTTCAACAACAGAAATAATTTCATTGATTGCATCAAACATTAAACGCATTTCATTATGAGTGCTGTCTGGGCTGCCTGCAAAATTTCTATTGTTGTCAAATTTCAATCCTTTATTTCTAAGATTTGGGGATGTTTTAGCAACTTGATGAGTTCTGTAATCAGAAGGAAAATAATAAAGTAAAGCCGGGATTTTATAAATAGTCATTACATCATCCAAAGCTTTAAAAACAAGAGGATTAATCTTGTCCCATTTAGGGTCTGTGTTTTGCCTTGTTATAATTGCAGCTTCAGGATAAATATAAAATGCTGGTACATTATTTTCAACCGATGCAGCTAACCTTGCAAATCTTTGAAAAGCATTATGTCCTGTTCCTGCCTCTGTAGAAACTTCAATTGAAAATATCGGCTCTGTATCAATTTCTACAATCAAATCAGGTGCATCCAAATATAAAATCTGTTTGATATGGTCAGGCATTGAATGAAAGTTCTTTGCATTGTTTGCATCACTTTCATACATTTTCTTTTTGACAAAATTTTTGTTAGTCAGATTTGTTTTAGCAATCACATAGTCCGCAAAACTTTCTGTACTGTACCATATTCTATAATTCATAAATATTTTTTGATTGCTAATGCTATTGCTTTTGCAAGTAGTGGTGGAACCGCATTACCTGTTTGAACTCTACCTTGTACAATACCTCCACTAACTTCAAAATTGTCTGGAAAGCTTTGCAATCTGCAACGTTCTCTAATTGATAATCCTCTGTTGTCTTGCGGATGTCCAAATTGAAATTGAGGTCTTATGCCACCCGAAACTTGTGTTGGACTTTGTATATCCCAACTTAAACGAATACGCTGTTTAAATTTAGGATACATTGGTAAACCTGGCTTTGTAGCTTTTATTTTTTCAATAACTTCTTTGGGATGATTTGGTGCTTTATGATTTGTAAGTTTGTTGCCCTTTACATTTTTACGCATTAGCTTTTGATATTCGCTAAATGCTTCCATTTTATATTCTTCAATTCTTTGGTCGGGATTTAAACTTGGTAAATCTCCAATCGCATCTTTAACTGTAACGTAAGGTTTTTTTGTAGTTGGACCGTGAGTTTTTACAATTGAATTAAAGTCAAATTCTTCACCGCCACGAATACCAACAAAAACAAGTCTTGTTCTTGTTTGAGGCACTCCATAATCTGGTGCAAAAAGCAATTTGCTTTTTACTTTCATATTTCCTGCTTCACTAATTTCGTTTTCAATTTCTTCAACAATGTTTCCTGTGCTTTTCATTCCTGAAACATTCTCTAATACTACTACTTTCGGTTTCAAAGCTTTTACAAAACGAATGAACTCTTTGTATAATAAATTTCGTTCGTCAGCTTCGTGCCTTTTCCTGTTGTTTAGTGAAAACCCTTGGCAAGGAACACCACCAATTAAAACATCAACTTTTCTGCCATCTAATAATTCCGTAAAAGATTTTGGTGTAACTTTTTTAATGTCGCCCAAAACTGTAGAAACGTTAGAATGATTGTTTTTAAAAGTTGCTAAAGAAGGTTGGTGTATGTCACAACCAATAGCAATTTGATAACCTGCCATTTCAAAACCTAATGAAGTTCCACCGCATCCACAAAATAATTCAACCACAAGTGGTTTTTCATTTTCAATAGGTTTCCCTTTTATAATTAGGGGTGCTTGTTTCCAATAATAGCCATTTTCTTCAACTTTTACGCTGGTGTCCCATATGTTTTTGTCAGCTTCTACAATTAAGTTTTCAGGGTCATCATAGAATGACAACTGTAGTTCTTCAGCCAATGTTAAAGTATCATCGTCTTCAATTTTGTATTTTTTGTCGGCTATTTCCTTGATTTTCATTTGTCAAATGTTGTGTAAAAAACTTAAATTCTGTTCAACGACAAATTTACAATAAATAAAGTCATTTAAAACTGCCTTAATTCATTATTCTCACCATGTTATCAACTGTTTTCTGGGGTGGTGGGTGGGCTTTGGTGTTGAGTATTGTTATTTGCTCATGTATTTTGTTGAAGCCGATAAGAATTCCGTCTGCTGGGGTGGGTGGGCTGTGCGTTGGCACAAGGCAGGCTCTTTTGCAAGGTTGGCTTTTGTGTGTCGGCTTTGTGTGCCTTGCAAATGTGCCTTACTTGGTGCGTTGGGTCGTGTCGGCAAAGTCATGGATGCTTAAATGTTTGCAGGATGTCGTTTAGGGTGACGTACAACGTCCGGGGCTTTGCGCAGTTTGGATATTCTGTGATCCTACTGCTGGCTT
>JBBALI010000085.1:0-3094 GCA_040403095.1 Crocinitomicaceae bacterium
GTTATCGGCAACTGTATACCGACACTAAACAATCACAATAGACAACATAAATGACAGCATACAATAAATTTACAAGAGGCTCAGAGTGGAGAATATGGGATTTACATATCCATACTCCGGGGACAAAAAAAAATGACCAATTTACGGGAGCTACTCTTGATGAAAAATGGCAGAACTATGTTGCGAGCATCAACAATTCAACAGAAGAAATTTCTGTAATTGGAATAACTGACTATTTCAGTATAGAGAATTATTTTAAATTTAAACATTTGGTTGCAAACGGAGAAATTACAAAAAGTTTCGACCTAATAATTCCAAATTTAGAATTAAGAGTTTTGCCTGTTACTGGCTCATCAACTCCAATAAATCTTCATTGCCTTTTTAATCCTTCAATCGATTCAGAAATTGAATCAAGGTTTTTAGCAAAACTTCAATTCAATAATTCCGTCAGTAATTATTCTGCTACAAAATCGGAGTTAGTTCGTTTTGGCCGCGACCATACACACAACCAAGAATTAGATGAACCAACTGCATATAAAAAGGGTGTTGAACAATTTGTTGTTTCACTTGATGCTTTAAGTTCAATATTTAAAAATGACCCAACGCTAAGAGAAAATACCATAGTTGTTGTTTCAAACAGAAGCACAGATGGGGTTACAGGGGCTATTAAACACGAAGACTTTTTTATAGGTAAAGGAGAATCACAACTAGATGCAACAAGGCAAAGTTTATATCAATTTTCAGATGCAATTTTTTCATCGAATGAAAAGGACAGAATTTACTTTATAGGCAAAAGTGTTGATGATGAAAAACTTGTAATAAGAAAATGTGGAACTTTAAAACCGTGTTACCACGGTTGCGATGCACACTCAAATGATAAGATATTTAAGCCAGACGGAAACAGATTTTGTTGGATAAAAGCCGACCCTACATTCGAAGGTTTGCGACAAACACTTTATGAGCCTGAAGATAGAGTGAAAATACAAGCATTACAGCCTGACATTAAAAATGATAGATATGTAATTTCGGAACTTCAATTCATAGATGCAGGCACTCTATTTGGAAACCAAAAAATCGAATTGAATGAAAATTTAAACTCAATAATTGGTGGTAAATCCTCGGGTAAATCCTTGTTACTTTTCTCAACAGCTAAAAGCATAGACCCTGAACAAGTCGAAAAAGCTTCTAAAAGATTGAATTTTGAAGGATATAAGTTTGACACAACTTTTGACTTTAAGGTGATTTGGAAAAATGGTGATGAAGACTTTTATAGCAAAAGTGACCCAGCACAGAAACTTCATAAAATATCCTACATACCCCAGCTTTATATTAACTATTTAGTAGAGAAGAACAATAAAGAAGAACTCAATCAACTTATAAAAAACATCCTATTACAAGACACAGAATTCAAAGTTTTTTATGAAGATACATTCAGAGGAATTTCTGAGACAAACTCAGAAATTGAAAGATTAATTAATGAATATTTTAAAGTAAGAAACACAGCTTTAGATGTTCAGCAAAAATCAAAAGATACAGGAAACTCTAAGACTATTCAACAAGCAATTCAGAATACAACAGAACTAATTCAAAAGGGTCAACAAGCATCAAATCTTACTGAAATTGAATTCAAGGAATACAGTGAGTTAATTCAGTCTAAATCGACATTTGATGCGGAAGTAAGAACTATTTCTTTAAAAGAATTGACATTGCAAAAAGTTCTTAATGAGGTAATTTCAAATAAGCACAACTTGCTTGGCAAAATTGACACAGGGGTTATTTTAAAAGGGTCAATCGACAGGATAATAGATGAACTTGGTGATATTAGTTTAGATATTGCGACTATTAAAGAACTTATTGTTAAGGACTATGAAACCCTTATTCAAAATCTTCAACAAAACATTACAAATTTAGATTTAGCAAATAAGAAGCTTGCGATTGAGAAACAATTAGTTCTGAATGCAGAAAAACTAAAACCATTACTTGAAAAACTTGCTGGTCAAAAAGAAATTCAAAAATTGTCAAAGCAACTTGAAGATGAAAAGCAAAAATTCCAATCTGCGTTGGCTCTTGAGCAACAACTTAAAAATTTACTTGAAGAATACACTAATATTAGAAAACAAACTGCAAATCTTCTGAAACAACGATTCACACTATATAAACTTGTAGTTGACAAAGTCAATTCAACAAAGAATAATATTGGTTCAGACATTCAATTAAACAGTAGCCTAATTTATAGACAAGATAATTTCACTTTAAACAATCAAGTTAATAAGGCAGCATTAAGAAGCGACCACTATTTTAATGGCTTTTTTACTGATGGTGCTTTAGATTACTCTAAAGTAATTGAACTTTATGAAAAGCCTTTAAGAGTTAGTGAGGACAAGCTTTTTTCAACAGCAGACGATTCAATACCATTAAAATTAAGAACAACTCTAGAGGATGTTTTGAGAGGTATTGCAAAAGATAGTTTTGAAATAGATTATACCGTTACTTATAAAGGAGACAACCTACTTCATATGTCGCCTGGTAAAAAAGGAACTGTTTTACTAATTCTGTTTTTACAAATAAGTTCTTCCGAATTCCCAATCTTAATTGACCAACCAGAGGACAATCTAGACAATCGGACTATTTACGAACTTCTCTGTAAAATGATTAAGGAAAAAAAGAAGGAACGACAAATACTAATAGTATCTCACAATGCAAACCTTGTGGTAGCTACTGACACAGAAAATATTATTGTTGCAAACCAAAAAGGACAATCAGACGGAAGTTCAGGAGGAGCTTACCGTTTTGAATATGTAAATGGTTCATTGGAACACACGAAAATAAAAGACGAAAAAATACTTTCTATTTTACAAAGTCAAGGCATAAGAGAACACGTCTGTGACATACTTGAAGGTGGTGACGAAGCATTTAAACAAAGGGAAAAAAAGTATGCAATTAAAAACTAACGAACAGACAAGAACAGCAGCCGATAACACGGGTTTGGCAAAAGTGGCGGTTCAGTGCTCCGCAGACACATTTGTGGTTAATCAAAGTTTGGTTCTCCGCATCAACATTTGTGGTGAAAATCGCCACCTTCGCCAAGCCCGAA
>JBBALI010000086.1:0-2887 GCA_040403095.1 Crocinitomicaceae bacterium
TTTACTTTCTTTGGTTTTCAGATTGATTTCCCATTCAAGCATTCCAGTGACTAAATCGTGTTTCGCTTTTCCTGTGTTTGTTGGTTCAATGACAATCTCACTATTTTGTGTAATTGGCATTTGATCTTGAACTACAATGATAGCATTTGTAGATTTCAAGTTTTTGATTTCGATTTGGAAATTATTGGTTCTTTCAATTTTGTCTCCAATTACTTTTTCTTTGCTTTCTTTTTTCAAAAGCGTTCTTTTTACAATTAAATTCGGGTCTTTTCCTAAACTCAAGCTCAACGTGTCTTCCATTGAAGTAGGATCGATATACGTTTCACCAATGTAACTTCCGTCGAAGAAAATATTTGCTTTTGCAGGAACAAGTTGCAATTCATCCAATTTCGAGATTTGCGCAACCAAATAAACAGAAGCATCCATTTTAGGAACAGTGTAGTATTTGTAGTTTGCTGCCAAATCAGTATTAGAAATCAAAACCATGTGTTTTTCATTGGTTGATGGAATCGTATATGGCAAATCAATTCTAAATTCCGCTGAAATCATTTGACTGATAATTTGGGTAAATTGAGCAGAAGTTTCAGCATCATCTTCTTGCAATCTGTACGAATCTTTAGAAGTCTTTTTTTCATAGGCACTGGCATTAGCGCTCATAGTAACGGGTGCCATATATCCATTTGCATTTATAGAACCAGGTACTGGACGCGCTTGATAGTAATCAATGTACCATGGATTCAATGTTGGTTTAATTTTGTTTTGAAATGGATTGTTGGTTGAAATCGTTAATCTCACATCTTCCCATTTGGATCCTGTATTTTGGAATACTTGGGCTTTGTAATTCAAATTTACTTTCCCCGCAGCCAATTCGCTTCTAATATCATATAATGGAATCCATCCAGCGCCAGAAACTAAATACGAAAGCGTAATTTTTCCGTTTGTGATTTCTTTACTAGAAACAGTTACAATAATTCTGTGTGTCGGTCCTAATTGTTCTATTTCTTGGTTTGAAGTACTTTGGTAGTTTCTCAAATTATTTAAGCGATTTTGCATGTCAGATTTTTTGACGTTTTTCTCAGCTTTGCGGCGGTTCAATTTCAATAATTGTTTATTGATTTCATTCATTTTGATTGCATAATAATCAACGGCTTGTTTCAAAAGTTGAATAGAATCATTTACTTTTCCTTGTCCGCGAATGGCACCATTGTTTGATAAAATGCTTTTGGTTGCATTCAAAACATCAATTTCATCTTGAATTTCTTGAACTTCATATCCTAAAACCAACAATGAATCTTCCAAAAGAAAAATATCTTTTCTGATTTTTAAAGGCAAACCGTCAATGGTTGCAGTTACTTTTGGTTCTGGATAAAACATGGAATATTTAGAATCCAAAATGACAATGTTGCCTGTGGCTTTAACTTGTAAACTTTTCGCATCAATTGTCGGACAAATTCCGTCAATGATAATTTCCGTGATACCAGGTTTCACATTGTAAGTAGCTTTTCGGAAAACTTGAGCACCTTGCGTGTAAACGGTTACATCCGTAATAGTTGATTTAACATTTTCTTTGTCGCCAGCAAATAGCTGTGGAGCAAAACAAAGAATAAAAAGACTTGCAAATATTTTTTTCATAATTTCTGAATTTGGGGTTTGGTACAACCAATGATTTTATCGGTTCAACTGGATTTTATTTTTAGGAAAAAATTAACAAATAGGATTTATTTTAATTGAACCTCCCTGAAAAATTGTTTCAAGAAATCTTCCATCACTTGATGACGTTCCATGGCAAGTTTTTTGCCTGTTTCAGTATTGAAACGATCTTTTAAAAGTAATAACTTCTCATAAAAATGATTAATCGTATGACTTTTAGAAACTGCGTAATCTTCAAAAGAAACATGCAGCGTTGGTTCAACAGTCGATTGATAAATCGGACGATTTTTGTTTCCTCCAAAAGCAAAAGCGCGCGCGATACCAACAGCACCAATGGCGTCCAATCTGTCAGCATCCTGAACAATTTGTTGTTCTAAACTGATTTTTTTGTCCTCAACCAATGCGCCTTTGAAAGAAATGTTATCCACCAAAGCGACAACTTTTTCAATGGTTTCTGAAGAATAATTTAATTCAACCATTATTTCCTTGGCTTTTACGCCGCCGTGATTCAAAAGGCCGCCGTTCATTTTATGGTCTGAAATATCATGTAATAAAGCGCCTAAAATCACTATTTCTATATTTCCACCCTCTTTACTTTGAATATACTTGGCATTATTTAAAACCCTTAAAATATGCTCCCAATCGTGACCTGAAAAATCATTTTCGAAATGTGATTTGATTTTTTCTATAAGTTTGTTGATTTTATCTTCCATGTTGAGATTTTAATTGAACAAATGTATGTATAAATTTAGCTTTTGTATCGCGCCTATTTTAATTGGTTTTTCTACTTTTTCACAAGGTCCAACCATTTCCGCTTTTGTAGGTTACGGATTTTCTGCACCTTCTGATGTGCTAGGAATTCAGATTGAACCAGAGAAAACAACAAATATTTATGGAACATTGGGAGCAGGAGTGAATTATGAATTAAATTCTACTTACATGCTAAAATCAAACTTTGGTATGGAATTAGGAATAAATTATTTTGTTGGCACGAAAACGTTGACTTCAAGAGTAAAAAATGATTTTGGTGTTTACGAATCATTTCAAAATTCAAATCAATTTCGATTGACGCCAAGTTTGATTTTGCAATATTCTGGAGAAAAATTAGGTTTTTATTTCAAACCAGGATTGGTCCTACCGATATCAAACGTCTCATACATGGAGGAAACAGAATCTGGTTCAGGAACAATTGCTCAAATCGGACAAACAATTTCGACTACGAGTGAGACAAAATATT
>JBBALI010000087.1:0-2345 GCA_040403095.1 Crocinitomicaceae bacterium
AATCACATCACCTGATACATTGAAAATAATTGCATCAGATATTAGTAACCAAGCCATTGCTACATCAAAATTGAATGCTGCTGCTGCTGGAGTAGAACAATTTATTGAGTTTGCAGTGGTAGATTTCGAACAAACTAACATTCCTGAAACATCAAACGGAGTAATATTTTTTAACCCTGAATATGGAGAAAGATTGGGAGATGAAACCGCATTAATAGAGACTTACGCACGCATGGGCGATTTCTTAAAAAATAAATGTAAAGGATTAACGGGTTATGTATTTACTGGAAATTTAGATTTAGCGAAAAAAATACGCCTTAAGCCAAGCAGAAGAATTGAATTCTTCAATGCCACTATAGATTGTAGGCTCTTAGAGTATGAATTGTATATGGGCACAAAAAGAACTGATAAGCCTATTTCACCATCCATTTAATATTTATACAATACCTTCGCGGCAAATTTAGAGTAGGTATACTCAAAAACTGCAATATATGAGACTAATCGTGGGGTACAGAAAATTATTGAATGTAACAGAAACTGCTACATTAAGTGAACTAAAATCGGCATATAGAAATTTAATGAAAGACTGGCATCCTGATAAATTTGCCGAAGACGCCATATTATTGCAAGAAGCTGAAGAAAAGAGTAAAAAAATCATTACAGCTTATCATTTTTTAGTAAGTATATCTGCTGAAACAATTACCAAAACAATAGACGCTTACACCGATACGATCAATAATGCAGCTATTGTAGACTTTGAATATAAATCTGAAGTACTTCGAGTAGTTTTTGCTGATGATACAGAATATGAATATTATGGAGTTCCAAAAGCTACTTATGTTAAATTAGTGAATGCGGAAACTCCTCAACGATTTGCAAGAAGACATATTTTTCAATCTTTTGTATACAGAAGTACCAGCAAATTATTGTCTACTCCAGTTTAAATATTTTTTAGTTAGTTTAAATGATTTAATTGGTGTTATAACTTTTTAGAAATTCAATTGATTGTACCATATCATTGTGCAATAAACGATCGGCTTCATTAAAGCTTACTTCATTTCTAAACGCAGCATATAATTTTTCAATTGTTGGAGAACTTTTTAATGGTCTTCTAAAATCCAAAGCTTGTGCTGCACTCAACAATTCAATGGATAAAACTTTCTCTACATTTTCAATTACTCTGAAACATTTAGTGGCAGCATTGGCACCCATACTAACATGATCTTCTTGATTATTGCTTGAAGAAATACTATCAACAGATGCAGGAGTTGATAATTGTTTATTTTCACTAACAATGCCTGCAGCGGTATATTGAGGAATCATAAATCCAGAATTAAGTCCTGCATCTTTCACTAAGAATAAAGGCAACCCTCTTTGACCTGAAATCAATTGATAGGTTCTTCTTTCGGAAATATTAGCTATTTCGCTCATTGCAATTGCCAGATAATCCAGCACAAGAGCCAATGGTTGACCATGAAAATTTCCACCACTAACAATTAAATCTTCATTCGGAAAAATATTTGGGTTATCTGTTACAGAATTAATTTCCTGCATAAAAACTGCTAATACATGGTCAAATGCATCTTTGGTGGCTCCATGAACTTGAGGAATACATCTAAAAGAATAAGGATCTTGAACCTGTGATTTTTTTTGACTTGAAATTTCACTTCCTTCTAAATGTTGTTGCATTCTTTTTGCTGTTGCAATTTGGCCTACATGTGGTCTAATTCGATGAATATGCTCGTTTAAAGGTTCCACGATGCAATCAAAAGCGTCAAATGATAAAGCAGCTATTAAATCGGCCATGGCCAATAAATGTTCTACTTTTTTCAAACAATACATCCCATAAGCACTCATGAATTGAGTTCCATTGATCAAAGCCAATCCTTCTTTACTTTGCAGGTGAATCGGATCCCAATTAAATTGATTCATTAGCGATTCTGTGGGAACCCTTTTACCTTCAAAATTTACTTCACCTAGACCTAACAATGGAATACTCAAATGACTCAATGGAGCTAAATCACCAGAAGCGCCTAATGATCCTTGCGTAAAAATTACGGGAAATACATTGTTATTGTGCATTTCCATCAATCGAATAACAGTGGCAATTTGAACTCCACTATGTCCATAACTGAGTGATTTGATTTTCAACATCAACATCAGTTTTACTATATCGGTCGGCACTTCTTCACCTAAACCACAAGCATGAGATACTAATAAATTGTATTGTAATTGTTCAATTTGATCAGCATCAATTTTTACATTTTGTAAAAAACCAAATCCTGTATTGACTCCATAATACAATTGATCGGTATTATTGGTCTTTTTATCTAAATATGCCCTGC
>JBBALI010000088.1:0-2118 GCA_040403095.1 Crocinitomicaceae bacterium
GGGATACTATTTTCTTGAAAGAACCTCTAAAAGAGGCTCAAAAGCTAGCCATTTTTTTGTGCACAGCTAGACATTCAAGACACATGTTAATACCTTACGGATACTAACATGGCCGCGCGCATATTTCTATGCGCGCAACATATACCTGCGTTTTGCAACGCAAATATACGTCAGTATCGAAGCAATTGATCATAGCAAAGCGTCACCGAATGATAACACTCTTGCCATAATGTTACGTGCGCCGTTTAGGTCACGTCCCATTTCGAATTTACAAGAATTGCATGCAAAATGTTTAGCGCCATTTAACTTTTCGTTTAAGGCGCCGCATCCTCCGCATGTTTTACTTGTGTACGCTTCATTACATATAATGATTTTATTCCCGTATTGGCTGGTTTTTTGAGCGAGTCTCATTCTAAATTCAAAATGAGACAGAGCATACATATTCCTATTCGTCTTGTTTGCAAGATTTTTGGACATACGTGTGACCCCAAATTTAGGTAAAATCACTGTATCGAAGCGTGATAGCAGCTTAATTGCGTGCCAATGCAAATTGTCAATTTTATTTTGAATCTTCTTGGTAACTCGACATAATGCACGCGTGAGCGACTGCTTTTTTCTTTTATTGTTTGACGTTGATATTTTTTCATTTATTGAATCAATTGCATTATACAATGATTTTATTTCACTTTCAACATCAGCGCCAATATTAAAAACCCCAGATGACGAATAACATGTAAGAAAAGTACGTATTCCAGGATCAATTGCAACAATTTGCGCTCGGACAGTTGTGTCTTTGCATATTTCAGTAGGTACATCCAAATACCATTTGTCAAGTCTAGTTTTGTAAATTAACCGGCAGTAAACTTTCGGCAAAGTTTTTGGAAATTTATGCAGCTTCATTTGCATTTTCTCAAAATCAGATGCAAATTTTGCATCAAAATTATACTTATTTTGCAGTGCACGTTTAGTATTCTGCTTGCAAATAAAGCCATTTTTAATTCCGCGTGAACGTATGGAAATGGAGAGGGAATAATTATCCAGCGACCTTTTTTGCAAATCCAACCCCATATTAAATGCAGCTACAGCATCGAACACTGCATATTTGCTTACTTCTGCAGGAGCGCATGCTGTAGTAATTTTTGGGGCAAAATGCTTAATGATAATGTCTGATAATGTTAGCTTTTCTGGCTTATAAAATGGATTCTCGATTCTCTTTTGAATCAGAAAATCAATTGAATAATTATATACTTCATTCGACAAAAGTATCCAATCAAACCAGACTTTGCGTATTTTGCCGCATACTCTGATTTTGAATTTTTTAGTAACAACCGCAGGCTTAATTTTGCCTCGTTTTTCCGTTTGCTTTGGAATTGCATATTCCAAGGTAGGTTGAAGAAGCAGCCGCTTATCAGAATAATCAGTCACATGAGGTGCGGCCAAAGGCATAGTTGAAGAATTAAGCGACTGCGGAATTCGTGTATGCTTTTCGATGACCATGGGTAAAGTATCAAGCAAATTTTTCGCATGCTGATCCCAAAATTCCTTCGGTCCAAAATCAAGTAATTCAGACACGGCAAATGGATTATTTGCTATTGTGCTAATTATTCCATTATGCATATCTGGTAACCTGCGCTGATTTTGCCGCGCATTTATATCATTAACATTCTCAAATGGCTGTACAAATGGAATATTTATATTTTCCAACTGTGGTATAATTGGAACATTAACATTCTCTATTTGCGGAGCGACCAAAGAATTAGCGTAAGCATCAAGCGAAGCTTGATTTATGGCCCATCTGTTGCTAATTTTTTCCGCATCTATTACTCCTGTTTTAATTAATGTTATTACTTTGGGTCCGGGAATGGATAGTTTTGTTGCCGCGTCTCTGACTGTTGGCATGTATATAATGACATATTCTCAATGTTTAATATGCTTCGAATAAAAAGTAAACTGTTCGAATAAATGATCCATGCCTTAGATTAGACTCTTTAGAGGTCTTTAGAGGAAAAAAGAAGCGGCTCTGTTCGCAATGAATACTCGAGCAGGGCGTTGCGCGCTCTGCGAGCGTATCCATGTCTTAATGGAAGCTTCGCTTCCATCGAGCTCAGCGCCGCCCCT
>JBBALI010000089.1:0-1970 GCA_040403095.1 Crocinitomicaceae bacterium
AAAATGCAGCTGAAAGTGGCGAATTAAAAGGGAAAGTTTTGTTTCTTAAGTGAAATTGGATTAGACTAAGTTCATTTTTCATCTAATAATCTGTGGACAACAACCCAAACAAGCGCATACAGAATTGAATTTTCCATTGTTTCAATGATTTTCAAAAGTAAGAAATCAAAGTAAAAGAAAGTTGATTCTCCGAATTAAAATGGAAATAATTACTTTTCTATATCTTTTTTCCAACATTGCCTAGATTGTTGAAAAAACCAAAACGACATTTGAATCAATAATTTTGCATTTATCAGCACTTCGTTAGGAAAATCATTTTGAGTGGTGTATTTTTATGTTGTTATTTCAAAATTGAATTGTGTTGAGGGTTTTAATTTTTTGGTTATTGTTTTTGGGGCAATCTTATTTTGTTAAGGGTCAAATAACAGTTTATCAAGATGTGTTCCGTGGTGGAGTTTGTGGGGGCTATTTTAAAACAGGCTATTTTAATTTAAGTAATACTACCATAAATGTTAATATTGATCCTAGTAGCACTATTAAAAAGGCATATTTATTTGTCAATGTCTACAATAAACCTGAAAAAAGAAATTTAGTTTTCAACGGAACAAATATTGAATTAAATGAAACGAATGCATTAGATAATATTTTTGAAGTTATTACTTCTGGTTCCTTTGTGTTTAGTATAAAAACTTTAGTCGTGGACGTAAGTAGTTTAGTTTTTGCAAATCAAAACACCTATGATTTGATAATTCCTACAAATCAACCTTCACCAGCAGAAGGAGGATGTTTTACAGGATATTATTTGTTCATCACCTATGAAAATCCAACATTCGACATTGTAAGTGCTAGTGTAATTGTCAATTATCAAGATGCAGCTGATCAAATTAGTTACTTTGTTGAAAATTTAAATTTTTTAGATACAACCAAAAACATTTCTGTTGCAATAGACTCTGAACATTTTTGTGACACTATTCAAGACGGTAGCTTTGTAAACATCAATGGTGTAAATATTGGTTTAATTGGCGGTGAAGAAAGTAACCAAGAAGCAACATGTGCTGGTATTTCGGGCGCGTTTTATTATGAAAACGGTACTTCGTATGGAATTGGAAATGATTCAGCTAATAGCACCATGAAAGGGAATGATGGGTTAGCCAATATTGAAAGTTATATTTCAGAAAACACCTCATTAAGTATTCAATTTGATTATCAATCTAATTTAAAGCCAACTTCAAATCCAGTATACGAGCTTATTCTGGCCTACTCAACACCTTGCCAACCCCAAAACGTAACTGTCTCCCCCGACACCACCATTTGCCCCGACACCCAAGTGCAACTTTCAGCCACTGGCGGTACTTCTTCAGGATCAACACCAGCTTATGAATGGTGGCCACAAAAAGATTTATCCTGTTACGATTGTCCAAATCCAATTTTTTCGGGAGATTCTTCGCAGCTTTACACGGTGCGCATTTGGGGCAGTGATAGTTGCTCGGTGGTTCGCCCAATTATGATTCATGTGCGCACAAAACCCAAAACTACTTTGTATAACCAAAGCAATAGTTTGTGTGCAGATTCGACTGCCTTTGTAAACTGGCAAACGGCAGGCGCAAATACCTATTCACTAGATAATGGCGCTTTTCAACCTGCTGGTTTTTACAATCAATTGCCAGCCGCCGAGCATCTTTTGACCGTTCGCGACGCATTTGGTTGCACGTATGACACCTTGGTTTTGATTGATGATTATAGCAGTGTAGTTGCCAATTTGAGCGTTTCTCCCCTTTCTGGCGAAGCGCCGTTGGTGGTACAAATCACGAACCAAAGCACCGAATTTACAGATTACAGTTGGAGCGTGAACAACAACATTCAATCCAACGCAAGTAATTCATTTGAAGCTTTTACCGCTGGCGAATACACCGTGCAACTCATCGCCTGGCAAAATGATCCAACGTGCGCCGACACTGCTTTTCAAACGA
>JBBALI010000090.1:0-1804 GCA_040403095.1 Crocinitomicaceae bacterium
GTCTGGATTTATCCAACCACCAATTGTAACAGTTCCAACAAAAATATTGTCAGCTTTCAAAGTTTCGTGTAGTTGTAAAGCTAAATTTCTTATTCCTGCTTTCCCTAACGAAATTGAAGCCATATCGGCACTTGGATAATTTGCAGAACCGCCACCTGTGAATAAAACAGAACCTTTATTTTCTTTTAGGTCTGGCAAAAGTTCCATTGTAGCTGCAAAAGCGTTGCCCACACTAATTTTAAATCCATTTGTTAAGTCTTCAACAGTCTCCTCCATTAAGTTTTTCATTCGATAGTCAACGGCATTGTATTGTAAAATTGAAATGCGACCTAATTTACTTTTGATTTCTTCGATTGCTTTTAGCATTTGATTTGTGTCTGCTACGTCAGCAGTTGCAAATTCTGATACAATGTTTTGTTCTTTCAGTTTAGATTGAAAACCTAATAATTTGTCTGCACTTCGGCTAATCATTCCAATTTTGTACCCTTCTTGTCCAAATTTTTCTGCAATGCCAAGGCTCAAACCTTGTCCCATACCGATAATTAAAATTGTCTTTGTCATTGTTTATATATTGTTGAATAATTTGTGGGTCTTTGTCGCTTTAGGCGGTTTCAAGTTTCTAGCGCAATTTTTGGGTTTCTAAATTTACCGTTTTATTTCCCGCATTTTTGCACCAAATTTTGAATGATTTGGTTTCAAAATTCGAGAATAAAACTACGTTATTTTTTTGAATATTCTTCATTTCTTAAATAAAATTTTGGGTCATATACAATCTTGAAATCGTGTTTAAAGGCGATTCGTATTCAAGGGTTTTTCTAGGTCTTTCATTGAGTTGATTTTGAACTTCTAAAATGTCTTTTTTAGAGAGCAAATTGAAGTCAGTTCCTTTTGGGAAATAATCTCTGATAAGTCCATTAGTGTTTTCATTTGTTGGTCTTTCCCACGGCGAATATGGATGCGCGAAATAGACTTTTACTTTGGAGTTTTTGGTAAATAATTTATGCTGCGCCATCTCGGTTCCGTTGTCATAAGTCAGGGATAATTTTAAATGTTTTGGGATGTTGGAAAATGCTTTTTCAAACGCTTTTCTGACCGATGTTGCGTCTTTCTTTTTAAGAGGCACCATTATTAGAAATCGAGTTGTTCTCTCGACTAAAGTTCCAATAGCAGATTCTCGGTTCTTTCCCAGTATTAGGTCGCCTTCCCAGTGTCCTGGTATTTCCCGGGTGAGCACTTCAGAAGGTCTTTCGTCGATACGAACTGGGTCTTTTATTGTTGTTCTTTTGTCAGCTCCTCGACGGGTATTTCCTCTGTAATTTCGCTTTTGACGAAGCTGAGAAATGAGTAATTTTTCGACCTCTTTTTTAGGTTGAATATAGATGTGATAATAGATGCTTTCGTGGGATATTTGCATAGTTGGATCAAATGGATAAAACTGTTTTAAAGCATTGGAAATTTGTTGTGGCGACCAATGTAATTCAAGATGTGAATATACAAAATTTTTAAGTTTTGGATTGCTTTCAATTTTGGTTTTCCCGAGTCTTCTATCGAGCAGATTATGGACGTAATTTACTTCTGCTTTTAGGTTGTCATAAGTGCCTTTTTTGAGGCGTTTTAATTCCCGATTAATCGTGCTAGGATGTACCGATAGAGTAGAAGCAATTTGTTTTTGATTTTTACCTAGGGCAATGAGTTTTTCAATCTCGATTCTGTGGTTGCGATTGAGTCTTTTATAAGCTGTTTTCATGATACAATTTTAAGTTATTTTTTTGTCTTAAAATTGCGTTAGATTCTTGATTCTGCG
>JBBALI010000091.1:0-1799 GCA_040403095.1 Crocinitomicaceae bacterium
ATGCCGGATATGACGGAGGACATTATACCGTGGATGGCTATAAAAAAATGGCCACCGATGTATTTAAATTGGTTGCTCGTGATTTTTATGGTTCAACCGATACTTTGCAAATCAACTCGCCAAATGTTCAAGAAGTATATTAGACTTGTTGTTAATTGATAATCAGATAGTTATATAAATTAATAGTTATTTTAGGTAATTTTACTTGTAACTACACAGGTTGTAGTTTGTTGATTTGATTTAGACACGGGAGTAACTCTACGCCTCTTTTGAGAAGGGTATCAATTACTGACCTGATAACACAGAAGGCATTTTGACCAGATTTGAACTGTCCAGAAACCTTTTGTTTTACCTTAATATTGCGAATGGCACGTTCAGAGCCATTATTATCTGGTGGTATTTCTAAATTGTAGAGACATGGGAGTATGAAATTTCGGTTTTTAATCATTGAAACTTGAAAGACCGCTGATTTGGGGTACTTCTCCTTATCAATCGAAATTAGCAATAATTGATTAAGCGTTTGTTCCAAAAAAATCGTTTCTTCTGAATTTTGCGTGTATGCTTTATTGCTTTCAATCATACTTTTTCTCTTATCAAAAATATGGATAATGAATATTTTAAATTGAGTTGCGAAATCAATCGGACCGCCGAGCGGTTGTTCCACTTCAATTAGATAAATGAGGTCTCTCAGCAAATGGGCTAAACAAATTTGATTATTTTTTGAATGAGTCTTTAACTGAGCTGCCCAACGGTCTGAAACAATAGCTGAATTAGGTAATCCGTTTTCAAAAACCTCATCAACCGTCTTAGAGCCACGGTTATCAGAGGCAACAAGGAAGGTATTTTGAAGATTTTGCCATACCCAAATCCACCATTTAGCACCGTTTACTTTTGCTCCTGTTTCATCAGAACCAACGACTGAACTTTGCAAGATTTGAGTTTTTATTTCTTGATAAACACCCTGACATTTTTGAGCAGAACGTTCTAAAATATTACCAATACTTCCCTGTGAAAGAGGAAGTGAAAATAATTGAGAAAATAATGATTGTAGCCGTTTGAAAGGAATGAATTGATAAACCGAAAAGTAGCCTACCAACGTTTCAACGCTACTCCCGTATTGAATTGGGGCGTTTACACCTAATGGAAAATCGGCTAATTGTTGATGCTGACAAGTAGGGCATTGACAAATATATTGACGATATTCTTCATAGATTGGAATGATAGGAGGAATTTCAATTACTTGTCGTTTGGCTTTTAAAGTGAATAATTCACCAGCAAGAGATTGACCACAAACACTACAAAAATCACTTTTTAAGTCATTGATTTTATCAGGTGTTTCACTCATTTCCAAGGTCGAACCTTTATGTCCAATTTGACCGCCATTAGGACGGGTGCTTACGGGACGGAGGCTTTTATTTTTTGAGAATAAATCACTTGAAGGGGGTAACGAAGAATTATGAGAGTCCTTCTTGACATTCTTCTTTTGAAGTAAATCAAGTAATAACTCCACCTTCTCTTCCAAAGATTTAATCTTTTGAGATTGGAGAACAAGTAGTTCTTGTTGTTGCGATATGGTTTCTTTATCAGACAATGAGTAAGATTAATGATTTTTAACCAAATAAACTAATCAAGGAAAATAACCTGAGTAGTTACAACATTTAATTTCTTAAAATCAATAGTCTAAACTTCTTTTTCCAAAAACGCCAACAATAATCTAACCCCAAAAGCTGTCCCTGTGCGTTGTGGAGCGAATTCTACGTCACCAAAAGCCGTTCCCGCAATGTCGAGATGAGCCCAAT
>JBBALI010000092.1:0-1786 GCA_040403095.1 Crocinitomicaceae bacterium
TCGTTTGAAAAGCAGTGTCGGCGCACGTTGGATCATTTTGCCAGGCGATGAGTTGGATGGTGTATTCGCCAGCGGTAAAAGCTTCAAATGAATTGCTTGCGTTGGGTTGAATGTTGTTGTTCACGCTCCAATTGTAATCTGTGAATTCGGTACTTTGGTTCATAATCTGAACCACCAACGGCGCTTCGCCAGAAAGAGGAGAAACGCTTAAATTGGCAACTACACTGCTATAATCGTCAATCAAAACCAAGGTATCGTAGGTGCAACCAAATGCGTCGCGAACGGTCAAAAGATGCTCGCCGGCTGGCAATTGATTGTAAAAACCAGCAGGTTGAAAAGCGCCGTTGTCTAGTGAATATGTATTTGCGCCTGCTGTTTGCCAATTAACAAAGGCAGTGGAATCTGCACACAAACTATTGCTTTGGTTATACAAAGTAGTTTTGGGTTTTTGGCGCACATGAATCATGATTGGGCGAACCATCGAGCAACTGTCACTGCCCCAAATGCGCACTGTGTAAAGCCGAGAAGAATCTCCCGAAAAAATTGGATTTGGACAATCATAACATGACAAATCTTTTTGTGGCCACCATTCATAAGCTGGTGCAGTGCCTGTCGAAGTACCGCCAGTGGCTGAAAGTTGCACTTGGGTGTTTGGGCAAATGGTGGTGTCGGGGGAGACAGTTACGTTTTGGGGTTGGCAAGGGGTTGAGTAGGCGAGAGGCAAGGCAAGGTAGATATTTTTAGCAGCAGGTGAGCTATTTATATTGAAATGTTGTAGTAAAATGTTAAGGTTAGTTTGGTTATTAAGTGTAATAGAACTAATATCACTTAGCGCATCTTGATTTTGCATTAGCAAATCTGGAACATCATCCTGTAATCCAACAATTGTAAGAGAATCATATATAAAATTTCCTTGAGTCCCTCCGCACAAATATGCTGCGTTTTGAATATCAGAGCCATAAATTAAACCAATATCAGCACCATTCACATTCACATAAGTACCATCAAAATCAAAATCACAAGATCTATCCATGTATACAGAAAATGCTATTGGAAAAAGATTATTCATAGGATTTAAGTTCGTGATATTATACGTCTCAAAACCAAATAAATCTTGATCAGGAATTTGTAACGAAAAACATATTTCTGGCAATGAAGTTTTTTCATAAAGCAAGAATATGCCAAAAGCATCAAAACCACAATTTATTTGCTCAGGGCAGGAAGTATTTAAAGTAAAATTAATTGAATTCAAATTCATTGTATCTATTAATTTGGTAATATCCGAATAATAATTTCGAGATGGTGACGATGCCATCAATGAGTGTGCAACTGATGTTACATAGGATGTTAAATCCATCTCAACCAAGTTGTTATTGACTCTTATTAATGCACTATCTGGTTCCTGAGCACAAGATGAAACAAGCATCACTTTTCTAATAGTTGCACCTTCAGGAATAGAAAGATCGAATGTAAATGTGCCATTCAATGTCATTCCAGCTGAACCACCTTGGGCAATTACTCCTCCTTTAAAAATATCTTGATAAACTGTTATTTGACCCTTAACAAAATAAGACTGCGCCAAAAACAATAACCAAAAAATTAAAACCCTCAACGCAATTCAATTTTGAAATAACAACATAAAAATACACCACCCAAAATGATTTTCCTAACAAAGTGCCGATAATTGCAAAATTATTGATTCAAATGTCGTTTTGGTTTTTTCAATAATCCAGGCAATGTTGGAAAAAAGATATAGAAAAGTAATTATTTCCATTTTAATTCGGAG
>JBBALI010000093.1:0-1764 GCA_040403095.1 Crocinitomicaceae bacterium
TCTTTGGACAGTGTCCCACTTAAACACCTGTCTCAAATTCGGGGTCCACTTCATTAAATAATTTTAAGGAATCGGATATTAAAAAGATTTATATAATTAAGCAGAAAATTGCAGAGTTAGAACTACAGATTGCAGTTTTAAAAGCACAGCAAGAACAAGCGGCAGAATCAGAATTGATTCAGCAGAATGCTGCAAAGTTTACACAAAGCCTTGCACCAAATTGAATGATAATCTGACCCTGGCCGGGTGCCCTACTCTATTTCTGCGCTGCTAAAATAAAGTAGGTTTAAAGTTAAATTCCAATCAATCCAGCAACTTTTTTACGAGCTTCGTCCGTCCGCTTATACAAATCATCTACATTAAACTTATTTGTGTAGGTTGCAACATTCACAGCCTCAATTTCGTGACCGAAATATTGGCAACGAACTTCATAATCAACACTATTCTTCATGAAAAAATCATTGAGGAATTTTCTCAACGAGTGGAAAACTAATTTTGGCCGGTGAATTTTTTCAAGTTTAATTTGATAAGAAAACTTTTTTCCAACTGCATTACCAGCACCGCGACCATCTCGATCGAGATACCTAAAAATAAAGTCAGTCGGTTTTTTGCCTTCAATAAATTTTGAAAATCCTTGTTCAAATAAAATCTCTGGAATAGGCACTTCCCTTTTTCCTGCCGCAGTCTTTGAATCACGAATTTGTAAAAAGTTAGTTCCCGATTCAGATTTTTTAAGCTGATTGATCTGCAAACTTGTTAATTCGTTGACCCTACAACCGGTAAAAATTTCCAGCATTGCACAATAATAATAATCTGGGTCATTCTTTTTTTCTGCTTTAAATCGTTCACTTTGAAAGTAAAGTTTAATTTCATCCGATTCAAAAATGGCATAACCTTCGGTTAATTTTTGTTTTTTGGTTTGAAGATTTTTAACTGATACAGGATTTTTTCCATTCAGATATCCTTGGTCAATTGCGAAATTCAGCAATGACTTCAAGATTTTCATTTTATTATCAATGGTTTGAACACCGTTCTTTTTAGCCAACTCTTCACGAAAACGGGTAACGTCACTTTGAAGAATTTCAGCAATAGGGCACTTACTTTTACAGAACTCGGCAAACTCTTTGACTACACTTTTGTAAGCGGTCACCGTACCAGCTTTGGGTTTTTTCAGCAAAATAAATTTGTCTAAAAGTTCCACCATTGGGAGGGATTGCGTAGCTGGAACGCTTCGCCGTTCCTCTAATACGTGAGGTCCTTGGGGACCGGCAACAGACTGGGGAACAGCACCACCCCCAAGACTCTCAATGAGATCAGCAAGACTTTCAGCTTGTGCCAATTTAAGTAGGTTATCAACGTCGGAACCTGAATTGATATTTTCAATCCTTGTACCATTGTTCAACACAATGTCAAAGAATCTGAACTTTTCGCGATCTAACGTCATGGCGACACCTTGCATCATTCTGGAAACAAGGACAGATTCAGCTAATGTTGCCCTTTGGCGAATGATATGGGGTGCACCTGACCCAAGAGCTACGACAAGGTATTTTTTTTCGTTTGAGAGGGTTCTGTAGGCTTTTGGAACCATGAACCGCGCATAGTTGCGTTGACGACGCACAAAGAGAAAAGGCTTCAAAGTAGTACACCTTTCGGTACACAGTTTTTGAAGCCTTTGCCAATAAATCGTTATAAATCAACGACTTATCTCATTTGGCGGAAACGGAGGGATTCGAACCCTCGATGAGGCTCTACACCCCATACTCC
>JBBALI010000094.1:0-1666 GCA_040403095.1 Crocinitomicaceae bacterium
GTAGATGATAGTACAAGTGAAGAAATTGCCACTCAAAAAGGAACACCCACACAATCTGGTGTTCGCAATCAATTTGCTGAAAGAACAATAGATCAAAACAAAGCATTGTTTCTCGAGATGAAAGAGGGGAAATATGCTGATGGAGCAAAAGTATTGAGGGTTAGAATCGATATGGCATCACCGAATATGCTTTTAAGAGACCCAATTATTTATAGAATTAAACATGCCCATCATCACCGAACTGGAGACAAATGGTGTGTCTATCCAATGTATGATTTTGCCCATGGCCAAAGCGATTCTATCGAAAAAATTACCCATTCAATATGTACATTAGAATTTGTACCTCATAGAGATTTATACGATTGGTGTATTGAGCAATTAGGCACTTTCCCCTCAAAGCAATATGAATTCGCTCGATTGAACATGACTTATACTGTAATGAGTAAAAGAAAATTACTTCAATTGGTGAATGAACAAATGGTGAATGGATGGGACGATCCTCGAATGAGTACTATCAGTGGTATGAGAAGAAGAGGATATCCTGCTGCAGCAATTCGTGAATTTTGTGAAAGAATTGGAGTAGCCAAAAGAGAAAATTTAATTGATGTTGGTTTATTAGAGTTTTGTGTTCGTGAAAATTTAAATAAAACTGCACAAAGAAGAATGGTTGTTTTCAATCCACTTAAATTGGTCATCACCAATTTTGAAAAAGAATTGGAGATACTTACCAGTGAAAATAATCCAGAGGATGAAAATGGCGGAATCAGAGAAATGCCGTTTAGCAGAGAGATTTACATTGAGCAGGAAGACTTTATGGAAGTTGCACCTAAGAAATATTTTAGATTAGCTCCCGGACAAATGGTTCGTTTAAAAAGTGCTTATATTATTCAATGTAATGAAGTAATCAAAGATGCTGCTGGAAATATTTCTGAAGTACATTGTACTTATATTCCTGAGAGCAGAAGTGGGTCTGATAGTTCTGGCATTCATGTGAAAGGAACGCTACATTGGGTAAGTGCAAAACATGCCATTCAAGCAGAAGTTCGTTTATATGATCGTTTGTTTAAAGTGGAAGATGTTGCCAATGCAGAAGGAGATTTTAAAGACCATATTAATCCAGACTCTTTACAAATTATTTCGAATGCATATGCAGAGCCTGCTTTAGCAAAAGATTCAATCAACAATCAGTTTCAATTTTTACGTAAAGGATATTTTGCAATTGATAAAGATACTACCCCTTCTAAACTTGTTTTTAATAGAACAGTTACATTAAAAGATGCCTGGGCTAAAGAAGTAAAGAAGGGATAGTATTGATTATTTTATTTTGGATAAAGCATCTAAACAAGAAGCATTACCAGGAGCAATCAATAAAGCGGTGTTGAATGCTAATTTTGCTTCATTGGGTTTATTCATTTTCAAATAAGTCCATCCGAGTAGGTGATTTCCATCAAAATTGAAAGGATAATTATTGACTACTTTTTCGAAAAAACGAACTGCTTGTTCATATCTTTTTTGATTGTAATGAATGACACCAGCCCAATAATTAGCGGTGTAATTTGCATCATCCAATTTTAAAATGTCATTATAAACCTGCAAGGTTTTTTCTTGATTTTCTAAAGTGGCCGAAGGGTTGACCAGCCCTAATTTTGCTTCTATTGATTGTGGT
>JBBALI010000095.1:0-1622 GCA_040403095.1 Crocinitomicaceae bacterium
ACTGGAGTCCGAATGAAACTCTTATTTGTCATCATATCCTTGCTCTTTATCAGCACAGGGGTGGAAGCCGCTAAATGCACTGGGAAAACTCCCTGCAATGCTTGTACGAATTGTTCGCGATGTGGGCATTGCTCAAACGGCGGTACTTGTGGCACTTGTGCAGTAGGCAAACCAGCCAAAGCCGAAAAGAAGAAAGCTCCAAAACTTAATGAAGCTGGAGCACCAGTTGAAATTGATACTGTTGTGGTTAAGAAAAGGAAAAAGTAAAATAGGAAATGCCAAAGAAAACCCGAGAGCTCTGGAAACTCAAAGAATACAACAAATGCTATTGCTTTGAGAGATTTGGCAATGTCCACACGAATGTATTTGGAATTAGGCAAAAAACTAACTTAACTTGGATTGCTGAAAACAAGGAAATTGCTCTGCAATTGCTCAGAGAGAGAGTCAATGAATTTCACCAAGATATTGAAAATAAGAAAATTCAACAAGAACAAGGCAAGTATCTATTTGAACTTATTGAGGATTACTACGCATATAAATTCCCAAATTTAGCACCAGCATCGCAGAAGAAGATTAGAAAAGTTTTTAAATATTCACTGCCCAAAGAGAACTTTCTACTTTCTCAATCAATAGAGATTAGAAATGCGATTCTGAAAAATATGTCTGAAAGGAATCTATCGGACTTGACAAAGCAAAAACATCTTGAAATGATTAAGTCTTTGTTCAACTATGGCATTGAGAATGAATACTTGGAAAAGAACCCAATTAAGAAATCAATCATTCCAAGACCTAAAAATGTAATCAAAGAATATTTTTCGGCAGATGAGATGAAGAGAATTTTGGAATATACCGAGAAACACCACAATCAAACATTCAGATACTTGATCTTTTACATTCGTTATTATATGACCAGAATTGAAGAAACTTTGAATCTAGAATGGAAAAATATTCACGGCTGCGACATACATTTCATTCGCAAAGGTGGAGCTTGGGCAAAACATCCGATTGACATCTTCCCAGAAATTATTCACATGTTGTTTATTTTGCCTAGAAATAGCGAGAGAATATTTCCAATTCATAGAAGGACATGCGAAAGTTTAATGTCAAAAATGCAAGATGATTTAGGTTTGAAAAAAGGAATGTCGTTCCATGCAATTCGAAGGTTCAGAGAAAATGAGTTGATTAAAGTCTATAAAAACGATATGGCATTCACAGCGAAAATTGCAGGACACGGTTTCAGAATTATGGAAGGCGAATATGTGGACCACTATTCAACTGATGAGATAAGAAAAAACCTAAAAAGTTGACGTGCAAAAAACGTGCAAAAAACACCTAATTTTCTTCATTTTTCCGCTCAATTAACGCTTCAAAATTTGCCTTAACTAAATGCTCATTAAAATCAATTTCACTTTTTTCAATCAATCTTTCAGCAATTTCTAATGGAACTAAATCCACTTTTCCATTTCTTGCCAGAAAATTCGCAAATTGAAATTCAGCTTCTTCTTTGTTCAATGATTTGACTGATTGAAGAAAATTGACGACTTCATCGAATGAAAATATTTTTTGTTCTTTTGTCATAGTGCAAAAATAACAATTTATTCCATTGTAATTTCTTCTTCAAT
>JBBALI010000096.1:0-1597 GCA_040403095.1 Crocinitomicaceae bacterium
GCACCAACAAAATGATTACAATACCGATTAACACTAAGATTGTATAAGATTTCAAATTTTCCATCCTACCAGTCCTTTTATGTGCATTCTTGCGAGTGGATGATATAGACATCTTTTTTTAATCCAGACTCCATTTCCATTTCGTGGGTCTGAACTTGAGGTATTAAATCCAATTGTTGTAACCCAACCTTTTTGTCCTACTGCTATTATGCGTTCAACGTGACCGAAAATAGTTCCTACTATATTCCAAATTACTAAGTCGTGAACTTCTGGTATAAATGGAACTTTATTTCCCAGTTGTTTACCATAATTGTAACTTGAAATTGCAAGTCCTGAGCGAACCATCGGTGGCTTTGGAGTTACTTCTGCAAAACAATAATACTGACCAGCATTGCAGTATGGATTCCCTTTTTTAAGCCCAACTGAAGCTAAATATTTTTCTACTTGTATTCCATCATTGTTGCCAGTTTTTTCTACCACTCCAACTTGCTTTTTCAGCACTTCACAACTGCGAGTTAAATCAGCGTAGTTGCAAGGCAAGAGGTATTTGCTTTGTGCAACTACGCTGTTGATTCCACACAACAGGAGCAGGAATGGAAATATTTTACTTAATGAATTCAACATAGTAAATACCAAATACCGAAAGACCAATTAAAATATGAACACCGACAAAAATATAACCTAAAACCAATGGAGCATCTTTAGTAAATTTTAATTCTGTATAAATAAATGCACCTAAACTTGTGAAAAACAGAGCCAAACATTCAAATGCAGATATTGAAATTAAAGCATTCTCTACTTTTTCAAGTGGAACTGAACTTATTTTAAACAATGTAAAAATTACAATTGGTAGAATTATAAATATTGAATACCTTGTTAAGTGTCTTCCATAAATTCCTATGAAATCAATAAAGTTTGCAACACTTTTAATGGTAAATTCTGTCCAATCAAAATTTACTATTGTTTTCAATAGCCAGATTAATGATTTAAGAAATTTCATTAGTTTACCTTTGGCTTAGTTGATTTACGAGTAGTAGAAGATTTGCGAACTGGCTTTGCAGAATCAACTTTTTCTTTCACGTTTTCAATTCTTTCATTAAAATATTTTTCAAATGATGAGAAAGCATTTATTTGTTGTTTTTCCAAAGCGTCCAGTTTTGTAGGAATGATTAATAATTCTTTCAATGCATCTTTTATTTCATCAAAACTTTTATCATTCTCTTCGCTTTCCTTTTTCAAGGATTCGATGTCTTTACCTTGAGATTCAATCATAGTTTGAATTTTAGAAAGAGATTCTCCAAAGCCCTTGTTCGCAGTTTGAAGAGCTTTAATATCTTCATTTGCTTTCTTCAAAGCATTATCTTGGTTTAGGTCTTTGTTAGTTTTATTTGCTTTCCAAACAGCAAATGAAATAATTCCACCGATGCCAGTAACAAATCCACCAATCAACATTGGGAATATAACTGACCACATATCTTTTGTAATTTCTGGCATTTTTCTACCTGTTTAATTTTTAATAATTTTTTATTCTTCTGGAACTGAGAAATCCATAAATGTAATTATTCTGAATATATTCAAAGATTGCTTTACATCTTTT
>JBBALI010000097.1:0-1583 GCA_040403095.1 Crocinitomicaceae bacterium
CAAACGGTCTTCTTCTTTCTCTAAACTAACGATTGGAACTGGCGCTTCAGGACTGACACGGAAAACACCACCTCTCAAATAGGCATCGAGCATGACATCACCAACAACGGCAATTCTTTTGCCCGAAAACTGTTCAAAAAGTGCGCTTATATTCATTTACTTTAATTTAGCCAATGCATCTTTCACACGAGACATTGCTTTTGTCAATGTTTCTTCTGAAGCTGCATAAGAAATTCTAATACAATTTGGATCACCGAAAGCATCACCTGTCACCAAAGCAACCATGGCTTCGCTCAACAAATAAACGCATAAATCGTTAGCATTCTCAATTTTATTGTCTAAATAACTTTTACCAAAGAAAGAGGAAATATCTGGGAAAACATAAAATGCCCCATCAGGAACATTCGTTTTCACACCAGGCATATCATTTAACATTCCCAGTACCAAATCTCTTCGGTTTTTAAAAGCTGAAATCATATCATTCAAAACAGCAGGATCCGCTTTCATTGCAGCGATGGATGCTTTTTGAGTTATAGAGCAAGTTCCAGATGTAAATTGACCTTGTATTTTGTTGCAAGCATCAGCAATTTCTTTAGAAGCGCCGATGTAACCCAAACGCCAACCAGTCATTGCCCAAGCTTTGGAAACACCGTTGATCGTTACCACTTGGTCGTAAATCTTTGGAAATTGCGCTAAACTTTCGTGTTTCCCAATAAAATTGATGTGTTCATAAATTTCATCAGCAATTACTACAATATTTGGATATTTTTCAAACACATCTGCCAAAGACTTTAATTCTTCATAGCTATAAACCGAACCTGTGGGATTACAAGGTGTTGAAAAAATCATCATTTTCGTTTTCGGCGTGATTGCAGCTTCCAATTGAGCGGCAGTGATTTTGAAATCAGTTTCAATACCAGCATGCACAATCACAGGAATTCCTTCAACAACTTTCACGATTTCAACGTAAGAAACCCAGTAAGGTGCAGGAATTACTACTTCGTCACCAGGATTGACGCAACTCATCACTACATTTGCAATCGATTGTTTTGCGCCAGTAGAAACTACAATTTGATCTTTGGAATAAGTCAAACCATTGTCTCTTTTGAATTTTTCAGAGATACTTTCACGCAAATCGTCGTATCCAGCAACAGGAGTGTACATCGTGAAATTATTGTTCATCGCTTCTAGCGCAGCATCTTTGATAAATTGAGGCGTAAAAAAATCTGGTTCACCTAAACTTAGCGAAATCACGTCTTTCCCTGCAGCCTTCAACTCTCTTGAAATGCGCGACATGGCTAGCGTTGCAGATTCTTCCATGGCTTGTAAACGATCTGATAATTGTATCATCTTTTTCAATTTGTTAAAATACGGCACAAAGCTAAAAATAAACTCAGGAAGATTCTAAAATTGTAAGATATAATATTCACAAATGAAATATGAATATCAAACAATAACTAATGTAAGCATTTTTAACTAATTACGAAAGAGAATTATATCTAAAAAATGGATTTTGTTGGTATCTTTGTTCATATATAAGTAGAAATAATATTTTTGAATCGAAAAAAAATATATTTTATATT
>JBBALI010000098.1:0-1474 GCA_040403095.1 Crocinitomicaceae bacterium
GCACCAACAAAATGATTACAATACCGATTAACACTAAGATTGTATAAGATTTCAAGTTTTCCATCCTACCAGTCCTTTTATATGCATTCTTGCGAGTGGATGATATAGACATCTTTTTTTAACCCAGACTCCGTTTCCATTTCGTGGGTCTGAACTTGAAGTATTAAATCCAATTGTTGTAACCCAACCTTTCTGACCTACTGCAATTATGCGTTCAACATGTCCGAAAATAGTACCTGCTATATTCCAAATAACTAAGTCGTGGACTTCTGGTTTGAATTCAACTTTATCGCCTTTTGCTTTTGCTAAATTATAACTTGAAATAGCTAATCCGCTGCGAACCATTGGTGGCTTTGGAGTTACTTCAGCAAAGCTATAATACTGACCAGCATTGCAATAAGGATTCCCTTCTTTCAAACCTACAGAAGCTAAGTATTTTCCTACTTGAACTCCATCGTTCTTACCAGTTTTCTCAACAACTCCAACTTGCTGTTTTAATACTTCATAACTTGCGTTTAAAACAGTGCGACTACAAGGCAAGAGGTACTTTGTCTGAGCAGTCGCACCGTTGATTCCACACAACAGGAAGAAGAGTAGAAATATTTTAACGAGCAAATTGTACATAGTAAATTCCGAAAACTGAAAGACCTACTAATAAATGAACACCTAGAAAAATGAATCCTAAAACTGATGGAGCTTCTCTAGTGAATTTCATTTCTGTAAATACAAAAACAGCAAAACTTGAAAAGAATAGAGCCAAACATTCAATTGCAGAAATCGTTAAAATTGTATCAATAATTTTATTGTCAATTTTCAAAAGTGCAACAATTACAGCAACTACAATTGCATAAGTCCAGTAGCGTGATAAAAATTTCCACAAAAACTCTTGAGAGAATAGTTTCATTTTACTACCTTTGAGCTAGTTCGTTTTGCATAAGTTCTTTTTGGAGCTGGAGCTTTGGCTTTCACTTCCTGCACCGCTTCTTTTACATTAGAAATTTTAGATTCAAGTAATTCTTTCAAACCGTCTAATTTCGCAGGGATTGGAGATAATTCTTTCAATGCAGCTTTAATTTCATCGAAAACTTTAATATTATCGTCACTCTCTTGTTTGAGAGCTTCAATGTCCTTGCCTTGCAATTCAATTAAATTTTGAATTTTAGAAAGCGATTCCCCAAAACCTTTGTTTTCAGCTTGCAATGATTTAATAGCATCGCCCGCATTTTTTAGTGCAGTGTCTTGGTTTTTGTCAGTATTTACTTTATTTGCTTTCCATACAGCAAATGAAACAACAGCTCCAATTCCTGCTGCAAATCCTCCAATAATCCATTGGAATAATACTGACCAAATTTCTTTTGTAATTTCTGGCATTGTTCTACCTGTTTAATTTTTAATAATTTTTTATTCTTCTGGAACTTCGAAATCCATAAATGTAATTATTCTGAATATATTCAAAGATTGCTTTACATCTTTT
>JBBALI010000099.1:0-1401 GCA_040403095.1 Crocinitomicaceae bacterium
TTCTAACTGGAATGAAAAAGGTTTAGTTGGTCTGCAAATTATTACCGGTCGTGGTCGAAAATCAGATTTATCCTTTGCTTCTGAAGTAATAATTCAGGAAATAAAGCAGAGAATAGATTTAAATCCACAAGATTTAGATGCGGTTTGCTTACAAATAAATCAAAAATGGGGGCTAAATCTATCAAAATCTCAAGTTAAAAAATTTAGGTTATGTTCGGAATTAATGTAGATATTTCGTAACTTTAAGTATCAAAATTTTATTAAATGAACATTCAGGAGATACTTTTAAGTTTAGATGAAACAACCAAGAGGGAACTTTTGGAAGCATTATCAAAAGAATTGACTTCCAACCCAGAGTTAGGTAAGTACAAAGATGAATTGAGTATTAATCATCGTACTAATTGCCCTCATTGTCAAAGTGAGCGTATTTTAGGTCATGGCAAATTCAAAGGTCGCTCACGTTACAGATGTGCAGACTGCAAAAAGACATTTACTGGATTGACGGGAACAACTGCTTCGGGGATTCATAAAGTTGCTCAATTTGAAGAATTTGTAGAGCTAATGATTGAAGGAATTACAATTCGAAAAGCAGCTTCAAAATTAAAAGTCACCATGAGTACCATTTTTAGCTGGAGACATAAAATACTTTCTTCTTTATCAAAAACTAACAAGCAAGATTTTGCTGGAATCGTTGAATGTGATGATAAGCAAATGAATATCAGTGAAAAAGGCAATCAAAACCTTGAAAGAGAATCATTTAAACGTCCAAGTGACCGTAAAACAAAAAGAGGTGTAAGTAATGATAAGGTTTCAGTTGTTGTGGCTTGTGACAGAACAGGCAATACAACAATGCAAGTAGCAAAAATAGGTAGAATTGAAGCAGAAAGCTTAGAAAAAACAATTGGAAATATGCTGTCAAAAGACAATGTTTTATGTTCAGATTCACATCCATCAATCATCGCATGGGCAAAATTGAAAGAGTTAGAACATCATACATTTATTGCAAACAAAAATCACATAAAGAATAAATGTTACCATGTCCAACATGTAAATTCAATAGATAATAGATTTGAAAGATGGGTAAGTAAATTTTACGGAATTGCAACAAAGTACTTGCAAAACTACCTCAACTGGTTTGTATTTATCGAAAAAAACAAAAAATCATTACAGCCAATCAAGGATCTTGCAAAAGAAATAGTGATGAATATAGAATCTAAGGCTGAATACTATCAAATAGCCAGAAGGTACGAGGACTTAAAAGTATCTACAGTTATATAGAACATAACCTATTGTTTTAAATTGTAAAGAAGATGGACAAATCTATACCGCTTGCGTTTGGCCCACTCATATTCCTATTATTCTTCCACCAGTTGATTATTTGATTATTCAGAAAGAATATGA
>JBBALI010000100.1:0-1266 GCA_040403095.1 Crocinitomicaceae bacterium
GCCACCCAAGAAAAAATTGAAGTAAAAAATTTCTCCCACTCACAAAAAAAAATTAAAAACCCAAACGCACAGTGCTAACACGAACCGACACCAACTTGAATGTAAATCGCCTTGGACAAAGTGGGTGCAAACTTGCCGCGACATCTCTTCGGACAGACAGAAGGGCATCCGGTAACAGCGGGTTTAAGAAATTGGCGGTTCAGTGGTTAATTGAACATTCTACCTCGCATCAGCATTTGTGGTGGCTTGACAGTTTTGTGCTCCGAAATCGCCAACTTCTTAAACCCACAAAACGTTAGCTGCAAGCATTTTTTAGCATTCCGTTTCTTTAAAGTTTGGACTATTTTTTTTATCTTTACAACATGATTACAAAGTCTAAAAAAGAAAAGAATAAGAAATCTTCTAGAGAACAAATAATGCTATCGGCGTTAGCCTCCTTTCGAATTGAGGGTATTAGTATTTCTAAAGAAATGGCTTTATTGGCATTAAAAAAAGTGGAGCTTAGTCTGGGAAGATAAAATCTATTATTTTTTCCATCTTTTCATAATTCTTATACGCCGAAGATTGAACGGCTAAAACGTAATTATCAAATTCCTTTTCAGTCATTAATTCAAATTTTAAAGCATCGTAACCTTGTTTTCGAGCCATTAAGTTGGCTAGTATTCTTGCAGTACGTCCATTTCCTTCTCGAAAAGGATGAATAAATAAAAGTTCTGCATGAACCTTAGCAATGTCCTTTACTAACTCTTCTTTACTATTGTACTTATTGGGAATTTTTACCAAAATTTCATTTTCAAATCCCTTCATTGTTTCTGGTAAGAAACGGGAAGCAGGGAATGCAAAGCCTCCTTTTGAAAGATTGACATCTCTATATTTTCCTGCAAAGGAATATAAATGACCTAGTGAAAGTTTATGAATTTTCAAAATGTACGAAACATTAAACTTAGTCCTCGTAGTAAGACTTTCTGTAAGTAGTATTTCTGCCTTTAAAAATCCTTCAAATTCAGAAAGACTAATTTCTTCAATTGATTGTAATCTTAAAAGATTAGGTAAAATTTCACTTTGATTATTTGGAGAATCGTATTTCATAATATTTTCAAATATACAAAATCTATAGGCTGACTGGTGTATGCCTGCAGCTAACAATAGGCTTTGCGCAATTTGGGCTTCCGCTTTTGGCCCTTCAACTTTTGGTATTGCTAATCAACTGTAGTAATTTGGCTTTAGCTAATCGCGTCATTAGTGGCCAAGCCAGCAGTAGGATCA
>JBBALI010000101.1:0-1116 GCA_040403095.1 Crocinitomicaceae bacterium
AGAAAATGCAATCAAGTAGTCGTCAATGATTTTCACAAAGTCTTCCTCGTTGATAACCACTTCTTGTTTGTTGTCAAAACCTGTTTTGACACGTCCGATTGTGACGACATAGAAATTTTTAGGGTTTCCAGAAGCATCTTTGTAATGACGTACTATAATTTAATCAATATTTTATTTTACATAATTCATGTAATAGTATTACATACACAATGTTATTACCGACATCACTAAATTGCATGTAAACAATTTCGATCTTCCTTCCGAGACAACATAGTTGAATGACATAACACGGTTTTTTCCAAGAGGGTTCAGCTGCATCCTTCAACCAATGCTTAATCGTGACAAGATCGTGAGTGTTTGCTTTCTTTGATTCATACTTCTTTGCCCAATTTTTCAACATGGCACCAATGGTCAAATCATCATCTTTCGGTTGAATATTCAAAATGCAGATAAACAGAGCCGCAATTGCAGATTGCAAGCTCCACAGGGTTGTTGGGCAAAATACATCTTCCTCATGTAGGTTAATGAGGTAGATTTTAAGAGATGCACTCAATTTCCAATTACGATCCAAATCATTACAAGATTGAAGGTAATCAGCACTTGCGTTAATGTAAAATTTGCTAGATTTTTCCATCGAGATTGTATTATTCAAATAAGTCATGTAGGTGGTAATTTCTTCAGGAAGTAGAACCTCCTGAAAAATTGTGTAATTCGCTAATTCAACAAATGTATCCATCCTGTAAAGTACTTAATTATGAGAGAGTTGCACAGCAAATGAATAAAGTTATAATTTATGTAAAGTTAAAATTTTTAATAAAATGTTATAATCATGACATTAAAAATTTCTAGAAAAATTCAATGGCCCTAACTGAAATGAATATGTAGAAATTAGAGCCATACATTTTTTTTAATTTTGGTCATTTATGGATCATCAATTTTGAGAAAATTCAATGGCCCTTATTTTGACATATCCATCCTAGTGATAGCCATTGAATTTTTTCAACAAAAACTCGGACTATCGAGATTTGTATAATAACCCACACGATTAATAGTAATTTTTTGCAACGCAAAAATGTGATTCTTTATAGGCCTATATTCTTAGGCGTTACAAAAAAT
>JBBALI010000102.1:0-1111 GCA_040403095.1 Crocinitomicaceae bacterium
AGCCGGCACAGCCGTGGTGCAACTTCTGGTTATTAAATCAAAAATTCCACAATTTTCCAACACTTGGCCCAGAACAGATTCAGACCGTTCCGGATTTGGTTCCACAGGACAAAATTTTGAAAAAACAGAACAATCATTAACCTGCAACTTTATTCAGCATCATTGTGAGCAAATTAAGCCTATTGTTATAGAAACAAAAAATAATATAACAGCTGCCGGTGAAATTTTTTCACTTATTCAGCCCGATCGCATCCTAATATCTAATATGCAAATACATATAATTGGTTCATCTGATGAACGTGTTCAAACAGCCATGGATTTTAAATATCTTGAAACAGACAATTTGAATGTTTTTCCAACAGAATTTAATGAAATTTTGCCAACAGTGCCGCTTGCGCTTTACAGTACAGACATAAGTATTTTGCCCCCAGAACCCATTGACTCAAATGTTTACCTAAGCAAAAATGATATCGCCACAATGCTCGCTGCAGATTTATCACAAAATAGAAAGTTATCCATTGACACATTAGCCTATTATCAAACTGTTGCCCCGACTCTTTCTAAAATTAAGAATGACCTCCTTTCAGCAAAAAACTTAAAATCATTTATTTTACGCAAAAACATTGTCTGCAAACTTTTTGAGCCCAATAACAACACCAATAAGTACGTAATTTGCATCCCGGATGCTTTGCTTGCAGCAACTGTAATCTATATCCACACCTTTTTTCTCCATGCGACCAAAACCCAGACCATGAAACAATTTGCCGCTCTTTATTACAATCCTAAAGCCCGCCGTTTAATTCACCAACTTTGCAAAGCATGCGTGATATGCGCAATGTCAAAAAACGCAGAAAATCGCCAAATTCCAATTGGCCGCAATAGAACTCTTCAACCTTCAATGCCCAGACAAATGTGTTCCATGGATATTTTATATTTGCCAACTTCCAGCAACCAACACATGCATGGCCTTTTAATTCACGATTTATACAGCATGTATCTTTCCTTTTTTCCATTGAAATCAAAATCATCCTCAGCCATTGCAACAGCTCTGCGAACATTTATCACAATGCAAGGCGTACCCACAATTTTATTCAGACAATGACCCCAGTTT
>JBBALI010000103.1:0-1093 GCA_040403095.1 Crocinitomicaceae bacterium
TGGACAAATCCGTTTGGACATTTTTTGTCCAATTTGTTTTTAGTTCCGAATTATCCGACTTCTTTAAATTGCTTGAATCTTTTGATTTTTCCCGAATAGTTATGCTTTTAATTCTGCCTTTTACTTTTGTTGTGCCATCCTCATAACCGTTAATAGGGAAAGTGTATGTTGCCGTATCATCAGGCTTTGATATTTCGGGCTTTTCGAACTCAATAGTAGTTTCCTTATCCCACGTTTTTAGGCTGCTAGAATCGAATCTAATTGCCTTTTTCTCCTGAACGGTTGAATCGATTTTTACTGCGCTGGATGAATCAACTTTACTGATCTGAATGTCGGTTGACTTCTTAACTGAATTGCAACTACATAAGCCAAAAATGATTATTCCTAAAACCATTAACAATAACGGCAAGGGGTTGGGTATTTTGAAAGTTTTCATAGGTAAATATTTAAAAGAACAATTACAATAAGGCTACCAACTATCATTAATACCCCAGCTAACCTTCCGAAAATTTTCTGCATCGTTCCGTCAAATCCTTTATTGCCTAAATAAAATGGCCCTACTCCACGCATAATATTTAAAAGAAAAGGGAAAACAGAAGATCGAAGCAATGGCAAACAGATAGCCATTGGCCACCAACCGCAAAGCCATGTAATTATTACAACAATTAGCAAATATTGCCATGCATTGAACCTGTGCCAATCTCTTGACAATTCAGGGTAATGTGCATGCTGGTAGTTCTGCAATTGAATTACTGCATTGTCATGCAATGCCTCGAACCACAAGCCAATTGCAAATAATATTTGAATGACAATTAGTTGCATTATTGTTGTGTTGTTCCGCCTGTAACATTTTGGTCCTTGGCGAAGATTAAACCAATTCCACCTAACATTGCTGTCAAACAGCCTGTTACTGTACCTTCATTTACTTGATGGTTTTTTACTGCGAAGTAGAATCCCACTACACCGCCTACAATCATAGTAATTCCTGTTGAAGTTGTTTTCCAATTTTTCATAATTGAATTTTTATTTAGTTAATAATTTTTGAATAAAATCTTGTGCAACGAATCCGAGAATTGTTCCTGCGCATAATGCA
>JBBALI010000104.1:0-1046 GCA_040403095.1 Crocinitomicaceae bacterium
GCTAGTAAAAAAAATTATTTTCAGTCTGAACTATGCAAACACCAAGCTGATTCCAAAAAAACCTGGGAAATCCTTCGTAAAGCTATTAACAATTCAAAAAAAAAGGACAATTCAATTCAAGCGATTATCACTGAAGGCTCGTTTTTTGATGATCCCACCATCATAGCTGAAAAGTTCAATATCTTTTTTAGTAACGTAGCTTTAAACATTGTTGAGGAAATTCACCCGTCCAATTCTGTTATGCCCGATTCTCAACCTCCAATTCTCAATGATGATGAAACCTTCAGTCTTTCTAAAAGCCCTCTCACCCAGTCCGAGATTCGTGAAGCTATCGATCAGCTTAAAAATAAAAACACTCTTGATTTCAACGGTTTATCAACATCGTTCATAAAAAAGATCGCTCTATCTCTGTCTAAACCGCTGTTGCCTGTTTTTGCTAGCTCTCTTGGTACCGGTGAAATTCCTCATCAACTTAAAATATCTAAGATCATTCCACTTTTTAAATCCGGTGAACGAACTAATATGGACAATTACAGGCCAATTGCACTGCTAAACTCTTTTTCAAAAATTCTCGAGAAAATTGTATGCAACCGCCTATCAATTTTTCTGGAAAACAACAATCTGTTCAGTCCATTTCAGTTCGGTTTCAGAAGAAATCATTCCACGATTCACCCTATGGTTCACTTCATGAATAAAATTACAAATGCACTCGAAAAAAAAGAACACACAGTCGCAATTTTCTGCGACCTTCGCAAGGCTTTTGATTGTTGTAATCACGAAATTCTCCTTAACAAGTTACAAAAGCTGGGCATTCGTGGAACCGATTTACTCTGGTTTAAAAATTATTTGTTAAATCGGCAGCAGTTTGTATGTGTTTCTAATGCCAAAAGTAAAAAAGTTCTCATTAATCTAGGTGTCCCTCAAGGTTCGATACTTGGTCCAATTCTGTTTTTAATATATATCAATGATTTACCAAACTGTTCGGATCTAGTAACTTTACTGTTTGCCGACGACACCACCCTTCTTTTGAGCCATCAAGACATTAA